>JBBSQH010000044.1:0-34907 GCA_038258055.1 Actinomycetales bacterium
CGGACCACGTCGACGGACTGGGTGAAGAACGGCGACCGGTGGACCCTCACACAGGTCCACGACGGCGGGTCGGTCACCGCCCGGCACACCCGCACCGAACGCACCGTCGTGCTCCCCGCGGCGTACGTGCAGGCCTCGGCCGAGCTTGGGTACGCCACCACCGTCCACAGCGCCCAGGGTGTCTCCGTCGACACCATGCACGGCCTCGCCGGCGGGGAACAGCAAGGTCAGGGGCCGGGGGGTCTGTCGCGGCAGCAGCTCTACACGATGCTCACCCGCGGCCGCCTCGCCAACTACGTCTACCTCGAGGTCGTCGGCGACGGCGACCCCCACTCCGTCATTCGGCCCGACCTGATCCACCCCCTCACCGCCACCGACCACCTCGAGGCGATCCTCGCCCGCGACGACACCCCCACCTCCGCCACCACCACCCGCCGCGAACAGGACGACCCCGCCCTACGCCTGGGTGAAGCAACCGCCCGCTACGTCGATGCCCTGCACGTCGCCGCCGAGGACCACCTCGGCCCCCACACGGTCGCCGCCCTGGAAGCCGCGGCCGACAACCTCATCCACCGCCTACTCGCGGGCGAGCCGTCGCGGCCGGAGTCCCCCGCGTTGTCAGAGTCGCCCGCGTGGCCCACGGTGCGGGCGCACCTGCTGCTACTCGCCGCCGCCGGCGCCAATCCCATCGACGAACTCAAGAGGGCCGCCTCGGCCGGTGAGTTGGCCGACGCGCGGGACGTCGCGGCGGTCCTGGACTGGCGCCTGGACGACACGGTCTTGCGCCGGGCCGGACGCGGCCCGTTGCCCTGGCTGCCCGCGGTCCCCGCCGCCGTCGCCGCCGACCCGACGTGGGGTGAGTACCTGACCGGTCGGGCCGACCTCGTCCACCACCTCGCCAACCGTGTCCGCCACGACACCGTGGCCAACGGGGCCACCGACGGGGTGGCCACAAACGTTCCCCCCGGCCCGGGAGAACGTTCCCCCCATCTGGCCTGGCTGGACGTGGCAGGACAACGTCCCCGCGCTGAAGTGGTGGCCGAGGTGCAGGTGTGGCGGGCCGCCATGCACGTGGCCCCGGCCGACCGACGCCCCACCGGCGCCCCCCAGCTGCAGCGGGCCGTCCGCACCTGGCAACGCACTCTTGAGGAGCACGTCCAAGGGGACCGGACGCCTGCCCTGTCGGAGTGGGGACCGCTGCTCCATCAGCTGTCCCCCGCTTTGCGCACCGACCCGTTCACCCCCGTACTTGCGGACCGCCTGGCGGCCCTGTCCCGGGCTGGCGTCGACGCCCGCACCCAGCTGACCCGGGCCGCAGTTATCCGTGCGCTCCCGGACGATCACGCTGCGGCGGCCCTGTGGTGGCGCATCAGCCGCCACGTCTCCCCCGCCGTCGCCGCCACCCCCACCGCCCGTGAAGATGAGGCCTTCCCGGTCCCCGCCGTCTGGACCACCCACCTCCAGCAGGTACTCGGTTCTGACCGCGCCCGGGCCGTCATGTCCAGCCCCTGGTGGCCCGCCCTCATCACCGTGGTCGACCACGGCCTGCGACGCGGCTGGCACCCGCAGACCCTTCTGGCGGCCGCAGGTCCCCCTGCCCTCAGGAACCAGCCGGCCATTGACGCTGCGACTGAGGCGGCCACCGGCGGTCCCCTCGCTGACGGGGGCGACGGTCGTGACGGGGATGAGTGCCTGGCCATGGTGTGGCGGGCGTCGGTGCTCACCGACCCCACCCCCGCCGACGTCGACCACGACGCCCGGGAAGACCCTCCGCCACCGGACCTGTGGGACGGCGTCGAGCCGGACCACTGCCACCTGCTCTTCGCTGCACCCGCCCCTGCCACGCAGGGTGCGACAGACAACGCTCTTGCCAGGTTGCCAGACCTGCCCGACGGCCTGACCCACGAGCCGCCCGACACCGTGACGGCCGATCTGGCCGTGCAGGCCCAGCTGCGACGCGTGCTCGGGGGCCCCGAACCCAGCGCGATGGAGACCGAACGCGCGCTGCAGCGCGCCTACGACATCGAGACCTCCCCCGTCACCCCCGAACGCGTGACCGACGTCAACCAGCTGGCCCTCGCCTACTTCCAGCAGGCGTTCCCCGGCTCCTGGGCCCAGACCTACCTGCAGCGCCGCTTCGACCTCAACTTGACCGGGCACCCGACCATCCGCCCCGGTTACGCGCCCGCCGGGTGGACCGGCCTCGTCCGGCACCTGCGACACGCGGGCGTCGGCGACGAGGAGATGCTCGCTGCCGGGGTCGCGACGACCGCCAGCACCGGACGCCTCATCGACAGGTTCCGCGACCGCGTCATACTCCCCCTGACCCACGACGGGCGGGTGCTCGCGTTCGTCGGACGCCGACACCCCGACCTCACCGACAACCCCGACTCAGACGATGAGCCCGGCCAGCAGCCCGGCCCGAAGTACTTGAACACCGCGACCACCGTCGCCTACAGCAAGAGCGCTCACCTGTACGTGCCAGACCCCACGCTCCTCGGCCACGGGGCAATCCCGGTCCTGGTCGAGGGGCCGATGGACGCCATCGCCGTCACCCTCGCCAGCACCGGCCGTCACGTCGGCGTCGCCCCGCTTGGCACGGCACTGTCGGACCAGCAGGCCAGCCAGCTCGCCCAGCACCAAGACCGAACCGGCGTGGACCCGGTCGTGGCGACCGACGCGGACCTCGCCGGCCGCCTCGCCGCCAAACGCGCCTACTGGACCCTCACCCTGCACGGCATGGACCCTGCCCTGGCCGTCCTCCCACCCGGAACTGACCCCGCGGACCTTTACGCCAGCGACGGAGGCGGCCGGTTGAAGCACGCACTGCAGGAGGCCCGGCCGCTTGCCGACAACCTCGTCCACGAGCGTCTGGCCCACCTCCCCTCGCGGCAAGCCGTCGACGCCGCCCTCACCGTTGTCGCCGCCCGGCCACCCCAGCACTGGGCCGCAGCCGCCGACTCGCTGACCCGGTGGACCGCCCGGCCCCGTCCCGAGATGGACCGACAGCTGCTGGCCGCCGTGCGGGCCTGGACCACCGACCCCCGCCGAGCGACTGAGACCGCGGTGGCGGACCTCCGGACGGTGCGCGAACGCCTGCAGCACGCCGCACGACACGCACGCCAGCACGCAGGCCAGTCCACCGGTCAGCCCCGTCCGCGGACGAGTGCCCAACGCTGGCAGCCCGTCGCTCGGGCGATCGATCCGCGCCTCGTCCACCAGGACGACTGGCCCGCACTCGCCGCCGTGATGGACGAGCTCGACGGCCCCCGCCTCGATGTCGCGGCCACCGCACGGGCCCTGATCCGCATCACCCCCCTCAGCCCCGATGCCGCCCGCGACCTTCGATACCGACTCCTCGACACCGCCCGGTCGCTCGACCCCGGACTGACGGACGGAAGCCATGACACGGCCCCCGTAGTCCCCCGCACCGGGGCCCGCGCCTCCGAGCCTGCACGCCGAGAGGTCCCCGTCGTAGACCGACCGGGCCGAGACAGTGCGCGCCCCCGATAGCGTCGTCGCCATGCAGCCCGCGCCTCAGAACCGTGCCAAAAAACCGTGCCACGGCCGAGTCGCGGTAGGCGTCCAGGAGCGGTCGACGATGTGGGAATGACCGGCCGAGCAGACATTGCGGCACACCGTCCACGTCGTCCAGCGCCGTCAGACAGGGCCAGCGCGGCCTTGCCGCCACATCGGTCATGAACACGCCCTCTCGATGCCCGATAGCGACAGCCAGCCCCCGGCCTCGCCATGACGTCGGCACGTCCCCCTATGGGTTGAAGCCAGGCCGACAGGCGACCACGCTCGACCCTCGCGGGGACCGTCGGCGAGTGGGGAAGAACCCGAAAACGAGACGAGACGAGACGCCAAGGCCAAGCTGCGACGCCGGGACCTGACGGTCAAGCGGGTACCGGTGCTGCGTCCCGCCAATCGCCGTCGGCGTTCCGCGGGGATTCGGCTCCCGCATGTTCCGCTCCTCCTGCTCAGCGTGCGGCTCTGCACGGCTCACCTGGATGTCCACAGCCGACCTGACCGAGGCTGTACCGCCGGAGCAACGTGAACGGATCACCGAGGGCGCAGCGATGCTGGGCGTCGACGCCGACGCGTGACGGTGCCAGGAGTGCAAATCCTCGGCCTGAGGGAACGTGGACGCGGGCGGGCTGAGACCAGCCCACTGTTGCTTACCTCGGGCTCAGTGCCAGAGACGCCACCCAACCCAGGCTTGGGCGACAACCACCGGAGGGGGCCGTTTATGCGACTCGCTGCTGCGCGTTGCGCAGCCGCGTCTTCCAGTCAGGGTGCGTCCGCATGGCCCGCGGGAGGCGCACCCGGCAACGGCCGAGCTGCTGCAGCGACGCCGCGGCGCCCTCTGTGAGCGGGAACCCGACGTCGCTGGCGTACTCGTCACAGACGAGCTCGGTCGCTCGATCGCGTCGTGCCGCCAACGCCCAAGCCCCCACGCACAGCAGCACCAAAGCGCCGTAGGTCCAGGCGAACACCCACTGGACGCGGTCTGACGTGACCCCCGCTACCCCGAACGAGGCCACCACGATCAGCCACACGCCCATGACCATGAGGAGCACCCCGCCCACCAAGGTCGTCCACGACTTCGTTGATCGGGCTCGGTGCCCCAGCTCGTGGGCCAGAAGGAAGCGAATCATCTCCGGCCGCGAAGCCGCCGCCGCTGCCACGGCGGGATCTAACGTGATCCGCGCCGGACGGCTGTCGATGTACGCCAGGGCGGCGACACGTTTTGCGGGGACGACCACGGTGACCGGATCGACACCGCAGGCCCGCGCCACCTCGTCCAGCGCGTCCAACACGGCACCCGGAGTCGGCATCGTCGACCGAACCCTCATGCGCACAGGCTGCCGTGGGCCGCCGGCAACCACCGACCCGTCATGCACTGAGCAAGCTTGTGACTGCCGCAGCACCCCCGGAAGCCCCCCACGACACCCCCTGGTCGGGGTGTCGGCCGGTGCTCATGCGCAGGCCTCGTATCTGCCGTGGCGGACGGCCTCAGCCAGGGCCTCAACGCTGCGGTGAGCGCGGCGTCGGATGGTGACGGCGGAGACCCCCCACCGGCCGGCGACCGCCTCCGACGCCCCAACGCCGGTCAGCCCCCCGTACCTGGCCCGGACGCGGCTCACGTCCATGAGTTCCGCGGCCTCCACCAGGCTCAGGAGCAGCGCGCGGTCGGCCGTGGTGATCACGTCCTGCCGGCAACCCCACTCCAGCACCTCCAGCATCTCCTCCCACGAGGTCGGCTCGGGCAGCCCGTCGCAGCGGTCCGCGACGGCAAGCTCCGCCATGTCCGCGGGCTCCGTGAGCACGGTGAGGTCCCAGGCGTGGTCGCTGGCCAATCGCTTCGGTCGGCGCCCGCCCTGTCGCAGGACCGCGCTGCGGACGTTGCCGCGGATGTTGCCGGCCACCTTCCGCAGCCGCTGCCAGGGGAAGCTGCGTGCCTCCAGCCACAGCTGGGACGCGACGAGCTGATCGGTGCGAAAGAGCAGGTCGTGGTGCCACCGGTCGATCGCCGCAGCGCCCGGCAGCAGCGCCCAGCAGAGGGTCATCGCCGCGGCGAGGTCGTCACCCCCGTCGCGGGCGGCCCGCCTCGCCAGGGCGAGCAGCACCTCGTCGGCGCGGTCAGGCGCCGCAGCCAGGCTCCAGCGCTGCACCTCCAACGGGTCGGCAACCACCGCCAGGCAGGGGTCACCGCTTGCCCAGCGGGGCCACCTATGCCGCGCTTGACGGATCAGGTCGTTGGACTCCGGGGTGCTCAGACCCAGGTGCTCGGCGACGCTCATGAGGCTCCTCCCGCCACGTGTCTCGTGGATCCACGGTGACGAGACAACGCCCCACATTTCGTTCCCCCTGTTTGCTGTGGACAGGGGGAAGGCGGTGGGGACGAAGGGGGGAACTTCGGGGGGACGACGACGTTCCTGCAGGTCAGGGCACGTCCCCCCGAAACTCGCGCGATATGCCCGTCTCACCGCCCCCAGAGCCAAGTGCAGGTTCCCGCTGGTGGTGCGGATGCGGGACTCAGCCGACCGAGGTGACGATGGCGTGCCGCTCGTACACCGGCACGGCGAGCGTGCTGGTCAGGGTGATGGGGTCCAAGGTCCCGCCGGTGCCCCCAGAGCCAACCCAGCTCACCTGCCACACCACTTCGATCTGGGCCTCCTCGTCCGCGTTGGCGTGGGTGTAGGTGTGCGAGCAAGACCCCGGTTCCAGCTCCCGCATCCCCTGTGCCCACGCCATACCCAGGCCGGCGCAGTCGGTCCGTTCCCCGTCACTAGTGACCCACGCCGACGACGTCGCCTCGGCGGTCACCTCCGCCCACACCCCACCCAACGACGTCCGCTGGGTTAGGGGGTCGCCGTTGGTCACCCACCACCACGTCGGCAGGTTCACCAAAGCGGGGTTCTCGTTCAGCCCGTCCGGGCTTACCCCCACCGTCGGCTCCGGCAGCTGCAGGGTGTTGCGGGCCTCCTGGGCCAGGACATCTGGGGTCACCGCCGGGACGCCAGGCGGGCCTGCGGTGCCGCCCTCGTTGTCGGGGACCCAGAGGACCTGCCGGTTGCCGCCCGCGGCCCGACAGTCCCGCAGCATGTACGCCCCACCCGTGTCCCACAGGTTCTCTGCGCCCCCGTCGTCCGGTGACAGCAGGCCCGCGGCCAGCGCCTGCTCCGGAGTCAGAGGCCGGTACGAGCAGGGGTTGGCGGCCGTCTCGCCTCGAGCGGGCACAACCGAATCGCCGGCACCTGCACCTACACCCACAGGGGCAGCACCACCCGGTGTTGCAGGGGTCTGGATGCCGGTCTTGACGCGGCCCTCGCCGCCGTCGACCACGACGGGGTCCGCCACTGCGGGACTGGCCGCGAGGAGACAGAAGGCGATGCTCAGGGGCACGACTAGGACGGGGCGGCGGTTCATGAGCAGTAGATCGTGTCGTCATCGGGGAAGTCCGTCGCGGAGACAAGCCAGACGCCGTCGATCCTGGTGAGGATCGTGGTGGCGGAGTCCGGGCTACTGCCGATTGTGAGGACCTCCCCCGTGGCACGGTCACGGCTCTGCACGGCGGAGGTGTCCTGGCAGTCGTGCACAACGGCCGTGTCGCCGTCGATGGAGTCCACGACCGGGTTCAACACCGGGCTGCCGACGTCCTCCTCCCCGGCCACGAACGCGGCCTTGATCGCCCCATTGGTGGTCTCGAACTGCACCCCGGTAGCCACCGGGGCCAGGTAGTCCTGGGAGTTCGGCGGGTCCGCCTGCGCCTCATCGACCGCCGCGTAGAACGCGCGGTAGGCATCGAGCACCGCCGCCTCGGGGGTCGCAGTCTCGGCGGGAGAAGTGGGCTCGACGCTAGGAACGTCGCCTGTCGGGTCTGCCGACGCCGTCGCGGAAACCGTCGTAGGCGCTGCCGAGGGTGGTGTCGAGAGGTTGAGCCCCTCGTCGGACCCGCCGTTCTTAGCGCAGCCGGCGAGGGCCATGACCCCGCACAGCAAGACGATCTTGCTTCGCCTCATGGTCCCTCCCCGCACGAGCGACGGTTGCGAATGTAGACCCGCACAGGGTGAGTGTCACGACCCATTTGTCCGCGCTCACGCGCAGTGCGACCCTCCACACCTCAACAGGGCAGGATCCGAGCCTTCGTGATCACGAGCGCCAAAGAACCCTGTCGCGGCGGTACAGCGCAGGCCGAGGCGTTGTGCCCGGAGCCGTGAAGTTGCGCCGGCTGGCCATCGCCTCTGGCCCCTTGGAATCAGCGGCATCCACCAGGGTCGGGCTCGAGTGCTCCGCCCCACGAACTGATCAGGTCAACCGTGTGGAACCAAGTACAAATCGAACTAAGGAGCCGCTCAGGCGCCTCGCGCCTCCTGTCAGCCGCCGCCTTCGCCTCGGCTCGCAACTCGGCAGACAAGCGCTCTCTTGCTGCCTGCCTATGCAGGAGGAAGCTGGCGCCTGCAGTGAGCAGCCCGCCGACTACAGCGCTCGTCAGCGCAAGCAGCCCTAGGACCACATCGCCTTCCACGGCGCCTCCCCTGGCTCGTTGTGGGACGGCAACGTCCCAGAGCCCCCGACCCTGCCGGTCGGCCGAATCCGTCAGATCTGAACAACCGGAACCCGGACGGCCCGAACGCGCGGACACCCTGTCCGCAGGTAGGCCCACTTGCCGTCGAACCCTGGGTCGCCGGGGGGGCAGGTGCGGCCGCAGGTCCGGGCCTGCGACAACCTACAGAAGTGCTCGGTTCTCGAGATCGTCGATGATCTCGAGCAGCGCCTTCGTCAACAGCAGTCTCTCCGACACCCACACGGTGGCGCAGATCAGACGTTCACCCTCGCCGACGTGGCGCAGGGCTTCCTGCTTGTCGAGGTCGGAGTGCCACACCTCGGCGTCGAACCACAGTTCAGCGATCTCCGTGTTGGAGAACCGCTGCTCGAGCCCGCCAGCGGCGAGCATTAGGTACCAGCGCTCGGACTTGAGGATCCTGGGCAGCTGGCGCCGCAGGTCGCGGGTGTAATCCAACAGCCCCTCGTTGTCTCCGGCGAGGGTGCTGAGGGCTGACGCGACCTTCGTCACGTACACGCTGTCGGACTGGTTGAAGTAGAGAGGGCGGAGCAGGGTGGCGGCCTCGAGCAGCTCTGCACGGGGCAGGTGCGACCGCTCCATCCGGCTAGGAAGTCCGGGCCCACCGAACACCACTTGCATGGTGGAGCCGATCGTGGCCAGGTCCTGTCGCTCGGCGGCGGCAGAGCGCAGGATGCTGCCGCCGCGCCGCCGGAAGTGGTCGAGGATGCCGCGAGCCCCGTTTGGGTTCCTGGCCACCGGGAGACCGTAGCGGGAGGGCCGCCGGCGTCGCCGACCACAGTGGCGTCAGCTTGTGTAGGAGTCACCTACCTCTGTCGGAGCCTCCTGCCACCCTGTCCCCAAGCGGGGCAGCGGCCCCGCCCCTACTTGGAGGAGTCGTGAGGTCGATGGCTGCAAGCCGGAACGTGGTTCCGAACCCAGACGGCGGGTGGGACGTCGTCGGAGCCGGGAAGCGAGCCTCGGCCCACGCCGACACCCAGGCGCAAGCCATCGCACGCGCCAAGGAGATCGTCGGCAACCAGGGCGGCGGCGAGGTCAGCATCAGCGGTCGCGACGGGCAGATCCGGGCGAAGGACACCGTAAAGCCGGGCAACGATCCCCGGGACATCCCCGGCTGAACGACGGGGCCCCTTGATCGGCGGGGGCAGGGCGGCAGGCAGCCCGAGCACCCTGTCCGCAGGTTACCCGGGTCAAGCCTCGCCATTGACGACGACAGACTTGCCCCCCAGGTATACAGCGCCGAGCGCAGCGACCCTCGCCTGCGGCTGTCCACCTGCGCCCCATCGAGGTCCACGACGAGTGGCAAGACTCCGACCGCCGCTACCTCTGCGCGGCGTCCATCGTCTTGCTCGAGCCCCCGCACCGAACCCCCTCCAGCCGAGAGCCTCGCCGCCGGACGGGCCCTGGACGCCACCGCTGACGCGGCGCCATCATCAACAGCCTGATCGCAGAGCGGCATGCGACGAGTTGCACCACGTCCAGGGACGCGATCCGAGCGGCACGGCCGCCGCCCCGCGGTGCGGTCGTAGCCTGGCCGTAGGGTGGCTGCAGCCACGTGGTCATGCACGGCGGTCCTACGATTCGGGAGGCGATATGGCGCGCAGCTCGCTGCTGAAGTCGCTGTTCGCCTCTTGGGCCGCCGACAGCGAGCCGGCTTTCCTCGCCGCTGCCCGGGCAATAATCGAGGACGAGCGCTCCAAGGGTCACCGACTCCTCGTCCAAGACCTGGAGTCGGCCCTGAGCGACCCACGGCGCCCCGGTGTGCACCAACCGCTTGCTCTGCGGCCGGTGCCGAAAGGCCGCGACGAGCGGCCGCTGCTGACGATGTCGAAGGCACGGTGGTCGTTCGACGATCTCGTATACAACGATGCGGCGATCGAAGTGCTCGACGATCTGGCCGCCGAGAACGAGCGCCGGAGTCTGCTGATCACGCACGGCCTTCGACCGCGCCAACGCCTCCTGCTCATCGGCCCCCCCGGAACAGGCAAGACCGCTGCAGCACACGCTCTGGCCGAGCGACTAAGCCTGCCCGTCGCATCGGCGAACCTTGCGGCGCTGACCTCCTCGTACCTGGGTGAGACGGCACGCAACATCGAGGCCGTTGTCCGTTTCGCAGAATCCACGCCCTGCGTCCTCGTGCTTGACGAATTCGACGCGCTCGCCTCGGAGCGTGCCCTCCCAGGTGACCACGGTGAGTTGAGGCGGGTCGTAGCGACCGTCCTTCAAGTGCTTGAGAACGTGCGTGGCGAGTCGCTGGTAGTTGCGACCAGCAACCACGCGCAAATGCTCGATACCGCCGTGTGGCGCCGATTCGACGAAGTCATCAGACTGGTTCATCCCGGGCCGCCTCAGGTTCGGCGGCTCATGGCACTTCGACTGTCGGGACGCTTGGGGGTCCTCGACCTGTCCGTCTGGGCGCGTCGCCTGCGCGGCTCGTCGGCTGCCGAGATCGAGCTCATCTGCCTCGATGCGTTGCGCCAAGCCGTCCTGGACGGATCCCGCGCGGTGACCGAAGCCCACCTCGATGGCGCCGTTCGACGGCTACGCGCACGTCGCACGGCCGTCGACCATGTCGACCCGCCTCTGCACAAGGCCACCATGCGCGTTCCTGACGAACCGTCCGCATCGAGATGACTCGGCGGATACGTTCACACTTGTGACCCAAGGGACCTTCGACTTCCCCGAGCGCGAACACGCCCACCTCCGCCTCTCCCGGCGCGTAGAGCAGGGTCGAAGGCGTGTTCAGCAACTTCGCTTCCCACGCGAGGTGCGCCACCCGGATGCCTCCGGCCACAGCCAGACGCTGAGACGTGAGATCACCCAGTTGCGTGCAATCCACGCGAGGCGCACAAACGTCCTGGGCGTCGAGCCGGAGAACGTCGCCGTCGTCGAGTTCGCCCATCGGCTGCCGCCGGACGAGGCTGGGCTGCGCCAGGCCGGCTTGAGGGTCCTGGATTGGTTCGACAACCGGGTGGTGGTGACGGCAGCCGACGACCCAGGTCTCGAGCGCTTCGTCGGGCGTCTGGCGGCGTATGGGGCGCCCC
Organism: Actinomycetales bacterium; assembly: GCA_038258055.1. Lineage (GTDB taxonomy): Bacteria > Actinomycetota > Actinomycetes > Actinomycetales > JBBAYJ01 > Aquipuribacter. The sequence continues at coordinate 11,137 of JBBSQH010000044.1, forward strand.
GCGCCGACGGGTACGCCGGGGAGAAAACACCGGCCGATGATGAGACGGACGACGTTCGGACTCCAGCCGCCCCCCTCCAGTCGTTCTTCGACCGCATTGAGCACGTCAGGGCGCTCGGACCAGAGGAGGTTCTCACCGAGGCCGCCTCGGGGGCGATTGACTCGGCGGAGCCGCAGGACGTGCTGACCCTCGACCTGCAGTGCTGGTGCCCCGAGGACGAGGCAGAAGCGCGACTGCGACACGACCGCGTCATTCAGGCCGTGGAGGCCGCAGATGGGCGGGTCCTCGACCGAACCCTGCGGCACCGCGCCGGGTTGTCGCTGCTGCGGGTAGAGGCATCCGCTGTCGTGGCAGCGCAGCTCGCCGGACTCGGAGACCTGCGGCGGATCGACCGTCTCCCGCGTCCCCTGATCACGCACATAGAGATGCTGGGGAGCCGGGCCGAGAACCTGCCGGTCGTGCTCGCACCCGCACCCGACGCGCCGATCGTGGCCGTTGTCGACAGCGGTGTGCGTTCGTCCCACCCGCTGATCGCGCCGGCCTTCGTGGGGCACGTGGCCATCGGCGGCATTGAGGCGGAGAGCGATGACTCAGGCCACGGGACCTTCGTCGCCAGTCTCGTGCTCCACGGCAGCCTGGAGCCGTTGTTGGCCCGACCGCATGAGGCCGTTGAGCCGGCCTGCAGGTTGCTGAGCATCCGAGTCCTGGACCAGCACAACGCGTTCCGTGACGAAGCGCTGTGGGAGAACGACCTGGTCTGGGCGCTCAATCAGGCCGCCGACGAGGGTGCGCGCATCATCAACCTGTCGATCGGTGACCCTAGGCGACCATACGAGGCCGCGCGTCCGACCGCTCTTGCGGCGGTGGTGGACGACGTCGTGCGTACCCGTGGTGTCGTCGTCGTCGTGAGTTCTGGCAACGTGGGCCCGACGGATCACCAGCTCAGCGAGGACGACGATTTCACGGGGCGCTTGCTCGACAGTTCAGACACCGGCCTGCTGGACCCTGCCACGAGTGCGCTGTCCCTTACGACCGGTGCGCTCGGCGGCGACGATGAGCAGGGTGTGCGCGCTGCCCGTACCTTGGTCGACGTCCGGCCGTTCGGCAGATCAGACGTGCCGTCGCCTCTCACGCGCCGCGGCCCCGGGGCCAGCTCGATGATCAAGCCCGAGGTGGCGGCCCCGGGAGGACACCTCGTCCGCAGCGACACGGACAGGTACCCGCGGACCTCGCCGTCGACGGGGGTGGTCGGTGCCGGTGGTACCCATCCTGAGCGGGTGCTCGCGACGGGGGCGGGGACGAGCTACGCGGCCGCACTGGTCACGCACGTTGCCGCGCGAACCCTCGCCCGAAACCCCGGGTTGTCCGGACGCGCCGTCCGCGCGCTTGTCATGGCGTCCGTCATACCGCTCCCAAGCTACCTGGAGCCCGGCGACGCCCCCAGCCGGGTTCGGGAGCGGCAGCTCAGCGGGTACGGACGCCCGGACGTCGCGCGCGCGGCGTGGTCGACCGACCACCGAGCCGTCCTCGTGGCAGAGGAGTCGTTGCTCGTGGACGACGTCCATTTGTACACGGTCCCGGTGCCGGACAGCTTCTTCGCCAGCGGCGGCTGGCGACGACTAACCGTCTCGCTCGCGTTCGACCCGCTAACGCGCTCGACGCGCTTGGACTACCTGGGGTCACGGATGCAGGTGCACGTCTACGTCGGCGTCAGTGTCGACGAGGTGGCTGGCGCCTACATTGCGCAGCGGAGCGGGCCGAGCGCCCCCGACCTGCTCGAGCGCCACGAGCTCGACGGCTCACCTCCTGATGACGCCGAGGTGGCTGGTCCCGCGTCGCTGAGCCGCTGGCGGCTCGACCTGCAGCCCCCGTCTGCGCAACGCAGCCGTGGCGCGCACCTATTCGGCACCTCGGTCCGGTCGACGCGGATGGAACGCGAAAGAGGAGAGCAGCTGGTGATCGCCGTGCAGAACCGCAACCGCTGGTCTCCAGCGAGCACTGTCGAGCCCTACGCCCTTGCCGTAGTGCTGGAGCGCGATCCGGCCCACGGTGAGATCTACGCACAGCTGCAGGCCGCGGTCGAGGTCGAGACGGCGATCGAGCTCGAGACCCAGGTCTGACTCAGGGGCGTCTTGGAGGCGGTCACCCGTGGGGCGGTTGCTGCCGACGGGCCGAACACCACAGGACGCCGCGGCAGAACGAGTCGCACAGCTGCACCAGCGCCACCACAAGGGACGAGCAGTGGCAGCACGCCTTAGGTAGCAGGCAGGGACACTCCCCGGGGTCACCGTTGGCCTCATCTGGCCTCAATCTGGCCTCACTCGGGCCACAAACGACCACCAGAGACCCCCGTCGACCAGAGGTGATTCCGCAGGTCAACGCCTACATGCCCTCCTCCGCCTGCACCCCAGCACGCTCTTCTAATCCGTAGGTTGCTGGTTCGAGTCCAGCCGGGGGCACCGGGTGAAAGTGCCTGACGACCTGCGGGCCGGCGGGCCCGACCCCGCACACCTAGATGAACGGCAGGTCCGCCACCCGGCCCAGCGCGACGGCGACCGTCAGCGAGGAGCCCATCAGCAGCACCGTCCGCAGCGTCCGGGAGCGGACCGTCGACGTCACACCGGCGAAGAACAACCCGATGGCGAAGAAGATCGTGGTCAGCACGTAGGCGTCGGCGCTCCGCCCCGCAGAACGGCTCCGTTCGGTCACCGCCTCGGACTCGGCCTGGACCGCCCGGGACTCCGCGAACTGCTCCTGCAGGTACTCCTCGTCCTCGAACAGGTTGGTCGGCACCTGCCCGGCCTCGACCTGCGCCTCCCACTCCTCCAGCAGCGGCAGGAAGTCGGGCCGCACCAGCGAGGTCCGGTAGAAGCCGGCGAGCTCCACCTGCTGGCCCGCGACGGCCTGGGCGTAGTCGGACAGGACGCTCGCGTCGTAGGCCACCCGTTGCGTCGCGATCCCGCTGAGCCGGGCCGACTCGACGTCGAGGTCGGAGGCCTGTCGCGTCAGGTCGCCCTGCTCCCCGTTCCATCGCGACGCCTCGTACCCGCACCAGGCCGAGCCGACCGTCGCCACGCCCAGCAGCAGCACGGCGACGACCTCCAGCAGGCGGTCGGCCCCAGGGGCAGCCTTCGCCATCCCTACGGCGTCCCAGCTGCTCACGGTCGGCCGCCACCCGTCGTCCCGTCGGGGCGACGCTCGTGCTGGCTGCCGTTGCCCAGCGGCAGGACCACCGACACCCCCTGGTCCCTGGCCGCGACCCTGCGCCACAGCTCGACCTCCTGGTACCGCCGCACCGCGTCGATCGGGAGGTCCGCCACCGCCGCCGCCAGCTCGGCGTCGTAACGGGCCCTGACGGTGTCCTGGATGGTGGCACCGGTCCCGGCCAGGTCGACCTCGACCAGGTGGAACCCCTTCAGCAGGAGGCCCTCGGCCTGCAGCGCCGTGGAGAGCACGACCGCGAGACGCCGGGCGAGCTCCGCCCTGGCCCCGCCGAAGACCTCGTCGACCCCGCCGCCCGCGTCGACGAGGGCCAGGGCGACCTCCCGCTCCGACGTGTCGCGGACCACCGACCACAGTCCCTCCGGGCCCACCCGCTCGTGGAGCGACCTCAGCTGCTCGGGGTCGACGCAGAACCGTACGGTGTACCGGACGACGGCCGTGGCCCGGTCACCCAGCACGACCGGCAGCGACGGGCCGGCCCGCTCCAGGGGCGGGCCGCCGCGCTCCAGCAGCACGTCGCGCCCCTCGTGGCCGGCGGTCGGGGTGCCGGTGTCGCCGGCGCGGTAGGCCAGCTCCACCGACGGGTACTCCACGAGCTGGCGGCGGCGCAGCGAGGCCACCCAATGCGGCCCGGGCCGCAGCACGACGTCGGTCGCTCGTCCTCTGACCAGCAGCAGCCCCAGCCGGCCCGGGCGGATGACGACACGGGAGTTGACGACCAGCAGGAACAGCAGGAGACCGAGGGTCGGCAGGGCGACCAGCACCACCACGACCCAACCGACGACACTCATGGCGACCACGATGACCAGCGCATCCACCGGTGGCCTCGTCCGAGACGGGTGAAGCGTGCGTCCACCGGAGCCACGAGACTCCTCCGCGAGCGCCCGGCGGAGCCCGCCGGGACGACCGCGCGAGAGGGGCCGGCATGAGCGACGCACGGGTGACGGGACTCCGCGTGGCCAAGGTGCTGGCCTGGGCCACCCACCTCGTCGTGGCCGTCGCCATCGCCGTGCTGGTGCTCGCGTTCGTCCTCCAGCTGTTCAACGCGAGCACGGCCGCGGACTTCACCCAGTGGGTCTACCGCGCCGCCGAGCGGGTGATGCAGCCGTTCCGCGGCATCTTCCCCACCGTCTCGCTGGGCGACAGGGGCTCTGTCCTGGACCTCGCCATGCTCTTCGCGATCATCGCCTACGGGCTCCTCGCCCAGGCCGTGGACGCCCTGGTCTCCTGGCTCGACCGCGTGGCCCTCGAGCAGCGGGCGGCCCTGCGGCGCCACCAGGACGAGGAGCTGCGTGCGGCGCAGGAGCAGCGCGACGCCGACGCCCGGGCCCGCGCGGCGCGACCGGTCGGCGGGAGGACTCCTGGCCCTGCGGCGACCCCCCTGCCTTGACCGGGCGCACTCCGGTCACCGCATCGGGTCAAGCCGCGGGCCCCACCCGCCGATAGACGGGGTCGGAGCGCGTGACTGGCGCGTCCTTGACCGAGAGGCCGCCACGCCATGCGCAGCACCATCGTCGACCAGCACGTCGGCCCGGCACGTACCCACCTGGTCTTCTTCGACCCGGGCGAGGAGTGCATCAAGGGCCTGAGCGACTACGTCACCGACCAGGGCATCGACACCGCGTCCTTCACGGCGATCGGCGGCTTCGAACGCACCCGGCTCGGCTTCTTCAACCTGAAGACCCGAGGCTTCGACGAGATCGCGTTCCACGAGGAGCAGGTCGAGGTGCTGAGCCTGTCCGGCGACATCCTCACCTCCGACGCAGGCGTCCCCAACGTGCACGGCCACGTCGTCGTGGGCCGTCGCGACGGCACGACCGCCGGCGGGCACCTGCTCGAGGGCGCGATCGACCCGATCCTCATCGTCACCCTGGTCGAGCTCCAGTCCCACCAGGTCCCGCCCCACCACCACTGACCCCCAGACCCCGGAGCACGCCATGAGCATGGACCCCGCACAGGACCCCAAGAAGATCATCCAGGTGCCGGCCGGTGCCGGCCACGGCCTCTGGGTCTTCGGCGACCTCGACATGATCAAGGTCGCCGGCGAGGAGACAGGCGGCGAGCTGACCCTGGTCGAGACCGTCGTCCCCCCGCGCTCCGGCCCGCCGATGCACATCCACCAGAACGAGAGCGAGTCGATCTACGTCCTGGAGGGACAGGTGCGGGTGGTGGCCAACGGCCGCGACTTCACCCTCGACCCCGGTGGCTTCTGCTACCTGCCCAAGGGCAGCCTGCACAAGTTCGAGAACGCGCTCGAGGAGCCCAGCAAGATCCTGCTGTTCTTCACGCCCTCGGGCATCGAGGGCTACTTCGAGGGCCTGGGCACGCCGTACGTGCAGGGTGAGCCCTCCCCCGGCCGCGTGATGGACCGCGCGCTCGTCGACACCGTCGCCCCCGCCCACGGGATCGTGCCGTTCTTCGACGACGAGACCGGCGCGTCCCGGTGAGCCAGGACGTCTCCGTGGGCTCCGAGGCCGCCGCCGGCGACGCCGTGACGGCTCCGCCCGCTCCCGCCGCTCAGGCGGTCGCGGCCCCGCAGCCGGCCGTCGGCGGTTGGCACCTGGCCGAGTGGGCCGCGGAGCTCGCCGGCACCGCCCTGCTCGTGTTCACCGCCCTGTCGACCGTCACCCTGATGTTCCACCCGGGCTCGGTGTTCGAGCAGTGGGTGCCGTCCAGCTCGCTCCGTCTGCTGCTGCTGGGCGTGGTGTTCGCCGTCATCATCGTCACCATCGCGACCAGCCCGCTGGGTCGGCTCAGCGGTGCCCACCTGAACCCCGCCGTGACCCTGGCGTTCTGGGTCACCGGTCACGTGCACCGCCACGACCTGCTCGGCTACTGGACCGCGCAGCTGCTGGGCGGCGTCCTCGGCGCGACCGCGCTGCGCCTGGTCTGGGGCGAGACCGCCGGCGGCATCGAGTTCGGTGTCCTGAACCCGCCGGTGGGTCCCGCGGCCGGGGTCCTGCTCGAGGGCCTGATGGTCGGCCTGCTGGTCGGCGCCATGTTCCTGTTCCTGTCGGCGCCGGCGCTCGCGCGCTGGACCCCCGTGGCCGCGGGCACCGTCGTCGCGCTGTGCACCTGGCTGGGTGCGCCTCTGACGGGTACCGGTCTCAACTTCGCCCGGACGCTCGGCCCCAACGTCGTCGCCGGCGACTGGCTGCACTGGTGGGTCTACCTGGCGGGACCGCTGACGGGCGCCCTGCTCGTCGCGGTGGCCTGGCGCATGGTGCCGCGCGTCATCCTCACCGCCAAGCTGTTCCACGACCCGGCGTACCGCTCGGTCCTGCGCACCCACCTGCCCGCCCACCGCCACGACGGCGCCGCCCGCCCGGGCGGTCCCGCCGTCCCGGTGGGGGCGACCTCGCCGGTCTGAGCGCCGCTCACGACGCAGCAGAGCCCGGCACCTCCTCCGAGGTGCCGGGCTCCTTCGCGTTCAGGGGGCGTCCAGCGTGGGTGGCGCCGCCCAGCTGCCGAAGCCCTGGGCCTTGGCCCCGGGCGGGTTGGCGCCGATGGTGGGCCACAGCAGCCCCTCGGTGTAGGACGCGGGAGACACCACGTGCGTGGTGCCCGCGCCACCGGCGGCGTAGCGGTCCCGCCACTCCTGCGGCAGCTGGTACCAGGTGCCGACGAACCACATCTTGATGACGTGACGGGCCACGGGTCCCAGCCGCTCGTCGCTGAGGACGCGGGCGCGCACCCCCCGGTCGAGCGCCTGCTCGTCGTCACCGGCGTCGTCGTGCACGGCGGCGGACGTGCTCAGCAGCTCACCGAGCGTCTCCTCGCCGACGGCCTCGCGGACCGTGGCCAGGTAGGCGTCGGCCTGCCCGGTGCCGAGCAGCCGGAACCGGGAGTAACCGGTGAGGGTGGCGGACAGGCCGAGGAAGGCCCCCTGCTCGTCGTGCGCAGTCGTGGTCGGGCTCATGTCAGGACACCTTCGCGGTGGGCAGACCACGGAACACCGGGGCGGCGTTCACGCCGTCGCGACCGGGCATCGGGTTGCGGATGATGCGACCGGCGAGCTCCTTGATCCGGAACATGTCGACGACCGCCGGGGTGAGGAGCTCGGGCCGCCCGTTGAACGCGTCGGTGAGCCGGGCCAGGAACGTGCCGTACGCCGAGCTGAACTCCATGACGGCGTCCTGCAGCTCGCCCGGCTCGCTGTAGTCCGACAGGTCCGCGTCCGTGAGGACGGGGAACACGGCGTCCCAGTCGACCTCCAGCGCGGGACCGGTCGGCACGCCGGCCTCGTCGCCGGGCTGGTAGTGGCGACCGAGGACCAGCTGCTGGAAGCGGTAGAAGTGGGCGATCTCGCCCTCCTCGTCGAAGATGCCGCCACCCAGGCCCTCGCCCTGCTCGCTGATGATGCGCATCGCCGCCCCGGCCGAGTCGATGTCGGTCACCTCGACGATCGTTCCGCCGCCGGAGTAGTAGTACTGCGGGCCGACCTGGCGGGCCGGGTCGCCGCAGAACAGCGCCTCGCCCAGCTGCTCGTGGAGCCGGTCGATGCCCTCGCCGATCTCGGCGTAGAACTCGCCGATGCTGTAGAAGTGCAGGTCGTCCTCGTGGGCGTCCACCGCGGGCAGCAGGGCCCGGTCGGAGCGCTCACGCGACACGAACCGCTGCTCGGCCTCGGACACCGCGGCCCGCTCGATGTCGAGGAAGGTCTCGATCGCGTCCTTGCTGAACGCGCGGGTGCCGACCTCGAAGTCCTCCTCGCCGTCGGGCAGGTGGGCCGGGTAGACGGGCACGAACCCCTCCGCGGTCAGGTCCGGCGTGCCGCCCACGGCGTTGAGCAGGTTGGCGGCCAGCGTCAGGTGGAGCATCTCCTCGACCGCTACGACCCGGATCACCTGCGAGGCGCCGGCGTTGGTCGAGGGGTGCATGGAGTAGAGCGCGGTCAGGTACGGCGGGATCGTCGCGTGCTCGAGCTGCATGGCGATGTACAGGTACTCGTGCAGGTCCGCCACGGTGGCGATTCGGCGCAGGGTCATGTCGTCATCCCTCGATGGTGATGCTGGGGCGGGTGGTCAGCTCGGCCGCGATGTGGTCGGCGGTGCGGAACGACAGCGCCGACAGGGTGAGCGTGGTGTTGGACGTCCCGATGCTCGGCATGCTCCCGGGGCCGACCAGGTACAGGTTGGGGTGGTCCCAGGAGCGCTGGTGGTCGTCGACGACGGAGTCGTGGCTGGAGCTGCCCATGATGTGGGTGCCGGCCCAGTGGTTCCCGCCGCGGATGACGTAGCCCTCGCCCTGGTGGGACACGAAGCCCGGGTCCAGCGGGTCGTAGCTGGTCCGGTCCTCCGCACCGAGGCGCTGGAACATGCGTCGGGACACGCGGCGGGCGGCCGCGACGGCGTCCATCGTGTACTCCGGCAGGGAGTAGGAGATCACCGGGCGCAGGTTGCCCAGCGCGTCCAGGTACCGTCCGTCTACCGTGATCCGGTTGCTGGGCTCCGGCATCAGGTCGATCATGAACGACAGCATCAGCTGGCGCGAGATCCGGTCCGCGACGCGGCGTCGCAGGTCCGGGCCGTAGGCGTTGGCGTCGTCGACCAGCTCGATCAGGTCGGTGTACGGCGCCCCCGTGGGCCAGGACCAGCCGTCGTTGTGGATGCTCACCCGCATCCCGGCGTGGCGGCTGCGGAAGCCCCCGGAGCGCAGGTCCTCGATCCCCGACGTGCACTGCGAACCGCGCATCGTGCCGGCGACCTCGGGCAGCAGGGCCCAGGTCAGCAGGTAGGCGTGGTCCATCAGGTTGCGTCCGACCAGGCCGTTGCTGCCGGGCAGCCCCGAGGCCAGCATGAGCCGGGCGTTCTCGACCGGGTTGGCGGCCAGCACGTACGTCGTGGCCCGCAGCGAGCCGGTGGTGTGCTCCGGCGACGTCGTCGAGCCGTAGGCCTGGTAGTCGACGTGGCTGATCCGGCCGTCCTCGCCGACGTGCACCCGGGAGGCGACGGTCTGGCTGAGGATGTCGACGCGTCCGGTCTGCAGGCTCACCGCGAGCGTCTTGCGGGCGTTGTACTTGGCCTGCACCGGGCACAGCGGGACGCAGTTGATGTTGCCCTGGCAGCGGTCGCCGGTGTCGACCTGGTGGGTGCTGACCGCGCCCACCGGGACGTAGCCCTTGCCGCCGTCGTACGCCGGGTTGGGCACGCCGTTGCGGGCCTGGGCGGTCGGGCGGACCGTGACCGTGCAGGTGGTGTCCTCGAGCTGGACCTCGGTGCCGTCGAGCCCGCGGGCGACGACGCCGTCCAGGTACGACGGCGGGAGCCCGTGCATCGGGAACACGTAGTCCTCGGGGAACGTGACGCCGTAGAACGTCTGGTCGGCCACGTCGGCCGAGACCCCGAGCTCGCGCTCGGCCCGCCGGTAGTACGGCTCGAGGTCGTCGTAGCCGATGGGCCAGTCCCGGCCCTGCCCGAAGCGGCTGCGCATCGAGAAGTCCTCGGGCAGCATCCGCATCGTCTTGCCCTCCCAGTGCATGGTCGTGCCCCCGAGCACCCGGGTGTACGTGCTGTCCATCTCGTACGGGCCGTTCTGGATCAGGTAACCCGTGGAGTCCGGGTGCCCGCCCTGCAGGCGCCGGACGTCGGGAGAGCGCGGCATCGGCGCGTTCGGGTTGACCTCGTAGGCGGAGTTGTTGTCCTTGGCCGCCGCGCCGTAGAACCGGGTGAGGTAGCTGTCGTAGTCGGCCGTGGACAGCTCGTCCCCCGGTCCGGCCTCGATGACGAGCACCCGCAGGCCCCGCTCGGACAGCGATCGGGCGACGATGGCTCCGCTGACCCCGGACCCGACGACGAGCGCGTCGTAGTGGGTCGCGGCGGCGGTGGCGTGGTCGATCTGAGCTGGCACGTGGGGCCCTTCCCGGGTGTCGTGCGGTGCGGTCGCCGACCTGCGGCGGGGCTCGGGCGCCGGCGGCCCCTCGAGCACTGACTGTAATCGTGTTGTCACTCAGGTGGAGCAGTGTTCAGTCAGGTCTTCGGCACGACCTCGAAGACGCTGTAGCCGTGGGGGCCCAGGTCGAGGAACAGGCCGTGGGCCGCGGTGTCGGCGACGTCGCGGTCGTAGCTGGTGCCGGGGTGCATCCGGTCGGTCAGGGTCATCACCTCGGCCTGCGGGAGCACCCCGGCCAGGACGGCCCGGCCCTGGGCCTGACCGCCGCCCAGGTTGACCGCGACCAACCAGCTCAGCGGGGCGCCGGCGTGCGTCGACCAGCCGGTGACGACGTAGTCGTCGTGGGTGGGGTTGCCCTCCCACGCGGGAGCGGTCTCCAGCAGCTGCCAGTGACCCGTCCGCAGGACCGGGTCGGCCAGCAGCCCCAGCAGCCGGTCGTAGAAGTCGACCAGGACCGGGTCGGCGGCCTCGGCCGGGCGCCGTCGCAGGTGCAGGGGCGCCTTGGCCCGCCGCCCCTCGAGCTGGCCCTCGTGCAGGAACCGCAGCCCGGTGCCCAGGTAGGTGAGCACCGCCGCCGCCTGGTGGACGTCGACGTCGGGGAACGTGTGCGCCGCTCGCGGCTCGTCGTGGTTCTCCAGGAACCGGGCCGAGCGTCGCTGGAAGTCCGGGTCGGCTCTGAGGTGCCCGCGGACGCCGGGGGCGGCACCGTCGCGGAGACGGTCGTAGAGCCGCTTGTCGTAGGTGTAATCGAAGCCGTGCTGCTGCAGCTGCCACTCCAGGTCCCAGTAGACCTCGGCCATCAGCACGAAGCCGGGGTGCTCGGCGCGGACGGCGGCGATCGCCCCGGGCCAGAACTCCTCGTCCACGGGGGGTGTCCCGTCGACGGGGAGCGAGCGGTCGCCCCAGGTGGCGGCGAACACCGCGGGCTCGAGCAGCATGGCCATGTCGCACCGGACCCCGTCGCAGCGCGCCGCGACGCGGACCAGCTCGGCGGTCATCGCCGCCCGCAGGTCGTGGTGGCGGTAGTTGAGCTGGGCGGTGTCGGGCCAGCCGTCGAAGTAGGGGTCGCGCCCGTGGGCCACCACGCGCTCGCCCACCCGCAGGTAGTTCTGCGGCTGCTCGGCCAGGTCGGCCTCGGTGCCGCCGACGAACCGGTGGGGTGCGGTCTGCAACCAGGGGTGGTCGATCGCGGTGTGGTTGGGCACGAAGTCCAGCAGGAGCCTCAGCCCCCGATCGGCCAGGCGCACCCGCAGCCGGGCCAGGGCGGCGTCGCCACCGAAGTCGCGGTGCACGCCGTAGTCGACGACGGCGTACGGCGATCCGGTGACGTCCTCGGCCGTGACGTCCGGCAGGGCGTCGCGGTACTCCGCGAGCCAGGCCGGGTTGGACGCCGACACGGCCCGCGACGCCTCCCCCGTCTGCCAGACCCCGAGCATCCAGACCCAGTCGAAGCCGCGCGCCGCGATGTCGTCGAGGAACGCGTCGGTCAGGTCGTCGAGGGTGGCGGGGCGACCGATCTCCTGGCCCCGCTCGTACAGCGAGACCCGGGTGTTGACCTGGTAGAGCAGCGGGTTGTCCTGGACCGGGGTCACGGCACGTCGCGGTGGAAGAGCGTCGTGGACGGGTGGGTCCGGGTGTCGGTCAGCACCGTGCCCGCGTCCAGGGTGCCGAACAGCTGCACCAGCTTGGCGACCAGTCCGGTCCACCCGGTCTGGTGGGACGCGCCGATGCCGGCCCCGTCGTCACCGTGGAAGTACTCGTAGAACAGCAGGTTGTCGCGCCAGTGGACGTCGGTCTGGAACAGCTCGACCCCGCCGAACACCGGGCGGCGGCCGTCGGCGTCGGGCAGGAAGATCGCCACGAGCCGGTCGGCGAGCTCGTGGGCCACCTCGAACAGGGTGCGCCGCTGGCCGGACCCGGTCGGCATCTCGACGGTGAACTCGTCCCCGTAGTAGAGGTAGTACTGCAGCAGGGCGCGGATGATCATGAAGTTGACCGGCATCCACACCGGTCCGCGCCAGTTGGAGTTGCCCCCGAACATGCCGCTGTCGGACTCCCCGGGCAGGTAGCCGACCCCGAACGTCTGACCGTCGACCTCCATGGAGAACGGGTGGTCGCGGTGGTAGCGGGACAAGGCCCGGATACCGTGCGGGCTGAGGAACTCCTCCTCGTCGAGCAGGTACCCGAGCACGCTGCGGAGCCGGTCCTCGTTGAGCAGCGTGAGGATGCGGCGGTCGGCGACACCGGCCTTCATGGGGTCGGACAGCTCGCCGAGCAGGTCGGGGTGGCGGCCCATGAACTCGCCCAACCGGTCCTCCAGCAGGCCGAAGGCCTCCGCCGGCACGACGGTGACCGCGCACAGCGGGATCAGGCCGACCATCGAGCGCACCCGCAGCCGCTCGCCCGTGCCGTCGGGTCGACGCAGCTGGTCGTAGAAGAACCCGTCCTGGCTGTCCCACATCCCGTCGCCGCGCTCCATGGCGGCGGAGATGTACAAGAAGTGCTCGAGGAACTTCAGCGCCGTCCCCTCGTAGGACTTCTCCGTCTTCACGAGCTCGAGCGACAGCTCGAGCATGCTCTGGCAGTACAGGGCCATCCAGGCGGTGCCGTCGGCCTGCTCGAGCCGACCGCCGGTGGGCAGCTGGGCGGCACTGCGGTCGAACACGGCGATGTTGTCCAGGCCCAGGAAGCCGCCCTCGAACGCGTTGGCGCCGTTGACGTCCTTGCGGTTGACCCACCACGTGAAGTTGAGCATGAGCTTGCCGAACATGTCGGTGAGGAACTCGTGGTCGTCGTCGGCGCCCGTGTCGACGGCCTGGGCGTGGCTGAACAGCGTGGCCAGCGCGTGCACGGGCGGGTTGACGTCGGAGAAGTTCCACTCGTAGGCGGGGATCTGCCCGGACGGGTGCATGTAGCGCTCGCCGAGCAGCAGCTGGAGCTGGTCGCGGGCGAAGGCGGTGTCGACCATCGCCAGCGACATGGTGTGGAAGGCCAGGTCCCAGGCCGCGAACCAGGGGTACTCCCAGGTGTCGGGCATCGAGATGATGTCGCCGCAGACCCTGTGGAACCAGCGGGCGTTGCGGTGGTCGAGGCCGGCCTCGTCGCGCAGCGGGTGCACGTCGCGCGCGCTGAGCCAGTGGTCCAGGTCGTAGCCGTAGAACTGCTTGGACCAGAGCATCCCGGCCAGCGCCTGCCGCATCACCATCGCCCCGTCCGCGGTGACCGCCGGCGGGGTGATGGAGGCGTAGAAGTCGTCCGCCTCGCTCCGCCGCGCCGCCAGCACGTCGTCCGCGTCGGCCAGGGGGGACGCCGGCAGCGTCGCCGCGAGGCGCAGGCGCATCGTCACCGACTCCCCCGCCCCGATGACGTGGCGGCGGCGCAGGGCGACCTTGGTCCCGGTCAGGTCGGGGTTGACGGCGTCGGGCCGACCGGCGACGACGGCCTCACCGATGCCGTCCTTGACGTACGGCGTCGCGTTGACCCCGCCGGCGACCCGGGCCCAGTTGGTCTCGTTCTCGGTCGCGAGGACGTCGACGTCGTCCTCCCAGGCCAGCGAGTAGTCGCCCAGCCCGGGGCAGTCGACCTCGACCCGTCGCGCGCCGGCGTCCGCGCGGAGCCGGGGTCGGGGTGCGGTGGTGTCCTCGCCCCAGGTGTTGCGCAGCCAGAGCGTCGGCAGCAGGTGCAGCACGGCGGGGTCGGGGCCGCGGTTGGTGGCCGTGACCTGCACGACGACGTCCTCGGGCCCGGCCTTGGCGTAGACGACCTCGACGTCGAAGTAGCGCTGCTCCTCGAAGATGCCGGTGTCGACCAGCTCGTACTCGGGGGCGTCCTTGCCTCGGGCGGCGTTGGTCTGCAGCAGGTCCTCGTACGGGTACGCCGCGTGGGGGTACTTGTAGAGGGCCCGCATCCACGAGTGCGTGGGGGTGGAATCGGAGTAGAAGTAGTACTCCTTGACGTCCTCGCCGTGGTTTCTCTCGCTGTTGGTCAGCCCGAACAGCCGTTCCTTGAGGATGGGATCGGTCTCGTTCCACAGCGCCAGGCCGAAGCACAGCCGCTGGTTGTCGTCGCTGATGCCGAGCAGGCCGTCCTCGCCCCAGGCGTAGGCCCGCGAGCGCGCGTGGTCGTGCGGGAACGAGTTCCAGGCGTCACCACCGGCGGAGGTGTCCTCGCGGACGGTGCCCCACTGCCGGTCGGACAGGTAGGGCCCCCAGCGCCGCCACGGGACGCCGTCGGCGTTGGTCTCGGTCAGGCGGCGGTTCTCGGCGGTGGTCACGGTCTACAGCCCCGTCAGGTCGCGGATGTGGCGGCGGGCGAGCCGGAACGCCTCCAGCGGGTGAGCCTGGGCCGGGTCCTGCTCGGCCTCCACGACCAGCCAGCCGGCCCAGCCGTCGTCGGCCAGCCTGCGCAGCAGCGGGGCGAAGTCGACGCACCCGTCGGGGTCGCCGGGCACGGTGAAGATGCCCTGCCGCAGCGCGTCCCAGAAGCTCAGTGCCTCGGTGTGCATCCGGTCGAGCACCGGCTGCCGGAGGTTCTTCAGGTGGACGTGACCGATCCGGCCCTCGTGCCGGGTCAGCACGTCGAGGGGGTCGCCGCCGCCCACCAGCAGGTGCGCGGTGTCCAGCAGCAGCCAGGTCTCGCCGGCCACGGTGTCGGCCATCAGGCGGTCGACGTCGGCCGTGGACTGCACGCCGGTGCCGGTGTGGTGGTGGTAGTTGACCCGCAGCCCGTGCTCGGCCGCGATCCGGCCCATCTCGCCCAGCCCGTTCACCACGGCGTCCCACTGCTCGTCGTCGAAGACCGGCCGGTTGGCCAGGGCCGGCACCGGCGCCTGATGGACCGCGCCGGTGACCTCGGCCACGTACACGTCCTGCAGCCCGATGGCGGTGAAGAACGGGATCTGGTCCCGGAACGTCTGCAGGGTCGCCTCGTAGGCGCCGCCCCTGGAGGCGAACCAGGTCGACACCCAGCCCCCGGACGGGGACAGGCCACGAGCGTCGAGCGCGGCCTTGAGCGTGGCGGCGTCGGTCGGGTACGTGCTGCCCAGCTCGGTGCCCTCGTAGCCGGCCAGGGCCATCTCGCTGACGATCTGCTCGAAGGAGGTCCCGGAGCCGAGCTCGGGGAGGTCGTCGTTCACCCAGGCGTTGGGCACGGCGGCGATGCGGACGGTTCCTGGCGTGAACATGGGATCCCTCTCGGAGGTGGTGCGGGGCGAGCGGACGGTCCTCAGTGGACGAGCGCGGCCATGGCGAACGTGGTGCGCATGAAGTCGATGGCCTCGACCGCGAAGCGGTCCTTGGAGCCGAAGGTGTCGCGCCACACGTGTGCCTTGGTCGACAGACCGGGGACGTCGGCCGCGAAGGCCTCGGCCGCGACCCAGCCGTCGTAGCCGATCGCGTCGAGCGCCGCCGCGGTGGCGGCCCAGGAGACCTGCCCGGCCCCGAGGCCGCCGCGGTTGTTCTCGCTGGCCTGGACGTGCTTGATCGCCGCACCGTGGGTGGTGATGGCGGCGACCACGTCGTCCTCCTCGGCGTGCGCGTGGTGGGTGTCGTAGAGGACGCCGAACGCGGGGTGGTCGACCCGGGCGGTCAGCGCCGCCGACTGCTCGAGGGTGTTGATCAGGTAGCCCTCGTGCCGGTTGAGGAACTCCACGGCGAGGACCACGCCGGCCTGGGCCGCGTGCTCGGCGGCCGCGCGCATCACGTCCGCGGACCACTCGAGCTCCTGCTCGGTGGGGCCTGCGCCGGTGAACACCGCGTAGGCGGTCTGGAACGGTCCGCTGAGCACGGTGCTGCCGAGGACGTGGGCCGCGTCGACCCCGGCGCGGATCTCGTCCAGGCCGCGGCGGCGCACCGCCGGGTCGGGGCTGACCGGGTTCGACTCGGCCGGCAGGTTGAGGATCGTGGTGCAGCCGAGACCCGCGTCGTCCAGCGCGCGTCGGATCTCGTGGTTGTCCGCCGCGAGGCCCGAGCCGACCGGGACCTCGGCCCCGTCGTACCCCAGCCCGGCCAGGGTCGAGAAGATCGGGTAGTGCTCGGGGCGTACGTCGGTGGTCCACAGGTACATGCCGATGCCGAACCTCATGCTGTGCCTCTCGGGGAAGTGGTCGCCAGGGTGCCCGGCGACCGGTGGTGGCGGCGGGCTCGACGACCGCCGGCGAAGTAGGCGAACTCGGCCACCAGGAGCCCGACGGCCAGCACGGGGTGCACGAAGGCGAGCAGGGCGGCGGTCAGGGTGACCACGGGAAGCACGTACAGGTGGTGCACCTGGTAGTGGCTCGGCGCCGCGGGCGACCGTTCCGCATCGCCGTCGTGCGGCTCGAGCGCCACGCGCCGGGCCAGCAGGCCGACGGCCAGCGACAGCAAGCCGACGTTGGAGGCGAACACCACCGTGGACCAGGGCTCGGCGACCCGTTCCGTCCCCAGCACGTCGGCCGAGAACGGGACCAGGGACACCGCACCCAGCACCGCGAAGTTGAGCGCGAGCGTGACGGAGCCGCAGGTCCGCAGCCCGGCCGTCAGGGCGTGGTGGACCAGCCAGAAGCGGGCCAGCAGCACGAAGCTGATGAGCCAGGCGACGAACACCCGCCAGTCCTCGCGCAGCAGCACCAGGACGGACTCGTCCTGCTCCGGCAGCCGCAGCTCCAGCACCAGCAGGGTGAGGACGATCGCGAACACCCCGTCGGTGACGGCGTTCATCCGCTCCGGGGTGAACGAGACGTCGGTCGAGGTCCCGACGCCCGGCACCGTCCGGTCGGGCCGGAGCCGGGACGTGACGTGTTGCCTGAGGTCCACGCGTACCTTGTCGGTCGCCGCGTAACCGACCTTGACCTTCTCGTCCCGGCCGCGGTCCCGGTCAACGGTTTGCCCCCCGGCCGGTCGGGGTACCCATGAACTGGTGCAGCTGGAGTCCTCCGGCTGCGACGTGCCGCCCGGACCCCGCCCCACGTCGCGCCTCGGCGAGACGGAGAGACCATGGAAGGCACGACCGCTTACCCGCTCGACGGCGGGGTCAGGGCCTCGTCGACGGCCCGGGGACACCTGAGGCTCCTGGGGGTCGGTTGGGACGCCGACCTGCTCGACTCGGCTCTGGTGGCCACGAGCGAGCTCGTCACCAACGCGACGCTCCACGGCGGGGGCAACGCGGTTCTCACGATCCGCGCGTCGGGCCGGGCCGTCAGGGTCGAGGTCTACGACGACGACGACACCGACGCCGTCCAGCTGCGTCGCGGCCGACCCGCGACCGACCCGGCCGGGCTGGGACTGCTCGAGGACGAGCTCCTGGGCGGGCGCGGTCTGCAGATCGTCGCCGCCCTCTCCGAACGCTGGGGAGTCACCCGACGGCCACCCGGCAAGTACGTGTGGTTCGAGCTGCTCGCCCCCGGTCCGCCGGGGTCCGTCGCCCCCGACGACGGTGCCCCCCCGGTCCTCCTTCCGCCTGAGGGCGAGCCAGGGCCTCCACGACCCCGGTCAGCGGTCGACGGCTCTGCGGGTCGCCGGTTGCCGGCCGTGCGCCAGGCGGCGCACGCGCCAGACGGCGTAGCCGCTGACCAGCAGCGCGAGGACCCCGGACAGGACGACGAGCCCCTGCGCTGACAAGAGCCCCCACGGGGTGCCCACGAGGTAGCCCAGGACGACGCAACCGTTCACCGCGACCGTGAAGTACGACCAGGCCCGGCCGTGGGCGTCCTGCGGGACGTGGCGGTGGATCGTCGTCCGGATGCCGACGTTGTGCAGACCGTTGCCGACGCCGCCGACCACGAACACCGCGCCGATCACCCAGGCGTTCGGCACCAGGCCCTCGACGAGCAGGGCGAGGCCGATCATGACGCCGCCCCACACGACCAGGTCGACCTCACGGCCGTCGAACCGCTGCAGGCCCGCCAGCAGCGACCCGACCAGGGCGCCCACCGCCCAGACCGACAGCAGCAGGCCGAAGCCGACCGTGCTGCCGGTGACCTCGGGCAGGTACTCCACGCCCGCGACGCCCTCGATCGAGCTGGTGAGGACGATCGCGGCGGCCAGCCCCACCACCACCCACACCAGGGGGCTGGCCCGCAGCACCCGGACGCCGTCCCCGGCCTGCGCCCAGAACCGGCCGCCCACGTCCAGGTCACCGCGGGGCGCGACCCGCACCACGGCGCGGACCAGGACCGCGACGACCACGAACGAGACGGCGTTCGCGCCCAGCAGGTACCGGCTACCCAGGCCGTCGTGGGCGAGGGCTCCCAGACCGGGGCCGAGCACGAACGCGAAGGACACGGCTCCTGCGACCAGGCTGTTGGCCCGCTGCGTCGGCACCGGTCCGGCCAGCTCCGGGGTGAGCCGGAAGGCGGCCGCGGACGAGGCCACGGCGAACAGGTTGGCCACCGCGACCAGCGCGACCCGGGCGAAGAAGTCGGGCACGGTCGCCGCCCCTGCGAAGCAGACGGCCTGCACCAGCACGGCCCCGATCCAGACCGTGCGCACGTCCAGGCGGTCCACCAGCACGCCGAGCGCGGGGGCGAGCAGCAGCGGGGGCAGCAGCTCGGCGAAGAACACCACCGTGACCCACCAGGGCGGTCCGAGGGCGCGCGCGTCCAGGACCATCGCGAACGAGGCGACGCTGTCCCCCAGGACGGACACGAGCGTGCCGGCGACCAGCACCAGCAGCGGCAGCGGCAGGCGGGTGCGCGTCCCCCCGACCGGCATGGGTCCTACCGTCGCACAGGCACCTGGAGCCCGGCGTCCAGACGGTCGATGATCCAGGCGAAGCTCTCGTCGACGTCGGCCGCGATCCGGAAGCCGCCGGCCGCCTCCAGGGTCGCGAAGCCGTGGATGGTGCTGCGGAGCAGCCGGAGGGCGTGGATCTCCTCCTCCGGCGGGAGCCCGTACCCGTGCAGCACGGCGCTCAGGCAGCCGAGCAGCCGCTCGCTCGCGGCGACCAGCGGGTCGTCGGGTCCGGTCGCCTGCGCGCCGTCGCCGGCCGCGTAGCGACCCGGGTGTGCCTTGACGTAGGTCCGCAGCGCCTCGGCCGCCGCGGTCAGCGCCTCACGGCCGGAACGGCCCTGGATGGCGTCGCCGATCGCGTCGCCCACCTCCGTCATGGCCAGGACCGCGATCCGGTGGGTCAGGTCGGCGAGACCACCGACGTGCTTGTACAGCGACGGGGTCCTGACCTCGAGCCGTTCCGCGACCAGGCCCATGCTGAGCTGCGCGATGCCGACCTCGTCGGCCAGCGCGGCCCCGGCCCCGGTGACCGTGGCCGGGGTGAGACCGGCCCTAGGCACGTGACGCCGTCCGGGCCAGGAAGGGCAGCACCAGCGCCAGCAGGGCCTCGGGCGTCTGGGTGTGCGGGTAGTGCCCGGCGCCGTCGATGACTGCCAGCTCCCCCAGCCCGGCCGGCAGGTCGGCCACCACCTTCTCGCCCTCCGCCCGGGGGTCGGCCCAGTCGGGGTCCGCGCTGCCCTCGACCACCAGCACCGGGCAGCGGACGTCGGCCAGCCGCGCACCGGCGTCGCCCGGGTTGGAACGACCCATGGCCTGCAGGGCCTTCATCCGACCGGGTTCGGCCAGCTTGCTCACGATGCGCGCCAGCTCGGCGTCCCAGTCCGCCGGCTTCGTGGGGAAGGCGAGGTCGAGGTACTTCGTCCAGGCCGCCACGCTGCGCAGCATGCCCGTTGTCATCAGCTGGATGGACCCGGCGCGGTACCGGCGGACGCGGAGCAGCCCGCCGAACGAGATCGACTGCTTGCGCGTGAAGGGCGCCAGCTCGACGAGCCCGGACACCAGGTCCGGCGCCGTCGCGGCCGCAACGGTCGCCGCGCCACCGCTGATCGACTGGCCGATGATGACCGCCGGGCCACCCAGGTGGCGGACGAGCGCCACCAGGTCACCGCCTATGTCGGTGCGGCTGTACCCGTCCCAGCCGAGGCTGGAGTCGCCGCTGCCGCGGATGTCGACGTTGGCGACCCGGTAGCCGGCGTCGACCAGGGCGGGGGCGAGGAACCGGTACGAGTGCCGGCTGTCGCCCATGCCGTGCGCCAGGACGACCAGCGGACCCTCCCCGGTCAGGTCGTAGGCGATGGTGCCTCCACCGGTGCTCAGGTGCTGGGTCATGACGGGCTCCTCACGGCTGGCTAATGTTGTTAGCTAAAGGCTAATGACATTAGCCGCCCACGTCAAGGGTCGGCCCCGAGGACTACCGTTCTCACCATGCACCGGATCTTCACGACCAGCTTCGCCTCGGTGTACCCCCACTACGTCACCAAGGTGGAGCGCAAGGGGCGCGACAAGGCCGAGCTCGACCAGGTGATCGAGTGGCTCACGGGGTTCGACGCCGCCGCACTCAGCCAGCACCTGGAGGCGGGGACGACGTTCGAGGACTTCTTCGCCGACGCCGAGCTCAACCCGAACGTGTCGCTGATCACGGGCTCGGTCTGCGGCGTGCGCGTGCAGGAGGTCGAGGACCCTCTGATGCGCCGGATCCGCTACCTGGACAAGCTCGTCGACGAGCTGGCCAAGGGCCGACCGATGGAGAAGGTCCTCCGGGCCTAGCCCCCGGGTCGCCGGGGCTCAGGCCGCGGGCTCCACGACGACCTTCAGCGTGGCCGGGTCGAGGTCGGCGTCCAGCGCGTCCCCCACCCGGTCGAGGCCGTACCGGCCGGTGACAAGGGAGTCCAGGTCGACCTGCCCCGACGCGACCAGGTGGGCCGCCAGCGGCCAGGTGTCCGTGTACCGGAAGATGCCCGTCAGGGTGAGCTCGCGGTCCTGGATGGTCGCCACCGGCAGCAGCATCTCGGTGTCCCCCAGACCGACGATCACCGCCCGGCCGGCGGGGCGCAGCGCCTTGATGCCGGCGACGACCGCCGGCGCTGCTCCGCTGGCGTCCACGAAGGAGTCGACGCCCAGGTCGAGGGACGGCAGGTCCTGCGTCGTCGGGTCCACCGTCGACGTCGCACCGAACCGCACGGCCTGCTCGCGCCGGGCCGCGACGGGGTCGGACACGACCACCTCGGCCGCGCCGAAGGCCCGCGCCACCTGCGTGACGATGATGCCGATCGGACCGGCCCCCGCGACGAGCACCCGGTCGCCGGGCACCGTCGCGGCCTTGCGCACGGCGGCGATGCCCACCGACAGCGGCTCCAGCAGCGCCCCCGCGTCGTCGGACAGTGCGTCGGGCAGGTGGTGGGCGAACACCGACGGCACCGCCACGTACTCGGCGAACGCACCGTCCACCGGCGGCGTCGCGAAGAACTGCATCCGCGCGCACAGGTTGTACCGCCCGGCCAGGCACTGCGAGCAGGTGTGGCAGGGCCGCTGCGGCTCCACCGCCACCCGCTCCCCCACCCGGGCCCGGTCCACACCCTGACCCACGGCGACGACGCGGCCGGACACCTCATGGCCGAGCACCAGCGGCGGCTCGACCACGTAGTCCGCGATCCGCATGTGCCGCCAGTAGTGCACGTCGGAGCCGCACACCCCGACCGATGACACCTGGACGAGCACCTCGCCCGGGGGGACGGCGGGGACGGCGCGCTCGTGCACCTCGACGTGCCCCACCCCGAGCAGGACGCTCGCCCGCATCCGGTCGGGCACCCACGTGCCGGTCTCGCTCGAGGTGGTCTGGGCGGTCGGGGTCACTTGACGGCGCCCATCGACAGCCCCTGCACGAGCTTGTCCTGCGCCGCGAACCCGGCGATCAGCACGGGCAGGGAGACGACGAACGCGGCCGCGCACAGCTGGGCCAGGAAGAGGCCCTGGCTGGTGGCGAAGCCGGTCAGGTAGACGGGGGCCGTGCCGGCCACCACCGACGTGAGGGTGCGGGCGATGAGCAGCTCGTTCCAGCTGAAGATGAAGCAGATCAGCGCTGTCGCGGCGATGCCGGGCAGCGCGACCGGGGCCACGACCTTGCGCAGGATCGTGACGAGGCCCGCGCCGTCGAGCTGGGCGGCCTCGAGCATCTCGACCGGAACCTCGGCCAGGAACGAGCGCATCATCCAGATCGCGATCGGCAGGTTCATGGTCGTGTACAGCACGGTGAGCAGCGTGATGTTGTCCAGCAGGCCGGTGATGCGGGCGAACAGGAACAGCGGCAGCAGCCCGGCGACGATGGGCAGGAACTTGGTCGACAGCAGGAAGAACAGCACGTCGGTCCACTTCTTGACCGGCTTGATCGACAGCGCGTAGGCCGCAGGGATGGCGAGGAGCAGGACGAGGACCGTCGAGCCGACCGCGGCGGTGAGCGAGTTGATGAGCGGCGGCCAGGGGTTGCCGCCCCCGGTGATGCCGAAGAAGTTGCGGTAGCCGTCCAGGGTGAGGGGGGCGAGCAGCGACGGTGGGTTGGTCGCGGCGTCGACCTCGGAGTGGAACGAGGTCAGGACCATCCACAGCACCGGGGTCACGAACAGCAGCCCGATCACCCAGGCGCAGATGCCCCACAGGGGGTTGCCCCGTCGCTTGGCCCTCGGGCGCGGTGCGCGCTTGAACGAGGTCGCGGCGACCGCCGGGTTGGTCGAGGTCGAGGTGGGTTCGCTGACTGCGCTCATCGGTGGTTCTCCTCGTCGAACAGGGACGACACCACGCGCAGGGCGAACGTGGCGATGATGATCGTGCCGATGACGACGACGACGCCCTGGGCGGACGCCAGGCCGTAGTCCTGCCGCTGGAAGAACGTCGCGTAGATCGTGTACGGGAGGTTGGCCGTGCCGAGCGCGCCCGCGGTCATGATGAACACCGCGTCGAAGTTCTGGACGATGTAGATGGCCCCGAGCAGACCGCCGAGCTCGAGGTAGCGGCGCAGGTGCGGCAGCGTCAGGTAGCGGAAGATCTGCAGGGCGCTGGCGCCGTCGACGCGGGCGGCCTCGACCACGTCCATCGGCCGTGACTGCAGCCCCGCCAGGATGATGAGCATCATGAACGGCGTCCACTGCCAGATCAGCGCCATCTCGATGCTGAGCAGCGGGACCTGCGTGAGCCACGCGATCTGGGGCGGGTTGCTGGAACCGAACAGGCCCCAGACCCAGGTCAGCACGCCGTTGAACAGGCCGAACGACGGGTTGAGCAGGGCGTGCTTCCACAGCAGCGCCGCGGCCACCGGGACCACCAGGAACGGCGCGATCATCATGGTCCGCACCAGGCCCCGGCCGACGAACTGCCGGTCCAGGAGCAGCGCGATGAGGGTGCCGAGGACCAGGCTGACGCCCACCACGACGACCGTGAGCTCGATGGTGGTGAACACGGCGCTGCGGATCGACGGGTTGGTGAAGACCTGGACGTAGTTGTCGAAGCCGGCGAAGCCGCGGTCGTCCGGACGCAGCGCGTTCCAGTCCATGAACGACACGACGATGGTGGTGAGGAACGGAAGCTGGGTGGCGACGATCACCAGGAGCAGGGCGGGCAGCAGCGGCAGGCGACGGCGTCGCGCCTCGCGCCTGCTGCGGGCCGCCTCGCCCTGGGGTGCCTGGTAGTTCTTGCGCTGCCGGGGCGTGAGGTCCTCGGCGTGGGTGGTGGCCTCGGTCGAGCTCATGGCACTCCTTCGTGACGGGTTCCCGCCGCCGGCGCCCGCGGGGGGGGGGGGGGGGGGGGGGGGGGGGGGGGGGGGGGGGGGGGGGCGGGGCCGGAGCGGAGCGGTCGGATGAGTCTGCCGGGGCCGCCCCTGAGGATGTCCTTTCCCGACCCGCA
>JBBSQH010000045.1:0-34380 GCA_038258055.1 Actinomycetales bacterium
ATCGCCGCCGGCCTCCCAGTTGGCGTTAACAACTCGTACTGGCCGCGTTCGCTTGCTCGCCCCCACCATCGACTCAGCATGAACCGTGCCGCCTAGAAGGGCACTTCACAGGCGGCTGAGCCGGCTGTCCGGACACGGATCCTGCACTGGCGCGCTGCCAGCTGTGCTGGAACGCGCTTGAACCCACGTCATCGCAGGGGCGATCGGGTACAACTCGTCGAGGCGCTGTCCGTTTCGGGTTTGCCGAAGTCATCATGGTCGTCGTGACGAAACGACGTCCCGGAGGCGACCCGCACCCCTCCGGTGGCCAATCGGACGATCGGACGACGGTAGCTAGCGCTTCTGGGTTGCGATCGGATCGTGGGGTCGACCCGGTTCCCCATGCGTCCAGACAGCACCCACTGTGGGTGCGCGGGATGCTCGAGGGAGCCGGGGCCGGGTTCGTGACCTTCCTCGTAATCAACACTGTCGTGTACGTCGTGCCCGTAGCTCTGGGGGCCATCGGGGGGTCAGGTGTGACGCTGATAGAAATTGGGGCGTGGGTCGCCGTCGCCGTCGTACAGGCAGCCGTTGGCGTGCCCGCTGGAGGGCTGGTGGCAGGTCTGCTGCTGGCATGTCGCGCGGGAATTGCTGCTGTACGTCCGGCGGCGTCGACGTGGCGCGGCTGGCCTTGGCTGGTCGGTGTCTTGCTGGCTGTCGCGGCCGCCACGTTTGCGGTCTTGGACGGCGACTTCACCACGTTCGAGTTCGGCAGTGGGTTCATCAGCATTGACGTCGTGTACGGCGTGGCGCTGCCCGTTGTTTCCGGCGCCATGACTGTATGGCGTGTACGGGCCGTTCAGCGGTGGACTGCGGGAACTCCGTCAGCAGTGAGCGTCCGATAGCCCACCGCCTGTTGGGTGGCGCAGTCGCCGGGTGGGGGCCACTGTCCGTGCGGTGACGGTCATCCGCCAGACCCGTCCGGTGAGTCGTCCCGGGCGGGCACCCTGAACGGCGAGCCTGCGCGACGAAGGTGACTGCGGGCGTTGCGCTCCGCGACCGGCTCCGGCGCGCCCCTGAGGAGTCCTTGCCGTACGCGGGAACCCTCGGTGCGGGACGGTTACGGTCGTGGGGTGTGGAAGCGGCGCGCGTGCTGAGCGTGCAGCCGTGGGTGAGGAACGTGCCCGAGACGCCCGCTCCGGGTCGCGTCGAGGAGGCGCTGAGTCTTGTCGTGGCCCACGCGCTCCCCTTGGAAGCCCGCCGCCAAGCAGCTGTCCTGTCCTTCCTTCTCGATCCCCGTCCGACTCCGGAGTCGGCTGAGCAGACCGCAGCACGGTTTGGCATGAGCACGCGGTGGGTGCGGCACCTGAGTTACACGGTGAGGTTGTTCGCGCGTTCGGTCCCGCCTCCTGTGACCGTGATCGAGGCTATGCGGCGGGTGGAGAGCGGCGGCATCAGGACGGGTGGCGAGGCTTCAGCGAGCTTGATCGAGTCGGGTCTGACTGCGGGACACGTGCCGGTGCGGTCGTTGCTTCGGATCGGGGATCTGTTCGACGTGACTGCGCAGTCCACCGGCGTGGTCACCACCGGCGCAGGCGGTTCGGGTGGGCAGGTCCAGCCTGACGAGGTCGTGGTCCCCGGCCAGGAGTACGTGCCTCTGCGGTCGTACCTGAACGACCTGCACCTGGATCTGCGTCACGAGATCGCGGTGCCGCTGCCCACCTACGCCTCGGTGGCCAAGCGGGCCTCGCCGCCTCGGACGGGGAAGGTTGTCGCTCCGCGGGCGAGCAGCGCCGCGATGGCGGCCCTTGTCGGCCACGACCGGCGACTGCAGCTGCACGAGCGGGAGTCGGCCGGAAGCGCCGGTGTTCCGCGGGGGCAACGCCGGTGGGTGTGGCGGGCCTGGGACGGGCGACGGCAGCACCATGGTGTCTCGGTCCGACTGGCCCAGCGGCTGCTGGCCGTGCGGCCCCGCACCGGCGACGAGCTGCACTCGGGCCTTCGGGGCGCGCTGGCGAACCTTCCGCCGTCGCAGCGCCACGACGCGAGCGTGCCACCGCTCCCGGTGCTGGTCGCGTGGCTGGAGGACATCGCCCGCCAGGGCAGTGGGCTGACGCGTGTCCCGGAGGGGTGGTCGTGGGAGGTCCCGATGCCCGAGGTCGACGCGCTCCTGATCGGATGCTGCCGGGAGCGGGGTGGGCCGGTCGACAGCGTGACCCTTCAGGAGGTCCTGCATAGTCACGGATACACCGCGGCGGCATCCCGGGCCCTGCTGTCTAGTTCCCCGGTGCTGCGCCGAGTGGCGCCGATGAAATATGCCCCGAGATAGGCGGTATTGTGGCCCTCATCATTCATGCCACGTTGGAAGCGGTTCACACATGGCTCAGCACGTAAACGTCGTTCTCGTCGATGACCTCGATGGTGCTCCTGCCGATGAGACCGTCACGTTCGCGCTGGACGGGGTGAGCTACGAGATCGACCTGGCATCAGCGAATGCTGATCGGCTTCGGAACGACCTGGAGGAGTGGCTGCAGGGGGCCCGGCGGGTGTCCGGTTCCCGCAAGCGCGGCAACCGCACGGCGACCAAGCAGTCCACGGTCGGGGCGAGCAACAGCACCATTCGCGAGTGGGCCCGCGCCAACGGCCACGAGGTGTCCGAGCGCGGTCGTATCAAGGCCGACATCGTCGACGCTTTCAACGCCGCCAACGGCTGAGCAGAGGTCACAGCACCGAGGCGATAGACAACGACTCGACCGCGGCGCTGGCCATGCTCACGGCCACCGAGCGCTGTAGGGCGTCACGACGTTGTCGTGTGGAAGGCGTAACCGGATCGTTCGCGTCTCCGCTGCCCGGCCACGAATGGTTCTTGCCGACCTTTCGAGGCTGCGGTCCGGCCATCGCGAGAACGGGACCTTCGGCTGGGGGGCGAGACCCGCAGGTTGCGGGGTCACGTCAGGCGATGCGGTAAAGGCGTCGGCGGCCGACGGGGGTGAAGCCGGCGCGGATGTAGGCCTGCTCGAGCCGTTCGGTGCCGGCGGCCGCGACGAGGACGTCGCCGGCGGGGACCACGGTCGCGAGGACGTGTCGGGTGAGGAGCAGGGCGCTGAGGCGGGTGCCGGGTCGTTGGGCGAGGGCGGCGACCTGCCACCGGTCGCCGTGCGGGGTGTCCCTCGCGATCGGGGTGGCCGACTGCTGGCCCTGGGCCAGGACGATCGCCCCTGCGACGCCTAGCAGGCCGGCGACGGCGAAGACGCCGGGGCCAAGGAGCGGGTGGAGTAGGGCCAGCGGCCAGGCCAGCAGTCCTAGTGCGGCGTAACCGGTGAGGATGAGGCCGATGACGAGGACGGCGTCGAGACCGGGCCGCCAGCGCGCGACGATGACCATGCCGTGGTGGTCGGCGGATTCGTAGACGCCGCCGCGCAGCTGGTACGTGAGCGTGACGGCCAAGGCCAGCGGGTAGGCGAGGACGGCGAGGGGCCGGTTGGGGGCGTAGGCGTGGGACATGAGCCAGGCCAGGGCCGGCGCGCGGTGCAGGGGCGCAGGCGGCATGCAGCGACGCTATTCGAACGACGCCTGCGGGACGACGCTATCGGGGCCGCGCGGCGGTCCTGGCCGCCCGTTCGGGGCTCGCGACCTCGACCGGGACTTGACGGCGGGGCCGCGTGGCGCCGGGTGCTGCGGTGCCGGGTGTCGTGGTGTCGGGGACAGGGGGCGGCGTGTCGTGAGCGGCGTCTGGTCGAGCGGCGTGGAGCAGGCGGTACCGGAGGTCCTGCGCAGCGTTCTCGCACAGGGGGGTGGTGCGGATCAGGGTCCGGGCTGTCGCGGCGATGTCGAGGTGCGGGCTTTCGAGGCGGTCCATCACCTCGGCCAGGGCGGGCCAGTCGTCCTGACGCACGAGGCGCGGATCGATGGCCGCGGCGATCGCATGCCAGCGCTGCGTGGCCGAGCGAGGGCCCTGCTGAGGTCGTGGCGCAGTCGCCCGCTGCAGGCGGTCGCGCACCGCCCGGAGGTCCTGCAGCGCGGCTTCCGTCGCACGGCGGGGGTCGGCGGAGCGGGCCTGCACGCTGCGCAACAGCTGCCGGTCGACCTCGAGCAGGGAGCGGTCGGTGCGCTGGCTCAGAGTTCGGGCGGCCGCCGTCCAGTGCTGGGGTGGACGGGCCGCCGCGACGGCCATGGCGGCGGTGAGGGCCTGCTCCGAGGGTAGGTGGGCCAGTCGTTCGTCGATCAGGGCGTCGCCGAGCGGGCGTGACTGGTTGAGCGCCTGCGTCAGGGTGGCGGGTCCGCCGGTGGCGTAGAGGTCGGCGGGGTCGCTGCCGGGCGGCAGGGTGGCTAGTGCCGGGTCCATGCCGTGCAGGGTGAGGGTCCAGTAGGCACGCTCGGCGGCCAGGCGACCGGCGAGGTCAGCATCCGTCGCCACCACAGGTTCCACCCGAACGCCGCCGCGCATGCCGTGGTGGGCCTGGTTGTGGGTGTGGTGGTGGGCGAGCTGGGCGGCCTGCTGGTCCGACAACGCGGTGCCCAGCGGCGCGACGCCTATGTGGCGGCCGGCCGTGGCGAGGGTGACGGCGATGGCGTCCATCGGTCCCTCGACCAGGACCGGCGTTGCTCCCTGGTCGAGCAGGGTGGGGTCGGAGACGTAGAGCTGGGCGCTCTTGCTGTAGGCGACGGTGGTCGCGGTGTTCAGGTACGTCGGCCCGTGCTGCCTGGAGGGCTGCTGTTCCGGGCCGCTTCCGTCAGCTGGGGTGTCGGTGAGGTCGGGGTGTCGGCGTCCGACGAACGCGAGGACGTGTCCGTCGTGGGTCAGGGGGAGGATGGCGCGGTCGCGGAACCGGTCGATGAGTCGTCCGGTGCTGGCGGTGGTCGCGACGCCGGCGGCGAGCAGCTCTTCATCGCTCACGCCGGCTTGGCGCAGGTGTCGGACGAGGCCGGTCCACCCGGGCGGGGCGTACCCGGGGCGGATGGTCGGGTGCCCGGCCAGGTCCTGGCCGAACCGACGCTGAAGGTACGTCTGCGCCCAGGAGCCGGGGAACGCCCGTTCGAAGTAGGCCAGCGCCAGCTCGTTGATGTCCGTGGCGCGCTCGGGCGTGACGGGCGACGTCTCGATGTCGAGAGCGCGTTGCAGGGCACGTTCGGTGTCCATCGTGCTGGGTTCCGGTGCACCCAGCACGCGTCGAAGCTGGGCCTGCACGGTCAGATCGGCCGCCACGCTGTCGACCGGGTCGTCGGACGCATCGCTGGCCCGGTCTATCTGTGCTGCGTCCGCGCCCTCGATCTCGTGCGGGGCACCTGGTGCGGCCAGCACCAGATGGCGGCTGTCCAGTTGGACGCCCTCCCACAGATCGGCTGGTGCCGGATCCTCCAGCGCGTTGTGGTCCGCGTCGGTGGGGGAGGGGTCGGTGAGCACCGACGCCCGCCACACTATGGCCAGGCACACGTCGCCGTCGACACCCTCACCACGCTCAGCAACGGCACCCCCGAGAGCACCGTCAGCCGAGCGACCGCCGGTTTGCGTCCCCGTCGTGGTCTCGACAGCGGTACTGGTGGCGGCGGCGGTGGCGGTCTGGGGCGGCAGGGGAGGGGGTGCCGCGGCAGCCAAGAGGTCCTGCGGGTGCCAGCCGCGGCCGACGCCGTGGTCGATGACGGTGACGAGGGCGGGCCACCAGCGGCTGGCCATGACGGTCTGAGCGCAGTGGTCGCCGAGGATCTGTTGGAGGTGGGTGGTCCAGGCGGTGGGGAGCGGGTTGCCGTGGCGGTTCCGGGTGCTGGGGCCGGTGACGGTGGTGGCGACGGCGGGGGAGACGTGGCGGCTGATGCGCCACCACAGGGCCGCTGCCGCATGATCGTCCGGGAGGGCTCGCTCGATCGCGGCCTGGGTCAGGTGGGTGCGGGCGTCGACGCCGGCGCGGGACAAAGCCGCCAGGCGCTCGGCCAAGACGGGAGTGAACGGGTCGTGCCGGAGGGCGGGGGACAGGTGGTGCAGCAGGTGGCCCCACTCCGACAGCGCGGGTGTCCGGTCCCCCTGGACGTGTTGGTCGAGGGTGCGTTGCCAGGTGTGGGCGGCCTTCTGCTGCTGGGGGGCGCCGGTGGGGCGCCGGTCGGCCGGGGCGACCTGCATGGCGGCCCGCCACACCTGCACCTCCGCCACGACCCGTGCGGGGGGACGTCTTCCCCCCGCATCGAGCCAGGCCGGGAGGGGGGCACGTTCCCCTCGGGCGGGGGGAACGTTCGGGCCCACCCCGTTGACCGGCTCGCGGGTCGATCGGCTGGCGAGTGCTTCTTCGCGCACCTGTTCGGCGAGGTGGTGGACGAGGTCGGCTCGACCGGTCAGGTAGTCGCCCCAGGTCGGGTCCCCAGCCAGCGTGGCGGGCACGGCAGGCAGCCACGGCAACGGTCCGCGCCCGGCGTTCCGGAGGCCGGTGTCGTCCAGGCGCCAGTCCAGCACCGCGGCCACGTCCCGCGCGTCCTCCAACCCGCCGGCCGCTGCCGCCTTCTCCACGGCCCTCTCCAGGGCCTCGACGGGGTGGGTGCCGGCGGCGGCGAGCAGCAGCAGGTGCGCCCGCAACGCGGGCCACGCCGGGCACTCCGACACCGATACCGACACCGATGCCGATGCCGATACCGACGCAGCTTGTGGTCCGGTCAGACCGGAAACCACGCGGTCCACCGCGGTCTCAAGGGCGTTGACTGTCTCGGGGCCGAGGTGGTCTTCGGCGGCGACGTGCAGGGCGTCGACGTAGCGGGCGGTGGCGTCGCCGAGGCGTAGGGCGGGGTCGGTCTGCTCGCGGCGGGTGGTGGTGGCGGAGGTGGGGGTGTCGTCGCGGGCGAGGATCACTTCGAGGTGGTCGGTGGCGGTGAGGGGGTGGATAAGGTCGGGGCGGATGACGGAGTGGGGGTCTCCGTCGCCGACGACCTCGAGGTAGACGTGGTTGGCGAGGCGGCCGCGGGTGAGCATCGTGTAGAGCTGCTGCCGAGACAGGCCCCCCGCCCCCTGGCCTTGCTGGCCCCCGCCGGCGAGGCCGTGCATGATGTCGACCGAGACGCCCTGGGCGCTGTGAACGGTGGTGGCATAGCCGAGCTCGGTCGAGGCCTGCACGTACGCCGTGGGGAGCACGACGGTGCGTCCGGTGCGGGTGTGCCGGGCGGTGACCGACCCGCCGTCGTGGACCTGGGTGAGGGTCCAGCGGTCGCCGTTCTTCACCCAGTCCATCAACGTGGTCCGCAGCGACCGGTCGTTGGTCCGGGTGATGAGAAGGTCCCCGGCGCTGGCCTCGTTCCCGTCCGCCAAGCGCACGACCGCACCGCCGCCACCCTCGCTGCCCTCATTGCGGAGGGCGGGGCGGGCGGTCGCCATGGTGGGGCCGGCTGGTGTGGTCTGGAGGCGGTGGGCGCGGGCGCGTTGGTTGAGGTCGCTGACCAGGTCGTGGGTGGGGGCGAGCATGATCGAGTCCAGGCCCCGGCTGCGGTCGGTAAGCCAGGCGTCAAACACCTCGTCGGTCAGGGTGGTGAGGTCGCCGACGTGGACACGGTCGTGGTCGAGGTAGAACCCGAGCGCCTCGGTCCGCCCCTCCCGCAGTGCGAGCGTGACGGCGCCTTCGGCGGGGTCGCGGAAGCGGAGGAGCTCGCTGAGGTGGACCGCGCCGTGCGTGGCCTGGATGTCGCGCAGGACACCGCCCGCGCCGATGGCCGCGAGCTGCTGGTCGTCCCCGACCAACCGGACACTGCCCCCACGCCCGACGACGAATTCCACTGCCGCGTCGAGGGAGAGGGTGTCGGCCATCCCGGCCTCGTCGATCACCACCAGCGTGGTCGCGTCGATCTGCTCCGCCCACGACGGCAGGTCCCCGTGGCTCAGGGACCACGTGAGCTTTGCCAGCGTCTCCGCCTCTACCCGACCCTGTCCGTCC
The DNA here is from genome assembly GCA_038258055.1 of Actinomycetales bacterium. Classification (GTDB taxonomy): domain Bacteria; phylum Actinomycetota; class Actinomycetes; order Actinomycetales; family JBBAYJ01; genus Aquipuribacter. The sequence continues at coordinate 7,884 of JBBSQH010000045.1, forward strand.
GTGCTTGCGGTCCTACTGGCGTCGCTGCCTGTGCCCCCGGAGCTGGCGCCGATGTGCTCCCGCAGCGCAGCTGCGGCCGCCGCCGACGGGGCGAGACCGATGACGGTGCCCCCGCCGTGGGTCCACGCGGCGGCGAGGGCGGACATGGCGGTCGTCTTCCCCGCCCCGGCCGGCGCAATCGCCAGCTGGAGGCGAGCCCCGGAGGTCGCCATCTGGCGCACCAGCGCGACCTGGCCCGCGTTCAGGTCGGTGCCGTTCGCGGTCGCCTCGAGCAACGCCACCTCGACCGCCGCGGCGTCGATGACCCGCCCGTCACGGCGACCCGCCGCAGCGACCATCCGCTGCTCGGCCGCGAGGACGGAGGCTGAGGTGTACAGGTTGGCGCCGGCGACCCGGTACACGCTGCTGCCGTCACCCCGTCGCAGCGAAGTGGGTTCGTGCACCTCCTGGCCGTGGGCGTCCCGCTCGACCGTGGCGAGGGAGACCGAGTGCCGCCGGAGGACCTCGTCCACGAGGGCGTCCACGGCCCGCTCACTGCCCAGCCGGGTGAGCCCCGTGCTGCGGACCTGACGTTGCGCTTCGGCCCGGACATGCCACACCTGCCAGGTCGAGCGCCGGGCCTGCAACGCGCTCACCGCCCGCGCCGCCGCGACGTCCAGCCACGCGCCGTCGACACCCGGCGCGTGCTCCTGCTGCAAGGGGGGACGGTTGTCGATCAGGACGTCTCGCAGCATCTGCTGGACCCGGTGCGGGCCGCCGAGGACGTGCTCGGCTTGGGCCTGCCAGGTCGCGCGCTGCTCGGCCAGGGTGCGCGGTTCGTGCTTCGCGGCCCGGGTCTCCAGGTTCGCCTGCTGCGCCAGATGCAGCGTCTCCACCGGCGTCGGCGGCCGACCATGGTCCCGCTGGAACCGCGCCGCGAGCTCACCGCGGCGGACCTCGATGTCGGCACGGCGCACCGACCATGCCCGCAACAGCACCACCGGCAGGCCCACGATCTCCCGGACAGGCCGCTTCCGGTCCTCCGCACGGGTCTCGCTCTCGCGGGCGGCGAACCGCAGCCCCAGGTCGTCCCGCAGGCGGGTCTCCAGGGCCGTGTTGTACGTCTCCGACGCGGTCACCACCGCCTTGAACAAGACTCGCCCGTCAATCGACAACCACCGCCCACCCCCACCCGGCGTGCCCTCCGTGCTGATGGTGGGCAGGGTCTGGACCTTGTTCGCCACCGCGACGTGGGTGTGCAGGTCCGGGTCCCCGGCGCGGCTGTCCCGGTGCGTGAAAGCGGTCCCGACCAGTCCGGTGACGTCGACCTGTCGGACGCCGTTCCTGCCGGTGCGGGTGAACAGGGCGTGCGTCTCTATGAACCGCAGCGCGTCGGCTACCGCGCCTTGGTGGGCTCGTTCGATGCGGGCTGCGATGTCGGGTGGGGCGATGGCCCACAGGGCGCTGACCGACTTTACGGGGGAGAACGTGAGGTCGTACCCGGCCACCGTTGTCGTCCGTGGCCGGGACTGTCGTGCGATCTCGGCGGCCAGCTCGCGGGCGTCGCGCGGGGGACGGCCGTGCTCAGCGACGAAGTACTCCCGGGCCACCTCGGTCCGGACCCGCGCCCGCTGCTCCGCTAGGACCGGTGAGTCCGCAGGCAGGCCGGCGTCGGTGTTGATAGCGGCGATCCGTCGGGCGACCTCGACCCGGAACGAGCTGACGTCGCCGGCGTAGACCTTGAACGGCGCCCCCAGACGCGTCACCGCCTCCCGGTCCCGCGTGTTCAGCCGTTGCGACACGTCCCCGTGGTCACCCACCAGCGCGGCAAGGCGCTCGGCGGAGAGGGGGTGATGCCCGGAACCAAAGAGGGCCTGCATCTGCTGGGCGGTGACCGGGTCTCCGGGGTGCAACCCGTCGATCCCGGTGAGGCCGGACCCGACCCACTGCCCGGGGGCCTCGCCGCGCTCGGTGTCGTAGGTCGACAGGCCGGTGTGGCCCTTCTCCGTGGCGTCCAGGGCCGCGACCTGCCGGGTCAGGTAGTCGTACCCCGACCCCGCCGTCAGCTTGTGGACGCTCATCACACCCAACAAGGGCGACCCCGACGCCCAGATGGTCACCGCCGGGCTACGTACCCCCCGACGATGCAAGAGGTGTGTGGCAGATGATCTTGGTCCTTCGATCCAGGGGGGACGAAGGACCGCGCAGGCCGTCGTGAGCCGCTGACCGCGATGTGACGTAGGTGGGCGCGGAAGGCCGGCGGTAAGGACAAGTCACGGACCAGGGCTCAAGGCTTTCCGCGGACTCGAGAGACGACATCTGCGGCGCCGACTCGGCGCGCGTTCCCGCAGCGTCACGAACTCTGGCGCTCGCCAATGATCACCAGGCCGCCCGGCTTGCCCCTACTTGAGGCACACGGGCCTCGCGACGGGGCCCCGTGCGCCGCAGCCGTAGGCGAGGGCTCGGGCCGGGCGAGTGCCGGAGGAGAATCGAATGGACAGCTACGACGCCGGTCTCGACGGACCCTTCGTGCAGGGCGACTCGTCAAGCGACCGGGCCGTACCTGATCTCGGACCGTCTCCACTCGCGCAGGCGGATGGCGCGGATCCCGAGGCGACGGTCGTGCTGGCACAGGTGCGATGGCTCCTGCACGACGCCGCGGAACAGGTGCGGCTGCAGGCGCAGGCGGAAGGTCTCTCCTCGGCAGGGCACCCGCTCGCCCTCGGGGCGGAGCTCGCTGCCTGCGAGGCGGCCAACCTCATGGCGCAGCCACCCCTCGACGACTACGGACCCGAACACGTCTCTGCCGGGGTGCTCGACACCCTCGCTGCGGCGGAGTGCCTGACGCGCTCCCTGCCGATAGACGCGTTCCCCATCGGCATGTCCGGCCTCGTGATCAGGATCTGCGACCTCCTCGCCGAAGCCACCCCCCTCCGGGGGGCCCAGCAAGTGGGCCCCGTCGGGAGACAACCGTGACGACGGCTGGGTGGCCGCGCCCGCCGGATCTCACCGACGACCCGCACGTCGTTTGGGCGCATGACCGTCGCAGTGTCGGTGAGCTGCTGCGAGACGCGGACCACCTCGCCCGCGACCTCCTGCTCGACCTTGACGGCGACCAGGCCGCCGCCCTGCTCCGCACCTGGGGCGAGACGGTCCAAGCAGCAGCCGAGCTGTGGCGCAGCCTCCCGACCCCGACCCCGGATGCTCAAGGACGAGCAGACGCGGAGATCCTGACTCGCCTGCAGGCGCACGCCCAACGCATGCACCGCCGCCAACTCTCGATGGGCTGGCCCGGAGACGGGCCAGCCGACGAGAGGCTGCTCCGCATCGCGGAAACCTTCACCCGAGCTGCATCCCTCGTGGACCGGTTCCACACGCAACCCCCGAGGCCCGGGCTGCTTGCGGTCGTCCGTGCGGACGTCCTGGCGGCGCGGACCAGGGTGATCCACACACTGCACGTGGCCAGCCACGGCACCGGGCTCGCCGTACGCCAGCACGTGCAGAACGAACTGCGCCGCACCCACGGCTCCCGGGACCTGAGGGAGACCCGCGCCGTACCCCGAGGCACCGAAGCCCTACGACGGCTCGAGGTCTTCGAACGCCTGGCGGGTGCCTACGTCGGACGGGGCTTCGTCGCCGCCGCCGAGGGCGAACACCAACTCCAGATGAACGGTGTCGAACGCCTGCACTCGGCGCTGGTCCGGTGGGACATCCACGCGCACCGCGTCACGGCATATGCACCCGCTCCTGCGAACCTTGCTCTTGTCGCTGCGACGCAGGCCTACATCGGCACCGCCACCTTCGCCGTCATCCGAGCCGGTGCAGAGACCGGGGAGCTCGACCCCTCCATACGCGTCCGTGCTGAGCCCGCCCTCGAGGCCACGCAGGCCGCGTGGGCCGACGTAGCCGCGCAGTGGCGCCGACTCACCGACGCCAGCACCGCCCGCACCGACCCGGACCTGCGCGCCACCGCCGCCGAGGTCCGCGCCGCCCTCCTCGAGATCACCCACCACACCACGTCCCCCGCAAGCACGGCCGAGGCCGCAGCCCGCGCCGACCTACCCGAGGCCGCCCACAGCCTGCAGCAGGCCCTGACCGCAGCCGCAGACCTGGCGCTTCACCTCCAGGACACGGCGCCTCAGACCAACGCCAATGTCCCGGCTCGGAGCGCTCTTGCCGCGTACCTCGCCGCCGATGCGACAGTCTTCGAAGGTGAACCCCGTCCGAATCACGGACATCTAGGAACCCTAGCCAGCCCCGTGGATCCAAGAGCGCTGCGCCACAACGACCTCGTGCCTCTCCCGCCGCCCGTGGCAGCTCGAATAGGTGCGGCGATCGACTTGACGGTCAACGCAGCCGCAACAGCCATGTCAGCAACATCGGGTCTCGACCACAGCGGGCAAGCGGGGGCGGGGGCGGGAGCTGACAGGGAGCCGCCGCCTGTTGGAAGGCGTCTCGTCGATGTCCACGTTCAGACCAAGCTGCCGCTCCCCGAGCCTGGGTGGGCACGGTAGCCAGGTTTGGGGAGCGGCCGGTCCTGCAAGCACTCCTTTGACTACCGGGTGCTCGACGTCGACATGGGAGCCCGGGGGACGTGGCCGAATACTGCGGGACACCGAGGGAGGCCGACGACCAGGGCCAGGCCTAGCTGCCGCCCTAGCGTGCGGTCAGCCGTCGGCACCCCTGCGAGACGTGCGGAGGGCCCGGATCCGACTCGCTGACCGCGCCAGCGCAGCCGCCGAGGGACACAGGTCGTTCTCTGACTTCGTCGCGAGTTTTCTAGCGGCGGAAGCCACCCGGCTGGAAGCCAAGTACAACGACGGCCAACGGTTCGGGGGAGGGGAGCAACCCCTCCCGCCGGGACGCCCCTTCGACGCCGAAGGCGACTGCTTCCTAAAGCCCACTACGCAGAGTGGATCGGGCGATACGTTCAGGTGCATGGGGCGGATGCTGATGGGGATGAGCGCGCTGATCGTGACGATGGTGCTGGCGGGCTGTGGCCAGTCCTGGCCAGGACAGGGAGACGGGCCCGAGGGTGCCGAAGGCGGAGCGCCGGCAGCGGCCTTCCCACAGTCCCTCGACCAGTGGCGTCTTAACCAAGCGTGGACGGATACGCCACGGGCGTTTCTCGGTGATGAGTGGACAGCGGTCGTGGGGGCGGATCGTGACCGCTTCCCAGCGACGATGAACGGGTGCGACCAGCAGCGCTTCCTCGTCAGGTGGCGGGCCGTTAACGACACCGCGGAGGTTGAAGCTCGCTGGCAGCAGCAGGACGTGGTCTTTGGCGAACCGGTGGTCGCCAACGAGGGCTGGTTCGACCTCGACGGCTGCTCCGCTCCAGAGTTTCGCCTGCGCTCCACGCAGGATGAATCGACCCTCACCGACGTCACAGTCGAGGTGCAGCAGTGGGTGCCGGCGGTATGACGCTGCGAGGCGCCAAACTCAGGTCGGTGGCCACGCCCTGGCGGCCAGTCAGAGCAGAGTGTCGCCCTGCTCTGCTGGTCCGTCGGCGGTCGCTGTCGTGTCGTCCGTGGTCCCGTCGGGCTCCGGGAGTGGGATCGTGCGCCGTTCCCGCAGTTCACGGACAGGGACGTGGTGGGTTACAGGCGTCACCGTGACCACCCGGGTCACCATGGACGCGAGGAACTGCGCGGGGCCGACGTCGTCAGGCACGCGGTCGAGCTGCACGCGGACGATCGGGCCGTCGGTCGCGGTGTCGTCCCAGTCGACCAGGGCTAGGCCCGTGGCGGTATACCCGTTGTGCCCGTCGACGTCTCGGAGCTTCCGCATCATGTCGACGGTCCGCTCGAAGGCATCCGGCTCGTCACGCAAGATCGTGGCCCGCTGAACGAAGAAGAACCCGGTCGCGGCGAGCGGGTAACGCCCCCGCAGGTTCGACGCGTCGCCGTAGGCCTCCTCGAACCGGTTGGGCAGGTTCTTGCCGAACGACGAAACCTGGGCCTTGGTGCTCAGCAACAGCTCAGGGCCGCGGTCCCACCGGGCGATGCAGACGTCGACCTGCTTGTCGTACGCCCGCCCCAGCACACGCGCGTCGGCCGGCCCGACGGCGCGGTTCTTCGCAATCAAGGGTCGAAGGTCCGCGGCCAATTTCTTCGGCAGCTGCTCCAGCAGGACAGCGATGTCACGCGGCATGACCCTCGGCTGGGTCGGACGCGGCCAGACCTCATCGAGACCGAAACCGGCCCGCCGGAGTTCATAGGCGAGCCAAGCGTCGATGCCGCGGGCAAACCGTCCGGACTGGGAAAGGCTGCCGGCGGCCACGGGGATCGTCAGGAGGCGCCCCAGCAGGTCGTAGTCGGGTGCGTAGGACGGTTCTTCGCCGTGCTGGTGTGTCCACGGGTCGTCCAGTGGCGCGGCCGCGAGGGGAGCGTCGTAGGCGCTGAAAGCGTCGTCGCCCTTGCTCACCGTCCCACCCGACCAGCAGCAACGGCGGCTCGGTCCTTCGAACCCGCACCGCGAGCTCGTCGACGGGCCGTCATCAGAGCATGAGCCTGCTCCAACTCGGCGACCTGCTCGGCACTGATGCCAATGCCGTCACGGAGGAGGACCTGGTCGACCAGACGCACCGCGTCGAGCAGACGGCCGGTGCGCAACCGGGTCGTGACCTGATCGCGGATGGCCGTGAGCTGCGGGCCCACCGCCTCGACCTGGGCTTGGCTCGGCATGGGCAGCTGGTCGGCCTCACGGGGCTCAAGCTTCAACATCCCGCCGCCGTACGCGCGGCCCACCACTTCGGCCCCAAGCAGGGTGGCGCTGTTCAGGGAGGCCAGCGGCAGGAGCCGGCGGCCGGTCTGCTCCGCCCGCGGGTGCAGGTAGACACCGTGAACGCTGTTGAGGTGGTGTGCGCCCACGGTGTTCGTGGTCAGGCGGGGAGTGTCGGAGTTCATGTAGGTGACGAACAGATCCGCCGGCGGGAGCAGGGGTACCCGCCACCACGGAGTACGCACGCGGCACTTATAGGCCTCGTGGACCTTCTCCTTCTTGCCGGCCGCGATGTAGGCGGCCGCAGCACGGCTCGGATCGCCGGCGGGACGGAACAGCAACGTCGAGGCCCCCTGCTCACCGAGGGCCGTTCGCATCGGGGCGGTGAAGGACAACCCTCGAAGGTGCCGGCTGCCCGGCGGGGACAGCGGCAGCAGCTCATGCTTACCAAGACCCAGGGATGAGGCCCGCTCCGGGCTCATGGCGAAGTAGCGGTTCGCGCCGGTCACCATGCCCAGCGTCGTCTCACCCCAGGCGTGCAGGGTCGTGAACTGCTGCCCCGACACGACGGAGGTGTAGGTGGTCGCGGCGGCGGGTGACAGCAGGGCCGAGGTCCACTTCCCGCTGGTCGTGACCGGGGTCCAGGTCGACTCCTGGCCCGCGTCCAGCGTGGCGAGGTCGTCGGCGCCGTGGACCTGCAGAAGCTCGCAGCGATCGGTACCCCCGGTGCCCTCCGCGAGCAACAGCACGACCTCCTCGAGCACGCCCGGGAAGACTCGCTCGGTGAACAGCACAAGCCGAACCCGGCCGAAGCGGCGCATCAAGAACTCACGCACCTCCGCGGCGTAGTTGACCGACAGCAGCTCCGCCGGCAACACCAGACCCAGGCGGCCGCCGTCCTTCAGGAACAGTGCCGAATGCACGGTGAACGCGGCCCAGGAGGAAGCCAGGCCAGTCAAGGACACCCCAGCTCGAAGAGCCGCGGCCCGCGAGGCGGTCCGGCTCGCGCCCGAGAAGTCCTGGTAGCGAACGAACGGCGGGTTGCCGACGACCGCGTCATGGGTGGGGGAGGGGTCGACAGTGAAGAAGTCACCCTCGCGAATCTCCACCGGCGGGGCGCCTGCTGAGGCCAGGAGCGCACGCGCGGACGCGGCGGAGGCCTCGTGTAGTTCCACTCCGGCGAGTTCCCCTAGCGGCTCATCCGGGGTCACCGCGGCCAGCTGGGCTTGTCGTCGCAGGGCGGCAAGTAGGAACGCCGCCTCGCCGCACGAAGGCTCCAGAACCCGGTCACGGACATGCCTGATGGCCCATCGCGCCACGTAGTCAGCCACGGGGGCCGGAGTGAAGAACGCCCCGCGTGCCTTCCGAAGGTCCGCGGTGTCAGGGTGCACAGGTGCGGCGGCAGTCACTCTCCAATCTTGGCGCACACCAAGCCCGTCCTCTCGGACGCCGGGCCGAGCCCCTGGAGGAGACGCAGGGGGTAGCACGAGTTCGGGTCGCGACCGATGGACGCCCAGTGGTGGCGCACCGTCGACGCGGTCTAGCGACGCGCACCTGAGGGGCCTGGAACGGGTTCCCACGCGTGAAGCTCTTCCCCGCGCGCCCTGACGCACCGCGGACCCTTCCCAGGCGAGGTTGTACCGGATCTATGGTTGCCCTGCGTACTGTGAGTCAATCTGCGTAATGTGACGCCCATGTCTGACTCGTCCCGCTCCGTTCCGCCGACCATCGAGAGCCCAGAGGGTGCCTATCAGTTTCAGGTTCTGTGCCCGAGTTGTAGCGGGTCGGTAGAGAGCTGGAATATGCGGATACTGGAGCATGCGGACACTGACGAACGGCTTCCTCATAACCCGCTCGGAACGCGCGGTGAGTACACGGAGATTGTCCTGGAGTGTTTTTCGGGACACCCGCTGCGAATCGTGACTGCAAACCACAAGGGCTGTCAGTACCTGGCAGTTTTGCCCGGGCTACCGCAGACTGAGACTGCGTCTAGTGCATCATCCAATGAGATGGGCGCCTAGGCTGATTGCGCTAGGGCGGGTCGTGCGCAATATCGCATGCGTCACACCGTGAAGACCAAGCGAGGCGGTTGACTCTGAGGAGTCAAGTCAGGAGAGTAAGTTGTGAGACTTGAAAAGTCCGATCTGCAGCTAGAGACCATCGTCAGTCGAATCCGTGCGGAAGAACTCGACCTGCAACCCAACTTTCAGCGCGGTGAGATTTGGGACAGGAAACGTCGTCAAAGACTGATTGACACCGTGCTTCGTGAGTGGTATGTCCCGGCGATACACATCGTCGTGGACTCCGACGGTGAAGAAGTCGTCCTAGATGGTCAGCAGCGACTGGCCGCGATTCGGGACTTCTTTGATGATCTGGTCAAGGTCGACGGTACTATAGAGCCGCATGATGAACGCATTCGGAGTTTGGACGGGCTGACTTATTCTCGCCTCCCCGTCGCGGTACGTAGAGACGTCAACAGATTTGTCCTGCCGGTCATCAGCCTCACGGACTTTGGCCCGCAGGAGCCGAACGAATTGTTCTTCCGTCTAAATCAAGCGTACAACCTGACCCCCCCCGAGAAGCGGAATGCGCTTCACGGAAAAGCGCGAGATCAAGTCAAACAGCTAGTGATTGAACTCACCGAAATGGGTCTACTGAACGGACAGAAAATTGGGTTCAACAACGGCCGCTTAGCGTATGACGACATCATCGCGCGTACTTGTGTGGCTATAGAAATGGGAACGCTTAGGCGCCACATTAACAACAATGTGGTCGAAGAATTCTATCGAAGCGCGCCGTTCTCAGACTCAACGATCGCGGCCGTCAAGGCGTCCGGGGGAAAGCTACTCAACCAAATTGATGCTGATGAACCGCGAGTCAAGTTCAACAAGGGGACCCTCCAAACGTGGATGATCTATTGTCATTGGGTGCAGGAGGAGACTCGCGACCTGCCACCGGATCTCCTTCAGACCTTCGAGATGGATCGTGCCTTGATCAAGCGTGGAGAGCAATTGTCAGACGGTAAGTGGGCTGAGGCCGCTACTCAGGTGCTCCGCTTGTATGATGATCGGGCCTCTTACCGAGTGACGGACGTGTCGTCTGTTTTAATTCGTGATTTGGCGGTTCACCTTTATTCCGTAATTAAGTGGGCGTCGCCTCCTCGAAGAGGCTCTGATGAACTAGTGGAGAATATTGCGCGGCAACCGAATTTGTCGCAGGCGCTGTTCGCTGACTTCTTGGAGCGATCAGAGTGGGGTAATCCGCTGGCCGATCCGACGGTAGTCCAGTGAGGCGCGTGGAAGAAGCTGGGTTGTGGGCCGACCTGAAGCAAAAGGGGTCTGCGAGCGCACATACCCACCGTTTCGAATCTGTAGTTCTCTCATTGGGTGACCCTTGCTTGGTCATCGGCGGACGCAACGGAGCTGGCAAGTCTCGGCTCCTGCGATCGCTAGCTCAAGACCCCCGAGTCAATGGATTGTTCCTCGACTTGCATGCGCTATGTGAGCAGCTCTTGGCAGTCCTGCGGTCCCGGGACGACTTCGACGAGATGAAGGAGGAGGTAGAGGTTGGCGGGCCCGATGCCGACCGTCAGGACGACGTTCAACGGATTATCGGACGAGAGTACGAGTCTGTTGAATGGTACTCACTCGAGATTGAGCCCAGCGATGAGGCGACCGCGCAGAGGTTCCGCTGGGGAGGGGATCAAGCGGTTGTCCCCTACTTCCGAGTCCGCCACCGTGGTGTCAATTACACTTCTCGCGACATGGGCCTCGGGGAGCTATCTGTACACCTACTCTTCTGGATTCTAGAGCAGTACCGAGGAAGTGAGACTCTCACGCTGCTCTTGGACGAGCCCGATGCCTACTTGCCTCCAGTCGGGGCGTCAAGTCTGTTGCAGCGGCTGTTAGGAATCTGCCTAAAGAGAAACTGGCAACTTCTCATCTCGTCGCATGCGTCGGAAACGATCACACTGGCGGCAGACGAAGATGCTTTTGTTCTTGTGCGGACCGACACCGACGGCAAAACGGTGTCACTGCACAGTCGGGATGACCCGAGTGCCGCAGAGACTCTGCTCGCTCCTCCACCTGTTCAGCATGTGGTTTTCGTGGAGGACGAGTCGGCTTGCGCCCTCGCATCGGCGTTGCTGCGACACGCTGGTGGGTCCATCGCCAAGAGCACCGAGATCGTCTGGGGCGGTGGATCAGGCTACGTCACGGAGCTTCAGAAGCATCTCCCCCGGCGCCCGAAGCCCGCAGTGCGTTTCCTCTACATGTTGGACGGCGACAAGCGGGCAGAGGTGAGTTCATCGACCACAAAACAATGGCCCCTGCACTTCCTGCCGACTGACGACGATCCTGATGATCTTTTTCGCTCCCTGCGGGGGGATGTCTTCGCGTTGGCGGCACGCCTACATGTTGATTCACAAGAGCTGGGCAGATTCCTCGACACGAAGGAGGGTATGGACGCACACGACTTGGTGAACGATCTGGGAGCCGAGTATGGCCGTCCTGCCGTGCTGCAAGCACTGGCTGAACTATGGATTGCCAAGAATCCGTCCCTCGTTACGCCGTTCCTAAAGGAGATTAAAGGAAGCCTCAGTAGCTCCAGGTAGGTGATCCTCGCCGCTTGGCCCCAAAGACGCCTCCGCTTGTTGAATGCCACCAATGAGTCCGGCTGCGCCCCTGTGCGGCATTGACGCTGCGCCAGACGGTCGAACCCAGAGGTGTGAGATATTCCGGTAGTAAAGAGAAGACTGGCTGACGGCGGAGGGCCTAGACCCAAAGCCAGAAACTATCCTTGTCGGCCTGCTCACCGACGTCGGTCGGATCACTTGACTGGCGAATACCCGCGGGCAGGGCGTGACCGAAGTCGGTCTCCGGAAGCTACGCTTACGTTGAAACCTGGAAACGCAGGCTGCGCAGCGCCAATTAAAAACTTGCAGAAAATGTTGTTTGATTTCCTGCCGTGTGTCGACCCTAGGGAACAAGTCCGGCAGTCAGCGCAGTGTGACTACCGTGCCAGCAGTTGGATGCACGCCACACCGACGCCACTCCAAGTGACTCAAGCAGACGGGTGTGTGTCAGACCAACCGCCTCCGAAAAGACCGCCACCATTCCAGGTGTCAAGGGTGGCGCGTAGAAGAAGTATCGGTACTCCAACAATTGAGCCAATGCTGCTCGTGCGGCTTCAGTGCCATTTCCGTTGTAAACCACCTTGACCTCCGCGAGCCAAACGTCGCTCTTGCGACGCAGTTCCAGATCTCGCGGGTGCACAACTGTGCTAGCAGCCCACCCATCGTTGGCTAGGGCAGTTCCGTAACTGGCGAGAAGCGTTTCATGCAGACGCTGCTTCTTGAGGACAACGCCTTGCAGGCGTGCGAGGTACTCGTCGCTGCTCTTTGGTTTGAAGTTGGCGAGGAGAACCGACTCCTTGATCTCGAATGCCGCGAGTCGGTTGGCCTCGGCCATGCCACGGCTGCTGAGCCTCCAAGGGTCACCGGCCTGTGCAGTCAAGAAGAGGCCGTTCTTCTTCAATCGGTCATAGAGAGAATCTAGGTTGTTTCTCCAAGCCTGCTCCTTACCTCTCCCACGACGCGGAACGGAGTCGTCAGGTGTGAAATCGCCTCCGAACACAAGCTCGACGCGTGCGTGCACCGCCCTACGTGGGGCCGACCCGCCTAAGTCACGCACGGTGGTCAACAACCACCGTTGGAGAGGGGCGCCGCTGGTCTCAACCACCAGTGGAGTATCTCTGACCTTGACGGTGTTGGAGCTCCGCCTCGCGGGTGACCGTGTGTACGACACGGACCCGACACGACACGTCGCGGTGGGCGATGAGGTGGCGGTCGCGCCGCCCGATCGCGCCGATCGTGCCGCCGCAGCAGAGCCGCACGCCGCCGCCTGGTTCCCTGGCTGCACCGCGTCCAGGATCACGAGGCTGGACGGGCCGGGGCGCGCTGTGAGTGCCCATGCTCTGAAGTATGGGTTGCCTGGCGACGGGAGTCGCCGTCAGAGCCGACCCCGCCGCTCAACCGTAGGGGGGTGCGGGAGCAGCGGGGCCGACGCCGGCCACGCTACGGCCCAGCATCGCCAGGAAGGGGCTCCAGCCCAGGTGTACAAGGCACCAGCAAGAGAGTCCGAGCCCGTTGATCACCGGGCGACGTTGTCCGCCCTTGTATAGGTAGCGGGGGACGCCCGCAGCGCCGGGGTGCAGCAGCATTCGCCGTGACCCCGGCGACCGATGGTCCTACCGGGCCGCGCAGCGTGGAGGAGAGCGCCGTGAACACGATCATCGACCCGGCTCGACGAGTCGCGAGTACCGTCGCCAGAGCGGCTCCGCGTCCCGTGCTGTGGCGGGTACCGGAAGTGATGTCGCTGCTCAACGTGAGCCGCAGTGTTATCTACGAGCAGATTCGATCGGGTCGTCTCCGAACGGTCAAGCTTGGCCGCACCCGCCTCGTGCCGGACGCCGCGATCGACGACTACGTCCGGTTGCTCGAACGTGAGGCGGAGTGACTGAGCGCCGGCGCGGGCGGGGCGAAGGTGGGCTCTACTTCGACACCCAACGCAACCGCTGGGTGGCAGAGATCACCGTGGGCTTTGGCCCCACCGGCAAGCGTCGAGTCCGACGCCGCTTGGGCCGAACAAAGACAGAGGCCCGCGAGAAGCTCCGCGAGGCGCTGAAGGACCAGGACGACGGGTTGCTGATCGGTCGCGGGACCTACACAGTCTCGGACGCTGTAAGGGAGTGGCTCGAGTTCGGGCTGGTCGGCCGTGCGCCAGCCACGATCGCCAAGTGGGAGCACCTGACCGCGACGCACGTCCTGCCGAGCCTGGGCCGGCGAAGGCTGGCGGACCTCACGGCCGGAGAGGTGGACCGCTGGCTCGCGGAGAAGGCGAACACCCTCAGCACCAGCACGCTGCAGAACCTCCACAACGGCCTCAGACGGGCTGTGAAGCAGGCCATGGCCCGAGACCGGGTCAAGCGGAACGTGGTCGAGCTTTGCTCGGTGCCTCGAGGACAGCAGGGACGTCCCTCGAGATCCCTCACGCTTGAGCAGGCGAAGGCCCTCCTCTCAGCGGCAGCCGAGACTCCCATGCACGCGTACATCACCGTGTCACTGCTGACGGGGGCTCGGACGGAGGAGCTGCGCGCGCTCACGTGGGCCCATGTCGATCTCGAGGGGGACGAGGCGGCTGTCCCGCCGCGGCCCCCATCCATGCAGGTGTGGCGCTCGGTACGTCAGGGCGGTGACACCAAGACCCAGTCGTCCCGCCGCACCCTGGCCCTGCCAGCCGTCTGTGTGGCCGCCCTGCGTCAGCATCAACGTCAACAAGTACAGGCAACGACAGCGTCTGAGACGGCTTGGCATCCGACAGGGCTAGTCTTCGCCACCTCGGGCGGTCGGCCACCCGACGCGTCCAACATCCGTCGAGCCTTCCGGGCGGTGGTGGCCAAGGCCGATCTGGATCCGACGGCGTGGACGCCGCGTGAACTACGTCACAGCTTCGTGTCGCTGCTCTCCGCGAACGGCATGCCCATCGAGCAGATTGCCGAACTGCTGGGCCACCGGGGGAGCCGGGTCACTCAGGCCGTCTACCGGCACCAGCTCCGACCGGTGATCTTGGACGGCGCGGTGGCCATGGACGCACTGTTCGAGAGTTAGTCACCCGGTTAGTCACCCGGAGCCGTTCAGGCGGTGCTTCCACACTCGTGATCATGCCTCTGACCTGTGTGGGCGATACTGGGATCGAACCAGTGACCTCTTCCGTGTCAGGGAAGCGCGCTACCGCTGCGCCAATCGCCCGTGCTGTTGAGAGGTGGAGACGGGATTCGAACCCGTGTACACGGCTTTGCAGGCCGTTGCCTCGCCTCTCGGCCACTCCACCACGATTCGCACCCGCGAGAGTGCTGCCGCGCGGAGCGACTCCGAGCGGACGACGGGATTCGAACCCGCGACCCTCACCTTGGCAAGGTGATGCGCTACCACTGCGCCACGTCCGCATTGCTTGTCCGACTGGGCCGATCAGATCGCCCCCGTGCGGTGCTGGAGAAGACTAGCCCAGCCCGCGACCGGCACCAAAACGGCCACCGCGGTCGGTGCGTCGGGTCAGGCTGTGAGCCTGGCGACGACGTCGTCCAGGTCCAGGTGACACGCTTCCTGACCTGCGGGGACGACCGACAGAGTGCGGCCGATGAACAGGCGCAGGTCGTCGGCGTCGGCGTGCAGGACGGCGCGGCCGTCGGGGGAGGACAGCGCGATCACGACGATGTCGCCCTCGGTGCCACGGGACGGCCAGACATGGACGTCACCGAGACCGGTCGCTCGCTCCAGACCGTCGACCAGCAGCTCGCGGGAGAAGACCCACTCCACCGAGGTCTCGCCGTCGCCGCCGCGGAACAGGGCGCGGACCGCGTAGGGGTCGGCTGCGACGTAACGGAGCGAGACGGGGAGCGGCACCGGGCCGGCGTCGGGGACGACGAGACGGAGGGTGACCTCGACGTCGACGTCCACCTTGTGCTTTTCGACCACGGTGACTCCTCCTGAGCATGTGGGCCGGTCGTCTCCGACCGGCCTTCGTCTGGGGAGGACATTCCCTGCACCAGGGGGTGCGAAACATCCCCCAGGTCACGCCGTCACCCCATCGGAGCAGGCCGGGCCACCCTGATGCGGGCAGGCGGCACCCTGGGTGACCGGCCACCTACGCTGGTGCGGTGGAACCGGGCGTCCAGCACACCGTCGGTGGGGCTCCGGCTGCGTCCGACCGGTCGAAGCAGACCGAACGAGCGCACCGGTCGCGCCGGGCGTGGCGACGGGTAAGGGCGCGGACGCGAGCCGTCAGGGCGCGGGTGCGTCGGACTCCGGCCGGACGGCTGGGGTGGCGGATCGGCGTCGGTGTCATCGGCGGCCTGCTGCTCGTGGCCGGCATCATCATGATCCCCGGGCCCGGTCAGGGATGGGCGACGGTGTTCCTGGCGCTGGCGATCCTGTCGACGGAGTTCTCCTGGGCCCGTCGGGTCCGCCACGGACTCTGGGTGCGGCTGGTCGAGGCCCGCCACCAGTACGACCGCCGCTCTCCCCGCACCCGAGCCCTGCTCGCGGCCTTGATGGCCGCCGTGGTCGTCGCGGCGCTGGCCGGGGTGTTCTGGGGCTCGCTCGCCGTCACCGGGCTGCCCGGCTGGTTGCCCGGCAGCGCCGAGGACCTGCTCAC
This sequence comes from Actinomycetales bacterium, assembly GCA_038258055.1. Lineage (GTDB taxonomy): Bacteria > Actinomycetota > Actinomycetes > Actinomycetales > JBBAYJ01 > Aquipuribacter. Next base: position 23,798 of record JBBSQH010000045.1, read on the forward strand.
CCGGCTCCCGGGCGTGAGCTGAGCCGAGGATCCCCTACGATGCTGCACGGCCGTTTACGACGGTCGCGGGCGGTTAGCTCAGTGGTAGAGCACTTCGTTCACACCGAAGGGGTCGCTGGTTCGAACCCAGTACCGCCCACCAGCACAAACACCATCTGGACACAGGCCCCTCAGGGGCCAAAGTCAGCAGAAAGTCAGCACGCCTCATCCGAGGATCGCCCGGACCGCGTCGTCGTGGTCGCTGCTGGCGTGCACGTACAGGTTGAGCGTGGTGCTCGCGGACGAGTGCCCCATGACCCGCTGGACGACGTTCACCGGCACCCCATCGGAGATCAGCCAGGTCGCGTAGGCGTGTCGCAGGTCGTGGAACCGCAGACCACCCGCCGCGCGCTGCACCAGCTCGGCCTCGGCCTCCCGCCGGGTCGCGAAGGCCCCGCTGACGTCCTGGCCCGTCCGGTCGGACCATTCGGCCCGGACCCCGCCTGACGGCAGCTCGACGAGGGTCCCGAGCAGGCCCGCGCGGACCAGGGCCGGGCGCCACACCCGCTGCCGGAACACGCTGCGGCTCAGCGGCGTCCCGGTCGTCGTCGACGACACCAGGTCGACCCCGTTCCACCGGGCCGGCGGCACCGTCTCCTGGTGCTCGGCCAGGACCTCGAGCACCAGCGGCGGCAGCGGGACGGTCCGACGGCCGGACTCCGACTTGGGGTATGGCTTGAGCCGCAGCTGCCCGTTCACCTCCTCGATGACCCGGCTCACCCGCAGCCGCCGCGCGTCCGGGTCGACCATGTCCATGGCCAGACCCATCGCCTCACCCCACCGCAGCCCACAGCCGGCCGCCAGCGCCACCAGGAACCGGTACCGGGGCGTCACCGCCGGCAGCAGCACCGTCCGCAGCTGCGTGCGCGTCAGCGGGATCTCGGTCCGGTCCTCCCGCTGCCGCCGCGGCACCTTCACGCCCTCCGTCGGGTCGTGGGGGATCAGCCGGTCCCGAACCGCGGAGGCCAGGATGAGCCGGAGCATCCGGACGCACTCCCGCACGGTGGCGGGGGAGCGGGTCTCCGAGAGCTCGCTCACCCACTGCTGGACCGACAGGTGGTCGATGTGCCGCAGCGGCCAGTCACCCCACCGGGGAAGGACATGGACCCGCAGGATGCTCGCGTCCCTCGACCGGGTCGTCCGCTCGCCCTGGTGCCCCATCGCCCACCGTTCCGCGTACTCGATCAGTGCGATGCGACCGGCGTGAGGGTCCACGTAGCTGCCCGCCGCCATCGCGGACTCCATCCGGGCCAGGTGCTCCCTGGCGGCACGCTTCGTCGGGAACGTCTGCGCCCGCTGCCGCCCGGTCGGGTCCCGCCAGTTCGCGCGGAACGACCCGGCCGGAGTCGACACGACGTGGCCCATCAGCGAACGCGAGCCCCGGTGCTGGAGCGGACCGGTTCACCCAGCCAGGCGTGGAACCGCGCGCACGGCACCACCCACCGACGCCCGATGCGCTCCGCCGGCACATGACCAGCCCGCACCGCCGCGTACGCCGCCCCACGGGACACGCCCAGCAGCTCGGCCGCCTCGTCGACCGTGTAGGTCAACCGGCCCCGCGCCACCAAAGCGGCCACCTCTTCACCTCTCTGCGTTCTCGTCCCTGTCGTCATGCTGCCCTCCTCGGATCGTTGCTCGGACTGTTATCCACAGCCCCGCCGGGTGGCCCGGTCGACCCGGGTCCGGCGGTGGCCGTCAACTGCTTCGCGGACTCGTACTGCGCCCGCCACCGGTTCCGCTCCTGCACGGCGGCGAGGATCGCGCCGGCGTAGTCGGCCTCGGGCATCGGGACGTCCTCCCACGTGAACCGCGGGGACCCGTCGTCGAGGACGTGGTCGACGCCCATCCGGTCCACCTCGGGGGCCTCGATGCCCGCCGCCAGCAACGTCTGCCGAACGACGGTGGCGCGGTCGGCGCGGTGCTCGGCGAGGGTCTTGCCTGACCACTGCTTGGAGACCTGGACGCGGCGGCCGCCGTAGCCGAGGTTGTCCCGCTCGTGGGCCCGCTTCTCACACCGCCCGGGTTCGAGGCCGGGCAGGCAGTCCTTGGGCTGGATCCCGTAGCGGAGCCAGTTGGCGCACTCGGGACTGCAGGGCAGCCAGCGGACCTCCTCGTGCAGCCGGTCGACGTGCGCCTCGTACGCGGCCCGTCGAGCTGCTGCGCGGGCCCGCTGTCGGGCGCTCCTGGCGTCCCAGTCGTCGGGGTGGCCGACGTGGTCCGCGGCCGGGTCGTCCGGCTCTTCGGGCGTGAAGGTGTCCGCCAGGCTCTTGGTCAGGTACTTGGTCAGGTACCGGATGGTCCGGTCGGCGTCCGCGGACGTGCCGAGGATGCCCTTGACGTCGGTCTGTTGCCCGAACCGCATCGTGTGCGCCGCTGGCTGGCCGGGATCGGCGTCGAGCTGCGCGTCGAGGTCGTCCATCGCCTCCTCCCAAATCGGCAGCGGCATCCCGGTCTGCGGGTCCCGGTACGCGCCGTCGCCCCATACGGGGACGCCCGTGGTCTGCTCGTCGTAGACGACCTGGTCGAAGGCGGGCCACCACACCTGCACGTAGGTCGCCTTCGTCACCTCCCGCAGCACCTGCCGGGGCACCGCGCCGCGGATGGCGACGTGCACATGCGGCGCCAGACGCTTCTGCGGTTCGACGGCGGCGAAGTACTGGGCCTTGTAGCCGGCGCACCGTCGGAGGTTCTGCACCCACCGCGCGAACAGCCGGGGCAAGAAGATCGCGTCCAGCGCGGCCCGCCGGTAGTCGTAGGCCGCCGGGTCGACAGGGGTGCCGGTGCCGGGGGTGATGCACCCGTAGGACGGCAGGGTCAGGGTGACGAACATGGACGGGCGGTAGACCTGGCCGGCGTTGCCGGTGAAGGTGCGGCCGATGGTGCGGTTCTCCTGAGGCACCCGCGGCAGGTCCGACACGTCGTCACGACGGCGGGTGGACCGCACCCTGCGATCACCGTCGTTGGTTGGCAGTTCGACGTCGTTGGGCGTCTCGTCGGCCCCGGCAGGCTCGTCGACCGGTTCATCGAGGGGGTCGGGTTCGTCCTCTCGGTGCCAGCCCTCGCGGCATTGCTGCTGCCGTACTCTCCGCGCCTTGGCCGCGCAGGGTGGGCAAACCCGCTCGCGGGTGGACTTGCAGGGGATCGGGACCTTGGTGGTCTCGCCGGTCTCGTGGTCCACGACCAGGCGGAGCAGGGGCCGGACGCAGACCCCGGCGTGCTCGGCCCAGTCCCGCACCATCCGCCCGTCCACCCGCAGGGTCGGGTCGTCGACGACGCGTTGCTCCCCGGTCGTCCAGACCGTCCCGGCCTTGTCGATGACGCCTCGGTCGAGGTTGGGGGTGCTCATGAGGCCAGCGCCTTCCGGTGCACCCGCCGCGCGTTGCGAGCGTTGGGTTCGTAGTGGGCCTGGACCTCGTCCTGGGGCAGCTCCGCCAGCAGGTCGAGGAGGTCGCCGGTGTACGCGCCGCCGCGGAAGCCTCCGGCCCAGAACCCCGCCGAGGCGTAGGACTTGTTGGCGTAGCGGCGGCAGTAGCCGCGGACGGGGCAGCGGTTGCAGATGCGGGCCATGACCTCGCGGATCTCGTCCTCCACCCGGTGCGCGTCCTCCGTCCATGGCAAGTGCGGGCGCCGGGCGCACAGCGCGCGGGTCATCCAGGAGTGGTCGAGCTCGCCCAGCGTCTCGGGCGTGACGGTCCGTGCGTGGGCGTTCACGAGGGCACCGCCGAACCGGTGTCGGCCCCCCGACGGGTGGTGCTGCCGGAGGGGCCGGGCCTAGCGTCAGCGGCCGGGTCGAGTCCCCCCACTCGGCCCTGTTGCCCGTCGTCGCCTGGCTTGCCGGAGTGCCCTTCACCCCCACCGATCCCCCCATTGGTCGAAGGGCCCGCGAAGACGGGCAGCCCTGCGTCTCCACGAGCAATCGCAGGGGCCGGGTAGACGCGGCCCAGCTGCTCGATCGTCTCGTCCGGCACGTACACCGCCCGGGCGCGAAGCGGGTCGGGGATCCCGTCGAGGCGCACGAAGCACACGCCGGGGGTGGCGAGGGGGATGCGGTCGCAGGCGGCACCCCGGTGCAAAGCGCCGTCGCCCAGGACCATGTCGACCTGGATCGGCTCATCCAGGCGAAAGGCGACGCGGACGGCGTGCAGGCCCCGCCACCGGACCACCTCCTTGGACGGGTCCACCGTCGTGGTGATGACCGTGAACCCCACCGCCCGGCCCCGGGACAGGAGCGCACCGAGGGCGGCCTCAACCCGACGCGTCGTCTTGCTGTCCGCGAGGGCCGTGAGCGTCGCGAGTTCGTCGACGACCACCACCCGGTGCGGGGAGGACACCGAGGGCGTGTGCTGACGCGAAGAGCCGGCCAGGGAGGTCGCCCGTTGGTCGAGCTCGACGACCAGGGCTTCCAATGTGTCGGCCATGTCGTCGATGCGGTCGAGGACGCGGGCGAGGGGTCGGGCGGGGGTGGCTTCCATCCCGCCCTTGGGGTCCAGCCACGTCACCCGCACCAGGCCGGCGTGGATCGCGGTCGAGAGTCCGGCGACGATCGCCCACAGCAGCGACGACTTCCCCGACCCGGTCGTGCCCGCGATAAGGACGTGAGCCCCACGGAGCCGCAGCCGCCACGAGGTGCCGTCCTCGAGCACCCCCACCGACAGACCACCCAACCCAACCAGAACCGACGCCGGGTCGATCAGCTGCGGCACCCCGCCGAGGACGAGGGGGCGGGCGAGGGTGTCTGCGCGGGTGATGTCCAGCCACACCCACCCCGGGCCCGCCGGACGGACTCGGACGGCGAGGACGCGCCAGGCGTGAGCGAGGGAGTCGCACGCCGCCGCGACGGTGTCCGGTGTGATCCCGGCCGGTAGGGCGATGAGTAGGTGGTCGGTGGGGCCGGTGAAGCGGACGCGCTTGAGGTGGGCGACCTCGACCGACTGCCCCTCCCGCCGGAGCGCCCGGGGGGTGTCGGCCCAGGCGAGGACCAGGGCGCGGGCGAGGCCGGGGTCCTGGCGGCGGTCGGTGACGTACAGGTTGTGCCGCAGCGCGAGCGTCTTCCAGGAGGGGCCGTAGATGTAGCGGCGGCGCCACCAGGAGCCCCACCGGCGCCCGATGGCCCACTCGTAGGACCGGCGGGCCCGCCAGCGCCACAGGGCCAGCAGCAGGCCCGTCAGGAGGGCGAGGGCGGCCAATGCGGCCTGGTCCTGCCAGCGAGCCGACAGCACCCACACGTACACCCCGAAGCCCAGCAGGCCCGTGCCGAGGAGGGTGCGGAACGGCCGGCGGAGGGCGTCGGCGAACAGGAGCCAGAACACCCACCAGGCGCGCCGCCACACCCGCAGGGTGAGCCGCCAGAACCTGCGAACCAACCGAGCGACGTCAAAGCCCCGGCGGGCGCCCGGAACGGCCGTAGGCGCCAGGCTGGCGGGTGCGGTGGTCATCAGTCGGCGTGGGTCGAGCGTGCGACCCGCAGCACGTCGTGGCCGACGTTGTCGATCAGCCCGAACGCCCGCAGCAGGTCCGTCCGCAGGTCGTCGTCCGGGTAGTCGGCCATGCGCTGCACCACCGCCGACAGGTCGTCCATGACCCGGCCGATGTCCGCGCTGGTCTTGATGACGTGCTCCCACACCTCATCCGCGTTCCGCACCCCCAGCGCGCGGGCCCAGACCACGACGTCGACCCGACCGGGAGCGACACCACCTGCTCCGCCACCGCTACCTGTGGAGGTGAGGCCGGCGGCCATGTCACGCCGCCTCAGCGGACGCCGAGCCCGACGAGCTGCTGCTCGACGACGGCCGGCGGGCCGAGCCCGGAACCGGGCCGGCGATGGAGTCGGCGGACCAGTACTCGACCAGGCCGCCGGTGTTCTTGTTGACCCGGACCTCGACCCGCAGGTTCTCGAACCCGATTGGACCCAGCGACGTCACGTCGGGCCGGTCGTAGGCCGGGAGCGTGACGGAAGCGATCACCGAGCTGGTGCGGCCGTACTGGACCTGCTGGTACATCACCTCCACGCCCCACACCGGCATCCCCGTCGCGTCGTCCCGTGTCTGGATCTCCGACTGAGCGCGGCCTCCGCCGGCGGTCTCGACCCAGTCGAAGCGGGCGTCCACCACCCCCGTCGCCACCATCGGCTGCTTGCTGCTGTCCACCACGTACGCAGGCATCGCCCGCTCCTCTCGTCGAGGGCCGAGACCGGCCCAAGCCCAGAAGACCGCGGGCTCTGGGGACGTCCACACCCCGTCTTTGGGACTTGTGCGGACGGCTCATGATGTGACACCGTCCCTGACAACGTCCCTTACGTCCCTACCCGAACAGGGAGAACTGTGGTCGACGAACGGTTGCGGGCGACCCTTAGAGCTAATGGCCTCACTGAGGCCGGCTTGGCCGAGCGGCTGCGGGTGGACCCCAAGACCGTGCAACGTTGGGTCACTAAGGGCCGCACCCCGCACCGGGTGACCGCTACAGACGCCGCGGCATTGCTCGGCGTCGCGTCGAGTTGGCTATGGCCGAATCTCCATGACGACTCGGCGGCGTCAGCTGCCGGCGAAGTCGTAGCGTTCTACGCTCATCGATCCCAGGTGCCGAATCACGTTTGGCTGGATCAGGTGCTCGGGGCGCGAGACCGGATCGACGTGTTCACGTACGCCGGCCTGTTCCTTGCCGAAGACAATCCCGACGTCATCGAGCTGATCCGGCACAAGGCCGCCAACGGTGTCAGCGTGCGCATCGCCTTGGGTGACCCTAATAGCAACGAGGTGCGTCGGCGGGGTGAGGAGGAGGGCATGGCCGAAGAGATCCCCATGCGGGTGAGCATGTCTCTGCACTATTTCCGAGCCCTTGCCGGCGCCGACGGTGTGGACCTACGGCTGCACCGGACCACGCTCTACAACTCCTTCTACCGCTTCGACGACGAGATGCTTGTGAACCAGCACGCACTAGGTGTTTACGGCTACCAAGCGCCCATCCTGCATCTGCGTGATTCCGGCCAGGGAGACCTGTTTTCGACCTACTGCCGCAGCCTTGAACAGGGCTGGCAACAGGCTTACGCACTCAGGGACGCTTTGGGGGTTGCGGGATGACAGCACCCCGATCCCGTGCAGCAGCGAGACCGTCGAGCAGCCCTGAGAGGTCGGTGAGGTCCTGGACGGCATACACGGCACCGGCCGCGAGCAGATCCGCCACGGGCACGCCTCCGGTGGCTACGCCGATCACCTGGGCCCCACCCTGCATACCCGCCTCGACGTCGCGGTCTGTGTCGCCGATGAGGACTGTAGTGTCCACGTCCGGGCGGAATTGGAACCGCTCCATGGCCTTTCGTTGAGCGACGGGAACGAGGTCGGCTCGGCTGCTGCTCTCGTGGCCGAATGCCCCCAGCGAGAAATCCAGCGGCTCGGCCAGCCCGAACGCATCGAGCTTTACGAATGCGTTGGCCTCGACGTTCCCGGTCAGGACGGACTGTGTGACGCCGGCCGTCGCGCCAAGGACCTCTAGCGCAACGCGCGCCCCCGGCAGTGCCCGGCCCCTCTGCTGCAAGCGCGTTCGGTTCGCGCGGCCAGCACGGGCCAGCGCGTCTAGCTGGTCTGGCTCTGAGAACGTTCCTCGCAGCACCCCGTTGTCATCCAAGAGCGTGCGCATGATGAGTACGTCCGTCCGGCCACCTGTTCGGGCAGGTGCTGTCGGCTGCCGTCCGGTCAGCAGCTGGAACGCGAGCGCATAGTTCTCCTTGCTGACTCCGCCGTTGTCGATCAACGTGTGGTCGACGTCCCACAACACGAGCGCTGGGCGGTTGGTGAACTGCATGCTCCCAACCCTGCCACGACCTGTACCTCGTCCGGAGGGGGCGGGACGCACATGCTGGCCACGCTCACCGGACAGCCTGGCTCGGCGACCGGCACACCAGCAGATCGCTCACCCTGTGTCAGTAGTTGACCGATTCCGCCCTCGGCTTCGCAGGAGCACAACTACTGTCGACGCATGCTTCGCCGACTAGAGCCAAAAAGCCAGTGGCGGTCACTAGACAGGGGGTTTTGGCCAGAAGAACTGCCGATGGGAAAGTGTACGGTCATCTACGGCCACAATGGCAGTGGAAAATCGACACTTGCCGAACTCCTTCTCAGTTTGGCCGAGGGGGACGCTGCCGAGGGCGTGGTGTGGGAGAGCGATGACCGAGGGCGAGTGGCGGTGCGTAGGGGCGGCGAGAGTCCTTCACCTGCAATGGCCGTTTTCACTCGGGCTTGGGTCCACGCCAACTTGCAGGCGTTCTTGGAGGGTGAGAGCGCCGAAGCGATCGTAACCCTTGGCCAAGCCGCGATCGACTCCAAGGAGCAAGAGCAACAGCTTGAGCGCGAAATTGATGACCTTCGCACTGAAGCCATGAGATGTGAAGATGTGCGCGAAAAGGTAAGTCAGAGTGTAGCCAGACTCGCTCGCGAAGTGCAGGACCGTATCGTTGCGGACCTACAGCCTTTCAATTACGCCTATTACACAAAAAGCCGCTACTCGATCCCAAAGGTCAGTGAAGCACTGCGTGCACCTAGAACCGGATATCGTGACGCCGGCGCCCACAGGGATGCACTAGGTCGCATGAAAGAGGGTGCACCAACTGCAGTGACAAGGGTGGATAGCGCACCTATTGCTCCATCAGAAGAACTGACGAGTCTCGGAGGCATTCTGGAGCGGACACCCACCCGGGTGGCTCTCGCGAGTCTGGAAGACGACCCTGACAGTCAGCGGTGGGTAGAGCAGGGTCTTTCCCTGCATCAGCAGCGTGAGTACTGCCTCTTCTGTGACGGTGCTCTGACAGCCAACCGGCGACAGGAACTAGCCAACCACTTCGACGAAAGCTGGCTAGAGATTCGACGATCGGCTCAGGAGCTGCTTCGCACGGTGACCGGTTATGCAAGCGGGCTGAGGTCTTGGCTTGCCTCGCTCCCTGAGGCTGTTCTGCTGAGCGGCGACCTACAACCCACCTTCCAGCGGGCACTGGAGCAAGCCAAACGAGACGTAGATCGCCGGCTGGCTGACCTTGAGTCCGTCGCTGCTGCTCTTTCGAGCAAGGTGAACGATCCAAGTTCAACTCCAGAGGTGCCTGGTGAGATCGAGGAAATCAGCGTCCCCATGTCGGTCACCATCCTCTCCGAAGCGGTTCAGGAGCACAATGCCAGAGTTCGCCAGCATAGCGATCTCAAGGCACAGTGGGAAGCGACCATCCTTGACCACATCGTGGGTTCAAGCAGCCAGACGTTTCGTGATCTTGAGAAGCAGGCTGCGGACGCAAGCAAGGACAGTGAAACCAGCGCCAAGTCGGCCCAACTCGCCGAGATAGGACTCGAGAGAGTCCGTCAGCAGCGGTTCACTACCAAAGAGATGGCAGACAAACTCACGAAAGACTTGGCCCGCGTTTACGGCAAAGAGCACCTTCGAATTGTCGTCACCGACGACGGAAAATCCTATGCCTGTCGCCGAGGCGATAAAGCGGGCACGGACCTGAGTGAGGGGGAGCGCACGACACTGTCCCTGCTGTACTTTCTTCGAACGTTGGAGGATCAGCAGGCGCCTGGTGGCGACCCAGCAAACAGAATCGTAGTTATCGACGACCCGTCGAGTTCGCTCGACCGTGAGGCACTGTTTGCGACACATCAGTGGCTGTTCAGTACGCTGAAGGGCTTCGGTCAGTACGTAGTCCTCACGCACGACTTTAACCTCCTCCGCCTGTTCATTTCGTCCCACAGCAACAAGTGGAGCACCTCCATCAAGGCAATCAGCGAGGGAAACCAGGACGAAGCACGCTTTCCGCGGGTCGCGTTCCTCGAGATGTTCGCCGCAACGGTGGATGGCAAGCGCACCACGAAGATGGGCGAATTGCCCAGGTTGCTGCGCAATAGCACGTCTGAGTACGCATATCTCTTTCACATGCTAGTGAAGGGCGTTATCGACTCCGCAGACCACGAACGACTGTTCTTGCTGCCCAATGCGGCTCGCCGAGTTCTAGAGGTCTTTGCAAGCTACAAGGCGCCTCATCGCCCCAATTTTCTGCAGCAGTTAGAGGTTCTAGTCCAGAACGACCCGGATGAGCCCTTCCGGGACGTGTACGACTTCTGCAACCGCTACTCGCACGGGGAGGGAAGTGAGACCGTGGAGGTTCTTGACGCCCGTGCGGTCCACAGTCAGATCCGCCGCTGCGTCGAATTCTTGCGGGCGGTCGACGCGGATCACTTCCACAATATGTGTGTTGCGGTCAATGTCGACCCCAACTCGATCCCGGGTTAGGAGTGCGAACGGAGGACCACCGTCGGGAGGACGGGAGCGGTAGAGCCCCGCGTGCTGACTTACCGCCCCTGGAGGGTCTTGCCGCCTCTGGACGCACTGCTCGGTTGGGCTCTGATGGATCAAGGCGCCGCGCTGCGCGCGGCCGCCCCGGCCGGGGGCGGGGGGGGGGGGGGGGGGGGGGCCCGGGGGGGCCGCGTACAGATAACCCCCTAAACCCGCAGAAACAGTTGGGGGGCGCGGGGGGGGGGGACCCGCAGACACAGCGCAGATTTTGGGGG
>JBBSQH010000046.1:0-33813 GCA_038258055.1 Actinomycetales bacterium
GACGTCCTCGCCCGCCGCGGCGGCCTAGGCCCGCACGTTGCGGGAGCGGATGTTGGCCGCGCCCTGCGCCCCCATGGCGGGGATCTGCGCCGTGGGCCGGGCGCGGGTGAGGTCGGCCCCCAGGGGCGTGGCGCCGATGAGGCCGTCCCACCCCTGGTGGGCGCCGGGCAGCACCCCCGCCACGTCCACGAAGGTCAGCACGGGCACGTTGAACGCGTCGCAGGTCCGCACGAAGCGGGCGGCCTTCTCGCTCGCGTCGATGTCGAGCGTCCCTGCCAGCTGCATCGGCTGGTTGGCCACGATGCCGACCGGGTGCCCGTCGACGCGGGCGAACCCGCACAGGATGTTGGGCGCGAACAGCGGCTGCGTCTCCAGGAAGTGCCCGTCGTCCACGACCGTCTCGATCACGGTGTGCATGTCGTACGGCTGGTTGGCCGAGTCCGGCACCAGCGTGTCGAGGACCAGGTCGTCCTCGCGCGCCTCGGTCGCGGCCGGGTCGTCGGCGGGCTCGGCCACGGGCGGGGTCTCGAGGTTGTTGGCCGGCAGGAACGACAGCAGGTCCTTGACGTACTCGATCGCGTCGTCCTCGTCGCTGCCCATGTAGTGGGCGTTGCCCGAGCGGCTGTTGTGCGTGCGGGCCCCGCCCAGCTCCTCCATGGCCACGTCCTCGCCCGTCACGGTCTTGATGACGTCCGGGCCGGTGATGAACATGTGCGAGGTCTGGTCGACCATGACGGTGAAGTCGGTGATGGCGGGGGAGTAGACCGCCCCACCGGCGCACGGGCCCAGCACCAGGCTGATCTGCGGCACGACGCCCGAGGCGTGGACGTTGCGGCGGAAGATCTCGGCGTACAGGCCCAGCGCGACGACGCCCTCCTGGATCCGGGCGCCGCCGGAGTCGTTGATGCCGACCACGGGGCAGCCGACCCGGGCGGCCAGGTCCATCACCTTGACGATCTTCTCGCCGAAGACCTGCCCGAGGCTGCCGCCGAACACGGTGAAGTCCTGCGCGAACACGCACACCTGCCGGCCGTCGACCGTGCCGTAGCCGGTGACGACGCCGTCGCCGTAGGGCCGGTTGGCCTCCATGCCGAACGTGGTGCTGCGGTGACGGGCCAGCTCGTCCAGCTCGGTGAACGAGCCAGGGTCCAGCAGCGCGTCGATGCGCTCCCGGGCCGTCTTCTTGCCCTTGGCGTGCTGCTTGTCCACCGCCCGGGCCGAGCCGGCGTGGACCGCCTCCTCCGTGCGCCGTCGCAGGTCGGCGAGCTTGCCCGCGGTGGTGTGGATGTCCGGGGCGTCGGTGGTCCGGTCCGTGGTGGTGGCTTCGTCGCGCTGCACGAGGACGGAGCCTAGCGAGGGCTGCGACCATCGGGGTGTGAGCACCAGGGTGCCCGGGCGGCGCGGGCGACGGACCGACGGCTCCGACACCCGCGCGGAGATCGTGGTCGCGGCCGGCGAGGAGTTCGGCGAGAAGGGATTCCACGGCGCGTCGCTGCGGGGGATCGCCCGGCGCGCCGGGGTCGACCCCGCTCTGGTGCACCACTACTTCGACGGCAAGGAGGACCTGTTCGTCGCCGTGGTCGGGCTGCCCACCCGCCCGTCGCAGGTCGTCGAGCGGGTGCTGGCCGCCGGCCGGGAGGGCGCGGCCGAGCAGCTCGTGCTCACCCTGGTGTCGGTGTGGGGCGAGCTGGCGGCGCGGCGACGGCTCGTCGCGGTGGTGGGGGCCTTGACCAGCTCCGAGCTCACCCGGCGGACCCTGCGGGAGTTCGTCGTGACCCAGCTGCTGCTTCCGGTCACCGAGGGGCTGGGCGTCGACCAGCCCGCCCGTCGTGCCTCGCTGGTGGCCTCGCAGATGGTCGGCCTGGGCGTGGCCCGCTACGTCGTGGCCATCGAGCCGCTGGCGAGCGCGTCGGTGGCCGAGGTGGTCGCGGACGTCGCGCCCACGGTGGACCGGTACCTGTTCGAGCCCCTGGCCGAGCCAGGCCCGGCCGACGGCTGAGCCGGGCCGAGAGCTGACCTGGCGCACCCTTGACCGGAGCGGGCACGCGGAGCATATTCATCACATGGTGAAAGATGCGGCGGTGGAGCTGGTGGACGTCTCCGTCGTGCGCGGCGGGTACCGCGCCGTGGACGGGGTCTCGCTGCGGGTCGCCACGGGGACCGTGGTGGGTCTGCTCGGACCGAGCGGCAGCGGCAAGTCGACGCTCATCCGCGCGGTGGTCGGCGTCCAGCAGCACGTCCGGGGCCGGGTCACCGTGCTGGGCCGTCCCGCCGGGTCGCCCGCGCTGCGCCGGCGCGTGGGGTACGTGACCCAGGGGGCGGGCATCTACCCCGACCTCACCGTGCGGCAGAACCTGCAGTACGCCGCCGCGGCGGCGGGCCTGCCCCGACGTGACGTGAGGGGCGCCGTGGACCGCACGCGGGTCGACGTCGACCTGGCGGAGCGGGCGGACTCGCTGACCGGGCGGCTGTCCGGCGGGCAGCGCTCGCGGGTCTGCCTGGGGGCGGCGCTGCTGCCCCAGCCGGACCTGCTCGTCCTGGACGAGCCGACAGTCGGGCTGGACCCCGTCCTGCGACGTGACCTGTGGCAGCTGTTCCACCGGCTGGCTGCGTCCGGGCGGACCCTGCTGGTGTCCAGCCACGTGATGGACGAGGCCGACCGGTGCGACGACCTGGTCCTGCTGCGGGACGGTCGCGTGGTCGCCCAGGACACCCCGGCCGGGCTGCGCCGGGCCACCGGCACCGACGACGTCGAGGCCGCGTTCCTGCACCTGGTCGGTGCGGTCTGATGGGGGCGGTCTGATGGGGGCGACGGCGGTGCGCGTGCTGCGCCAGGTCCGCCACGACCCGAGGACGGTGGGCCTGGTCGTGGTCGTGCCGTCCGTGCTCGTGGCCCTGATGGCCTGGGTCTACAGCGGCACGGACGTGTTCGACCGGGTCGGGGCGCCCATGCTCGCCCTGTTCCCCTTCACCGTGATGTTCCTGGTCACGAGCCTGACCACGCTGCGCGAGCGGCAGAGCGGGACGCTGGAGCGACTGCTCACGACGCCGCTGCGCCGTCACGAGCTGATCGGCGGGTACGCCCTGGCGTTCGGGCTGCTGGCGGCGGTGCAGGCGGTCGTCGCCACCACCGTGGCCCAGCTGGTCGGCCTGGACGTCGCCGGGCCGTGGTGGGCCCTGCTGGGTGTCGCCGTGCTGATCTCGGTCCTCGGCACCGCGCTCGGCCTGCTGGCGAGCGCTTTCGCGACGACCGAGCTGCAGGCCGTGCAGTTCATGCCCGCGTTCGTCCTGCCGCAGCTGCTGCTGTGCGGCCTGCTCCGCCCGCGCGAGGACCTCCCCGCCGGGCTGCGGGAGCTGTCGTCCCTGCTCCCGCTCAGCCACGCCGTGGACGCCGTCACGGTCATCGCGGTGCAGCCCGACGTCGGTCGCGACCTGCTCGAGCCCGTGCTGGTCGTGCTGGGCTTCACGGTCGCCGCGCTGGTCGCCGGGTCGCTGACGCTGCGGCGGCGCACTCCCTGACGTCGTCCGGGGGGCCGCGATCGCCGCCCCCGCGCGTCGTCGGACGGGCCCGGCCCGCGGGCGCCGGGGTGCGGACGCGGCGGTACGGTGCCCGCCATGGGCTGGCCGGTGCAGGTGGTGGGGACCACCGGCTCCACGAACTCCGACCTGGCGGCGTGCGCCCGGGCCGGGGAGCGGGGACCGCTGGTGCTCGCCGCCCGCGCCCAGACTGCCGGCCGCGGTCGGCTGGGGCGCAGCTGGCAGAGCCCTGCCGGTGCGTCGCTGTCGGTGTCGGTGCTGTGGGCGCCGCCCGCGCCCCAGGCCGCCTGGACCTGGGTGCCGATGGTCGTCGGCCTCGGGGTGCTGGACGGGTTGCACGAGCTGGGCGTCGGGGCCGGCCTCAAGTGGCCCAACGACGTCGTCGTGGCGGCGGGCGGGCGCCACGGCGCGGCGACCGGCGCACCGGACGCCGCGGATGCCCACCCTTACGCGGTCACGGACGTCGGGCCGGGCACGACCCGCGCACCCGCTACGGGGGCCCTCACCGGGCTGGCCAAGCTGGCCGGGATCCTCGTCGACGTGGTCACCGGACCGGCCGGGCCGGTCGTGGTGGCCGGTGTCGGCGTCAACCTGCGCCCGCCGGGACCGTTGTCCGGGACCGCTGCCGCGCCGCCTGCCGCCTCGTTGTCCGAGCTGCTGCCCCCCGGGGCGCCGTCGACCGACGAGCACGGGACGTTCGAGCGGGCCCTGGCCGCCGTCGCGGCCGGCCTGGAGCGACGCCTGACGGCCTGGGGTGACGACCCGGCAGGCCCCACGACCCGGGACGACTACGTCGCGGCCTGCACCACGCTGGGGCGACGGGTGCGCGTGAGCACCCCCGCCGGTCCCCGGGACGGCCGGGCGGTCGAGGTCGACCGCACGGGTGCCCTGGTCCTCGACACCGACGACGGCCGGGTCGCCGTGTCGGCGGGCGACGTGGAGCACGTCCGGTGAGCGATCCGTCCGAGCCCCCGGTGGGCGCCGCGTCGCGACGTCCCGTGGGCGCCACCTCCGAGCCGGGCCGGGACCTGTCGGCCGACCGGCTGACCCCGCGGGAGGCCGCCCGCGCCGCCGGGGTCTCGCAGCTGAGCGCCCGCAAGCTGTTCCGGGCCCTCGGCTACGCCGACGCCGAGGACCTGCCCGCGGTGGGCGGTGCCGAGCTGCAGGCGCTGCGGATGGCGTCGGGCCTGGTCCGGGACGGGGTGCTGGACGAGCAGACCGTCCTCAACCTGAGTCGCGCCGTGGGTCGCTCGATGGACCGGTTGGCCACCTGGCAGGTCGAGACCGTTGCCGAGCGCGTGGGCGGGGACCGGGACGCCACCGTCGAGCTGCTGCGCCGGGCCTCGCCCAACCTCGAGGAGCTCGTCGTCCTGGTCTGGCGGCGCCTGCTCGACGACGCGGTCGACCGGGTCCTCGTCCCGGCGGGCGAGGTGTTCGAGCGTGCGGTGGGCTTCGCCGACGTGGTGGGCTGGACCCAGGTCGTGCAGAGCCTGGACGAGCCGGAGCTGGCCGACCTGGTCCGACGCTTCGGTGATGTCGCCGGGGACGCGATCGCCGACCACGGCGGCCGGGTCATCAAGACGGTCGGCGACGAGGTGATGTTCTCCGCCCGCAGCCCGGGCGACGCCGCCCTGACGGCCCTGGACCTGACCACGGCCTTCGTCGACGACCCGCTGGTCCCGGGGGTGCGGGTCGGCTTCGCCTACGGTCAGGTCGTGGCCCGCCTCGGCGACCTGTTCGGCACCACGGTCAACCTGGCCGCCCGCGTCTCGCGGCTGGCCGGTGCCGGCGAGGTGCTGACCGACGCCACGACCGCGGGGCTGCTCACCGGGACGCAGGGGCTGCGGCTGCGCACGCTCGGCACCCGGCAGGTCCGGGGCGTGGGCACCGTGCCCCTGGTGTCGGTCGAGTCGCCGTCGCGCCGCGAGGGCGGCGGGGGGTACGCGCCGGGCGAGCACGGATGACGGACGCACCGACAGGCAGGCAGACCGGCAGACGGAGGAAGCAGTGAGCGAGCAGTGGGTCCGACTCGTCGACGAGGACGAGCACGGTCACGTGGTGTCCCTGGTCCTGGACCGGCCCGCGGCCCGGAACGCGATCTCGGTCGAGCTGGCCCGCCAGGTCGCGGCGGCGACGGCCGAGCTGGCCGCCCGCCGCTCGCTGCGGGCGGTCGTCCTGCGGTCCAGCCGGGACGACGCGTTCTGCGTCGGGGCGGACCTCAAGGAACGCCGCGACGCGACCGAGGCCGACCTGCTGGCGGCCAGGGCCACCAACCGGGCCTGCTACGGCGGCGTCCTGGGCCTGCCGGTCCCGGTGGTGGCGGCGGTGACCGGTTACGCGCTGGGCGGCGGCTGCGAGCTGGCGCTGTCGTGCGACCTGCTGGTCGGGGACGCGGCGACCGTCATCGGCCTGCCCGAGGTCGGGGTCGGGCTGGTCCCCGGCGGCGGCGGCACCCAGCTGGCGGTCCGGCGGCTCGGCAGCGGCCGCGCCGCGGACCTGGTCCTCACGGGCCGACGGGTCGACGGGGCGGAGGCCTACCGGATGGGTCTGCTGGACCGGCTCGCCGAGCCGGGTCAGGTCGACGCGGTCGCCCTCGAGCTGGCCCGGACGATCGCGATGCGCTCGCCCACGTCCGTGCGCGCGGCCAAGGCGGCCATGCGGGCCGGCGCCGACCTGCCCCTGGCCGAGGCCCTCGAGGTCGAGGACGCCGCCTGGCGCAGCGTGGTGCCCGGGCCGGACCGCGTGGAGGGCATCGCCGCGTTCGTGGACAAGCGGGCCCCCCGCTGGGTGGACGCTCAGCCGTCCTGAGGGCGCGGGGACGACGGTGACGTGACGGGCTCGGCGACCTCGCCCGGGCCGGTCACGTCGTCCGACGGCGGCAGCGTGCGGCTCTCGTTGAACACCACCGTGCGGTACATGAGGAACCGGAACAGGGTCCCCATCGCCAGGCCGACGACGTTCGCGGCGATGTTGTCCGCGACGGGCGACGTCAGCCCGAGGACGTAGCGGGACATCGCCAGCGGGACCAGCGCGAGCAGCAGGCCGCCGACGTTGACCACCACGAACAGGAACAGCTCGCGCGGGACGGCCGAGCGGCGACGGCGGCGGAACGTCCACCACCGGTTGCCCATCCAGGCCACCATCGTGGCGACCGCGACCGAGATGACCTTGGCCGTCAGCGGCTTGCCCTCGAGCACCGGGTCCGAGCCCGCGTGCAGCAGCAGGTTGAACACGCCCAGGTCGACGACGTAGGCGACGGCGCCGACGACGCCGAACTTGAGGCCCTCGCGCACGACGAGGGCGAGGGCGCCGTGGATCGCGGCGTAGAGCTGACGCACCGGGCCACCGTACGGGACGGCTGCGTAGGCTCCTGCCGTGCCGCGACCAGACGACTCGACCGGACCAGGCTTCCCCACCGTCACCGTGCTGGGGGGCGGCCAGCTCGCCCGCATGATGGTGCCGCCCGCCGTGGCGCTCGGTGTGCACCTGCGGGTGCTCGCCGACACGCCCGACGACAGCGCGGCGCAGGTCGCGACCACCGTTCTGGGTGCGGCGGCCGACGTCGACGCGGTGCTGGCCGCCGCCGACGGCGCGGCGGTGGTGACCTTCGACCACGAGCACGTCCCCGGGGACGTCCTGGCGGCGCTCGAGGCCACCGGGATGGCCGTGCGGCCCGGCCCCGCTGCGCTGCACCACGCGCAGGACAAGCTGCAGATGCGCCGCGCCCTCACCGACCTGGGCCTGCCGGTGCCGTCGTGGGCCGAGGTGGCCGACCTCGACGCCTTGCGCGCCTTCGCCGCGGAGCACGGTGGCCGGGCGGTCCTCAAGACCCCGCGTGGGGGTTACGACGGCAAGGGCGTCCTCGTGGTCGGGGCGAGCGGGGGCGCACCGGACCCGGAGGACCGCTGGCAGACCGCCGCGTCCTGGTTCGACCGGGCCGCGGGCTCACCGCTGCTGGCCGAGGAGGTCGTGCCCTTCGTCCGTGAGCTGGCCGTCCTCGTGGCGCGCAGCCCGTCCGGGCAGGTGGCGATCTGGCCCGTCGCGCAGACGCTGCAGGTCGACGGGGTCTGCCGTGAGGTCGTCGCACCGGCGCCCGGCCTGGACGACGACCTCGCGGGGGAGGCCGCGACGACCGCGGCCACGATCGCCGGCGCCCTGGACGTCACGGGGGTGATGGCCGTGGAGGGCTTCGAGGTGGCCGTCCCCGGGCGGGCGCCGCGCTTCGTGGTCAACGAGCTGGCCATGCGGCCGCACAACTCGGGGCACTGGACCATCGACGGCTCGGTCACCAGCCAGTTCGAGCAGCACCTGCGGGCCGTGCTCGACCTGCCGCTGGGTGACGTCCGCGCCCGCGCCCCGTGGACCGTCATGGTCAACGTGCTGGGCGGGGAGCACCCCGACCTCTACCACTCCTACCTGCACGTCATGGCCCACGACCCCGGCGTCAAGGTGCACCTGTACGGCAAGTCCGTCCGGCCGGGCCGCAAGATCGGCCACGTCACCGTGCACGGCGACGACCTGGACGACCTGCTCGAGCGGGCCCGGCACGCGGCGGACTACATCTGCGGGACGATCACGTCATGAGCGCGGACGAGGGCAGGCCCGTGGTCGGTGTCGTCATGGGGTCGGACTCCGACTGGCGGGTGATGTCGGCGGCCGCCGAGGCCCTGGCCGAGTTCGGGGTCACGCACGAGGTCGACGTCGTCTCCGCCCACCGGATGCCCCACGACATGGTCGCCTGGGGTGCGGAGGCCGCCGGGCGGGGGTTGCGCGTCGTGGTCGCCGGGGCGGGCGGGGCCGCGCACCTGCCGGGCATGCTCGCCTCGGTCACCGAGCTGCCGGTGATAGGCGTCCCGGTGCCGCTGGCGCACCTGGACGGGCTGGACTCGTTGCTGTCCATCGTGCAGATGCCCGCCGGGGTGCCCGTGGCCACCGTCGGGGTCGGGGCCGCGCGCAACGCCGGGCTGCTGGCCGTCAGGGTGCTCGCCGCGGGTGAGGGCCCCGAGGCGCAGAGGCTGCGTGCGGCTCTCACCGAGCACGCCGACGGGCTGCGCCGGACCGCGTCCGACAAGGGTGCCCGGCTGCGCGAGCAGGTCCGGCTCGAGCGCGAGGGCTGAGCGCACCCCTGGCGGCCCGGAGGGCGTGGCGGCGACCGGTGGGTCAGCCGCCCGCCTCGGCGGTCCAGGTGTCCACCAGCTGCGAGACCGTCTCGGTGTCGTCCTCCCGCAGGGCGGCCCAGAGCTGCTCCGACCGCTCGGCGTCCCACTCCACGGCCGAGCCCACCGACGTCGACAGGTTGGGGTCGCTGACCGGGACCGTCAGCTGGACCCCGTCGGACCCGGTCACCGCCCGCATCGCGAGCAGGAACCGGACCAGTCCCGTGGGACCCGAGCCCTCGTCCACCGTCAGGGCCTGACCACCGGCCCGGGCGGCGGGGAACGACTTGCGGGGGTCCAGCAGCACGGCGGGGGAGGCGGTGCGCTCCACGATGGCGCCGAGCAGCTGGCGCTGGCGCTGCACCCGCGCCAGGTCACCGGTCGCGTCGGTCTTGCGGGTCCGGACCAGCCCCAGCGCGTCCTGCCCGTCGAGGACCTGCGGGCCGGCCGGCAGGTCGATGTCGGCGAAGGAGTCCTCGATCGCCTCCGGCAGGTCCACCTCGACCCCACCCAGCGCGTCCACGATGGAGCTGAAGCCGCCGAAGCCGGTCTCGACGTAGCCGTCGACCCCGAGACCCGTCGAGGCCTCCACGGTCTCGACCAGCAGCTCGGGGCCGCCGATGGCGTACGAGGCGTTGAGCTTGTTCATGCCGCTGCCGGGGATCTCGACGTAGCTGTCGCGGGGCAGGCTGACCATCACGGTCGGTCCGCCGCCGGTAGGGGTGTGCAGCAGCAGGATGGTGTCGGTCCGGCTGCCGGTCGTGTCGGTCGTGACCTGCCCGTCCTCGTCCGTCTGCTCGGCGCGCGAGTCGCTGCCGACCAGCAGGAACGTGGTCCCCGGCGTGCCCCCGGCGGTGTCGAGGTCGGCGATCTTGCCGACGTTGCTCCAGGCGGTCCAGCCCAGCGCGAGCGGGTAGGCGACGAGCAGCGCCACGAGCACCAGCACCACGACGAGCACCGGTCGACCCCGACGGCGGCGGCGCGGCGGGCGGGCAGGCTGGGCCGACGGGCCTCCCCGGCCCCGCGGCGGTCCCGTGGGAGGACCGGCCGGGCGGGCCCCGCCGGATGCGCCCCGACCGGCGACGGAGGACGTCCTGGGCGGGGTCTGTGGCCGGGGGGCCGCCTGCGGACGACCGGGCGCGGGGGCCGGTCGTCGCATCACCCGGGTGGCGTCGACCTCCGGTGCGTCCTGCGTCGCGTCGGCCGGCCGGTTGAGGCGGGTGGGCGTGGGGCGACCGGTCAGGGAAGAGCGCAACGGCGCGGGGCGCCGCATCTGGCGCGTCGGGTCGTCGTCACGGTAGGGCGAGTCGGGCACGAACCCACGGTAGAGCGCTCCGGCGGGTGCTCGCGCCCGGGCGCCGGGCGAGTCGCCCACGGTCGAGGACCGCCTGCGCGGGGCGAGGGCGGCTCAGGGGCGGGTCAGGCGCGGGGCCGGCCCATGGCGCGGTAGGTCCACCCGGCCGCGCGCCAGGCCGCGGGGTCCAGCGAGTTGCGCCCGTCGAGGATCCGCCGGTTGCGGACCTTCGAGCCCGTCTCCTCGGGGTCGAGCGCGAGGAACTCGGCCCACTCGGTGAGCATCAGGACCACGTCGGCGCCCTCGATGGTCTCGGCCACGTCCTCGCCGAAGCGCAGGTCGGGCCAGGCCTTGCGGGCGTTGTCCATCGCCTCGGGGTCGTAGACCGTGACGTGGGCCCCCTGCAGCCTGAGCTGGGCCGAGACGCTGAGCGCAGGGGAGTCGCGGATGTCGTCGCTGTTGGGCTTGAACGCCGCCCCCAGCACGGCGACGCGGCGGCCCAGCAGCGAGCCCTCGCAGACCTCGCGGGTCATCTCGACCATGCGCTGGCGGCGCCGCATGTTGATGTCGTCGACCTCACGCAGGAACGTCAGCGCCTGGTCCGCGCCGAGCTCGCCGGCGCGGGCCATGAACGCGCGGATGTCCTTGGGCAGGCAGCCGCCGCCGAACCCGACGCCGGCGTTGAGGAACTTGCGGCCGATCCGGGCGTCGTGGCCGATGGCGTCGGCCAGGGCGACGACGTCGGCGTCGACCTTCTCGCAGACCTCGGCCATGGCGTTGATGAAGGAGATCTTGGTGGCCAGGAACGAGTTGGCGGCCACCTTGACCAGCTCGGCGGTCGCGTAGTCGGTGGTGACCAGCGGGGTGCCGGTGCTCAGCGGCGTGGCGTAGATCTCGTCCAGCAGGGCCTTGGCGAGGTCGCCGGCGCCGTCGGCGGGCAGGCCGTACACGAAGCGGTCCGGCGTCAGCGTGTCCTTGACGGCGAAGCCCTCGCGGAGGAACTCGGGGTTCCACGCCAGGATCGTCCTCTCGCCCTGAGGTGCGAGCTCGGCGACCCGCTCGGCGAGCCTCGCCGCGGTGCCGACCGGGACGGTCGACTTGCCGACGACCAGGGCCGGCGCGTCCTCGGTGCCCCGCAGGTGGGGGGCCAGGGCGTCGACGGCCGCGTCGACGTACCGCAGGTCGGCGGCGTACTCGCCCTTGCGCTGGGGGGTGCCGACGCACACGAAGTGGACCTGCGCCCCGGCGACCTCGGACATGTCGGTGGTGAAGCGGAGGCGACCGGTCGGCATCACCTTCTCCAGCAGCTCGGGCAGGCCCGGCTCGAAGAAGGGGGCCTTGGAGTCGCTCAGCAGCGCCACCTTTGCCTCGTCGACGTCGACGCCGACGACGTCGTGGCCGAGCTCGGCCATGCAGGCGGCGTGGACAGCGCCGAGGTAACCGCAACCGATCACAGAGATACGCACGACGGAGGACGCTACCGTCCACGCGCGGGCGGCGTGACGTGGTCCGTGGCAGCCGGGTGAGCAGACCGTGAGACTCGGCTCATCCGGCCCTGGTCACAACCGCCCAGAACGGGTTACCGACGGGTAACCCCGGAGACCTCCGCCGCGTACGATCAGGGGGTGAGCAACGACGCCTTCACCCTGACCGCCGACCAGCGCGACCTCGTCGAGGCGGTCCGCGCGGTCGCGACCGACAAGATCGCCCCCTACGCCGCCGAGGTCGACCGGGAGGCCCGGTTCCCCCAGGAGGCCCACGACGCGCTGGTCGCGGCGGACTTCCACGCCCCCCACGTGCCCGAGGAGTACGACGGGGTCGGGGCCGGCGCCCTCGAGGTCTGCCTGGTCATCGAGGAGGTCGCCCGGGTGTGCGCCTCGAGCTCCCTGATCCCGGCGGTCACCAAGCTGGGCTCGATGCCGGTGCTGCTGGGCGGCTCGGACGACATCAAGGCCCGGTACCTGCCGCGGCTGGCCGCGGGCGAGGGGTTCAGCTACGGCCTGAGCGAGCGCGAGGCGGGCTCCGACACCGCGTCGATGAAGACCCGCGCCCGCCGCGACGGCGACGACTGGGTCCTGGACGGGCAGAAGTCCTGGATCACCAACGCCGGGGTCAGCGAGTTCTACACCGTGATGGCCGTGACCGACCCCGAGGCCGGCAACAAGGGCATCAGCGCGTTCGTCGTGGAGAAGGGCGACGAGGGGCTGACCTTCGGCGCCAAGGAGAAGAAGCTCGGCATCAAGGGCTCACCCACGCGCGAGATGATCTTCACCGGGTGCCGGATCCCGGGGGACCGGCTGGTGGGGGACCCCGGTGAGGGCCTGAAGATCGCGCTGCGGACCCTCGACCACACCCGGATCACCATCGGGGCGCAGGCCGTCGGCATCGCCCAGGGGGCCCTGGACTACGCCCGTGACTACGTCAAGGAGCGCAGGCAGTTCGGCCGGGCCGTCGCGGAGTTCCAGGGCATCCAGTTCATGCTGGCCGACATGGCCATGCAGCTCGAGGCCGCCCGCCAGCTGGTCTACGTCGCCGCCGCCCGCAGCGAGCGCGGCGACGCCGACCTCACGTTCTTCGGCGCCGCCGCCAAGTGCTTCGCCTCCGACGTGGCCATGGCCGTGACCACCGACGCCGTGCAGCTGCTCGGCGGCGCCGGCTACGTCAGCGACCACCCGGTCGAGCGGATGATGCGCGACGCCAAGATCACGCAGATCTACGAGGGCACCAACCAGATCCAGCGGCTGGTGATGGGGCGCACCCTGCTGCGCTGAGGCTGCTGCGCCGCTGCTGCGCTGACGGGCGCGGGCTCAGGGGAACCGGACGGCGCCGACCTGGTCCCGGTCGGTGTCCAGGGGTCGGCCGGCGACGGGCACGTCGCCCACCTGACCGAACGGCACCCGTCGGTCGGCGCGCAGGACCGTGCCCAGGCGGGCCGAGGCGACGTGGAAGACCAGCTCGGTCCGACCGTCCACCTGCTCGGCGCGCCTCAGGGCGAGGCTGTCGTGACCCGCACCGGCGAAGTCACCGGCCAGCGCGTCGTCGGAGGCCCGCCCGAAGCCGGATCGGACCACCGCGCCGCCCCCGTCGGTGTTGGCCCGGGAGGCGTGGAACACGTTGCCGCGACGGACCGCCACGGTGTCGGTGCCGTTGCCGTCCCAGTCCCCGGTCAGGGCCAGGGAGTCCGTCGCCTGGCCGAAGCGGTGCGACCTGACCGTCCCGCCGCCGTCGGTCCAGGACGACGCCAGGTGGTACACGTTGCCGCGACGGACCCCGGGGGTGTCCTCCCCGCCGCCGTCCCAGTCCCCGCACAGCGGCACGTCGCCCGCCCGGCCGAAGCGCACCACCGCGGTCCCTTCCGCCGTGGCGACCTGGAACAACGAGCCGCCGGCGAGGACCGCCTGGTCCCCGAGCTCGTCGAGGTCGCACATGAGCGGCTGCGACGGCAGCGTCGTGGGCGGCAGCGGCGTCGTGAACGCGGTGACCGTGCCGGTGGACCCGGTACCCCGGAACGACCACTCGGCGTTCGGGTCCGCGGCAGCCCCGGCCGTGGCCGGTGCGGCGAGCATCCCGACGGCCAGCGCCACGGTGGCCGCGAGACCCACCGCGCCGCCCGTCCGCCGCGGCGCCGTCGTGCGCCGGCTCGTGCTGCTCGTGCTGCTCGTGCTGCGTGCGCTGCTCGTGGTGCGTGTCGTGCTCATGGTGCCCCTCCCGTCTGGTGCAGCCGACCACCTGCCGGCTGCTGGTGCAGAGGAGGTCGGACGAGCGGGTCGAGCCTGCCGCCACGGTGCGGGACCGTGGGACCAGCGCGTCGTCGTCGCCACCCCCGTGCGCCCCGCCGAGGTCCCCCCGTCGTCGCGCTGGGGAGATGGTGGCAGTGCTGCGCGGCCCCCGTCGCGGAGGTGGCCGGATCGTTACCTCGCGGGCCGGGCCGGGCCCGGTCAGCGGTAGGCCAGGCGCGGGACGAGGTCGACGGGCAGGCCCACGAAGAACGAGTCGTTGCCGTACAGGAAG
The DNA here is from genome assembly GCA_038258055.1 of Actinomycetales bacterium. Lineage (GTDB taxonomy): Bacteria > Actinomycetota > Actinomycetes > Actinomycetales > JBBAYJ01 > Aquipuribacter. The sequence goes on from JBBSQH010000046.1 coordinate 13,999, forward strand.
CTGACCTGCGCGGGACCCGAGCTGTTGCCGTTGCGCAGCAACCACCTCGGGAACCCACCCTCGGGCTTCGACGCCGGCTCGTTGCGCAGCAGCCCGACCGTGTCGGTGCCGTCGTCGTCCCAGTCCCCGACGACCGGCAGCTCGACCACGCCGCCGCCCGAGCCGTAGGCGAACGACAGGTCCGCGTCGCCGCCGCTGCTGCTGTTGCGCAGCAGCCACCGGTTGGGGGAGCGACGCAGGCCCGGGGTGTCGGTCCCGTTGCCGTCCCAGTCCCCGACGACGGGGACGTCGCGCCCGCGGCCGTAGGTGAGCACGACGTCCGGCGGGCCCGCGGTGTTGCTGTTGCGCAGCTCCCAGCGGATGCCGCCGTCGACGTCGTCGGAGTACCGGACGACCCCGACCGTGTCGACCCCGTCCCCGTCCCAGTCCCCGACGACGGGGATGGTGCCGAGCTGGTCGACCGCGACGAACCGGACCTGCCCGAAGGTGAACGACGGGACCGTCGCCCCGCCGGCGCTGCTGGCGTCGCGCAGGTGCCACACGAGGTCGTCGGACACCCCGGGGCGGTAGCGGGCGACGCCGACGGTCTCGGTCGAGCTGCCGTCCCAGTCGCCCATGACCGGGAAGTCCCCGCCGCGTCCGTAGCTGAAGGTCGACGTCGCCGGTCCCGGGCTGAAGCTGCTCCGGAGCAGCCACCGGCCCTCGTCCCAGATGCCGGGACCCGACGCGGCGGCCGGCGGCACGAGGAGGGCGGTGGCGAGGGTCGTGACGACGGCGGCGACCACGCCGACCGTCGTGCGTGCGAGCCGGATCGTTGCCATGTCGGGCGCTCCCGTCGGACGGGTCTGCGACGCGACCCGGACGTCGGTACGCGCCGGACCGACGAGTCTCCTCGCCCCGGTGGTGGTTGGGAAGCGGTTTCCGGTGGCCTGCCGGCCCGTCAGGGCCGCCCGGTCACCGGCGGCAGGGGACGTCGGTGGGGGTGAGGCGGATGACGCCGAGCTGTGCCGGCTGCGACGGGACGGGGGAGCCCGCGAACGGGAGGTCCGTGCACCGGCCGAACGAGACCGCCGGCCGCGAGCGGAGGACGGCCCGGCTGCCCACCGGGTCGTGGGAGACGTACCAGGTCGCCCCGCGGGTCAGTGCGATGGTGTCGGGGCCGTCAGCCGAGGCGAACCGGCCCGCGGAGGCCCAGTCGCCGGGCCGCCCGAACGTCGAGGACGTCAGTCTCCCGCCCCCGGGGACGTTGTCCGAGGAGGCGATGAACGTCGTGCCGCGCTGCACGAGGAACGTGTCGACCCCGTCGCCGTCCCAGTCGCCGGTGTGAAGGTCGTCCGAGGCGCGGCCCAGCCCCACGGCGGTCACGGCGCCGCCGCCGTCCGCCAACGAGGAGGCGAGGTACGACGTGCCTGCACGGCGCACGGCCGGGGTGTCACGGCCGTCCCCGTCCCAGTCCCCGCAGAAGGGCCGGTCCGAACCCGCCCGGCCGAACGTCGTCCGGACCTGGCCGCCGTCGGTGAAGAACGTGAAGCGTCCGTTCGCGTACGTGGCCGGCCGGTCGCCCCGTCCGTCGACGTCGCAGCTGAACAGCCACGTGAGGGAGGAGCCGCTGGGGATGTTGCCGAAGGTCGTCGTGGGGCCACCGTTCGGCGCCCGGAAGTACCAGTCGAGGCGCTGGTGGTCCGCGGAGGCGGGGGCCGCGCCCACGAGGAGGGATGCGACGAGCGCCACCACGGCGGACACGGCGGCGATGACGGGTCGGGCGGTGGCGCGGCGACGGTGCACGGGTCCCCCGGGGTTCTGGGCGCGGATCGGTCGGGCCCAGCGTCGACGGTCCCGGCCCGGGCCGTGCTCGTTCGTTCGTTGCGTGACCGGATCGTGACCTGACGGGGTGGTCGTGCGGCCGGGAGCCGCGACGGTGACGGCCCCGTAGGATCACCCGACGTGACCACGGACACCCCCGCGCGACGTCGCGCACTCATCACAGGCGTCACCGGGCAGGACGGCATGTACCTGTCGGAGCTGCTCCTGGCGAAGGGATACGAGGTGTTCGGCCTGGTCCGGGGGCAGAACAACCCCAAGGCCGCCGTCCTCGCGGCCGAAGTACCCGGCGTGCAGCAGCTGACCGGTGACCTGACCGACCTTTCGAGCCTGCTGCGGGCCCTGGCGTCGTCGGAGCCCGACGAGGTCTACAACCTGGGCGCCATCAGCTACGTCGCCTACTCCTGGCAGAACGCCCACCTGACCACCGAGGTGACGGCGCAGGGCGTGCTCAACATGCTCGAGGCCGTGCGGCTGCACTCCGGCGGCGACGTGGGGCGGATCCGGTTCTACCAGGCGTCCAGCTCGGAGATGTTCGGCCGCGTGCAGGAGGTCCCGCAGCGGGAGACCACGCTGCTGTGGCCGCGCTCGCCCTACGGCGTGGCCAAGGTCTTCGGGCACTACATGACCATCAACTACCGCGAGTCCTACGGCATGCACGCCTCCAGCGGCATCCTGTTCAACCACGAGTCGCCCCGCCGGGGCCCGGAGTTCGTGACCCGCAAGGTCACGCAGGCCGTGGCGAGGATCGCCCTGGGCCGCCAGCAGCAGATCACGCTCGGCAACCTGGAGGCGCGTCGCGACTGGGGCTTCGCCGGGGACTACGTCGAGGCGATGTGGCGGATGCTGCAGCAGGACGAGGCCGACGACTTCGTGGTCGCCACGGGGGAGGCCCACTCGATCCGCGACCTGCTCGACGTGGCCTTCGCCCACGTCGGCGTGGACGACTGGTCGGACCGGGTCGTCCAGGACCCGGCGTTCTTCCGTCCGGCCGAGGTGGACATGCTGATCGGCGACCCGTCGAAGGCACGCGAGCAGCTGGGGTGGACACCGACGGTCGGCTTCCAGGACCTGATCCGGATGATGGTGGACAGCGACCTGGCCGAGCAGCGGGCCCTGCCCGCCTGAGGGGCGACCGACGTGCAGAGGTGGGTGTGGTGACGGGGCGGGCGCTGGTCAGCGGCGTCACGGGCCAGGACGGCAGCTACCTGGCCGAACGGCTCGTGGCCGAGGGGTGGGAGGTGCACGGCCTCGTCCGCTCCACCGACGAGACCGTCGTGGCCGGGGTACGGGTCCACCACGGCGACGTCACGGCGCCGGGGACGTTCCGCGACCTGCTCTCCGCCGTGCGGCCCGACGTGGTGTTCCACCTGGCCGGGGTGTCGTCGGTGGCGCAGTCCTGGCGCGAGCCGGCGACCACGGCCGACGTCACGGGCACGGCCGTCGCGCGGCTGCTCGAGGCCTGCTTCCCGGCCGGCGGGGCGGGGCCCCGCGTCGTGCTGGCCTCCAGCGCGGAGGTGTTCGGTGCGGCCGAGGTGTCCCCGCAGGACGAGACCACCCCGGTCCGGCCGGCCTCGCCCTACGGCGCCGCCAAGGCGTTCGCGCTGCACCTGGCCGGGGTCTACCGGCAGGCGGGGCACCACGTCTCCGCGGCGGTCCTCTACAACCACGAGTCGCCGCGTCGGCCGCGGTCGTTCGTCACCCGCCAGATCACCTCGCCGGAGGCGGGCATCGTGGTCGGCACGGAGACCGAGCTGCGGGTGGGCAACCTCGACGCCCGACGGGACTGGGGCTGGGCCCCCGACCACGTCGACGCGATGGTCCGGATGGCGGCGGCGGGCGCCGCCGAGGACTACGTGGTCGCGACCGGGCAGGGCCACAGCGTGCGTGACTTCGTGGCGGCGGCCTTCGACGCCGCCGGCGTCGCGGACTGGCAGCACCTGGTGCACGTCGACCCGCGGTTCGTCCGCCCCGTCGACGCCGTCGACCTGGTCGGTGACCCGACCCGCATCCGCGGGGCCCTCGGCTGGGTCCCCACGGTCGGGTTCCGCGACGTCGTCGCGCGCATGGTGGAGGCCGACCTGACCGGGACCGCCGCGGACTGACCCCGCCCGCGACCGGTCAGCGGGAGCCGGGCCCGCCGTCCGGGGCCTGCTGCCGCAGCACCCCGGCGGAGGCCGCCGCCAGCCCCAGGTCCGCGACCGTCAGGGCCACCCGCGACACCAGCGCGACCGACAGGGCGGCCGACACCCCCACGGCCGGGCTCAGGGCGGCCACGAGGACGGCCTCCCGGGCGCCCACGCCGGCGGGGGCGGCGAAGGCCAGGAACCCCACCACCCAGGCGAGCGCGTACGCACCCACGGCCAGCGGCAGGGCCTCCGCCCCGGCGTCGAGGGGACGCAGCAGCAGCCAGGTGGCGCTGCCGTAGCAGGCCCACGCGGCCAGCATCAGGGCGACGGCCCGGCCCGTGGCGGCCCAGCCGGGGGACGCCGTGGCCAGCGACGGGCGCCAGCGGGCCAGGGCGTGCAGCAGCCGGCCCAGCACCGGGGGCAGCAGGACCACGACCCCGCCGACCACCACGGGCACCACCAGCCAGGCCCACTGCGAGGCCAGCCCGCCACCGACGCCGACGGCCCCGACCACGGCCCCCGTCACGGTGTGCAGCAGCAGGAACAGCGTCGCCGCCCCCACCATGGCCGGTCGCGGCACCCCGTAGCGGGCGGCGAGCACGGCCTGCGCCAGCACCGGCCAGAGCGAGCCGGGCACGTACTTGCCGGCCTGCGTCACGTAGAAGACCCGGTGCGCGGTCAGCGCGGTCGGGCGGGTGCCGCCCAGCGCCCGCAGCCAGACCCGCCAGCACTCGCCGGTGGCCACGACCCCCACGGTGGTCAGGAGCAGGCACGCGAGCGCCGGCCCCCAGCCGATGGTCGTCAGCGCGGCGGACACCTCGTCCCAGCGGCGGGCGACGACCACGACGCCCAGCACGAGGACGCCGACGCCGACCAGCACCGACAGGGCCGTCAGGGCCCGCCCCCGACCGGTCCGGGGCGTCCTGGCGGAACCGGCCGGGTCGTCGGTCGGCGGTCCGTTCACCCGCCCAGCGCGGCCGGGTCCCGCGACAGCAGGACCGTCTCGCGGGGGACGGGCTGGCAGGGCGTGGCCCCGCGGGTGCGGCGGACGTGCCAGCCCAGGCGGGCCGCGGAGTCCACGGCGGGGCGGTACCGGGCCCGCTGGGCGTCGTCCAGCAGGACCATGCCGCCCGGCGCGACCCGGTCCAGCACGTGGAGCAGCACGTCGGCGCGGGCCCGGCCGTCGACCAGCACCAGGTCGAACTCGCCCGGCACGTCGTCGATGGCGTGGACGTAGGCCGAGAAGTCCAGACCCTGGCCGCTGGGGGCGCCCGAGGCCACCAGCGGCCGGTCGCTGCTGGTCACGGCGGGGACGTGCACCGTGGGGGTGCAGCGCAGGCCGGGGGTGCCGGCCAGCAGCTCCCGGACCCGGACCGCCCAGCCGGCCTCGTGCTCGACCGCGTCGACCGAACCCGCGCGGCGGGCGAGCCACAACGTGCTCGCCCCCGAGCCGTACTCGAACACCCGGGCGCGGCCGTCGAGCCGGCCCAGGAACTCCTCGACGGCGTCGACCGCCTGGTAGGTCCACCAGGGCAGGTCCATCCGGACCAGGTCCTCCGCGTTGTGCACCGCCAGCAGGGTGCGCAGGTGGGCCGACACGGTGCGCGGGTGCGCCGCGACCTGCCGGTCCCAGGCGTTGAGCAGGCGTGTCCGGTCCAGGCCGCGCCGCGTCCGGGTCATGACCCCCAGGTAGACGTCCCGCAGCAGACCCTGGTCCCTCGACATGCACGCTCCTCATCCGCCGGACCGCTCGGTCCGCCGGTCGCAGGGTAGCCGCGCGAGCCGGTCGCCCTGGTGCCGCGCCGGGACCCGGCCGGCTCAGCCCTGCGGGTCGGGGACGACCGACCGGCAGATGTCGTCCAGGCCGCGGGACGCGCTCCAGCCCAGCACGTCCCGGATGCGCTCGACGGAGGCCACGAGCCGGGGCGGGTCGCCGGCCCGGCGCGGCTCGACCACCGTCTGCACCGGGTGGCCCAGGGCCTCCGACAGCGCCGACACCACCTCGAGCACCGACGCACCGGTCCCGGTGCCCACGTTGAGCACGTCGTGCGGACGGTCGTCGCGGTCCAGGTAGTCCAGCGCGGACACGTGGGCGTCGGCCAGGTCGGCGACGTGCACGTAGTCGCGGACGCAGGTCCCGTCCGGGGTCGGGTAGTCGTCCCCGTAGACCGCGGCGGGCACGCCGTCGGCGACGCGTCGCAGCAGGATCGGGATCAGGTTGGCCACCGAGGTGTCGCGCAGCTCGGGCCGACCGGCGCCCGCCACGTTGAAGTAGCGCAGGGCCACCGCCCGCAGCCCCGTGGCCCGGGACGCGGCACGGACCAACCACTCACCCACCAGCTTGGTCTCGCCGTAGGGGTTGATCGGCGCGCACGGCGTGTCCTCGTGGACGACGTCGACGTCGGGCATGCCGTAGGCCGCCGCCGAGGACGAGAACACGAACCGGTCCACGCCCGAGTGCTGCATCGCGGTCAGCAGGTTCGCCAGCCCGGCGACGTTCTGGTGGTAGTAGCGCATGGGCTGCTCGACCGACTCGCCGACCGCCTTGCGCGCCGCCAGGTGCACCACGGCCTGGACCTGGTGCTGCGCGAACGCGGCCCGCAGGACCCCGGGCGCCTCGTCGCGGGCCAGGTCGAGCTCGACCAGGGGGAAGGCGTCGACGCGGCTGCCCACCCCCGAGGACATGTCGTCGACGGCCAGCACGTGCACGCCGGACTCGGCCAGCAGGTGGGCGACGTGGGACCCGATGTAGCCGGCTGCTCCGGTGACGGCGACTGTCATGCTCGCGACGCTACTGCGGCGGGGTCGGCGGCGGGCCGAGGTCGTCCGGCACCCGGACCGGGGCTCCCGTCGCGGCGACGACGGTCTCCACCGTGACCCCCGGGGCCAGCTCGCGCAGCACGAACCCCGCGGCGGGGTCGTCGCGGTCGACGTCGAGCACGGCCAGGTCGGTGATGACCCGGTCCACCACCGCACGACCGGTCAGGGGCAGGGAGCAGTCGACGACGAGCTTGGCCGAGCCGTCCTTGGCCACGTGCTCCATGATCACGACCACCCGGCGCGCGCCGTGGACCAGGTCCATCGCACCGCCCATGCCCTTGACCATCTTGCCGGGGACCATCCAGTTGGCGATGTCGCCGCTCGACGTCACCTGCATCGCCCCCAGCAGCGCGATGTCGATCTTGCCGCCGCGGATCATGGCGAAGCTGGTCGCGGAGTCGAAGTAGCTCGCCCCCGGCAGGACCGTCACGGTCTCCTTGCCGGCGTTGATCAGGTCGGCGTCCACGTGCTCGGCGTCCGGGTACGGGCCCACGCCCAGGATGCCGTTCTCGCTCTGCAGCACCACCTCGACGCCTGGGGGCACGTAGCTGGCGACCAGGGTGGGCAGGCCGATGCCGAGGTTGACGTAGTCGCCGTCGACGAGCTCCTGCGCGGCGCGCGCGGCCATCTGGTGGCGGGTCAGGCCCACGGGCGTGGTGGGGGTCTCGGTCATGACGCGTCCTGTCGCAGGGTGCGGCGCTCGACGAGCTTGTCGCGCGCCTGGTCGGCGCTCAGCACCACGACCCGGTGCACGAAGGCCCCGGGCAGGTGCACGTGGTCGGGGTCGATCGCCCCGGGCTCGACCAGCTCCTCCACCTCGGCGACGCACAGCCGGCCGGACATGGCCACCAGCGGGTTGAAGTTGCGCGCGGAGGCGTGGAACTGCAGGTTCCCCAACCGGTCGCCGCGGGCCGCCCGGACCAGGGCCACGTCGGCCACGATCGCGGTCTCCAGGACGTGGTCGACGGGGGCGGCGTCGGGGTCGGCCGTGGCGGGGAACCGCTCCACCCGCTTGGCCGGCGAGGCCACCGCGACGGAGCCGTCCTCGGCGTAGCGCCAGGGCAGACCGCCCTCGGCGACCACGGTGCCGACCCCGGTCCGGGTGAAGAACGCCGGGATCCCGGAGCCGCCGGCCCGCAGCCGCTCCGCCAGCGTCCCTTGCGGGGTGAGCTCGACCTCCAGCTCGCCCGACAGGTACTGCCGCGCGAACTCCTTGTTCTCCCCGACGTAGCTGGCCACCACGCGCCGGACCCGGCCGGCCTCGAGCAGCAGCCCGAGCCCGGCGCCGTCCACGCCGCAGTTGTTGGAGACGACCTCGAGGTCGCGGGTGCCGGCGTCGAGCACGGCCTGGATGAGGACCCGGGGGATGCCGCAGAGCCCGAAGCCGCCCACGGCGACGGTGGCCCCGTCACGCAGGTCGGCGACGGCGGTGCGCGCGTCGGGGACGACGATGTCCATGCGTCGAACCTAGCTACTTGTTGCGCTCGGCGTGCAGCTCCACCGCCGTCGTCCCGCCCGTGGCGACCCGGTGCAGCATGTCGTGCAGGGTTGCGGCGAACCGCTCGGGGGAGTACAGCTCGCGAGCCGTGCGGCCGAACCGGCGTCCGGTCTCCTCCAGCTGGTCCAGGTCGGCGAGCACGTCGTCCAGCCGGGCCCGCCACCGGGGGGCGTCCTGCGAGGTCACCAGCCACCCGGTCTCGCCGTCGACCACCGCGTCGGGGATGCCCTCGATGTCGGCCGCCAGGACCGGCAGGTCCCGCACCGCGGCCTCCACGTTGACCAGCCCGAACCCCTCCATGTCGCCGTAGACGTGGATGTTGGGCTGCACGAACAGGTCCGCCCCCCGGAGCAGCAGCTCGCGGTCCTCGCTGCTGACGCGGCCCAGCAGGCGTACCCGGTCCTGCAGGCCCTTGCTGCGCGCCACCCGGCGGATCCGGTCCTCGGCCGGCCCGGCCCCGGCCACCAGGTGCACGACGTCGCGGCGGGAGTGCGGCAGGACCTGGGCGACGAACCAGGCGACGCCCTTGCGGCGGACCAGACGTCCCAGGGTCAGCAGGACGGCGGTGTCCGGGCCGACCCCGAGCCGTTCCCGCAGCTCGGTCCGGGCCTGCTGGCGCGAGGCCATGTCCGGCGGCGGCTCGACCGACAGCCGCAGCACCGTCAGGTGCTCCTCCTCGACGCCGGCCGCCCGCACGGCGGTGGCGGTGGCGTTGCTGATGGCGATGATCAGCGGCGCCGCCCGCAGGTGGCGCACGACGACCTTGCGGTACACCGAGGAGTCGAACGTGACGTCCAGCCCCATCACCATCGTGGCGTGGGGCAGGTGGAACAGCCGCAGCAGCTTGGTCGCGACGGCGTTCATCAGCGCGTCGCCCAGCAGCACCACGTCGGGTCGGTCGGTGCGGATGACGCGGGCCATCCGCCACAGCGTCAGCGGCAGCCACCACCAGGACGCCCAGTCGCTGCGGACGTTGCGCAGCAGCGTGACGCGGGAGCCGCCGGCCAGCAGGGCGTCGTAGGTGTCCTTGGCCAGGGTCTCCATCCCACCGGTCTGCGGCGGGAACTTGCGGGTGACGAACAGCACGTGCACCCGGTGAAGGTACTGGTCTGCTCCGCCGCTGCTCCGCCGCACCCGCCGGACGCGGCTCTCCGGCGGCGCGCGACGGCGATAGCCTGCGCCCCATGGACGTCCTCGTCACCGGCGCTGCCGGCATGCTCGGCACGGACCTGGTGACGGCGCTGCTGGAGGCCGACCACGAGGTGACCGGCCTGGGCCGGGCCGATCTCGACGTCACCGACCGCGACGCCGTGACGGCGTCCGTGGCCGGGCACGACGTGGTGGTCAACTGCGCCGCCTGGACGGCCGTGGACGCCGCCGAGTCCGAGGAGGACGCCGCGTTCGCGGTCAACGCCACGGGGGCGAGGCTGCTGGCCGAGGCCTGCGCCGCCACCGGTGCCCGTCTGGTGCACGTCTCCACCGACTACGTGGTCGGGGCGGAGGAACCGGGCACCCCGGTGTCCTCCGACGCCCCGCTGAGCCCGGTCGGGGCCTACGGGCGCACCAAGGCCGCGGGGGAGCAGGCCGTCCGGGCCTCGGGGGCGGACGCGCTCGTCCTGCGCACGGCCTGGCTCTACGGCGCCCACGGCCCGAACTTCCCGAAGACCATGGCGCGCCTGGCCCGGGAACGGGACGTGCTGAACGTCGTCGACGACCAGGTCGGCCAGCCCACCTGGACCGTCGACGTGGCGGACCTGGTCGTCCGGCTGCTGGCGGCGGGCGCGCCCGCGGGCACCTACCACGCGACGTCCTCGGGCTGGACGTCCTGGTACGAGCTGGCGATGGAGGTCGTCCGCACGGTCGGGCGGGACCCCGACATGGTCGACCCGATCAGCAGCACGGAGTTCGCCCGCCCCGCGCCCCGGCCGGCCTGGTCGGTGCTGTCCCACGACTCGCTCAAGGCCATCGGCGTCGCGCCGATCGGACCGTGGCGGCTGCGCTGGGCCGAGGCCGCCGACCACGTGCTCGCCGACGTCTGACGGGCGTCCGGCTCAGCCCACGTTCTCCTGCGACCGCACCCGGTCGAGGGCGGCGGTCGGCAGACCGGTGTGCAGCACGACCGACCCGCCCGAGGCCCACACGGTCGCGACCTGCTCCGGCGAGGCGTCCGGGCCCAGCAGCGACCGCCCGGGTGAGCCGAGGTCCAGGCGCAGGACGGTCGCCGGGCCCGGGCGCGGCAGCTGGTCCGGGAACCCGGAGACCTCGGCGCCGTAGTCGACCGCGCCGGGCGGCAGGTCGGCGACGGGGCGGGGGAGAGCGGCGGCCGCGACGACCACCGTGACGGTGGCGGCGGGCGGGGTGGCGCCCTCGGGCACCACGGTGACGTCCGGGCGGTCACCGCCACCGGCTGCGACCTGCGCCCCCAGGAACCAGGTCGCCAGCCAGAGCACGGGCGCCCGCCAGTCGGGCCCGAGCCGGACCTCGACCCGGGAGCCGGGCTCGACGTCGGCCTCCTCGGCCAGCAGGTGGGCGGTCTTGGCCACCCACTGCGCGAGCCCGGCCCCGGTCAGCTCGACCCGGGCGTCGCCGTCGCCGTACCAGGTGAGCCGGGGGCGCGGGTCCTGCTGGAGTGCCCGGACCAGCCGCGCGACGTCCACGTCGGCGGGGCCGGGGGCGGGTGCGGCGGGTCCGGTCGAGATCTGCACCCGGCCACGGTGGCACACGGCCGACCGGCGCGCGGGAGCACCCTGGTCCGCCGGATACCCTGACGGGGACATGAACGATGCCAGCGCCTCCACCGCCCCGGCCCCGACCGGGGCCCACCCGTCGTCGACCGCGCCCGCGTCGGCGGCACCCGCGCCGGCGCCGTCGTCGACCCCGGCACAGGTCGCCCCCGGCACCCCCACGCTGGTCGTGCGCGAGGAGGTCGCCGCCGCCCCGCGGCTCACCGCCACCGTGGTGCTGCCCTGCTTCGACGAGCAGGACCACGTGCTGGCCGAGGTGGAGCGCATCACCCGGGCCATGGACGCCGACGGCATGTCCTACGAGCTGCTCGTCATCGACGACGCCTCGACCGACGCCACGCTGCAGGTCCTCAAGGACGCCCAGCACCTCTACCCGCGGATGCGGCTGATGCCGTTCCGGCGCAACGGCGGGGCCGGGACGGCGCGACGGATCGGCACCCGCGAGGCGCTGGGCGACATCGTCGTGTGGACCGACGCCGACATGACCTACCCCAACGAGCGCATCCCGGAGTTCGTCCGGATGCTGCTCGAGGACCCCACCTTCGACCACGTCGTCGGGGCCCGGCTGACGGAGGAGGGCACCCACAAGTGGGCCCGGATGCCCGCCAAGTGGGCCATCCGCAAGTTCGCCGAGGTGCTGACCAAGCAGAAGATCCCGGACCTCAACTCCGGCCTGCGGGCGTTCCGCCGCGACGTGTCGCTGCCCTACCTGCGCCTGCTGCCGCCCGGGTTCTCCTGCGTCACCACGCTCACGATCTCGTTCCTGTCCAACCAGCACGACATCCGCTACGAGCCCATCACGTACGGCAAGCGTGCCGGGGTGTCCAAGTTCAAGTTCTTCAAGGACGCGTACCGCTACATCCTGCAGATCCTGCGGATGGTCATGTACTTCGACCCGCTGCGGATCCTGCTGCCCATCTCGCTCACGCTCCTGCTCGTCGGCTCCGCCAAGCTGGTCTACGACCAGTTCCAGGCGCTGTTCTCCCTGGCCGACAACACCGTCCTGCTCCTGGTGACGGGCCTCCTCATCGGCATGATGGGGTTGCTGGCGGACCTCATCGTGAGGTCCCGGGACAGCTCCTGACCCGAGCCCGCCTCGCCGAGCGCGGGCAGCAGCTGGCGAGGTCAAAGGCCTTCCGCTACGGGTTCATGCTGGTCACCGTCGTGCTGGCGGGTGTCGCCCTGGCCCTGGACGGCGAGGAGTTCCTCGAGGGGGTGCGTCGGCTCGGCCCGGCCAGCCTGGTGCTGGCGTTCGTGTTCACCGTGGCCAACATCCTGCTGTCGGCGGTGGCGTGGCGCTCCGTCCTGGCCGACCTCGGCAGCACCCTGTCGCTGCGCGCGACCGGGCACGTGTTCCTGGTGGGGCAGCTGGGCAAGTACCTGCCCGGGAGCCTGTGGCACGTCGTCGCCCAGGTGGAGCTCGCGGCCGACCACGGTGTCTCCCGACGGCGCTCGGCCTCGGCCACGGTGGTGCACGTCGTCATCGTGTTCGCCACGGCGCTGCTGCTCGGGGTGGCGGGGTTCGCCCTCGTGCCGGACCTGCTGCCGGGCGGGTACACCTGGCTCGCGCTGGGCATCGTGCCGCTGCTGGTGCTGCTGTGGCCGCCCGTGCTCAACCGGGTGCTGCGGCGCGTGCTCGCCCTCGCGCGGCGCCCCATGCTCGAGCACACCATCGGCTACGCCGGGGCGTTCCGGACCATCGCCTGGGCCTTCGTGTCGTGGCTGGCCATCGGCATGCAGACCCTGGTGCTCGTGTCCCGGGTCGGGGACATCGCCCTGTCGCCGCGCCTGGTGGTGCTGAGCGTCACGGCCTTCGCCCTGGCCTGGTGCGTCGGGTTCGTCACGTTCGTCAGCCCCGCCGGCGCCGGGGCGCGCGAGGCGGCCCTGGTGCTGATGCTGTCGGGCGTGATGTCGCCGGGGCGGGCGCTGCTGGTGGCGGTGGTGTCCCGGGTGCTGATGACGACGGCGGACCTCGGTCTGGCCGGGATCGCCCTGCTGCTGGAGCGGGGACGCACCAAGCGGGTCCGGGAGGCGACGCGTGAGGGCGGCGGGTCGTCGGGCGGGTCCGGCGGCGGGTCGGACGGCGGGGCGGGTCCGGCATGAGCCGCTCGCGGCCATGAGCGGGGCAGCCAGGACCTGGCGTCCCGGGCGCGCGGTCGACCTGCCCGGCACGCTGGGGACGCTGTCGCGCGGCCGGGGGGACCCGACGCACCGGTGGGAGGGGCCGACGGCGCTGTGGCGGGCGACCCGGACGCCGCAAGGTCCCGGGCTGCTGCTGCTCCGGGCCCGGGCCGCCGACGGGGTCGTCGAGGCGCAGGCCTGGGGCCCGGGGACGGACTGGCTGCTCGACGGGGTGCCGGACCTGCTGGGCGGCCGGGACGACGACCCCGTCGACGGCTGGGGCGGCTTCCGGCCGCGGTCGGAGCACCCGCTGCTCGTCGACGCGTGGCGCAGCCGTCCTGGTGTGCGCACGCCGCGGAGCCGGGCCGTGCTGGAGGCGCTGGTCTGCGCGGCCGTGGAGCAGGTGGTCACGGGCAAGGAGGCCCGCCGGTCCCTGCGCGACCTGGTGCTGCGGCACGGCGAGCCCGCCCCCGGCGCACCGGCGGCGCCCGGCGGGCCGGCCGCGGGGATGATGGTGCCGCCGTCCCCGCAGGGCTGGTCCCGGGTGTCCAGCTGGGAGTGGCTGCGCCACGGGGTCGAGGGCCGTCGCAGCGCCGTGGTGATGCGCGCCGCGGCGGTGGCGGGCCGGCTGGAGGGGACGCTCGGCCGTCCCGCCTCCGAGGTGGAGCCCGTGCTCCGCACCCTGCCCGGCGTGGGTCGCTGGACGGCGGCCGAGGTGCGGCAGCGCGCGCACGGCGACCCCGACGCGTTCAGCTTCGACGACTACCACGTGGCCAAGAACGTGTCGTGGGCGCTCACGGGCGAGGTGATGGACGACGACGGCTGCGCCGAGGTGATCGCCTGCTACGCGGGCCACCGCTACCGGGTGCAGCGCCTGCTCGAGGTCGCCGGACGGGTGCGCCCGCGCCGGGGTCCCAAGATGACGCTCCCCACCCACACGCCCTCGGCGACCTCCGGCAACTCCTAGGCCCGCTCGGTGACGGTCCGGTCCACCGGGCGGGTGGGCTCAGGCGGGCCGGACGTGCAGGGTGACGAGCCCCGGGTCGGTCGTGCCCGGTCCGTCCTGCGCTCGCACGACGGTGGCCAGCCGCTCGGCCCGGGCGCACACCGCGACCCGCTCGGCCACCCGCGCGGCCGCGACCACCTCGCCGATCACCTCGACCCCGACGCCTCCGACGACCTCGACCCCCTGACCAGCGCCGCGCAGGGGCTCGACCTCGACCAGCCGCACCTGGACGCCCGCCAGGTCGGGCTCCCCGACCAGGCCGCGCCGGACGACGGCCACGGCCCGGCGGAGCACCGCATCCAGGTCCCCGTCCGGCGCCGCGGGTGCGGGCTCGACGTCGGGGGTGCCGGGCGGGCAGCCCAGCGCCGCCCGCACCGACTCCACCGTTCCCGTGGCGAACCAGTCGGCGGAGTCGAATCGGACCAGCCCCGCCGCCCCCGGCCCGTCGTCACCGGTCACCAGGTGCCCGCAGCCCCGGACCAGCGCCGCGGGCACGCCGTCGGCCTTGCCCTTGACCAGCTCGGCGGCCGCGGCGAGCTCGTCCGCGACCGCGCGCACGGTGACCTGCAGCGGGCTGCCGTCGGCGTCGACCCCGCCGCGCAGGTCGTCGGTGGGCGTGAGGCCGGCGCAACCCAGGGCGAAGTCCGTCTGGCCGACCCGCCAGGGCCGCCCCGACGTGTCCGTCAGCAGCACGGCGGGTCGCGACCCGGTCCGCTCGGTGAGCGCGGCCCGCAGCCGGGCGGCCTGGGCGTCCGGGTCGTGGGGGAGCACCAGGACCCGGCCCTCGGCCTCGGGGCCGGTGTTGGAGGCGTCCACGCCCGCCGCGGCCATCACGGGGCCGGCGGCGGCGCGCACGATCCGCGTCACGCCGTTCGGGGTGCGGCGCTCGGCCACCACGCCGCGCGACTCCTCGAGCACGGCCGTGTCGCGGTCGGCACGCCACAGGCCCAGCGCCTTGGCCAGGACCTTGCTGCTGACCACGAGGACGTCGTCGTCGCCGGCCCGGTACCCGTCACGCTCGCACGCGGCCAGCAGCAACGTCGCCAGGTCGTCCCCGGTACGCACGTCGCCGATGCCGCGCAGCGGGACCACGGTGACGCCGTCGGGCACACCGTCGACGGGGCCGGCGGCTGCCGGGTCGGTCGTCACGGGGCCTTCACCCCGGCCAGCTCCAGCGCCAGGTCCAGCGCGCGGCCCGCCAGGCGCGCCGCGCCGTCGACGTCACGCATCAGCAGGTCCGTGGCGACCACCCGCGGACGCGTCGGACCCTGGCCGCCCCGGCCGTCCTGGCCGACGGGGGCGTCCACGTGGTCGACCAGCCAGCCGTCCAGCACGTCCTCCAGCAGCCCGGCGACCCCGGCTGCGGTGCACGGCACGTCCAGGGCCGCCAGGCACTGGGCGGCCATGCCGCGCACGGTGGCCCCGCCGATCACCGGGCTGACGCCGACCACGGGCGCCCGGGTGCCCCGCAGCACGTCCCTGACCCCGGGGACCGACAGGACGGGGCCCAGCGACACCACCGGGTTGCTGGGCGGCAGCAGCACGACGTCGGCCTGCCGCAGGGCGTCCAACACCCCCGGCGCCGCGACGGCGCGGTCCAGGCCCAGCAGCGGGAAGCCGTGGGCCGGGACGCCGGCCCGCATCCGGACCCACCACTCCTGCAGGTGGACGGCGCGGCGGTCGGGGTCCTCGACCAGCACGTGGGTCTCGACCGGCTGCTCCGTCATCGGCAGGAGCCGCACGCCCGGCTGCCAGCGCCGGCACAGCGCCTCGGTCACGGCGGCGAGCCCGTAGCCGGCCCCGAGCATCTGGGTGCGGACCAGGTGCGTGGCGACGTCGCGGTCGCCGAGGGTGAACCAGTCCGGTCCCGCGCCGTAGGCCGCGAGCTCCTCGGCGACGGTCGACGTCTCGTCACGTCGGCCCCAGCCCTGCTCCTCGTGCACCCCGCCGCCGAGGGTGTACATCACCGTGTCCAGGTCGGGGCAGACCCGCAGCCCGTGCAGGGTGATGTCGTCGCCGGTGTTGGCCACCACCGTCACCTCGTGCTCACCGGCTGCGGACGTGGCCCGCAGGTGCTGCAGCAGACCACGCAGGAACCGCGCCCCGCCGACGCCGCCGGACAGCGCCGCGATCCTCACGCGTGTGCTCCTTCGGCCCGGCCGCGGGCAGGACGCCGGGACGGCGCGACGGGCGGGGGGAGGAGCGGGTTCGGCATGACGGCATTGTGTCGCGACCGCGCCCCCACCTCGTCCGCCCGCCCCGCCCCGCACACCCGGGCGAGCCGTCGCAGAGAGCGTCGAACCAGACACTCCGAGTGAGCAGGTGATCACGGATAGCACGGAGCGGCTTGACTTACGAAGGATGACACGCGTGTAATTCCACTGTCGTCGTTCTGTCCGGACCGGTCACCGGACCGGCGGGACCACGGCGGCCGGACGAGACACTGGGGCGAGGAGAACGTCATGGCACTGCCGCTGCACACCCGAACGACGACCGAGGACGAGACCGAGCTGAACCGGCGTCGCACGCTGGACGAGCTGGACGGGGCCCTGCGCGGCGCCGAGGCCCGCGCGCTGCCGCCGGAGCTGGTCCCGCTCGACGACGAGGCGGACGAGTCCGACGACGACGTCGACGGTCCGGAGGCGCTGGACGAGGGCGGCTGGGGCGACCTGGCGGGGCTGGACCTGCCGCCGGGCGTGCTGGTCGAGGGGGGCGCGGTCATCCTGCCGCTGCGCCCGGGCGGTCGGCCCCCGGCGCCGGACTGGAAGGACCGTGCCCTGTGCGCGGAGACCGACCCCGAGGCGTTCTTCCCGGAGAAGGGTGGGTCCACCCGGGAGGCCAAGAAGGTGTGCATCTCCTGCGACGTCCGCGCGGAGTGCCTCGACTTCGCCCTCGGCAACGACGAGCGGTTCGGCATCTGGGGCGGGCTGTCCGAGCGCGAGCGTCGCCGGCTCAAGAAGCACGTGGTCTGAGCGTGCCCTCCCGCCGGCGGACGGTCTCATCCGTCAGGCTCGGGGTGTGAGCGTCGACGTCCAGGCCCCGACCGGTCCCGGAGCCCCCTCGGGGACCGGGCCACGTCCCGTCCGCGTGACCGCGGTGCTCGTGGTCCACGACGGGGCGGAGTGGCTGCCCCGCACCCTGGCCGCCCTGGCGGGATCCGACCGCCGCCCGGACCTGGTGGTCGCGGTGGACGCCGGTTCCGGCGACCGCAGCGGCGTGCTGCTCGACACCGCCGTCGGGTCGACGCCCAGCCACGTCGTCGACGCCGTCGTGACCGGCAGCCGCCGGGACGGGTTCGGCGTCTCGGTGGCCCGGGCGCTCGCGGTGGCCGACAACCTCGTGACCGAGGCGGGCCCCGGCGACCCGGACGGTGGGAC
This sequence comes from Actinomycetales bacterium, assembly GCA_038258055.1. Lineage (GTDB taxonomy): Bacteria > Actinomycetota > Actinomycetes > Actinomycetales > JBBAYJ01 > Aquipuribacter. The sequence continues at coordinate 31,515 of JBBSQH010000046.1, forward strand.
CGGAGCGGCCCGTCGTCCGGAGGAGTGGGTGTGGCTGCTCCACGACGACAGCGCCCCCGAGCCCGACGCGCTGGACGAGCTGCTCGCGGTGGTCCGCGCCTCGCCGACCCTCGCGGTGGCCGGCTGCAAGCAGGTGGAGTGGGACGACCCCGCCCGTCTGGTCGAGGTCGGGGCCACGGTCTCCAGCGGGGGGCGACGCATCACCGACGTCGCCACCGGTGACATCGACCAGGGCCAGCACGACTCCCGCAATGACGTGCTGCTGGTGTCCACCGCCGGGATGCTGCTGCGGCGTTCGGTGCTGGAGCACGTCGGCGGCTTCGACGAGGCCATCCCGCTGGTGGGGGACGACGTCGACCTCTGCATGCGGGTCCGGCGTGCCGGGCACCGGGTCGCCGTCGTCCCGACGGCCAGGGTGCGCCACGTGGCCGCCCTCGAGCGTGGCGCCCGCCGGGCCGACGCGCTGCACGGCGGCCTGGCCCGCCGGGCCGGCGCGGCGGCCCCGCGGGCCGGTGGGCGGGTCGGCGGCCTGGAGGGCGCCCGTCGCCGCCACTGGCTGCACGCCCGGCTCGTCCAGGCCCCCACGCTGCTGCTGCCGCTGCTGTGGGTCTGGGTGCTGCTCGCCGCTCCGGTCCGGGCCGTGGTGTGGCTGCTGCGGGGCCGCCCCGGGCGGGCGCTGGCCGAGCTCGACGCCGCGCTGCGGCTGGTGGCGCGCGGTTGGCGGGTCACCTCGTCCCGCTGGCGCTCGCGACGTTCGCGCGTGGTGCCCGCCGCGGCGCTGCGACCGCTGCAGCGTTCCCGTTCGCAGATGCTCCGGGAGGACCTCGACGGCTGGCGGGCCCGACGGTCCCTGCGCAGCGAGGCCGCCGCGGACGACTCCGACGACGTACCGCTGGAGGCGCTGGAGTCCGGGCCGGTCGACGAGGACCTCATCGACCTCGACCTGGGCGCCGGGGGGCCGGTCCGCCGGCTGCTCGCCCACCCCCTGACCTACCTTGTGCCCCTCACGCTGCTGCTGGGCGTCGTCCCCGTGCTGCGGGACCTGCTGCGCCCCGTCGAGGTCGACCCCACCGGGGCCGAGGTCGTCACCGCGGACCCGACCGCCGGGCTGACGGCCGTCGAGCTGGCCTCTCGCGCCCTGACCGGCTGGCGGGACGTGGGTCTCGGCCTGGTCGGGGTGGCGGACCCGGCCACGGTCGTCTGGGCCGGCATCACCGGGGTCGTGTCCCTGCTCACCCGCCTGTCCACGGACGGCGCCACCCTGGGTGACGCCCGCACCGTCGTGGTCCTGCTGGCCCCGCTGGTCGGGCTCTTGCTGGCCTACCCGGTGCTGCGGCGCCTGGTCCGCTCGCGAGCCGCCGCCGCGGCCGCGGCCACGACCTGGGCGCTGCTCCCGTGGACCGGCCTGCTCGGCGTGGTGCACGCGGGTGACCTGGTGGTGCACGTCCTGCTCCCGGTGCTGCTGGCCGCGATGCTCGGCTGCCTGGGCCCCCGGCCGGTCCGCAGTGCGGCGGCCGCCGCGCTGCTGTCCGCCGTCGTCGTCGCCCTGGCCCCGGCGACCTGGCCGGTGCTCGTGGTGGTGGCCGTCCTGGTCGGCGTCGTCGGCGGCTCCCGCAGCCTGGCCCGCTGGCGGGCCTGCCTGCCGCTGCTCGCCGTCGCCACCCCCGCGCTGGTGTGGCTGTCCTGGCTGCCGTCCCTGCGCCGCGACCCGCGGGTGCTCCTGCTCGACCCCGCGGGGGTCGACCCGACCACGGCGGCCCTGCCGACCATGGGTGACCTGGTCCGCCGCGCCGCACCGCTCGGTGACCTGCTCCGGGGCGACGTGTCCCCGGCCGACGACCCGGTCGCCGTGGTCGCTCTGCTGGTCCTGGCGCTGCTGGTCGTGGCCTGCGGGCTCGGGCTGCTGCTGTGCGTGGCGGCGCTGGCCCGCGCCCGGGTGCCCGCGGCCTGGTGCGCCCTGCTGGCCGCCGCCACGGCCGCGGTCGTGGGTGTGCTCGCCGCGGTCACCGCCGCCGCCACCGACCTGCCCGCGTCCGTGCCCGCCTCGGCCGCGGCGCTGGCCCTGGCGGTCGTCGTCGGGCTGCTGGTGCGTGACCTGCACGACCCGGACCGCCCGGAGCCGCGCCACGACGGCCGGGCCCGTCGGGCGCTGGCCGCCGGCGTCCGGGTCGCCGCCCCCGCGGTGGGCGCCCCCCTGCGGGTCGGCCGCCGGGCCCGCCGGGGGCGGGGGGAGGGAGTCCCGGCCCGGCGGGGGCCGGCCACCCCCCCGCCGGGGGGGGGCCCCGAGGCCCCCGCCCCC
>JBBSQH010000047.1:0-32818 GCA_038258055.1 Actinomycetales bacterium
GCCGGGACGTCCACCACCCTCCCGGGCGCCCGCGCCCCGGCGGCCCGGTGCCGCAGGGGGGGGGTGTGGTCCAGCACCCCCACCCCGGCCCCCCCCCGCCCCGCCCCCCCCCCCCCCCCCCCCCCCCCCCCCCGACGGGCAGCCGGCGGCGCAGCCGGTGTGCCCGCGCCACCCCGACCGGGTGGCCTACGTCCGCTGCCAGCGCTGCGAGCGTCCCGCCTGCCCGGACTGCCAGCGCCCGGCCGCGGTCGGTGTCCACTGCGTGGACTGCGTCCGCGCCCAGCCCGCCGTCACCGCCCGCACCGTGGCCGGGGCCCCGCTGGGCGACGGGCGGCCGGTCGTCACCCAGACCCTGATCGGCGTCCTCGTCGTCGTCTGGCTCGCCCAGGCCGTGCTGCCCGAGGTCACCCGGGCGCTGGCCTTCGCCCCCGTGGTGTCGATGGCCGAGCCCTGGCGGTTCCTCACCCTCGGCCTCGTGCACTCCCCCGGGCTGCCGCTGCACCTGCTGCTCAACGGATTCGCGCTGTGGGTGATCGGACGCGAGATCGAGGTCCAGCTGGGCCGGTGGCGCTACCTGCTGCTGCTGGTGGTGTCCACCCTCGCCTCGGCCGTGGGCGTGCTCTGGCTCACCCCGACCACCTCCGACGGCTGGTTCGGCCTGACCGTCGGCGCGTCGGGGGCCGTGTTCGGGCTCCTGGGGGCCGCCGTGGCCCTCAACGGCCGCCGCGGCGAGCCCGTTCTGCGTCAGGTCCTGGTGCTGCTGGTGCTGGCCGCGGCCGGGCTGCTGCTCCCGAGCATCTCCTGGCAGGGCCACGTCGGAGGGCTCATCGGCGGCCTGCTCGTCGGCGGGGTGCTCGTCCTTGCCCCCCGGACCAACCGCACCCGGTGGCAGGTCGCCGGCCTCGTCGCCGTCGTCGCCCTGCTCGTGGTGCTCACCGTCGTGCGGTGGCTCGTGGTGGGTCCGGGGGTGCTGGCGTGAGGTCCCCGGAGCAGGTTATGCACACTGTGGACAACCGTTGGGGACAACTCACACCCGTGTAGTTCCGCAGGTCAGCGCCACCTGGTGGTCATCAGGAAGCCCACCATGGCCAGCGCGAAGCCGACGCCCAGGTTCCACAGGCCGATGCCGGGGATCGGGTAGGCCTGCTGCGTGATGTAGAAGACGACGATCCAGACCAGGCCGAGGACCATGAGCCCCACCATCACCGGGACCCACCACCGGGGGTTGGGTGCGGGGGCCGCGGGGGCCGTCGTGGCGGGTGCGGGGGACGCCGGCTTCTTGCGTCGGCTGGACTCGGGCACGTCTGCTCCTCGGTGAGTGGTCAGGTGGATCCCGTGGCCAGTGGCCATCGGGTGCTCCGCACAGGGTACGGCGACGGGCAGCCTCCTCGGCAGGTCACAATGGGACCGATGGACATCGACAGCGAGCCGCAGGCCCCGGCCCCGGGCGACGGGACCCGTCGGCGCGGGCGCGAGGGGCTGCTCCGGGCCCTGCGCCAGGGCCCCGGAGCCGGCGTCGCGGTGGTCCTGGGCGCCGCCGGGCTGCGGTTCGCGGCGTCCGGCAGCACGGCGCAGGGCACAGACCTGCGTGACGACTCCGTGGACCTGGCGTCGCTGGTCGGGCAGGAGCGGGACGCGGCCGAGGGCACCACCACGCTGGTGGAGTCGCTGCGCGCCGAGGTGGCCGAGCTGGAGGCGGGGACCGCCGGGGCCGACCCCGAGCTCGAGGGGGCCGTCGCCGCCCTGGGCGAGGCGGCCGGCATGCAGCCCGTCACCGGCCCCGCCGTCCGGGTGGTGCTCGACGACGCCGACTTCACCAGCCGGCGCGCCGCCCAGGCGGGGTCCCCCGACGACCTGGTGGTCCACCAGCAGGACGTCCAGGCCGTCGTGAACGCCCTGTGGCTCGGCGGGGCCGAGGCGATGATGCTGATGGACCAGCGGGTCATCTCCACCAGTGCGGTGCGCTGCGTGGGCAACACGCTGAGCCTGCAGGGCCAGCCCTACTCCCCGCCGTACGTGATCACCGCCGTCGGGGACCCCGAGGCCCTCCTGGCGGCGTTGGAGGATTCCGACAACGTCGACGAGTACCGCCGCTACGTCGAGGCCTTCGGCCTGGGGTACGAGGCGGAGGACATCGGCGAGACCGAGCTGCCCGCCTACACCGGACCGCTGGAGCTGCAGTTCGCGCAGGTCCGCGACGCATGAGGCCTGCCGCGTCGCGTCCGGTTGCCGCATGACCCGGAGCACCCTGTGATCCGCGCCCTCGTCCGGGGGGTCGGCGAGCTGCTGGTGACGGCGGGCGCGCTGGTCCTGCTGTTCCTGGCCTACCAGTTGTGGTGGACCGACGTGGTCGGCGACCGGGCCCAGGCCCGCACCACCGACGCCCTCGAGCAGCAGTGGGACGCCGCCGTACCGACCGACGGCACCAGCGACGAGGCCCCCGAGCCCCCGGCCGAGGCCGAGGCCGACCCGGTGCTGGCCGACCTGCCCTCCGACGTGGTGGCCATGCTGCGTGTCCCCCGGTTCGGCGAGGACTACGTCGTCCCGGTGCTCGAGGGCACCGGAGACCTGGTGCTGCAGGACGGGGTCGGGCACTACGACGGGGCCGCCCTGCCGGGCGAGGTCGGCAACTTCGCGATCGCCGGGCACCGCACCACCTGGGGAGCCCCGTTCAACCCCATCGCGGACCTGGTGACCGGGGACGCGGTGGTCGTCGAGACGCCCGAGGAGTTCAACGTCTACCGGGTCGAGGTCACCGAGATCGTGCTGCCCACCGACGTCCGGGTCATCGCGCCCGTGCCGTCCCAGCCGGGCGAGACGCCCACCGAGGCCTGGCTGACCATGACGTCCTGCCACCCGATGTTCAGCGCCCGGCAGCGCTACGTCGTCCACGCCCTGCTGGAGTCGTCGACGCCTCGTGCCGACGGGCCGCCGGCCGCGCTGCAGGCCGCGGGGGTGGGCTGATGTACGGGGCCGTCTGGCGGGTGCTGCCCGGGCCGCTGGCCGTCCGGCTGGTCCTGGTCCTCCTGCTGCTCGCCGCCGTGGTGGCGGTCTGCTTCCTGTGGCTGTTCCCCGTGCTCGAGCCGTACGTGCCGTTCAACCAGCAGACCGTCGAGGAGCCCGCCCCGTGAACGACCCCACGAACCAGGTCGACGACCCGTCCGGGACGGTGCCGCCCGCCGGCTCACCGGTACGTGTGCTCGTCGTCGACAACTACGACTCGTTCGTCTTCACCCTGGTCGGCTACCTGCGCCAGCTGGGCGCCGAGGTCGACGTCGTCCGCAACGACGCGGTGTCCCCGGAGCACGCCGACGCCTACGACGGCGTCCTGCTGTCCCCTGGCCCCGGGACCCCCGGCGACGCCGGCATCTGCGTGGCGACCGTGCGTCGGGCCGCCGAGCGGGGACAGCCGCTGCTGGGGGTGTGCCTGGGCCACCAGGCGATCGCGGAGGCGTTCGGCGCCACCGTCACCCACGCCCCGGAGCTCCTGCACGGCAAGACCAGCCCCGTGCTGCACGGCGGGGACGGCGTCCTGGCGGGGCTCTCGTCGCCGTTCACCGCCACCCGGTACCACTCGCTGGCGGTCGTCGACGACACCATCCCGGGCGAGCTCCAGGTCACCGGCCGGACCCAGGGCGGCGTGGTGATGGCGCTGCAGCACGAGACGTTGCCGCTGTTCGGCGTGCAGTTCCACCCCGAGTCGGTCCTCACCGAGGGCGGGCACCTGCTGCTGGCCAACTGGCTCGCGGTCCTGGGCGACACCGACGCCCCGGCCCGCGCGGCCGGGCTCAGCCCCCTCGTCACCCGCTGAGACAAGGGCGCCCCGGCCGTGGCCGGGGCGCCCTGTCGTCGGTGCTGAGCCTCAGGGCTGCTCGCTGGGCTCCGCGGTGGGCTCACCGCTCGGCTCGGGCTCCGGGGCGGGCTCCTGGCTCGGCTCGGGCTCCGGCTCGGGGGTCGGGGTGACCGTGACGACGGACGGCTCGGGCGGCGGGGCCACGGCGATGGTCAGGGCGACCTGCTCGCCGATGTCCAGGCGCCGGTCCTCGGTGCCGTCCTGGCCCAGGACGGTGCCCGGCTCCTCCTCGTCGGTCTCCTGGTTCTCCGTCGTCACGCCGAACCCGGCGTCCTGCAGGCGCTGGATGGCCTCGGTCTGCTGCAGCCCGATGACCGACGGGACGGTGTTCTGGCCGCTGGCCAGGACCAGCGTGACGCCCGTGCCCTCCTCGACCGTCTGACCGGACTCGGGGTCGCTGGACAGGACCAGGCCGGCCTCGGCGTCCGGGTCGTCGGCCTCCTCGGTCCCGGCGAACTCCAGGTCGGCGGCCAGCAGGGCGTCACGGGCCTCCTGCTGCGTCAGTCCCTCGAGCTGGGGCACCGCCACCTCACCGGGGCCGACCGCGACCGTCAGGGTGATGGGGGTGTCCAGCGGGTACAGCGTGAGCGTGTCCGAGGGCAGCGGGTCCTGCTCGGTGACCACGCCGGCCTCGGCCTCGGCCTCCTCGTCCGGGGCGATCGTCACGTCGGTGAACCCCAGCTCGGTCAGCTGGGACTCGGCGTCGGCCAGCTGCAGGCCCACCAGCTCCGGGATCCGGACCTCCTCCACGGGCTCCTCGCCGCCGGCGGCCAGGAACCAGACCACACCGCCGATCAGCGCCAGGGCCAGCAGGACGAGCAGGGCGTACAGCCAGACGCGCCGCTTGGGCTCCTCCTCGTCCTCCTCCGGGAGCACGTCGACCTCGTCCTCGGTCCAGACCGGGGGCGGGACGGCGGCGGGCATCCGCTGGGTCATGGCGGCGGTGTCGCCGGCTGCGGTCGGGGCGAGCACCGGCAGCCCCGTCGCGACCCGGTCCAGGTCGGCCAGGAACGCCTCGGCGTCCTGGTAGCGGTCGTCCCGGGCCTTGGCCAGGGAGTGCAGCACCACGTTGTCCAGGTCGGCGGGCACGTCCGGGTTGAGCGTGCTGGGCGCCGCGGGCGTCTCGCCGACGTGCTGGTAGGCCAGCGCGAGGGCGTTCTCGCCCACGAACGGCGGCCGCCCGGTCAGCAGCTCGTAGAGCAGGCAGCCGGCGGAGTAGAGGTCGGAGCGGGCGTCCACGGACTCCCCGCGGGCCTGCTCCGGCGACAGGTACTGCGCCGTGCCCATCACGGCGTTGGTGCCGGTCATGGTGGCCGAGGTGTCCGCCATCGCCCGCGCGATGCCGAAGTCCATGACCTTGACCTCGCCCGCGTCGTTGACCATGACGTTGCCGGGCTTGATGTCGCGGTGGATGATCCCTGCGCGGTGGCTGTACTGCAGCGCGTCCAGCACGCCGGCGGTGATGCGCATGGCGTCGTCCAGGTCCAGCGGCGAGGACTCCTGCAGGATCTGCTTGATGGTCCGGCCGTGCACCTGCTCCATGACGATGTACGGCTGCGGGGCGGGCGACCCGTACGGGTCCAGCGCCGTGTCCTCGCCGGTGTCGTACACCGACACGATGGCGGGGTGGTTGAGCGAGGCCGACGACTGCGCCTCCCGCTTGAAGCGGGCCTGGAAGGACGGGTCGCGCGCCAGGTCGGTGCGCAGCAGCTTCACGGCGACCGAGCGGCCGAGCCGCCGGTCGTGCGCCGACCAGACCTCGGCCATCCCCCCGCGCCCGATCTGCTCGGTCAGCTGGTAGCGGCCACCCACGAGCCGCGGCTCGCCTGTCGTCTGATCCGTCATCGTCCGTCCTTGTCGATCGTGGTCCACGGGGAGCCTGGCACATGCTCCGGGCCCGCCGCGGACGATCCGTCCCCGCCACCGACCAGGCCGAACGCCTGGAGCAGGGTCGCCAGCAGCAGCAGGGCCACCAGCGCGAGCAGGGCGACGAGCGGCGCGCGCAGCGGCCGTCGTCGCCGTGAGGGCGTGACCCGCGTCGCCGCAGGCCGTGTCCTCGGTGGTACGTCCTGGTCCGCCGCGCCACCGACGACGGGGATCTCCCGCGTCCGCGGCACGGCCGGGGCCGACGGCCTCGGCGCGCCGGCGACGTGCCCCGCACCGGCAGCCCTTCCGCCGCGGGCAGCGTCGCCCGGGGGCGGCTCCGCCTCGGGCTCCGGCAGCTCGTCCACGGGCTCGGCGCCCTCCGCGATCGCCCGCAGCCGGGCGGCCAGGGCCACCACGTCCGGGCGGGCGCCGGGCGCCTTGGCCAGGCAGCGGGACACCGTGGTCCGCATCGCCTCCGGCACGCTGCTCGGCAGCGGTGGGAGCGGGTCCTGGACGTGGGCGCGGGCGACGTCGGCCGGGTTGTCGCCGGTGAACGGCGGCTGCCCGGTGAGCAGCTCGTAGGCCACGACGCCCAGGGAGTAGACGTCGGAGGCGGTGGTCGCGCGCTCGCCGCGGGCCTGCTCGGGCGACAGGTACTCCGCCGTGCCCATCACCAGGCCGGTGCGGGTGACGGGGACCGCGTCGGCGGCGCGGGCGATCCCGAAGTCGGTCACGGTGACGTCGTCGGGACGGCGCCCCGCGTCCGGGGCCTCGGAGCCCGGCTCCCCGGGCCCGGCCGGCTCACCCGGGTGGTGGGAGACCACCAGGTTCGCGGGCTTGACGTCCCGGTGGACCAGGCCGATCCGGTGCGCGGCGGCCAGCGCGTCGGCCACCTGGGCCAGCAGGCCGGCGACGTCACGGGCCGCCAGCGGACCCCGCTCGGCCAGGACGGCGTTGAGCGGTCGCCCCTCGAGCAGGTCCATGACCAGGTAGGCCGTCGCGGTGCCCCCGGTGACGACCGACGGGTCCTCGCCGTAGTCGTGGACCGCGGCGACGTGGGGGTGGCGCACCGACGCGGCATGGCGTGCCTCGGTCCGGAACCGGTCGAGGAACCCGTCGTCGTCGGCCAGCTCCGGGCGCAGCACCTTGACGGCGACGTCGCGGTCCAGCCGGTCGTCGTGCGCGCGCCACACCTCGCCCATCGCCCCGACGGCGACCTGGTCGAGCAGCCGGTAGCGACCGGCGAGCACGAGACCTGCTCCTGCCTGCGTCATTCCGCCAGCACCGCTTCCATCACGGCCCGGGCGATCGGGGCGGCCACGCGGCCGCCGCTGGTCTCGCTGCCGGCGCTGCCGCCGTTCTCCACGACCACTGCCACGGCGACCTGGGGGTCGTCGGCGGGGGCGAACGACGTGAACCAGGCGTGCGGCGCCTCGTCGTTGCCGGTCTGCGCGGTCCCGGTCTTCCCGGCGACCTGCACGCCCGAGATCTGGGCCGACGTGCCGGTCCCGTTGTCGACGACGTCGACCATCATCGTGGTGAGGACCTCCGCCGTGGCGGCCGAGATGGGGTCGCCCATCACCTCCGGCTCCACCTGCTCGATGACCTGCAGGTCGGGTCCACGCAGGGTCCTCACGAGGTGCGGCCGCATCAGGACCCCGTCGTTGGCGACCGCTGCGCTGGTCATGGCCACCTGCAACGGGGTGACGCGCACGTCGAACTGGCCGACGGCGGCCTGGGCGCTCTGCGGCGCGTTCAGGCCCTCCGGCACCCGTGACGGCGTCACGGTCAGCGGGATCGACAGTCCGTCCTCGTAGCCGAACTGCTCGGCCTGCGCGCGCAACGCGTCCCCGCCCAGGTCGATGCCCAGCTGACCGAACGCGCTGTTGCACGAGATGCGGAGCGCCTCGGCCAGCGTGGTGAGGTCGTCGGGGCCGCATGGCCGGTCGTCGTAGTTGGGCAGCACAGCGGTGGTCTGGGGCAGGTCGAGCGCCGCGGGACCCGGCAGCACCGAGTCCGCGGTGTAGTCGCCGCTCTCCAGCGCGGCCGCCGCCGTGACGATCTTGAACACGGACCCGGGCGGGTAGGTGGGCCCGGCGATGGCGCGGTTCACCAGCGGCTCGTCGGGGTCGGCGTTGAGCTGCTCCCAGGCCTCACGCACGGCCGTCAGGTCGTGCGAGGCCAGCCGGTCGGGGTCGTAGGACGGCTTGCTGACCATGGCCAGGACGCGACCGGTGGACGGCTCGATGGCCACGACGGCCCCCCGCTGGTCACCCAGGGCGTCCCAGGCGGCCTGCTGCGCGGCGGGGTCCAGGGTCAGTGCGACGGATCCGCCCGCCGGGTCCTGGCCGGTGAGCACCTGCCCGATGCGGCTGTAGAACAGGGAGTCCGCCGTCCCGGCCAGGACCTCGTTCTCCGCGTCCTCGGTGGCCGTCGTGCCGTAGACGATGGAGAAGAACCCGGTCGAGTGGGCGTACAGCTCGCCTCCCGGGTACTCGCGCAGGTACTGGTAGTCGCCGCCGACCTCGGTGCTGGTGGCCACGGCGTCGTCGGCGACGACGATGGGTCCGCGCTCGCGGCCGAACTCCCGGTAGACCTCGCGGACGTTGCCCTGGCCGGCGGCCACCGACGACGCCCCGACGTACTGGATCCACGACGTGGACAGCAGCAGGCTGGCGAACAGCAGGGTGACCACGACGGCCAGGCGACGCAGCGGCGTGTTCACGGCAACCTCACCACCTGGGTGCGGGCGTCGTCGGCGGGGCTGGTGGGGGCCTGGCCGCGGGGCGGCTCGGGCAGGTCGGGGCGCCGGGCCAGGTCGGAGATCCGCAGCAGCAGGGCGATGATGATCCAGCTGCCCAGCAGCGAGGACCCGCCGTAGGCCAGGAACGGCATGGTCAGCCCGGTCAGCGGGATGACCCGGGTGACGCCGCCGGCGACCACGAACACCTGCAGCGCGATCGAGAACGCGAGGCCGCAGGCCAGCAGCTTGCCGAAGCCGTCCCGGACGCCGATGGCGGTGCGGATGCCCCGCTGCACGAGGATCCCGTAGAGGACGAGGATGGCGAACAGCCCGGCCAGGCCGAGCTCCTCGCCCAGGGCCGCGACGATGAAGTCGCTCTCGGCGAACGGCACGATCTGGGGCCGGCCCTGGCCGAGCCCGGTGCCGAGCAGCCCGCCGTCGGCCATCCCGTACAGGCCCTGGACGACCTGGTAGGACCCTCCGGTGGCCTCGATCAGGCGGGGGTCGAACGGGTCGAGCCAGACGGCGACCCGGTTCTGGACGTGGCCGAACAGCCGCCACGCGAGGACGCAGCCGCCGGCGAACAGGGTCAGGCCGATGACGATCCAGCTGACCCGCTCGGTGGCGACGTAGAGCATCGCGACGAAGATCCCGAAGAACAGCAGCGACGTGCCCAGGTCCCGCTCGAAGACCAGGATGCCGACCGACGCGAGCCAGGCCACGAGGATCGGCCCCAGGTCGCGGGGCCGGGGCAGGCGCAGCCAGAGGACCTTGGGCCCGACCAGCGACAGGGTGTCCCGGGCGACCACCAGGTAGCCGGCGAAGAAGACGATGATCGCGATCTTGCCCAGCTCGGCCGGCTGGAACGTCGTGATGCCCAGGTCGATCCAGATGGTGGCGCCGTTGACGGTGCTGCCGATCCCCGGCACCAGCGGCAGCAGCAGCAGGCCCAGGCCGACGACCATGGCGGTGTAGGTCCGCGCCCGCAGCCGACGGTGGTCACGCAGGACGACGAGCACGACGGCCGCGGCGACCACGGAGATGGCGGTGGCCCCCAGCTGCCGGACCGCCAGGGACGTGTCCTCGGCCAGGTCCAGGCGGTGGATCATCACCAGTCCGAGGCCGTTGATGAGCAGCGCGATGGGGATGAGCACCGGGTCGGCGTACGGCGCCACGACGCGCACCACCACGTGCAGGGCCAGGCCGAGGCCGAGCAGACCGGCGCCCACCGCGAGCAGGCGCACCGGCAGCACGCCCTCGACGGTGAGCCCGACCAGGGCGTAGGCGGCGGTGGAGATGCCGACGGACACGCCGATCAGCAGCAGCTCGAACCCGCGCCGGGTCCCCGGGGCGAGGGCCGTGACGACGGTGGTCATCGCGTCACCCGGCGCCCAGCTGGTCGCGGAGGTCGGACACGATGCGGCTGGCCTCCGTCCGGTCGTCCGCCTGGATGCCCTCCGCGACGATGCCCTGCTGGAAGGTCGGCAGGTCGTCGACCGCGACGTCGGTGATCTCGTCGACCGTGGACAGCCGGATCGGTCCGACGTCCTGGCTGAGGCCGCGGTAGACGGCCACCATCTCCTGGCCGGAGCCGTTCTCGGCCGCGCCCACGTAGTACTGGTCCTGCGACCAGCTCCACGCGAGCCACACCGAGCCACCCAGGCCGGCGAGCACGGCGAGCACCACGAGCCAGAACACCCAGCGACGGTCCCCCGTGGAGTCGTCGTCGTGGTCGTCGTCGGGCCGGGCCTCGCGGCCCAGGGACGCGGCCCGGGCGGCCGGGCTGTCGTCCTTGGGCGGGGCGGGGGTGGTGCCCTTCTTGGTGCGGGCGGCCGCCGCCCCGACCACCTGCGGGGCGGTGGAGGGCGGGGTGTCGAGGTCGACCACGTCCGCCACGATGACCGTCACGTTGTCCGGGGCCCCGGAGCGCAACGCGAGGCGGACCAGGTTCTCGGCGGTCGTGCCGGGGTCGTCCCCCGCGGCGAGGGTGTCGTGGAGGGTGTCGAGGCTGACGAACCCGGACAGGCCGTCGGAGCACAGCAGCCACCGGTCGCCGGCGCGGCCCTCGCGCACGGACAGGTCGGCCTCGTCGCCGTGCTCACCGGTCAGCACGCGCATCACGACGTTGCGCTGCGGGTGGTTCTCGGCCTCCTCCTCCGTGATCCGCCCGGCCTCGACCAGGCTCTGCACGTAGGTGTGGTCGGTGGTGACCTTGATCAGCTCGCCGCCGCGCAGCAGGTAGGCCCGGGAGTCGCCGATGTGAGCCAGGATCAGCCGGGAGCCGGCCCTCATCAGCGCCGTGACGGTGGTCCCCATGCCGGCCAGCTCGGGCTGGGCCTTGACCCGGTCCTGCAGCGCGGTGTTGGTCCGTCGCAGCCGCTCGCCCAGCCGGGTCTGGGCCTCGGTGCTCCCGAGCGCCTCGCCGTCCAGGCCGGCCAGCTCGCCGACGGCCAGCGAGCTCGCGACGTCGCCACCGGCGTGCCCGCCCATGCCGTCCGCGACGACGAGCAGGTGGGGGCCCGCGTAGCCGGAGTCCTCGTTCTTGGTCCGGACCAGGCCCACGTCGCTCCGGGCGGCGTAGCGCAGGGCGATGGACACTAGGCCCTCAGCTCCAGCACGGTGCGCCCGATCCGGATCGGGACCTTGACCTGCAGCGCGACCGGGCCCTGGACCTGCTCCTTGCGCAGGTAGGTGCCGTTGGTCGACCCCAGGTCCTCCAGCACCCACTGGCCGTCCTGGCGGGAGATGCGGGCGTGGCGACCGGAGGCGAACTCGTCGTCGATCACCAGGGTGCAGTCCGCGGCCCGGCCGATGGTGATGGCCGAGGTGCCCAGGGTGATGGTCGTGCCCTGCAGCGAGCCCTCCGTGACCACCAGCTGCCGCGGCAGGGCCGGCGGGCGGGGCTCCGGCGGCTGGCGGGCCCCCACGTCGCGGCGGGCGGCGGGCTGGGGCCTGGGTGCCGGCTGCTTGGGAGCGGGGGCCACCTTGGGGGCCTTGGGGGCCTGCCGGACCGCGACCCGGGTGCCGTACAGGTCGCCGCGGAGCACCCCGACGACGCCGAGGACGAACAGCCAGAGCAGCACCAGCAGCCCCAGCTGGAGGACGGTGAGGGTCAGCTCGCTCATCCGGCGTCCCGCACCACGATGCGCGTGTGGCCCAGCGACACCACGTCCCCGGCCTGCAGCGCCTGGTGGTCGATCTGCTGCTCGCCGACGAAGGTCCCGTTCGTGGACCCGAGGTCCAGGACCGACAGCACCGTCCGACCGGACGAGCCGTCCACGCGCAGCTCGGCGTGGCGCCGTGAGACGCCGTTGTCGTCCAGCACGATGTCGGCGTCCGAGCCGCGACCCAGCGAGGTGACGGGGCCCGTGAGCACGTAGGCGCGCCCGTCGACCTCGATGACGGGTCGCCCGGCGGTCGCCGTCCGGCTGGTGGCGGGGGCCACGGCCCCCTTCACCGTCTGGCTGGCCACGTCGAACATCCCGACCTCCAGGTCGTCGCCCCGGGCGAGGGTGACGGTGACGGGCCCGACGAAGGCGTACCGCTGCTTGTCGGCGTGCTCCATGGCGGACGCGGCGAGCTCGTCGGCCAGGGCGTCCTCCCACTCGGCCAGGCGGTCGTGGTCGTCCGGGCTCAGGGTCACCGTGAAGTGGTTCGGCACCAGGGTGCGGCTGCGACCGAGCACCGCGGCGCGGTCGTCCAGCTCTCGGCGCAGGGCGGAGGCGATCTCCACCGGCTGGACGCGGGACTTGAACGTGCGGGCGAACACCCCGTTGATCGTGCGTTCGACACCCTTCTCGAACTTGTCGAACAGTCCCATGGCAGGACCACCTCCTCTCCGACTCCCGGAGGGCACGCAAGGGCACGACAGCACCCCGAGACGTGCCCGGCCTGATCGCAATGTACCGGCGGGCGGCGCCGAGCGTGGAACCACGAGGTTCGGGCGGGTGCTCCGGGCGTAGTACGCTTCCCGCTGCGCGCGAGTGGCGGAATAGGCAGACGCGCACGGTTCAGGTCCGTGTGTCCGAAAGGACGTGGGGGTTCAACTCCCCCCTCGCGCACGCAGGAACGACAGGCACCACGAACGGCACCGCAGCAGGGCCCCCGACCAGCAGGTCGGGGGCCCTGCTGCTTCCCCTGGGCACCCTGGGGGACGGGTGGTCCGGACGCTTCAGGCCGACGTCCCGCCTGCCGATCGGGGTGGGGATGGACGAGCAGCGCACCCTGGCGGACCTCGGCCCCCACGACCTGCCGGCGGCACGTCGCGCGGCGGCCGGGGTCTCGGTGGTGTCGGCCGCCGTGCTGCTGGCCTTCACCCTGCTGCTCGGGGAGTCCTCCTCGTCGCCGCAGCTCTCGGTCGCCGTCGTCCTGCTGATGGTCGGCCTCGCCGCGGGTGCCCTGCTGGCCCCGCCGCGGGTGGCCGCCGCCCTGTGCCTGGTCATCCCGCTGGTCGGGGTCGCCGGGATCACGGTCCTGGACCTGCTGACCCGCGACGCCTCGCTGGCCGCGGTGGTGTTCTTCTGCCTGCCCGTGCTGTTCGGGGCGACACAGCTGCGTCGTGCGGGCGCGGGCACCGTCCTGGCCGCCAGCCTGCTGGGGCACGGCACCGTGGTGGGGACGCTCCTGCCACCCGGCGAGGCCCTGGCCGACTTCGTCTACCTGTCCGTGGTGCTCGTGACGACCAACGTCCTGCTGCTGCGGGCCGGGGAGCGGCAGCGGGCCCTGGTCACCCGGTTGCAGCGGCAGGCGGCCATCGACCCGCTGACGGGCCTGGTCACCCGGCGCGTCCTGGACGACGCCCTGGGGGCGGCGCTCAGCAGCGCCGCTGGGGCGCAGGGGACCTCGCTGATCATCGTGGACGTCGACCGGTTCAAGGACGTCAACGACACCTACGGCCACCCGGTGGGCGACGACGTCCTCGAGCTGCTGGGCCGGCTGCTGCACCAGGTGTCGCGCCCCGGGGACGTCGTGGCCCGCATGGGCGGCGACGAGCTGGCCCTGCTGCTGCCCGCCTGCTCCTACGACCGGGCGGTGGCACGGGCCGTCGTCGTCGTCGAGCGGGTGCGTGCGCTGCGCGTCGAGACCGGTGAGGGTGTGCAGGTCGCCCTCACCGTCAGCGCGGGGGTGGCGCACGCCCCCGACCACGCCGCGGACGTCCGGGCGCTGTACGCCGCTGCCGACCATGCCCTGTACCGGGCCAAGCGGGCGGGCCGGGACGGCGTCGGCCTGCAGCCCGCCCTGTCCGAGGCGCCCTAGGGGTCGACGGCCTGCTGGGTGCCGACGGCCTGCTGCGCCACGGCGCCGGGTGTGTCACGACGGCCGGGGTGGCCCCTGCTCGGCCGCGGCGGCGATGTCGTCCAGGTCGGCGCGGAGGGTCTTCTCCACCGCCCGTCGCGTGAGCGGAGCCGTGAGCCTGGTCAGCGCCCGGGCGAGGGTCCCGGAGGGCTCACCGGCGAAGCTCATGGTGAGGTCGGTACCACCGGCCGCGGGCCGGAGGGTGAACGTCGACACGTAGTGGGTGCGCCGGCTGTCCGCCTCGGCCGTGTAGGAGCGCTCGGGGTCGACGGCCGTGACGGCCATCTCCTCGCTGGCCGTCCTGCCGAACATGGTCCGGGTCTCGCGCCAGCGGGTGCCCACACCGAACGGACCGGGGGTGAGCACCTCGACGGCGTCGATGTCGGTGATGACGGCCGGGGCGTTCGCCAGGTCGGTGGCGACCGCCCAGACCCGGGCGACGGGAGCCGCGACGTGCCGGGTGACCTGGAAGGTCTGCATGGGGCCTCCGTGGGGGTCGGGGAGCGTCAGGGTGCCAGAAGGGCCGGACCGGCCCACGGCTACGTTGGTCCCATGGCCAGCGGGTCGTCCAAGGCACCGGCGCTCGAGATCGACGTCGACGGCCTGACCGTGCGCCTGTCCAGCCCGGACCGGGTCTACTTCCCGGCCCGCGGCGAGACCAAGCACGACCTGCTGCGGTACTACCTGGCGGTGGGCGACGGCATCGTCAACGCCCTGCGCGAGCGGCCCTGCATGCTCCACCGCTTCCCCAAGGGGGTCGAGGGCGACAAGGTCCACCAGAAGCGGGTCCCGGCCGGGGCGCCGCCGTGGGTGGAGACCGTCCGGCTGCACTTCCCCCGCTGGAACCGGACCGCGGACGAGCTCTGCGTCACCCACCTCGCGCAGGTCGCCTGGGCCGTGCAGATGTCCACGGTGGAGTTCCACCCCTGGAACAGCCGCCGCGCGGACACCGAGTCGCCGGACGAGTGGCGCATCGACCTGGACCCGGGGCCGCTGTCGGACTACGCCCAGGTACGTCGGGTGGCGCACGTCGCCCACGAGGTGCTCGACGAGCTCGGCGCGGTCGGCTTCCCCAAGACCTCCGGCGGCAGCGGGATGCACGTCTACGTCCGGGTCGCGCCGGCGCACTCGTTCACCGACGTCCGACGGGCCGCGCTCGCCTTCGCCCGCGAGGTCGAGCGCCGCGCGCCCGACGACGTCACGACGACCTGGTGGCGCAAGGACCGCGACCCGCACGCGCTGTTCGTCGACTACAACCAGAACGCCCGCGACCACACCATCGCCGCGGCGTACTCCGTGCGGGGCAACGCCGAGGGCACGGTGTCCACCCCGATCCGCTGGGACGAGGTCGACGACGCCGAACCCGGTGACTTCACCATCGCGACGGTCCCGGAGCGGTTCGCCCGCCTGGGCGACCTGCACGCCGACATCGACGAGGCGGTGTTCGACCTCGCGCCGCTGCTGGAGTGGGCCGAGCGCGACGAGGCCGCCGGGGCCGAGCCGCCCGCGGAGCCGGCGGGCGACTGAGCCGGCCCTGCGGGCGAGGTCCGGTCAGAGCCCGTACTCCTCCAGCAGTCGCAGCCACACCTCGCTCTGGGTCGGGAACGACGGGACGGCGTGGCGCAGCCGCTCCAGCGGGACCCGGCCGACCACGGCGATCGTGGCGCTGTGCAGGAGCTCGGCGACGTCGTGGCCCACGAACGTCGCCCCGACCACCACCGACGCGTCCTCGTCGACGACCAGGCAGGCCCGGCCGCGGTAGCCGTCCGCGTGCAGCGACGCCCCGCCGACCGACGCCAGGTCGTAGGACACGGTCCGCACCCGGAGCCCTCGCTGCTGCGCCTGCGCGGTGGTCAGCCCCACGGACGTGACCTCGGGGTCGGTGAACATCACCTGCGGCACCCAGGCGTGGTCGGCCTCGGCCGTCCAGGTCGGCTCCTCGCCGCGGGCACGGACCGCTATGGCGTCACCGGCGACGCGGCCCTGGTACTTGCCCTGGTGGGTCAGCAGTGCCCGGTGGTTGACGTCGCCGGCCGCGTACAGCCAGTCCGTGCCGTCGACCAGCAGGGTGTCGTCGACCGTCAGCCAGCCGCCGGGCTCCAGGCCGACAGTCTGAAGGCCGAGGGCGTCGGTGGCGGGGCTGCGACCGGCCGCCACGAGCAGCTCGTCCGCCTCGACGTCCGTGCCGTCGTCCAGGTGCACCGTGACGGGGCCCCCGGCGACGGGGCGCTCCACCCCGGCCACGGTCGCGCCGAACCGGACGTCGACGCCGTCCTCGACCAGCGCCTCCAGGAGCAGCTCCCCCGCGAAGGACTCCAGCCGGGGCAGCAGCCGGTCGCCGCGCTCCAGGACGGTCACGGCGCTGCCCAGGCCCTGGAACGCCTGGGCCATCTCGAGTCCCACGACGCCGGCCCCCATGACGACCAGCCGGGCGGGCACCCGGGTCGTCGACGTCACCTCGCGGCTGGTCCACGGGGCGGCCTCGGCCAGGCCGGGGACACCGGGCACCGAGGCCCGGGTCCCGGTGGCGACGACCACCGCGTGCCGGGCCTGCAGCTCGACCGGCGCGGCGTCGGTCCGGTCGACGTCGACCCGGCGCTCGCCCACCAGCCGGCCTCGGCCCCGGACCAGGTCGATGCCCGCGCCCTGGAGCCACTGCACCTGCCCGGAGTCGTCGTGGTCGTGCGGGCCGTCCGCGTGGGTGAACTCGTCCCGCCGGGCCAGGACGGCCGCGACGTCCAGCTCGCCGGACACGGCCTCGCGGGCGCCGCCCACCCGGCGGGCGGCGCGCAGCGCGTGCCCGGACCGGAGCAGGGCCTTGCTGGGGATGCACGCCCAGTAGGAGCACTCGCCGCCGACCAGCTCGGCCTCGACCACCACCGCGCTCAGCCCGCCGGCCACGGCCCTGGCCGCGACGTTCTCGCCGGTGGGCCCCGCCCCGATCACCACCACGTCGTAGGTCTGCACCGGCCAATCGTGCCCGTGGGCAGGCGCCTGCACCAGGGGCCGGGTTACCGGTGCCGGGCCAGGGGTACCCACGGGGTGCCCCTGAGCGGGGGTGCGAGCGACGAGACGAGGAGCGCACGCCATGGGCGGAGACCGGGACGGGGACATGACGGGTCAGGACCCGATGTCCAGCACGGCCGAGGGGGACGACGACCCGGGGACGGCCGCCCTCGCCGAGTCGGGGTCCGACGACGGTGCGGACGGCAAGGACGGCGAGGACGAGGGGCACTCGCACGCGTCGACCTCGGGCGCGCCGCCCGAGGCCTACGACGACACCCCGGTCACCGACGCGGTGCCCGAGGAGGACCTGGGCTTCCCGGAGGCCTGAGCACGGTCGGGAAGGCCGGATCGGTGTGACGAGGTCGTCACGTCGATCCGGCCTTCTCGGGCGTCCGGTGCCTCAGCCGCGCAGGCCGCCCAGGAGGTCGGTGAACGAGGGCGCCGCGTCGAACTCGTCGACGACCTGCTTGGGCTCGCGGGCCGCGACCAGCCCGGCGAGCTCGCCCGCCGCCCGGGTCACGCGACCGGCCAGGGCTCCCGCGGCGTCGCCGTCGCCACCCCAGTCCTCGCTGGCCGCGAACACCCCGGTGGGGACCGTGAGCGCCCGCAGGTAGCTGAACAGCGGCCGCAACGCGTGGTCCAGGGCCAGCGAGTGCCGCGCCGTGCCCGCCGTGGCGGCCAGCAGGACCGGGGTGCCGTCGAACGCGGCCTGTCCGAGCAGGTCGACGAAGGACTTGAACAACCCGGTGTACGAGCCGCTGTAGATCGGGGTGGCCGCGATGACACCGTCGGCGGCGAGCACCGCGTCCAGGTCGGTCTGCAGGTCGGGGCTCGCGAAACCGGTCAGGGTGGCGTTGGTGATGTCGTGGGCCCGCTCGCGCAGGTCGATCACGGTCACCTCGGCCTTGACGCCGCGGGTCTGCAGCGCCTCGCTGGTCGCGGCGGCGAGCCGGTCGGCCAGGCGACGGGTGGCCGAGGTCTCGCTCAGGCCGCCGCTGATGACGACGATGCGTCGGGTCACGACGACACCTCCTGGGTCTGGGTCTGCTGCTGGGATGCCAGCAGCGTGGCGTGGGTCGGGGCGTCCGGCACGTGGGCGGGGCGGTTCTGGGCGAACTCCTCGCGCAGCACGGGCAGGACGTGCTCGCCCAGGTAGTCCATCTGCTCGAGCACGGTCTTCAGGGGCAGGCCGGCGTGGTCGAGCAGGAACATCTGCCGCTGGTAGTCGCCGACGACCTCGCGGTAGGCCAGCGTCCGCTCGATGACCTGCTGGGGCGAGCCCACGGTCAGCGGGGTCTGGTCCATGTACTCCTCCAGCGTCGGGCCGTGGCCGTAGACCGGGGCGACGTCGAAGAAGGGACGGAACTCCCGGACCGCGTCCTGGCTGTTGGGCCGGACGTAGACCTGACCACCGAGGCCGACGTAGGCCTGGTCGGCCGGGCCGTGGCCGTAGTGCTCGAAGCGCTGCCGGTAGAAGGAGACCATCCGCTCCACGTGCTGCTTGGGCCAGAAGATGTTGTTGTGGAAGTAGCCGTTGCCGTAGTACGCGGCCTGCTCGGCGATCTCGGGGCTGCGGATCGAGCCGTGCCAGACGAACGGCGGCACCCCGTCCAGCGGGCGCGGGGTAGACGTGAAGCCCTGCAGCGGGGTGCGGAACTGGCCCTGCCAGTCCAGCACGTCGGTGCGCCACAGCTGGTGCAGCAGGTCGTAGTTCTCGATCGCGAGCTTGAGCCCGTCCCGGATGTCCTTGCCGAACCACGGGTACACGGGCCCGGTGTTGCCGCGGCCCAGCATGAGGTCGACCCGGCCGTCGGACAGGTGCTGCAGCATCGCGTACTGCTCGGCCATCAGGACGGGGTCGTTGGTGGTGATGTGCGCGATCGACGTCGAGAAGATCAGCCGCTCGGTGCGCGCCGCCAGGAACGCGCCCGTCGTGGTCAGCGCGGACGGCACGAACGGGTGGTCGTGGTGCTCGCCGAGGGCGAAGACGTCGAAGCCGACCTCCTCGGCCTTGAGCCCGATCTGCATGAGCGCCTTGATCCGCTCGTGCTGGGTCGGGCTCCGACCGGTCGTCGGGTCCGGGGTGATGTCGCCGACGCTGAACACGCCGAGCTGGATGCCGCTCACCGGGGGTGCCTCCTCGATAGTTGACGCTTCTACGACCTCGAACGTCGGACGGGCGCCGGTTATGCCGCAGGAGCATGCCTGCCCGGTGTGTCGGGGCGGTTACGGACCGCCGCAGTCCTCGCCCGCGCGTCGGGACTGCACGACGGGCGGGCCGGTGAGCACGCCGCCGTCGACGGCCGCGAGGACCTGCTCGTAGGTCGCGAGCTCGTAGCTGACCGCTCCGCCGTCGCCGTCCACCTGCGATGACGTGCTGGGCGTCTCCCTGACCAGCGACCCGTCGTCCGCCTCGACGAACGCCAGGTCGAGCGCCGACGGGTCCCAGCCCGGCCGCGTCACCCGCTGGCCGACCACGACGCCGTCCCGCACGGTAGTGGTCACGCCGCGGCCCTGGTCGTCGGTCCCCGAGCTCGTCTGGCACCCGTCCGTGGACCGGACCACGGACACACCGCGGGCGACCGCCTCGTCCACGGGCAGGCCCAGGGCGTCGACCTCGGGCAGCAGGTCCGCGTAGGCCGCGGGGTCCTCCACCACCAGGCGCGTCTCGGCCGCCACGCCGGGCGGGTACTCCCCCTGCAGGGTCTCGGGCGTCGGGGTGCAGTCCCGGCCGCGTCGCGTGGCCACCTCCACGTGGCGGACCAGCTCGCCACCGAGGTCGGACGCAGAGATGGTCGTGCCGCCCCTGGACAGCTCCAGCAGTCGCACGGTGCGCTCCCCGGCGGGGATCGAGAGGTCGCTCAGACCGTCCGTGGCCCCGATGGCCTCACGCGTGCGGTCCGCGGTCAGCCCGAGGGGCAGCAGGGAGGCGCCGGGTGGGAGTGGGACCTCGGCGTGGAGCCGCACCTGCAGCGACACGACCTCCCCGTCCACGGCCCACCCGAGCAGGTCCGCGCCCTGCAGGGCGGCTCCCCGCAGCCGGACGCAGCCGTCCGGCTGCTCCAGCTGTTGCCAGCCGGTCTCGACCAGGCCCGCCGACGTGGCGCCGAGCCGGAAGGGCCCGATGCCGCCGCCGTCGACGGGCAGCTCGTCGACGCGCCACCGAGCCAGGGCCTCCACGGGCGGCAGCGGGTCCGCGGACGGGGGCACGGCCGACGGTGCCGGGACGGACGGCGTGCCGGACGGCCTCGCGAACCCGTCGGGGGCCTGGGTGCCCGGGCGCACCAGCAGGACGACGGCGACCCGGGCCGCCGCCCCCGCGACCGCGACCGCCGCACCTCGACCCACGTCGTCCCCCTGCCTCTCGTCGTCCTCGCCGGTGCCTGCCCGGGACCGTCAGATCTGCTTGCGCCACTTCATGCCGGGGGGACGTCCGTCCGGGTCGATCACGACGCGGTAGAAACCCGCCGACAGCCGCCGCTGCCAGGCGGGTGGCACCTTGAGCCGGTGCGGACGGAGCCGTCCCGGAGGTCGCTCGCCCGGCCGGCCGTCGGCGTACCAGCGGTCCAGCGTGGCCGCGCTGTCGCGCAGCGCCCTCACCGCCGAACCCAGGTCGAGCAGGTCCTCGTCGTCACCCTCGGCCCGGTCCAGGTGCTCGCGCATCAGCTCCAGGCGCAGCTCGCGGGCGAACCGTCGGGCGCCGTCCCCGAGGCCGGCCGGGTCCTGGGGCTCGCGCGGGTCGCGAGCCGCGTCCAGGACCGCCGCGGTCAGCTCGGAGTCGTGCGTCCAGCTGCGCCGGTTGAAGTTGTCGCTGCCCACCGTGGCCCAGACGTCGTCGACCACGCAGACCTTGGCGTGGACGTACACGGCCTCGCCCTGACGGTTCTCGACGTCGACGACGTGGACCCGTTCCCCGCCGGCCTCGTTCACGATGGCCAGCGCCTGGGCGTGACCGTGGTGGACCGCGGGCAGCCGCAACCGGCCCTCTTGGTCGGGGTAGCGGGGCACGACGGCCACCAGCTGCAGCTCGGGCTCGCGTCGCAGCGCCTCGGCGAACACCTCGGCCACCTGCGTCGACCACAGGTACTGGTCCTCGATGTAGACCAGCCGCTTCGCGCGACGCAGGGCCTTGGCGTAGCCGCGGGCCGCGCTGCGCTCGCCGTCGGGGGCGAACGGGTAGCCCGGGTGCCGGTTGGGGTAGGTCCTCAGCAGCTGGACGGCGCAGGTACCCGCCGCGGGTGGTTGCGGCCGGGGGTCGGGCAGCGTCGAGGCGTCACGGTCCAGCCGGCGGAGCACGTCGGGGAGGACGTGCCACGGCATCCGGGTCAGCTGGGCCGGGTCCTCCCACCGCTCGCGGAACACGTCCTCCACGTCGCGGACCGCGGGGCCCCGGAGCCGGATCTGCACGTCGTGCCAGGCCGGGCTGTCGCCGTAGCGGGACGAGAACGGCTGGGTCTGCGGGTCGCCCCCGTGCTCGGCGTCGTCGCGACGGCTGTGCCCCAGGTCGATCCCGCCGACGAAGGCGACGTCGGTCTCCGGGTGCTGGGCGTGACGGACGACGACGAACTTCTGGTGGTGGCTGCCCATCGGTCGGACGCGCTGGTCGAGCAGGACCTCACCGCCGTCGTCGTCGATGTCCTCCGACAGGTCCCGGTTCTGCTCGGACGAGAACTGGAACCGGTCGAGGTGGGAGCGCCAGAGCAGCCCCTTGACCATCGCACCGCGCCGGGCGACGTCGCTGAACGCCCTGCCCACGGTCGGGCCGTCGTCGGTGAGGCGTTCGTCGGGGTCGCCGCGCCAGTCCGCGAACACCACCAGGTCACCGTCGCCCGCCCCCTCCAGCGCCTTCAGCAGCATCGGGAAGTACGTCCGTCCATGCACGAGCGGGAGCACCTCGTTGCCCTCCGACCAGGCCCGCAGGCGGGTGGCGTGGTTGCTGCGCTCCCGCTCGCTCAGGAACCAGTGGCGCACGTCACCAGGCGGTGGGTCGGGCTCGTGCCGGGGCATCACCGCAGCATCGCAGGCCGATGCGGGGCTGTCGCGCGGCAGGACGGGGTTCGCACCGACCGGCCGGGTGCGGTTGCCTGTACGCATGAGCCCCCAGGTGTTCCTCGTCCGGCACGGCGAGACCGAGTGGAGCCGTTCGCACCGGCACACCGGTCGCACCGACATCCCGCTGACCGATACCGGTCGGGAGCAGGCCGAGCGGGCGGGACGAGCGCTCGCCGGCCTGGACCTGTCCCTGGTCCTGTGCAGCCCGCTGGGGCGGGCCGTCGACACCGCCCGCCTGGCGGGCCTCGGGGACGCCGCCGAGCTGGTGGACGACCTGGTGGAGTGGGACTACGGCGTGGCCGAGGGTCGCAGCACGGCCGACATGCAGACCGAGGTCGAGGACTGGACGGTCTGGACGCACGGGACGGGTCTGGGCGAGTCGGCCGACGCGGTGGGGGAGCGGGCGGACCGGGTGATCGCCCGGGCCGAGGCCGCCGACGGCGACGTCGCGGTGGTGGCGCACGGGCACATGCTCCGCATCCTCACCGCGCGCTGGCTGGGGCTGCCGGCGCTGCACGGACGCAGCTTCGTGCTGGGGACCGCCACGCTGAGCCGGCTCGGGTACGAGCACGGCAACCGTGTCGTCCAGGTCTGGAACGACGACAGCCACCTGCGGGGCTGACGGGTCTCAGCCGTTCACGGTCCGAGCAGTGCGGCGGGCACGACGGCCACGCCGTCTCGGCGCCGGTAGGCGTCCGCTCCGGTGGTGACGACGATCGCGTCGACGAGGTCCGCGCCGAGCCGGTCGCGCAGCCAGAGCAGGTGCCTCACGTCGGCGTCCCGGACCGAGGCGGTGAGCTTCACCTCGATGGCGAGCACGCGACCGTCGCGACGTTGGACCACGAGATCCACCTCCCGCCCCCCGGAGCGGGTCCTGAGGTGGTGGACCGTCGCCTCGGCCGCCTGGGCGTGGACCCGGACGCTGCTGGTGACGAGGGACTCGAAGAGGTGGCCGAGCAGGGTTCCGTCTCGAGGCAACCGGGAGCCAGGCACGTCCCCGGACAGCAGCGCGGAGTCGTCGACGCCGAGCAGGCTCGCGGCCAGGGCGGGGTCCGTGAGGTGGTGCTTGGGTGCCTGGTTGAGCGACCCCAGGTGGTTGCGACCTCCTTCTACGCTCCCGTTTGCGCACCATCTGTCCTACCGTCCGGGACTGCTGAGCTCTACCTGCGGTCGGCCGGCAGCCGGGCCGGCATCCCGAACCGGGCGAACAGCCGGGTGTCCAGGAACGACGTGATGGCCGCGATCCGGCCGTCGGTGATCTCCAGGACGTGGATGCCCCACGGCTCGAAGCCGTCCCCGTCTGAGGCGGGCTTGTACTGCGCGAACGCCGGGCAGCCGTTGGCGTCCTGGGTCCGCAGCACCTTGGAGCCCTTGCAGGCGATGCCGGGGCCGAGCATCCAGTCGCCCAGGTCGCGCGCACCCTGCAGCCACAGCGCGAACGGCGGCATGTTCTGGGTCGCGTCCTCGTGCAGCAGCGCGACGAACGCGTCGATGTCGTAGCTCTCGAACGCGTCGACGTACCGCTGCAGGAGCACGCGCTGGGCGTCGTCCAACGGGTCGAGCGGGCGGGGGTCGTCGTGGTGGGTGGCCAGGGTCGCCCGCGCGCGCTGCAGCGCGCTGTTGGCCGAGGCGACCGTGCTGCCGAGCAGCCCGGCGACCTCCTGGGCGCTGAACCGCAGCACGTCGCGCAGGATGAGGACGGCGCGCTGGCGCGGGGGCAGGTGCTGCAGCGCGGCGACGAAGGCCAGCCGGACGCTGTCGCGCTCGGCCGCCTGCTCGGCCGGGTCGGTGGTGGCCGGGGCGACGCCGCGCCAGGGCAGCGGCTCCAGCCACTCCTCGTGCGGTCGCGGGTCGCCGAGCGAGGACTGGACCGGGGCGGACGGGCCGCCGATCTCCAGCGGCGTGGCCCGCCGCTTGCGACCGGCGATGGCGTCCAGGCAGACGTTGGTGGCGATCCGGTACAGCCACGAGCGCACGCTGGAGCGGCCCTCGAAGGAGTCCATCGACCGCCACGCCCGGACCATGGTCTCCTGCACGGCGTCCTCGGCGTCGTGGACGGACCCGAGCATCCGGTAGCAGTACCCCGTGAGCTCGCCCCGGTGCAGGGCGAGGTCGGCCTCCCCGACGAGACCACCGGTCTCCTGCTGCGTCACCTGCGACATGTCCGTCCCCTCTCCACTCGCTGCGACGACGCTAGACCCGGGCACCGACGACGGGAAGGGCCGGACGCCTGGACGTCCGACCCTCCCGCGTGCGCGAGACAGGCGGTCAGTCGGCGAGCCGCACCTCGTCCAGGTAGAACGGCGTACGACCCGGGGTCCGCAGCGACCAGCCGTTCACCTCGCTCAGGGTGAGCCCGTCGTCCGGCGCCCCGGCCGGCTGCTGCCGGTCACGACGGACCGACGACCACGGCACCGTGACCTGCTGCCAGCCGCTGGTGTCCTGGAACGAAGCCGTGAACCGCTCGGCGCTGTCCGGGGCTCCGTAGACCTCGACGTAGTCGACCAGGTAGTCGCCCGGCAGCTCGAGGTCCGCGCCCAGCGCCCCGCCGAAGTTGCCGCCCAGGGCGGTGTTGAGCAGCAGCGTGTACGGCTTGTCGAAGGGCCAGCCGTTGGGGGCGACGTCCTCGGGGGTGGCCTCGTGGAACTTGACCCCGTCGAGGTACCACTCGATCAGGCCGGGCTGCCACTCGGTCGTGATGGTGTGGAACGCCTCCGGCACCGGCTCCTCCAGGGTGATCGTGTCGCCGAAGGACTCCCCGCCGGAGTAGCCCGGACCGTGGATGGTGCCGAACACGTCGTAGGGCTCGCGGCCGACGAACTCGTAGAAGTCGATCTCGCCCGTGGTGGGCCAGCCGACGTCACGGAAGTCGTTCCCCAGGCTCCAGAACGCGGGCCAGATGCCGGTCCCGGCCGGCGCCTTCACCCGCGCCTCGATCCGGCCGTAGCGGAACTCGGCGTTGCCCTCGGTGACGAGGCGGGCGGAGGTGTACTCGCACGGGCCGTACCAGCACGGCAGGTCCGCGGCCTCGGGGTCGGAGACCTCGGCGGTGCGGATGACGAGGTTGCCCTGCCCGTCCAGGGAGGCGTGCTCCGCGCCCTCGGCGTAGTACTGCAGCTCCTGGTTGCCCCAGCCCCAGCCACCGGTTTCGAAGGACCACTTGTCGTCATCGGGCAGGCTGCCGGCCGGGCCGTCGAAGTCGTCGGACCACTTCAGCTCCCAGCCGTCGGGGCCGGGGTCGGGGGCGCTGTTGTCGGCCAGCTCGAGCTGGACGCGGCCGCGGGAGCCGGTGCCGCGGTACCAGAACGACAGACCGTCGGAGCCGGAGAAGTCCTGCGGCTCGGCGAAGGTGCGGCCGATGGTGCCGGGCCCGCGACCGGTGACGACGTCCTCGGTGTACTGCTGGCCGGGACGGGCCAGGGCGCTGCCGACCGCCACCTCGGTGACGCCGACGGTGCCGCGGTCCCCGGCCTCGAGCAGACCGGGCTGCCGCCCGTCCTCGACCAGCGCCGGGTCCCGCGGGTCGTCGTCGGCCAGGCTGACCACGCCGCGCGTCGCGGGCCCATAGGGGAGCCCGTCGGTGTCGGTGAGGACGACCTGGTACGACTCGTCGACCTCCCAGGTGTCGTCCTGCACCCCGGGGATGCTGAGGAACGCGTCGCGCTCGCCCGCGGGGATGGTGACCGTGCCGGAGCTCGGCACGTAGTCCCGCTCCGGGGTGGCGACTAGGTCCTCGGTGGCGGTGCGGTCGGTGGAGTCGCTGGTGGCCCAGTCGACCGTCACGTCGGTGTCGGTCGCCCGGCTGAGACGGATCCGGGGCTCGGCCGTCTCACCCTCGCCGACCCGCGTCACGGGCGGGTCGAAGGCGACGGTCAGCGGGCGCTCGCCGAACAGGGCGACGTCGTCGAAGGCGAACTGCCGCTCGCCGCCGCCGGTGCCGAGCGTGCCGAAGCCGTAGCCGTTGATCTCCTCCAGCGTCAGGCCGTCGTCCGGGGCGCCGTTGCCGATGTTCTTGAAGGCGAACTCGTCCCACTCCCAGGACAGCGTCCGCCAGCCGGGGGTGTCGTCGATCCAGGACACCGTCCAGCGGCCCGCGTCGTCGCGGGTGGACCCTGCGGACCGGTTGTCCAGCAGGTCCAGGAACAACCCGGTGCCGGACCCGGTGCCGAAGAACCGGACCGAGAACCCGGCCGAGGCCGAGGCGTCGACGGGGGCCCAGTCGGCCGGGTCCCCGCCGGTGAAGGTGCGGATCAGGCCGGCGAAGCTGCCGGTGCTCGAGCCGAGCACGAGGCTCTCGCCGCCGCCGGGGCTCGGGGTCCACGGCGGGGCGGTCCCGGCGCCGACGTAGCTGTAGGCGTAGCCGTCACCCGAGAACTCGAAGACGCCGATGGCGTTGCCGTCGGGGTCGGTGGTGCGGGGCAGCTGGCCGTCCTCGAAGTCGTCGAGGACCACGACGGGGCCGGGCAGGGGGTCGTCGACGGCCGCTCCGGCCGGGCCGCTGCCCAGCAGCGAGACCGGGACGACCAGGGCGGTGCCGATCAGGGCCACGACGGTGGTGCGCAGGGGGGATGGACGGGTCCGCATAGGTCCTCCTCGACCAGGTGCGACGGGCCGCCCGCACGACAGGTCGTCGGGGGTGGCCGCTTCTCGTGGGGTCACGATGCACAGACGCCGCCTGATTCCGCAAGCGCTTGCAGAGTGTCGCCGGGCACGCCGCGGCGGGTCGAGGAGTTGGCGGGGTGACGACCGACCGCCGATGATCTCGAGGACCCCGGACGAGATGAGACCCGCCCCCGTGACCGACCCCGCCCTGCCGGTGCTGCGCCGCCACGGGTCCGGTCGACCCCTCGTCCTAGTGCACGGCCTGGGTGCGACCCACGACTGCTGGCGCCACGTCGTGCCCCTGCTGCGGCTCCACCGCGAGGTGGTGACGTTCGACCTGCCGGGGTTCGGGCACGCCCCGCCGCTGCCGGGTCCCCTCACCGTCGCGACGCTGACCGACCGGGTCGAGGCCCTGCTGGCCGACGCGGACCTGCTCGACGCGGACCTGGTGGGCAGCTCGATGGGCGCCGAGGTCGTCCTCGAGCTGCTGCGCCGGGGCCACGGCGGTGACGTCGTCGCCCTCGCGCCCAGCGGGTACTGGGGCCCCGGGGGACGGGTCTGGTTCCTGCTGGTGGCGTGGGCGGCGCTGGTCCTGGTCACGCTCCTGCGCCCGGTCGCCCCGGCCGTCCTGGCGACGGAGGTCGGCCGCGAGGTGCTGCTGCGGCCGTTGTCCCCGCGGCCCCGGCACCTGGGTGACGTCGTGCCGGACTCGTCCCGGCTGTTCGGCTGCACGCCGTCGTTCCTGCCCGGGCTGCGCCACCTGGGTCGTCGCCGCCCGCCGGTGCTCGTGCCGGCCGAGCGGACGTCGGGACGTCGGGTGACCGTCGCGTGGGGCCGACGTGACGGGCTGTGCCTGCCTGCGCAGGCGGTCCGGGCCCAGCAGGCGGTCCCCGGGGCGACGCTACACTGGTTCGACCGCTCGGGGCACCTGCCGCCGTGGGACGAGCCGCTGGCGACCGCGCAGCTGCTGCTCTCGGTCACCGGCGGGCCCGCCGCCGAGCATGTGTCCGGCCCGGGTGACAGCCTGCTCTGATGGAGCTGGGGTCCGTACGAGAGCTGAAGCAGTCGTGGTCGACGAGGGTGACGGCGCGCGCCGCCACCGCGGGGCAGGCGCCGTCCGCCGGACCGGTCGCGCTGGGTGCCGCCCCACGGGCGTCCGGCTACGCGCTGGCCGTCCGCTACCGCCACGAGGGACCGCTGGTGGCGCGCCTGGTCGAGCAGCTGCGCGACGAGGTGGGGGACCGGGAGGTGGACGTCCGCCGCATCGGGCCGGTCCGGGCGCTCACCACGCCCACCGCCGAGCAGCTGCAGGGGCGGCTCCGCCCGCTGGTGCCCGGCTGCTCGATCTGCCACGAGGCCGACACCGCCGGCACGCTGGGAGCCGTCGTCGACCGGGACGGCGGGCGTTTCCTGCTGTCCAACAGCCACGTCCTGGCCCGAGCGGGCCTGGCCGCACCCGGTGACGCCGTCCTCCAGCCCGGCCCGGCCGACGGCGGCACGGCTCAGGACCGCGTCGGCGTGCTGGAGACCTCGGTCCCGCTGGACCCGGACGCCGGCAACCGCGTCGACGCCGCCCTCGCCCGCCTCGACGCCGGCATCGAGGTGGACCTGTCGGCTTCGCCCTCGGCCACCGCCCGCCTGGACGGCGACGAGCTGGTCGAGAAGCTCGGCCGGACCACCGGGCTCACCCGGGGGCGGGTGACCGCGATCGAGGTGGACGACGTCGTCGTGGACTTCGGTGACGGGGTGGGGCTGCTCCGGTTCGACGGCCAGGTCGAGGTGAGCGGGTCCGCCGGCGGCCCGGACGGGACCCCGGGTCCGTTCTCGCTCGGTGGCGACAGCGGCTCCCTGGTGCGCCTGGCCGACGCCGGTCCTGCGGTCGGTCTGCTGTTCGCGGGCAGCGAGGCCGGGGGCGACGACGGGTTCGGGCTGACGTTCTGCAACGTGATCGACGACGTGCTCGACGAGCTGGGTGCCATCCTGGTCGGATGACCGACCGGGACACGGCCCGAGCCGCGAAGGACCAGCTCCGGGCGGAGCTGGGTCGGCTGCCCGGTGTCACCGGCATCGGTCTGGGCCGGCGCGAGGGCGACTACGTCATCACGGTCTCCGTGACCGAGCAGGCCACCTGCGACCACGTGCCGGCCCACTTCCACGGCGTCACGGTCGAGGTGCGCGTCTCCGGGCACGTCCGCGCCCTGCAGGACGGGACGTCCGTCGAGGAGGGGAGCCCGGGGCGCGGGGCGTCGAACGGCGCGACGGGGCAAACCGCGCCGTCCCGGGTCACCAGCGACCCAGGCGGGACCCCGCCGTCCTCGGCCGGTGACGCACGACAGCCCTGATCTGGTCGCCCTCGTCCAGGTCCTCGGCGCGACGCACGGTGGCCGGCAGCGCCAGGAACAGGGTCCCGTCACCCATCGGCATGAGCGAGGTGTCCCAGGCGGAGCCGCCCACGGTCGCGGTGACGGGGACGAAGCCCCGGGTGGCACCGGCCCGCAGCCGCCGGGACCGGGCGGCGTCCAGGCGCACCACGAACCAGCCGCCCACCCCGGGCAGCCGTTCCAGCTCACCCGTGACCGCGCCGTGCGACCCCTGCTCCATGAGGTGGACGTCGTCCGTCCGGGCCCCCGCCCGCTGCTCCAGCACGGGTCCGACGGTAGGCGGGAGCCCCGACAACCCCGGGTGCGCGTCACGGGTCCCGGGACGAGGATGCAGAGGTGGAACTCGACGACGCGGTCTCCTTCGCCACCCAGCACCGGCGCAGCGTGCTCATCACCCTCAAGCGGGACGGCCGACCCCAGTCCTCCAACGTCATGCACGTCGTGCAGGACGGCCGGTTCCTGGTGTCGGTGACCGACGACCGGGCCAAGACCCGCAACGCCCGCCGCGACCCCCGGGTCTCGCTGCACGTCAGCGCGCCGGACTTCTGGAGCTACGTCGTGGTCGAGGGGGACGCGGAGACGACCCCGGTCGCCCGTGAGACCGACGACGACACCGTCGAGGCCCTGGTCCGCTACTACCGCGACGCCGCTGGCGAGGAGCACCCGGACTGGGACGAGTACCGCCGGGTCATGGTCCGGGAGCGCAGGCTCCTGCTGTCCGTCACGCCCACGCACGCCTACGGGATGCTGCCCGACCGTGCCTGAGCAGCCCGCCCGCGAGCGGCCGGCCCGGGTACGTGGCCACCCCGCCCTGGCCGAGACGGCGCGACGGTCTCAGACGTCGTCGACGGCGAAGGTGTCGCAGGCGGCCAGGGAACCCTGCTCGTAGCCCGTGGTGAACCACTGCTGCCGCTGCTCGCTGGACCCGTGCGTCCAGGTGTGCGGGTCGACCTCCCCGCCCGAGGACTCCTGGATGTGGTCGTCGCCCACGGCCTCGGCCGCCGACAGCGCGTCCGCCAGCTGCTCAGCGGTGACGGGCTCGAGGAACACCTCGCCGGTGTCGGGGTCGACGGTGGTGGCGGCCTGGCCCACCCACATCCCGGCGTAGCAGTCGGCCTGCAGCTCCAGGCGCACCTGGCCCTCCCCGGAGCCGGCGCTGCGGTCGGCGGTGTCGAACACGCCGGTGATGTTCTGGACGTGGTGGCCGTACTCGTGGGCGGTCACGTACATCTCCGCGAGGGGCCCGTCCGAGGCCCCGAACCGGGTCTGGAGCAGGTCGAAGAAGCCCAGGTCCATGTAGATGCCCTGGTCGGCGGGGCAGTAGAACGGCCCGGTCGCCGATGTCGCCTGGCCGCAGCCGGACGTGGTGGCGTCGGTGAACTCGACCACCTCGGGAAGGACCAGCTCACCGCCCTCGGCGGCCAGCGTGGTGCCCCAGTAGGTGTCGAGCGACTGCACCGTGGCCGACAGGCGGCAGGCGCGGTCGGTGTTGGCCTGCTCGGCGGTGCACTCGCCCACGACGGACTCCTGCTCCTGACCGGCCCCGCCGGACTGCGCTCCGTCCACCACCGGGCCGATGTCGAAGCCGGTGAAGGCGTAGATCAGGACGGCAGCGATGCCGATGAGGCCGGCCCCGCCACCGGCGACGGCCGCACCGCCGCGGCGGCTGCGGACCCGTCCGCCCTCGAAGCTGCCACCGGAGCTGAAGGTCATGCGCGAGGGGTCCCCACCGGTGGGGCGGTTCACACCTCGCGTCCCCGTCGAGCGGGACAGGGGCTCGGACCCGGCCTCAGCGGATGAGCGGGCTCTGCTCGTCCGGGTCGGTCGTGGCCGGCCGGTCGCCGCGGGTCTCCGCCTCGCCGTCGAGCCACGCCATCACCGGCGTCGCCGTGACACCGTGCAGCACGATCGACAGCAGGACCGTGAAGCCCACGGTGGCCCACAGCTCGCTCTCCTGGCTGAACGAGCCCTCGGTGGTCGCGTAGGCGAGGTAGTAGAACGACCCGATCCCGCGCACGCCGAAGAACGCCAGCGCGGACCGCTCCCGGCGCAGCGTCCCGCTGCCGATCAGCGACACCCAGCCCGCGACCGGCCGCACCACCACGACCAGCAGGACGCCGGTGGCCACGCCCACCCAGGTCAGGTCGTCGAACAGCCCGCGGGCGATGGCGATGCCGAACATGAGCAGCAGCGTCATCGTCAGCAGCAGCTCGATCTGCTCGATGAACGAGTGCAGGACGTGGTGGTAGTCGTGCCGGCTCTCGTGGGAGCGGATGATGAGCGCCGCCGCGAACACGGCCAGGAACCCGTAGCCCTGCAGCGCCTCGGCCACGCCGTAGGCCAGCAGCACCGCCCCGAGCGCGACGACGGCCTCGCCCGCCTCGGCGAACCGGAAGGTGGCGCTCGGGGCCCGGAACGCCACCCGGGCCAGGACCCAGCCGACCGCGCCCCCCACCAGCAGCCCCACGACGACCTTGCCGACGAGCTCCCAGGCCACCCAGCGCGGCCCCCACGCCCCGATCACGCCGGTGGAGCCCATGAACAGCGCGAGGTAGACGAACGGGAACGCCAGGCCGTCGTTGAGCCCGGCCTCGCTGGTGAGGCCGAAGCGGACGTCGTCCTCCTCGCCGGTGTTGGGTCCCTCCACCTGCACGTCGCCGGCCAGGACCGGGTCGGTGGGGGCCAGGACCGCGGCCAGCAGGACCGCGCTGGCGGGGAGCAGCCCCATCAGCCCCCAGCCCAGGAGGGCGACGGCGGCGATGCACAGCGGCATCGCGATCCCGAGCAGGCGCCACGTGGTGCCCCAGGTCCGCCAGGTCCGCCAGCTCAGCGGCCGGTCCAGAGCCAGACCCACGCCCATGATCGCCACGATCACCGCGACCTCGGTGAGCCGCTCCGTGGACTCGCCCGACTCCAGCGGGTTGAGCTCGGGCAGGGGCAGCGGGAGCAGCCCCACGACGACGCCCACGCCCGTGAAGGCCATCGCCGCCGAGATCGCGCGACCCCGGATGAGCCGCGGCAGCACGGCGGCGGTGAGCAGGCCGACGCCGCCGACGACGTAGACGACGTCGGCGCTGGTGACCTCGAGGCCGGGCAGGCCCGTGATGGTGGTGAGGGGGAGCACGAGCGGAGCGTGGCACGGCCCTCGGGCCCCGGCCACGCAGGGGCCCCGGCGGGCGGGCCGGCCTGTGCTGCGTACGGTGGCGAGATGGTCACCCAGGGGTCCCGAGAGCTCGACGTCGTCGTCCACGGTGCGACCGGGTTCGCCGGTCGGCTCGTCGCCCAGCACCTGGCCCGGCACGCCCCGGCCGGGGTGTCGGTGGGGTTGTCCGGGAGGTCGGAGGACCGGCTCCGCGAGGTACGCGACGCGCTGGGGGAGCGGGCGGCCGGCTGGCCGCTGCTGACCGCCGATGCCCATGACGACGACGCGCTGCGTGACCTGGCCCGCCGCACCCGGGTGGTCGCCAGCACCGTCGGCCCCTACGAACGGTTCGGCCTGCCCCTCACACGCGCCTGCGCGGGCGAGGGGACCGACTACGTCGACCTGACGGGCGAGGTGCTGTTCATGCGGGCGAGCATCGACGCGAACCACTCGACGGCGCAGCGCACCGGGGCGCGTCTGGTCCACGCCTGCGGGTTCGACTCGGTCCCGTCGGACCTGGGGGTGCTGCTGCTGGCGCGGGCCGCGGCCGGCCACGGGCTGGGCACGCTGGGGCGGACCCGGCTGGTGGTCACCGGGGCCTCCGGCGGGATCAGCGGCGGCACGGTCGACTCGATGCGGGGTCAGGTGGACCGGATGACCGCCGACCGCGAGGCCCGTCGCCTGGTCGCGGACCCGTACGCCCTCAGCCCCGACCGGGCGCGCGAGCCCGACCGCACCGTCGACGGACCGGGGGACGGGCGCGACTCCTGGGGGGTGGGCTGGGACGCGGACGCGGGTCGTTGGGTCGCGCCGTTCGGGCTGGGGGCGGTACACAGCCCGGTGGGGCGTCGCCGCAACGCCCTGACAGGGGACGCCTA
>JBBSQH010000048.1:0-32815 GCA_038258055.1 Actinomycetales bacterium
CGGAGGTCGACCGCCGAGACCGGGGCACCGCTCCCGATGCGCTCACGCCTCCGCGTGAGCGCGGGGTGGGAGAGGATGTCGTGCAAGGTACGAGATGCGTGCTCCGACGACACGCACAGCCCTTCGTCGACTACGGTCAGGGGGACTGGCGTCGTCCGTCAACGCGACGACCAGCGAGTACCATTGTAGTGCCATCACGGCCTCCGGCCCGACACGGCGTCGTGCTCGTGGCCCACGACGCCCTCACTCCTGCTGCCGTCCTCGACAACGTCGGAGAGGGCCCGGGTGTTCCGGACCGGACCCCTCGCCCGGCCCGTCGGGCGGCCTCGCACCGGGGTGGCGGACGACGGGTCAGGACGACGCGGCTGAGCCCTTCGCGGCGGCCTTGCGCGCCTGCTTGAAGTCCCGGACCCGGCCCAGCGTGTCGTCGTCGACGACGTCGGCGACCGAGCGGTGCACGCCGTCCTCGCCGTACTCCCCCGCCGCCTCGCGCCAGCCGCCCGGGCGGACCCCCAGCTGCTTGCCCAGGAGCGCGACGAAGATCCGCGCCTTCTGCTCGCCGAAGCCGGGCAGGGCCTTGACCCGACGCAGCAGCTCGGCCCCGTCGGGCGCCGTCGCCCACAGCGCCGCGGCGTCCCCGTCGTAGTCGTCCCTGACGGCCCGGGCCAGGTCCTGCAGGCGCTTGGCCATGCTGGCGTGGTAGCGGTGCACGGCTGGCGGACCGGCCATGGCGGCGCCGAGATCGTCGGGGTCCATCTCCGCGAGGGCGGCCGGGTCGAGGCGCTCCGGGTCGCCGGGCATCCGGTCCAGCAGCCGCCTCGGGCCGACGAACGCGGCCTCCATCCGGATCTGCTGGTCGAGCAGCATCCCGACGAGCAGGGCGAACGGGTCGGCGTCCAGCAGGTGGTCGGCCCGGTCGTCCCCGGTGAGCCGTAGTCCGGCCACGTTCAGGCGCCCTCGCCCTTGACCGCCAGCACCGGGCAGGTCGCGTCCAGCAGGATCCGCTGGGCGTTGCTGCCCAGGATCAGCTTGCCGACCGGTGAACGGCGCCGCAGGCCGATCACGATCACGTGTGCGTCGACCTCGTCGGCCACGGCCAGCAGGTCGTCCGCCGGGTCGCTGCTGCGGGGCAGGTGGCGCACCTCGTAGCTCAGGCCGTGCTCGTGCAGCTGCTCGGTGAACGGGGCCAGGTCGTTCTCCACCGCCTCGGCGGTGTCCTCCTTGCTGCTGACGACCACGAGGCGGACGTGTCGACGGACCGCGGCCTCCACCCCGTGGGCGAGCGCCGCTCGTCCCTCACGGCTGGGCAGATAGCCCACCACGACGGCCATGGCACCTCCTGGTCGACGGTCCCGTCCCTGGTCGGACGGGCTGTGTCGGTGCCACCGTAACGGTCCCCGGCCGGCCTCGTACGCTGGGACGGTGACGAGCCGTGACGGGGACGGGTGGGTGAGCTGCCGTTGCGGTTCCAGGCACTGGGGGCTGAACGGCGCGGCGGGCCTGGTGCTCTACCGCGACGGGGCGGACGGGGCCGAGGTGCTGCTCCAGCACCGTGCCCCGTGGGTCCACGACGGCGGCACCTGGGCGGTGCCCGGCGGGGCCCGCGACTCCCACGAGGACCCGGTCGCCGCGGCCCTGCGGGAGGCCAACGAGGAGGTCGGGGTCTCGGCCGGGCACGTGCAGGTCCGCGCCACCGTCACCGGCACCGACCACGACGACTGGCGCTACGACTACGTGCTGGCCCACGCCGGCGCCGACGCCCGGGTGCACGCCGCCAACGACGAGACCGCGGACCTGAGCTGGGTTCCTGTGGCCCTAGTCCCCGAGCTGCCGTTGCACCACGGGCTGGCGCGGGACTGGCAGCGGCTGTCCGAGCACGTCCGCAGCGCCGCCGAGGGCTGAGCCGCCCGCCGGCGGGCCTCAGGTGCGACGGCGCCTGGTCAGGCGCGGCAGCGGTCCTCGTCGCGCGGACGCAGGTCTCGGTCGGCCCCGGCGAGGGTCTGGGCCAGCACGGCGGCCACTGCCTCGGTCTCCACCAGGAAGCCGTCGTGGCCGTACCGCGACGTCACGAGCTCCAGGCGGGCCCCGGGGACGTGCTCGGCGACGTGCTCCTGCTGCTCGGGCGGGTACAGCCGGTCGGAGTCGACCGCGACGACGGTGGTCCGGGCGCTCACGGTCGCCAGCGCGGCGGCCGTGCCGCCCCGGCCCCGGCCGACGTCGTGGGAGTTCATGGAGCGCGTGAGGGTCACGTAGGAGCCCGCGTCGAAGCGCCCCGCCAGCTTGCCGGCCTGGTGGTCCAGGTACGACTCGACCGCGTAGCGGCCGTCGACGTCCGGGTCCTCGCCCGGCTGCGGGTCACGTCCGAACCGGGTGTCCATCTCCCAGCGTGAGCGGTAGGTGACGTGGGCGATGCGGCGCGCCACACCCAGCCCGTCGACCGGCCCGGGACCAGACCGGTCGTAGTAGTCGCCGCCGTGCCAGCCGGGGTCGGACGTGATGGCGGCCAGCTGGGGGGCGCACCAGGCGATCTGGTCCCCGCTGGCCACCGCCGTGCTGGCGAGAACGGCCAGGGAGGCCACCCGGTCGGGGTGCCCGACGGCCCATTCCAGCGCGCGCATGCCACCCATGGACCCGCCGGCGACCATCGCCCAGCGCCTGACCCCGAGCCGGTCGGCCAGCAGGGCCTCCACCGCCACCTGGTCGCGGGTGCTGATGCGCGGGAAACGGCTCCCCCAGGCCCGGCCGTCGGGGGCCTGGCTGCCCGGCCCCGTCGTGCCCTGGCACCCACTCAGGACGTTGGGCGCCACGACGAACCAGCGCCGGGTGTTCAGCGCCAGACCGTCGCCCACGACGCCGCCCCACCAGCCGGGCGAGGGGTGGGCGGGACCGGCCGGGCCCACCACGTGGGAGTCGCCGGTGAGCGCGTGCAGCACGAG
Organism: Actinomycetales bacterium; assembly: GCA_038258055.1. GTDB lineage: Bacteria > Actinomycetota > Actinomycetes > Actinomycetales > JBBAYJ01 > Aquipuribacter. Next base: position 2,937 of record JBBSQH010000048.1, read on the forward strand.
GACCGCGTTCTCGACCGTCCCGTCCGGACCGATCCGCGGGGTGCCCCAGCTCTCGTAGGACACCCGGACGTCCGGCAGCACGGCACCGGACTCCGTGCGCACCGACCCGACATCGACGAGCGTCCGCCCGCCGAGGGGGTCCCCGTCCCGCCATGACCTCACCTCAGGCGCCCTTGGCCGCCCGGAAGCCGGCCTCGAGGTCCGCGAGGATGTCGTCCAGGTGCTCCAGCCCGACCGACAGCCGGACCAGTCCGGGCGAGACCCCGCTGGCCGCCTGCTCGGCCTGGCTGAGCTGGCTGTGCGTGGTGGAGGCGGGGTGGATCACCAGGCTGCGGACGTCTCCGATGTTGGCGACGTGGCTGTGCAGCTCGAGCGCCTCGACGAACCGTCGGCCGGCCTCGACGCCGCCGGCGATCTCGAAGGCCAGCACGGACCCGGAGCCCCGCGGGGCGTACTTCTGGGCCCGGTCGAACCACGGGCTGCCGGGCAGGCTGGCATAGGCGACGCGCTCGACATCGCCGCGTCCCTGCAGCCACTCGGCCACCGCACGGGCGTTGTCGACGTGCCGTTCCATGCGCAGGCTGAGCGTCTCGATGCCCTGCGACACCAGGAACGCGTTGAACGGGCTGACGGCCGAGCCCATGTCCCGCAGCAGCTGGACCCGCGCCTTGAGCACGTAGGACAGGTTGGCCCCCAGCGGGCTGCCGACGCCCAGGTCCCGGCCGTACACCAGGCCGTTGTAGCTGGGGTCGGGGGTGTTGAAGCCGGGGAACCGGTCGGGCTGGACCGTGTAGTCGAACCGGCCGCCGTCGACGATCGCGCCCGCGACCGCCGTGCCGTGCCCGCCCAGGAACTTGGTGGCGGAGTGCACGACGACGTCCGCCCCCCACTCCAGGGGCCTGATCAGGTAGGGCGTGGCCACCGTGTTGTCGACGACCAGCGGCACGCCTGCCTCGTGGGCGACGGCGGCGACGCCCTCGATGTCGAGGACGTCCTGGTAGGGGTTGGAGATGGTCTCGCCGAAGAACGCCTTGGTGTTCGGCCGGACCGCGGCCCGCCAGCTGTCCAGGTCGTCGGGGTCCTCGACGAACGAGACCTGGATGCCGAGCTTGGGGAACGTGTAGTGGAACAGGTTGTACGTGCCGCCGTAGAGGCGGGGGCTGGACACGATGTGGTCGCCCGCCTCGGCCACGTTCAGCAGCGCCACGGTCTCGGCGGCCTGGCCGCTGGCCAGCAGGAGCGCCCCGACCCCGCCCTCGAGGCTGGCGATGCGCTGCTCGACAGCGTCCTGGGTCGGGTTCATGATCCTGGTGTAGATGTTCCCGAACTCCTTGAGCGCGAACAGGTTCTCCGCGTGCTCGGTGCTCGTGAACGCGTACGACGTCGTCGCGTAGATGGGCAGGGCCCGGGCGCCGGTGGCGGGGTCGGGCTGCTGACCGGCGTGGATCTGACGGGTCTCGAAGGACCAGGCGTCGTTCATCGGGGTGGACCTCCAGTGGTCACCGGGGCCCGGCTGGCGGGCCCGCGCTTGCCGCCACCGATCGGTGACAGCCAGGTCCTCACCCGGGGCACCCCACCGCGGAGGAGGGTTGCCGACCAGCGAGCCGGGGCTTGACGCTGGTGCTCATGACCTGTGCCGAGCCTACGACACGGTGTCGGCGCGTCGCCAGGCGTCCGGATGACGGGACCCGGACGGACCCGCGCTCACAGCGTCAGGGCGGGGGTCACGACGGCGCGCTGCGCGTCGCCCGGGTCGTCCCCCACCAGGACCAGCTGGAAGTGCCCGGGCGGCACGAAGGCCAACGCGAACCGCCCCGTCTCGTCGCACTCCTCCCGGCTCGCCCCCTGCGCGGTCCGGACCTCGATCCCCCGCCGCCCGCCCGGGGCGACCCAGCCGTCGATGCGGTGCCCGCCGTCGACGTCGCTGATGGCCAGCATCACCGTCATCGTCTCGCTGCCGAAGGTCACGGTGCGCACCTCGTCGTCGCCCCGGGCCCCTGCGCCGGTGGTCTGGGTCTCCTGCAGCCGCATCAGCTCGAGCTCCAGGTCGAGGTCGGCCCCGGTCAGGGCGTCCACCTCCAGCGAGAACACGACCCGCTCGGCCAGCCCCGCCGGCACCGGGTCCAGCTGCTGCCACATCTGGCGGAGCTCGGCGGCGAGCGACGCCGTGGCGGCCGGCTCCTGCTCCCCGGCCGGCGGACCACCGGCGCAGTCCTCGGCTTGGGACCCAGCGCCCGCCGCGCCGTCCGGTCGCTGGTCGTCGCGGCTCACGTCGTCGTCCACTGCGACTCCTCCCCCAGGTGCTCCCGCAGCTTCTTCAGGCACCGGCCCCGGGTGGGGCCGATGCTTCCCATCGGCATGCCGAGGTCCACCGAGAGCGACGCGTAGTCGGGTCGGTCGGAGAACGCCACCACCCGCAGCAGCCGCTGGCAGCGCTCGGACAGCCGCCCGACCGCCGTCCAGAGCCGTCGGGCCCGGTCGTCGTCGATGACGGTGGCCGCGGGGCCGGGGGCCGGGTCGGGGCTGACCGCCAGGAGCGGCTCGGGGTCGGCCACGGTGACGCGGGCTCCTGCGGCGGTGCGGGCGGCGTCCCGGCGGACCGTCACCAGCAGCCAGGCCAGCACGGCCTGAGGGTCCCGCAGCTGGTCCCGGCGACGGGCCAGCGCCATCCAGGCGTTCTGCACGACGTCCTCGGCGGTCGCGTGGTCCACCCGGTAGGCCCGGGCGGTGTGCCACAGGGTCGGGGTGAGCAGGGTGACGAGCTCTGCGCTGGCCCGGCCGTCCCCGTCGCACCAGGCGCGGAACAGGGCGGCAGAACGGTCGGCGAGCTCGTGGCGCCTGGGTCCGGGTGGTACCTGCACCACGGCGAGGTCGGGCAGCGGGTCGCCCGGGCGGCGGGTCCGGGCGTCCCGGGCTCCTGGCACCGCCGCGGCACCGGCCGTACCCGTGGGGGGGACGGTGCCGTTGCTGACCATCGGTCCTCCTGCTGGACGCCGACGGGTCTCGCCGGGCACGCGCTGGGTGCTCGGCGGCTCCGTCGCGGGACAGGCTGCCGACGTGGGACGGGTGTGGACGGACCGTACCCGCTCCCGGATCACCACCACCAGCCTCCAGCCATGACCGCAAGAGGGACCGGGGCGCCTGCCTGATACCTCACGCGCTCGAGACCTCACGGGGCGTCACGACCGTCCGCACGGCGGCCGCGGCGCGGCTCCCGGGCGCGACGACGTCCACGGGGGTCCGACGCCGTGGTCCAGGCACTGCAGGACGAGGGTGGCCAGGGGCTGGTCGTGACCTGAGCGCTGCGCGCGTTCCGCCAGCACGCCGGCGGCCGTCCCCTCACCCGCCACCCAGCACAGCCAGGCGTGCGCGGCCAGCACGGTCGCCCGCTGGGGCCCCGTGGTGAGCGCGGCCATCCGTCGCAGGACGGGCGACCCCACCCCGGTGGCCCGGGCGCAGGCGGGGTCGGCGAGGACCTCGTCCAGCCGCAGCGGCCTCGCGCCCGGTCGGGGTGGAGCCCCGGGCAGCAGGAGGGCCAGGCAGGCGTCGCGCAGACCGGTGCTGGCCCGCCACGCGGCTGCCAGCGTGCCTGCCAGCTCCGGGTCCGGCCCCCCGGGCAGGCTCGCCGCCCACCGGCCGATCAGGTGGGCCGCGGCACGTGAGCCGACCGCAGCCTGGGAGCCGACCCCGGCCTGGGAGCCGATCGCAGGTGGGAGCAGCACGTCATCGGCCGCCCGCGTGGCGGCCAGAGCGCGCGCCCGCTCGTCGGGGGTCGCGGTGCCCTCCGGCGCCACCGAGGCCCGGTCAGCGGCAGGGTTGCGCCCCGCCAGCACGAACCCGGCGGCGACGGGGTGGTGACCTGCCTCGCTGACCGGCGTCCCCTCCGGCGGGCAGCAGGACGGGTCACCGCACAGGACGGAACGGAAGCGGGACGGGCCGACCACGAGCACGTCGAGCACCGCCAGGCGCTCGGCCGGGTCCTGCGCCCGTGGTCCGCCGACCTGGGCGGTGCGGTCCTCGACGTCACCGCCGACCGGGTCGTCCTCCCGGTCCGGCCGGGCCGCCCGGAGCAGGCCGTCCACCCACCCCGACGGCAGGTCCTCGGGGTCCTGGGAGGTGTAGACGAGCAGCAGCGAGGTGTGGCAGCCGTTGCGCAGCAGCACACGCTGCAGGTGCTCCCACAGCGCCGCGGTGGTGCCGGGCGGGCAGCCCGGCTCGTAGTCGCAGCGCAGCGAGGCCCCGACGGAGCGGTCGTCGTCGATCCCCACGACGACCAGCGACCGCTGCGGGGTGAACCCGAGCAGGTAGGGCACCGCGACCACGGCCCCGGCCGGGTCGCGCAGCCGGATGGCGGGAGGTGCGTGGGTGTCGGTGGGCGGTGTCCGCGGGTCCATCACCCGAGGCTGGCGGCGACCACCCCCTCGCGACAGGTCGACCTGGTGCTGTGGAGGACCGGTCCCGGCTGTGGACGACGGGTCAGGTGACCGAGCCCTGGACGACCCGGTCGCGGGCCTTCTCCCAGTCCAGGAAGTGGTCGACCTCCGACAGCACCGCACCGGCCAGCCACGCGGCCACGAGGGCGTCGTCGGCCAGGCCGAACACGCCCAGCAGCGCCTCGGGCACGAGGTCCACCGGGGACACGACGTACAGGACCCCGGCCACCACCGCGAGGGCCCGCCGGCGGTCCCAGTCGCGGTAGGCCCCTCGGGCGGCGGTGAGCACGAGCCGTGGCAGTGCTCCCAGCCGCTGGGCGAGGCCGTAGGGGCCCCCGCCGCGGAACACCTCGAGCAGCACCCGCAGGGCGGCCACACGTCCTGGTCTCATCGTCGTCCTCCCGTTCCTCGAAGGGCACAACGGTACGCCCGGCACCGGCGTTCCGCCGGTCCTCACCCCAGCTCGGCCAGCTCGCGGGCCAGGTCGTCCAGGCCGAGGGCACCGGTGCTGAGGGCCGCCATGTGCCAGCCCTTGAGGTCGAGGTCCCGGCCCTGGGCCGCGGCCCGGGCCCGAGCGGCCTCCCGACCGGCCAGCCAGGCCCGCTCCCCCAGCTTGTAGCTGATGGCCTGCCCGGGCATGCCCAGGTAGCGGACGACCTCCGAGGACCGGAACGCCTCGTCGAGACCGGTCCGCTCGGCCAGGAACCGGCCGGCCAGCTCCGGGGTCCAGCGACGTCCGGGGGCGAACACGGGCAGGCCGTGCTGGTCGTCGGGCACGGTCAGGCGCAGGTGCATGCCGATGTCGACCACCACCCGCGCCGCGCGCAGCGCCTGGGCGTTCAGGTAGCCCATCCGCTGCCCCGGGTCGTCCAGGTGGCCCAGCTCGGCCATCAGCCGCTCCGCGTACAGCGCCCAGCCCTCGGTCGCGGCCGACACCGAACCGGTGCTGGTCTGGAACATCGACAGCTCGTCGGACAGCAGCGCCCACTGGGCCAGCTGCAGGTGGTGACCGGGGACGCCCTCGTGGTACCAGGTCGACACCAGGTCCCACATCGGGAACCGCTCCCGGCCCAGCGTCGGCAGCCAGGTCCGACCGGGCCGCACCAGGTCCAGGCTGGGGCGCGTGTAGTAGGGGGCGGCGGCGGACCCGGCGGGCGCGATGCGGGCCTCGACGACCCGGATCGGCTCCGCGATGTCGAAGTGCGTGCCGTGCAGCGTCGTCATCGCGGTGTCCATCATCTGCTGCAGCCGCTGCCGGACGGCCTCGACACCCACCACGGCCTCGCCGTGCACGTCGAGGTGGGCCATCGCCTCCGACGGGGTCGCCCCGGGGAGCACCTGGTGGGCGACCTCGACCATCTCGGCGTGGATGCCGGCCAGCTCGCGCCAGCCCCAGTCGTACGCCTCGACCGGGTCGACGTCCGACCCGGTCCAGCGGCGAGCCCCGACCAGGTAGCGCTCCCGCCCCACCGGGTCGGGGGCGTCGGCGACGGCGGGCAGGTACTCCTCCGCCAGGACCTCACGCAGCCGACGGACCCCGTCCGCCGCGGACGCGCCCGCCGCGTCGGCGTCGGCCCGCAGGCCGGGAGGGGGGTCGTCCAGCTCGGCCAGCAGGCCCGACAGGTGCTCGGCGAACCAGCCACGTCCGCCCCCCACGGCGGACCAGTCGTCGAGCTGGTCCACGACGGCCACCACCTGCGCCGGACCGCCGGGCAGACCACGGCGCAGCCCCTCGCGCAGGGTGGTGGCGTACTGGTCGTAGGCCTGCCCGACCCGAGCGACCCGACGGACCGCGGCCGCCACGGCGTCCTGGGTCCCGGTGGGCATGACCAGCAGCGCGGACCGGACGGCCTGGACGGGGCTGAACAGGTTGCTGAGGGAGCGCAGGTGCTCGCCGGAGTCGTGGGCGGCGAGGTCCGCCCCGAGCCGCTCCCGCAGCAGCGTCGCGCAGCGGCGCTCGGCGTCCACGGTGGCGACCGAGGCACCCGGCTCCAGGGCCTGGAGGTCCGCCAGGGTGCTCCGTTGCAGCGCCGCGAGGGTGTCGGCGCCGTCCGGGGTCAGGTCCGGCAGCCCGTCGGCCAGCGGATCGGTGCCCAGCTGTGTGGCCAGGGCGGGGTTGAGGACGGCGCAGGCGCGGACGTAGTCGTCGGCGACCTGTCGGACCGCTCGCGGGTCCAGGGCAGCTCGGGCGGTGTCGACTGTGCTCACGGGACCACATGCAAGCACGTCCGGGCGGCCCGACGGCCACGGCGGACCGCTGGGGTCCCGTGCGGTCGAGCCGGTGTCAGCGGAAGGTGCGCTTGCTGTGGTGCCAGCCCGCCCCGCCCCGCAGCCGCACCTGGCGGGCCGCGGCGTCGGCCGCGGCGAGCAGGTCCTCGGCCACCTCACCGGGGTCCTCGGTGCCGGAGCAGGGCCGAGCGGCGGACCCGACGCTGGCCGTCACCCGGCCACGGGGCGTGCCCGGGGCCTGCACCTCGATGCAGGCGGCGGCACGCGCGGCGACCCGGGAGATCTCGAGCTCGTGGACGTCCTCGAACACCCCGACGAACGCGTCGCCACCGACGCGGGCCAACGTGTCACCCAGGCGCAGCGTGCTCCGCAGCCGCCTCGAGACCTCCACCAGCACCGAGTCACCCGCGGCCTGGCCGTGCTGCGCGACGACGTCGTCGACCCCGTCGAGCACCACCCACACCACCCCGACGGAACGGCCCGTCCGGGTGGACCGCTCCAGGGCGTTCACGAGCCGGTCGACCGCGAGCTCCGACGGCGACATCCCCGTGAGCTCGTCGGCGTCGCCGGCCCCGGTGCGCGGCACCGCCGGGGAGCTGCCGGTCTCGGGCTCGACGTGAAGCACCAGGCTCACCAGCTCCTGCTCGGCGGTGCGGACCGAGGACGCGGACAACCGCACGGGCACCGGGGCGCCGTCGGCGCCGGCGTACTCGGCCCGGCCGTGCCAGACGTCGCGTCGGCCCGCAGCGACCGCGGCCAGGCCGTCGACGACGTCGGGGCGGCTGCTCCCGACCAGCAGGTCGTCGTGGCGGCGCCGCAGCAGCGACCCCCGGGCGTGGCCGACCGCGCGCAGCAAGGCGTCGTTGACGGTGCGCCACGACCCGTCGGGACCGAGGACGGCCAGCCCGACCGGGGTCTGCTCGATGCAGCGACGCAGCAGCGCCTCGGCGACGTCGAGGCGTTGCTCGCTGCGCTGCAGCTCCTCGGCGGGACGGGTGGCGGAGCGGAGCTCGACCAGCCGTCCGGTGGTGGGGTCGAGGGTGCCGGACAGCGAGGTGTCGACGACGCGGTGGACGTCGTCGGCGCCCCGGAAGCGGTAGCGGACGGCCACGGTGTCCCCGGCGGCCGCCAGCGAGTGCGCGCCGTCCACCCGGGCCTGGTCGTCGGGGTGGACCAGGGAGTGCAAGGGGCGCCCGAGCAGGTCCTCCGGCTCCCAGCCGAGGTCCTGCGTGGCACGTCCGGACACCCAGGTGTACGTGCCGTCCGCACCGTGCAGGGCGACCGTGTCCCGCGCGAGCAGGCTCACCGTCCGCAGCCTCGCCCGCAGCTCGTCCGCGTCGTCGGAGGCCACCACGGCGTCATGCTCGTCGGCCAGGACGACGTGGGCCTCCGACATGTCGTGGTCGATCCAGCGCATGCCCAGCCGGGTCCAGCGCCGCTCGCCGCCCCGACGTCGCACCCGGACCCGCATGACGGCGGTCTCGTCGTGGGCCAGGGACTCCAGCCGGGCCTTCACCGCGGGCCGGTCGGCCGGGGACACGAACTCGACCATGGAGCAGCCGACGGCCTCGTCCACGGTCCGGCCGAGCACGTCCTCGACGGCCGGACCCGCACCCACGACCCGGCCCCAGCGGGACACCCGCAGCAGCACGTCGCGCTCCGGCGACAGCAGCCGGCGGGAGCGGAGGGTCTCCACGGCCAGGGCGAACCCGGTCTGGACGTCCCGGGTGACGTCACCGACCAGGGCACCGACCACGGCCGGCCCGTCCTCCTGCTCCAGCAGGGCCACGTCGAAGCGCAGCCAGCGCACGCCGTCGTCGCCCCCCAGCCCGACCAGGTCGCCGTGGCGGGTCCGGCCGTCGGCGAGCACCTGCATGACCGGGTGCTCGTGGCCGGCGAGCGGGCGGCCGTCCTCGCGCACCGCGGACCAGGACGGGTCGTGCCAGGTCCGGCCCAGGAGCTGGTCGGCGGGGACGCCCAGGACCGCCGCGGCGGTGTCGTCCACGTGGGTGAGTCGTCCGACGCTGTCGTGGAGCAGGACACCCTGCCCGAGCGCGGCAACCATGGCCGCGACCCCGGGCCCTCCGGTGCTCGGGGGCGACGCGGGGGCCGGCGCCGTGAGCGTGCGGCGGGGACGGACCATCGGCACGACGGGGTCACTCACCCCTACCTGGTCGGCGCCGAGGTCACCGCCCTTGAGGCGGTGCCGAGGCGCAACCGGGTGAGCCCGGAGCGGGCCGAGCGGGGCTCACGGTCAGCCCAGCGCGCGGCCCAGCAGCTGCAGCAGCGCGTCGGCGTAGGCCTCGGCCGCGGTGCCCGCCGTGACCACGGTCTCGTCGGGGTCCCCCGGCAGGTGGACCGTGACGGTCCAGGACTCCCCGGCCCGCTCCAGGCGCCGGAACGTGCCCTGCAGCATCCGGCGGAGCTGGTCCTCGGCCGGCAGCCAGACCGCCTGCTCGGTGCCCACGCTGTCCAGCGCCCACTCCACGGTGCCGTTGAACCCGATCACGGGGCCGGAGGGGAACTCGTGGACGTCGGCCACCATGTCGGACACGACGAACACGTCGGCGTCCATGTCACGGTCGGCCAGGACGAAACGGTCCCCGGCCGTCGGACGCCAGCCCAGCCCCGCCTCGCGCAGCGCGCGTCCCACCGCCACCGGGAGCACCTCGGCCGCGTCCAGCGCCCGTACCGTCACAGGCCGTTCCCGCCCGGCCCGGTGGGGCCGGCCCCACCCGGCCCTCCCGGACCGCCCGGCCCTGCGTCGCCGGCGCCGGTCTCACGGTCGTTCTGGGCCAGGAACCGTTCCAGCTCCGCACCCAGCTCGTCGCCGTCGGGCAGGTCGTTGCGCAGGTCGGTGGCCGCGGTCTCGGCCAGGTTGTCGTACTGCTCCTCCAGGGCCTGGACCACGGCGGCGACCTCGGGGCTCTTCGCGACCTCGGCGTCGATCTCGCCGCGGGTCTGCACGGCCCGGACCCGGAGCCCGTCCACGTCGATGGGGATCCCGCTGACGCCGGACAGGTGCTCGAGCAGGACGGCAGCCGCGTCGGGGTACTCCGAGGACGCCACGTAGTGGGGGACGTTGACGGTGAACGCGACCGCGTCCAGCCCGGCCTCGCCCAGCCGCAGCTCCAGCAGGTTGCCGATGCTGCCCGGCACCCGGACCTGTCCGATCCACGCCCGTCGCCCGCGGACGAGCTCCGCGCTGGTGCCGTGGGTGATCACGCCGGCCGGGCGGGTGTGGGGCACGCCCATGGGGATGGCGTTCAGACCGACCACGAGGCGGACCTTGAGCTGCTCCACCAGGCCGATGACGGCGCGGGTGAACGCCTCCCACCGGACGTCGGGCTCGAGTCCGTGCAGCAGCAGCAGCGCCTGCCCCGGGTCGTCGTGGCGGCGCAGCAGCGACACCGTGATGTGGGGCGCCTCGTAGGACACCCAGCGGTCGGTGTCGAAGTGCATGGTCGGACGGCGGCTCCGGTGGTCGACGAGCACGTCGGCGTCCAGGTGGGCCACGTCGACGCGGTGGTGGTCGGTCAGCAGCGCGGTCACCGCGCTGCTCGCGGCGGAGCCGGCGTCGGAGAAGCCCGTCAGGTGGTGGGCCAGGACCAGGCCGTCGGGGACGTCGACGTCGTCGACGAGCCTGACGAGCGGGTCGCTGTCGGGACGGTGCACGCGGGTCCTCCGGAGTCGTGGGTCGGTCGGTCGGAGCCCGTCGGGGCCCGTCCGTGGGTGCCAACGCTACGTCGTCTCCGGATGATCCCCGAGGCCGTCACGAGCAGGGGCCGCCCCCGAGCCGGGCCAGCCCGGCCCGGTCGGCCAGCGACGGCTCGAACACCGACTGGTAGGCGGGCGACATCAGGGAGAAGGGGTCCCGGCTGTGACCGAGGCCCACCAGGTGGGCGAGCTCGTGACGCAGCACCGCCGCGGCGCGCCGGCTGCCCGTGTCGTGGGCGAGGTTGTCGCCGAACCAGGCGGCGTCCAGGACGACCGTGCCGCTCACCCAGCTGGACTCCCCTGCACGGTCGGGGGCGCTCGCGACGGGGCCGGCCACCCCGATGGCGCCGGCCAGCGGGGGGTGCTCGGCGGCGTCGCTCCAGGCGAGCAGCACGGGTGAGAACCGGTCCCCGTAGCGGGCGACGTCGGAGCCCGGCCGCTCGGCCGACGGCGGCTCGTCCGTCTCGCCCTCCACCTGCAGCACCAGCCCGGTGGCGGCGCCGACGTCCGCGAGGGCTGCGAGGACCGCCTCCCGCCCGCCGGGGGGCTCACCGTCCGGGCGGACCACCACCTGGACGGGCCGGCAGGGGTCCCACCGGACCGGTTGGCCGTCGGCCCCGGAGGCCAGGAACGTGTAGCCACCCGGGTCCGGGACCTGGGGCGGGGCGGCCAGCGGCTGCCCCCCGCCGCTCGACGGACCTGCGTCGGCGCGGTCCACGAGCAGGACCGACAACGCCCCGCCGGCGCACAGGAGGACTGCGACGAGCGCCACCACCGACCGCGACGGGGTGGTCGCCGTCGTCGTCACCGGGGAAGGATCGGCACGGTGACGACGGTTCCTCAGGACGGGGCGCCGGCGTCACCCGGTCGAACCACCTCCGCGCCGTCCGCGCGTCAGCAGCCGCAGCACCCGCGCCACCACCAGCACCAGGACCCCCGCCGCGACCCCCGCCGCCGCCAGCGCCGAGACGGTCGCCACCACGAGCGGCACCGCGACGGCGGGCGTCGGGCGCCAGCGACCGGCGCGGCGGCGCAGCAGCAGCCGCGGGCCCAGGAACAGCTCGACGTCCTGGTCCCACCGCAGGCCGTCCGTGCCCGCGAGCAGCCGGCCCAGCACCCGCTCGGCCCCGCCGGCGCCGGTCCGCAGCCCCGGCACCGACCCGATGAGCACGCCGAGGTCCGCAGGACGGGCCACGCGCACCCGGAACGCCCCGTCGTGGTCGTCCACCACCACGGCGGCGGTACGACCCTGCGGGTCGGTCACCGTGACGGTCAGGTCCGGGAGGACGACGAGCCGGGCTCCCCCGGCCGTGCTCATGACCCGATGGCGCCCGAGGCGTCGCGGTCCGTGGTGGTGATGCGGACCGTCCCGTCGACCTTCCACGTGGCGCGCGGGGAGTCGGGACCGGTCTCCCGGGGGACCTCGATCGTCATGTCGACGAAGGTGTAGTCGATGACGGCGCCCTTGCCGGTCAGGAACGACCACATCTCACGGCCGAAGTCGGCGATGTTGGTGGTCCCGGACCCTCGGACGTCGGTGCTCTCGGACATGGTGGCTCCCCTGGTCGGTGGTCGACGCCCGCACCGGGCGTCCGCGCACACTGTGCGCCTGCCCGAGGGCGCCCGCCCGTCGATCATGACCGGGACGGCCCCGGCGTGGACATTAGGGTGGCCCGCGACGTCCGCACAGGTCCTCACGGGTCCGTACCGGTCCGTGCAGGTCTGCCGCCGCACCCCCGCAGGAGGAACGCATGTCCGACCGCCCCGTCCGCAAGGTCGCGATGCTCACGGCCGGAGGCCTCGCACCCTGCCTGTCCTCGGCCGTCGGTGGCCTGATCGAGCGCTACACCGAGATCGCCCCCGACATCGAGATCATCGGCTACCTGGACGGGTACGCGGGGCTGCTGTCCGGCCGCTCGATCACCGTGACGGACGAGGTCCGCCGCGACGCGCACCTGCTGCACCGCTTCGGCGGGAGCCCCCTCGGCAACAGCCGCGTCAAGCTGACCAACGCGGCCAACCTGGTCGAGCGGGGCCTGATCACCGAGGGGCAGGACGCCCTCAAGGTCGCCGCAGACCAGCTCACGGCCGACGGGGTGGACGTGCTGCACACCATCGGTGGGGACGACACCAACACCACGGCCGCCGACCTGGCCGCGTTCCTGGCCCGCAACGACTACGAGCTCACGGTCGTCGGGCTGCCCAAGACCGTCGACAACGACGTCGTCCCGATCCGGCAGTCGCTGGGCGCGTGGACCGCCGCGGAGCAGGGCGCGATCTTCGCCCGCAACATCATCGCCGAGCACTCGTCCAACCCGAGGATGCTCATCGTCCACGAGGTGATGGGACGCGGCTGCGGCTGGCTGACGGCCGCCACCGCGCTGGCGCACCACCGCTGGGTCGCCCAGCAGGAGTACGTCCCGGGCATCGGCAACGACCCGCGCCGCTGGGACGTCCACGGCGTGTACCTGCCCGAGCGCGAGTTCGACGTCGCGGCGGAGTCCGCCCGGCTGCGCACCGTCATGGACTCCACCGGCTGCGTCAACCTGTTCGTGTCCGAGGGCGCCGGCGTGCAGACCATCGTCGCCGAGCTGGAGAAGGCCGGTGAGGAGGTCGGCCGGGACCCGTTCGGGCACGTGAAGATCGACACCATCAACCCGGGGGCCTGGTTCGCCAAGCAGTTCGCGGCCGGCATCGGCGCCGAGAAGACCATGGTCCAGAAGTCGGGCTACTTCTCCCGCTCCGCCGCGGCCAACGCGGACGACCTGCGCCTGATCAAGTCCTGCACCGACCTGGCCGTGGAGTGCGCACTGCGGCGCGAGGGCGGCGTCGTCGGTCACGACGAGGGCGCCGGCGGCCGGCTGCGGGCGATCGAGTTCGACCGGATCGCCGGCGGCAAGGCGTTCGACACCTCGACCGACTGGTTCACGGGGCTGCTGGCCGACCTCGGCCAGGGCTGAGCAGCCCCGCGGTGACGTCCGACACCTCGTTGCCGCCGTCCGCGGCGGTCCGGCTGGTGTCGGCCGTGGGTCGGCGGCTCGGGGCCGTGGGCATCAGCGGCGTCGAGGCGCCCCAGGTGGTCGCCTCCCGCGGCCGGGTGCCCCACCCGGCGCTCGGTGCCGTCGCCGGATGGGTGCTGGGCCGGCCGGCCGCCGACGTACGACGCAGCCGGGCCCGCACCTCCTCCGGCGTGGCCCTGGTCGTGCACACCCCCCGGGTCGTCCCGGGCACCGTCCTGCCCGTGGTGGTCCACCTGCACGGCGGCGGCTGGGTGCACGGCGGGGTCGACGACACCCCGTGGTGGGTGGCGGCCCTGGCCCGGGCGGTCCCCGCGGTCGTGGTGTCGGTCGACTACCGGCTCGCCCCCGAGCACCCGTACCCGGCCGCGGTGCACGACTGCCTGGAGGCGGTCCGCTGGATGGCGGCCCACCCCGAGCACGTCGGGGCGCAGGCCCGCGTCCGGGTGGACCGGGTCGCGCTGGTGGGCGACAGCGCCGGCGCCAACCTCGCCGCCGTCACCGCGGCGCGCCTGCGTGACGAGCCGGCGGTCGGCGACCCCGTCGTGGTCCACCAGGCGCTGGTGTACCCCGCGGTCGACGCCACGCTGTCCTCGCCGTCGGTCGCCGCCAACGCGGACGCGCCGATCCTGACCCGCGCGGACATCGAGCAGTTCCTCGAGCTGTACACCGCCGGGACGGGGGTCGACCCCCGGCACCCGTGGCTGAGCCCCCTGCACGCGCCGTCCCTCGCCGGCCTGCCCCCCACCACGGTCCTCACCGCCGAGCACGACCCGCTCCGCGACGACGGGACCCGGTTCGCCCAGGCGCTGCGCGCGGCCGGCGTGCCGGTGCGGCTCAGCGACTACCCCGGTGCGGTCCACGGCTTCCTGGCGGTGGCGGGGGTGGACCGGGTCCGCACCCGGCACGCGCTCGCCGAGGTCTCCACGGCGCTGCGGGCCGACCTCCCCGCCGTCGTCGTCCCCGGCCGGTGAGCGACCCGGCCGGCCCCACGGCCCCCGTCTCGTCCCGCAGCGGTCTGCGGCGGGCGGTGCCGGGGCTCCTGCTCGCCGTCGTGGTCGCGGCGGTCGCCACGGCGCTCGACCGGTGGGTGGGACCCGTCACCGGGTCCCCGGGGCCGGCGGTGCTGGCGCTGGTGCTGGGCATCGCCCTGACCGCGGTCCGCCCGCCGGGGCCGGGGACCGGTCCAGGGCTCGCGTGGGCGTCCGGCCGCCTGCTGCAGGCCGGCATCGTGCTGCTGGGCCTGACCGTCCCCGTGGGCAGCCTGCTCGAGGTCGGGCCGAGGGCCCTCCCCGTCGTGGTCGCCGCCGTCCTGACCGCCTTCGCGGTCGGGGCACTGCTGGGCCGTGCCCTCGGGGTCGGTCAGGACCTGCGGACGCTGATCTCGGCCGGCACCGGGATCTGCGGTGCGTCGGCCATCGCCGCGACCGCGGGGGTCCTGCGCGCGCGCCCGGCGGACGTGTCCTACGCGTTGTCGGCCGTGGTGCTCATGAACCTGGTGGCCATCCTCACCCTGCCCGTCGCGGCGCGCGGCCTGGGGCTGTCCGACGAGGGGTTCGGGGCGTGGGTGGGCAGCTCGGTGAACGACACCAGCGCCGTGGTCGCCCTCGCGGGGGGCTGGGGCGGGAGCGCCCTGGCCGTCGCCGTCGTGGTCAAGCTGACCCGGGTGCTGGCCCTCGTGCCGGTGACCCTCGTCCTGGCGCGGCTGCGTCAGGGCGCAGGGGCGGGCCGTCGTCTGGTGCCGCCGTTCCTGCTGCTGTTCGTGCTCGCCGTGGTCGTCGCGGCCACCGGCGTCGTGCCGGACGCGGTGGCGCCGGCCGTCGGGCTGGCGGTCGACGTGCTCATCACCTGCGCGCTCGCGGCGGTCGGCTGCTCGACCCGGCTGCGGGAGGTGGCGCGCGCCGGCTGGGCCCCCGTCGTCCTCGCTGCTGCCGTGTGGGTCTGCGTCGCCGCCGCGTCCCTGGCGGTGCTGGTGCTGGTCGGGCTCACCTGACCCGGGCTCCACCCGCCGGTACGTGTCATCCGCGTGACAGTTCCCGAACGGACGGTCACCAACCCTTGTCCGGCATCACCCGTTCGGACCATAGTGACGGCGACCCCCGCCCCCCTGCCCCGGTGGCGCTGCCGCCGCCGGGCTCCGCTCCGGAAAGGTCCCGATGAACCGTCGACGTTGGGTGCCGGCCGCTGTCGCGTCCGCACTCGCGCTCTCGCTCGTCCCCGCCGCCAACGCGGCCCCCGCCGACCCCGAGGAGTCCCCTACCCGCGTCACCGAGGACCGCAGCGCCGTCCCGGCCCCCGCCGCCGAGCGCTCGGCCAAGCGGTCCGCCGGGGCCGCCTCGGCGCGCAGCTCCATCGCCTCGTCGACCGTGGCGCAGGCCGCCGCCGGGCAGCTGCCCGGCAAGCCCCGCAACGACGTCATCGTGGACGTCCCGGTCAACGAGGCCGACGCCTCCATCCCCCTCAACCTCATCCCGTACCACGAGTTCGCCCCTCGGTTGCGGGCCCTGCAGGCCAGCCCCCGCGTCAGCGTGGAGATCATCGGCCAGTCCAGCCAGGGCCGTGACCTGCACATGGTGGTCGTCACCAACCCGATGACCGACGCCGAGTGGACCGAGTGGCAGCGGCTGTCCGACCTACGGACCTCCGACCCGGTCGCGGCCGCCGCGGCCCTGCAGGCCGGCGAGTACGACGACTGGAAGTCGCCCCTGTTCATCAACAACAACATCCACGGCAACGAGTGGGAGGGCACCGACGCGGCCTTCCGGCTGCTGGACGAGCTGGCCTTCGCCGAGGACGAGACCACCGGCGACCTGCTGGACCGCAACGTCATCGCCGTCGTGGTGTCGATGAACCCGGACGGCAGGGTCAACGCGACCCGCGCCAACGGCAACAGCTTCGACATGAACCGGGACTTCATCACGCAGTCCCAGCCCGAGGTCCAGGTCATGCGGGACCAGCTCATCCGCTACGACCCGCTGACCATGCTCGACCTGCACGGCTACGTCGCGCGGACCCTGATCGAGCCGACGACGGGCCCCCACGGGGAGAACTACGAGTACGACCTCTACATCCGCAACGCCCTGCGGAACGCGCTGGCGATGGAGGCCAAGGTCGTCGCCGAGAACGCGACGGACCTGGCGCCGTACTACGGCGGCTCCTACACCCAGGCCGACATCCCCTTCCGGGACCGCAGCACCGGCTGGGACGACTGGCCCCCGATCTTCACCCCGATGTACGCCATGTTCCACGGTGCCATCGGCCACACCATCGAGTTCCCGCTCAACCCGCGCAGCACCCAGCTGTCGGTGGAGGAGCGGCACAACCGCACCCGGATCAACACCAACATCGCCCACGACACCATGCAGGCCAACCTGGCCTGGGCCACCGAGAACAGGGCGACGCTGCTCGGGGACCAGATCGAGCTGTTCCGGCGGGGTGCGGCCGGCGAGTCGTCGCGCCCGATCGACGACCCGCTGGCCATCGACCTGGCCCTGGGGACCAACATCGACACCCTCGACAAGGAGTACCCGCGCGCCTACGTGCTGCCCGCGGGCGACGCCCAGCGCAGCGAGACCGCGACCACCCGCGTGGTGGAGTTCCTGCTGGACAACGACGTGGAGGTCGACCGGACGACCGGGCCGGTCACCATCGACGGCACCCGGTACGAGGCCGGCTCCTACGTGGTCGACATGCACCAGGCCAAGCGCGGCATGGCCAACGTCATCCTCGACGTGGGCACCGACGTGACGACCTTCTACCCGACGATGTACGACATCTCCGCGTGGAGCCTCGCCTCCCTGTGGGGCGCGGACGTCGTGACCGTCGACGACGGCGACCTGCCGGGCAACCGGCTCGCCGAGGTGTCGGAGGTCGCACCGACCGGCAGCGCTCCCACCGGTCGGCGCCCCGCCTACGTGCTGGACGTCGACAGCATCGCCGGTGTGCAGGCGGTCAACCGCCTGCAGGCCGAGGGGGTCGCGGTCTCGCGGGCCCCGAGCGGTGAGTTCGTCGTCCGGGCCGACTACGCGGTCGTCCGGGCCGTCGCCACCGACCTGGGTGTCGACTTCACAGCCGTCCGTCCTGGGCAGCTCCCGGCGGCGGAACCCGTCGACGCGCTGCAGGTCGGGTTCTCCGGCCCGGCCGACGAGCTGTTCGCGCTGCGTCGGATGGGCTTCGAGGTCACCGTGGTCAGCACGGCGATCGTCAACGACGGCACCGTGTCGTTCGACGACCTCGACGCGCTGTACGTGTCGTCCACGGCGCTCAACCCGCAGTCGTTCACGCCGGAGGCCGCCGCCGCGTTCGAGGCGTGGCTGGCGGAGGGGCACAACGTCGTCGGACGCGGCTCCAGCGGCGTCACGTTCAACACCCGGGCCGGTCTGCTACCGGTCACGGCGACGGCCGGCCGGGGCGACGCGAACGGGATCGCGGCCGTCGTCAACGACCCGGACTCCCCCATCACCGGTGACGCCATCACGGAGTCGTTCGTCAGCTCGCCGCGCTGGTTCAGCACCGTCGGTGCCGGCGTGCGGGTGGACCAGCGCCTGGCCGACGGGGACTTCTTCCTCGCCGGTCACTGGATCGGTCAGGAGGCCGCTGCGGGTCAGCCCGTCGTGGTCAGTGGCACCGCCCGTGGCGCCGACGTCACCCTGTTCGGCACCGAGCCGCTGTACCGCTCGCACCCGGAGGGCATGTTCGCCCAGGTCGCCAACGCGTTCTGGGTCGACTGAGGCCCCTGCCCCACCGGTCCGGTCGGGGGTGGGGGCTCAGCCCCCGGCCACCGACTGGATCACCTCGACGGTCTGGCCCGCCCCCACGGGGGTGGCCAGGCCGTCGCTGCGTCGGACGTCGAGCCCGTCCACGTAGACGTTGACGAAGCGCCGCAGGGAGCCGGTCTCGTCCCGCAGCCGTCGGGCCAGGGCCGGGTGGACGGGGACCAGCGCGTCCAGCAGCCCGTCCAGACGACGCCGGTCGGGCACCGGCAGGACCACCTCGCGCCGGCCCCCGAGGTCCGCGGCCAGCGCGCGCGGCACCCGGAGCACGACCCCCAAACCGTCCGGGTCCGTGCCTCGCGAGGCCGGCCCCGGGTCACCGTCGGGCGTCACCATCAGCTCGTCACCATCAGCTCGTCACCATCAGCCCGGCACCAGGGCGGCGCGCAGGCTCAGCACGTCCGGCAACCGGTCGGCCACCCGGACGAACGCAGCCCCCTCGTCCGCCGAGGCGTACACGTCGCCGGCACGGGTGCCCAGGTAGACGCCCGCGGGGTCGCCGGTGTCCACGCAGGCGGCGTCCCTCAGCACGGCGTTGAAGTGACCGGTCGGGAGCCCGTCGGCCTGCTCCGTCCACGTCCGACCGCCGTCGTCGCTGCGGTGCACCGCCAGCCGTCCCTGCGGCGGGACGCGCTCGCCGTCGGCCACCAGGGGGACCACCCAGAGGGTCCCGCCACGGCGGGGGTGCGCGAGCATGACGAAGCCGAAGTCGCTGGGCAACCCGTCGGCGATCGACGTCCACGTGTCACCGGCGTCGTCGCTGCGGTACACCCCGTGGTGGTTCTGGGCGTAGAGCCGGCGCGGGTCCTGCGCGTCCCGGGCGACCTTGTGCACGCACTGGCCGAACTCCGGCGCGGGCCCCGGCATGAAGTAGGCGGAGATGCCGGAGTTGCGCGGCCGCCACGTCGTCCCCGCGTCGTTGCTGCGGTACACCCCGCCGGTGCTCATCGCGACGTGGACCGTGTCGTCGACGGGGCTGGGCAGCACGGTGTGCGCGGCGGCCCCGCCGTACCCGGCTCCCCACTCGCCCCGGTGCGGGTGGTCCCACAGCCCACGCACCAGGTCGAAGTGCTCGCCGTGGTCGGCGGAGCGCCAGACGGAGATCGGCTCGCAGCCGGCCCAGACCACGCCGGGCCGGTCCTCGCCGTCCGGCTGGATCTGCCAGACCCGCTCCAGCGCGGCCCCGTCGTCCGCCCCGAACGTGATGGCCCCCTGCTCGGGCTCGCTCCAGGTGGCCCCCAGGTCGTCGGAGTGCACGACGGTCGGTCCCCAGTGCTCCGACCGCAACCCCACCAGCACCCGGGTCCGCCCACCCCGGGTGTCCACGGCCACGCTGGGGATCTCGTGCATGAGGAAGTGGGGCTGCGACAGCCGCCACGCGGTGCGGTCGTCACTGGTGGCCAACCACAGGCCCTTGCGGGTCCCGATGGCCAGTACTGCGGTCTCCATGGGTCCTCCGTCGTCGTCGTCGCGCCGGCCGCGACCGGCCCGCACGGGTGGTGACGCCACCACGGCACCCAACTCATCGGTACCTCCCGCCCGAGCCCCGGGGATCACGGTTCGCGCCGCACGCCCAGGCGCGGTGGGATGGGTACCGACGTCGCGGACCGGCCGGGCGCAGGACGAGGAGAACCCATGAAGGTCGTCATCGCCGGAGGACACGGCACCATCGCCCGGCTGAGCACCCGCCGCCTGGTCGCCGACGGCCACGAGGTGGTGGGCCTGGTCCGCAACCCCGACCACGTGCCGGACCTGGTGGACGACGGCGCCGGCGCGGTCGTGGTGGACCTCGAGACGGCGCGGACGGCGCAGGTCGCCGAGAGCCTGGCCGGCGCCGACGCCGTGGTCTTCGCCGCCGGCGCCGGCCCGGGCAGCGGGGCGGCCCGCAAGGACGCCGTCGACCGGGGCGCCGCGGTGCTGCTGGCCGCGGCCGCCGAGCTCGCCGGCGTCCCGACCTACCTGCTCATCTCCAGCATGGGTGTGGACCAGGTCCGCGACGGGGCCACCCCCGACGGGGTCGACGACGTGTTCCTGGCCTACCTGCGGGCCAAGCTGGCCGCGGAGGAGGACGTGCTCGCCCGCGACGCGCTGCGTTCGCTGGTGCTGCGCCCCGGGGGCCTCACCGACGACCCGGCCACCGAGCGCGTGCAGCTGGCGCGCTCGGTCCAGACGGGACAGGTCCCCCGCGACGACGTCGCCGCCGTGGTGGTGGAGCTGCTGGGCCGCGCCGAGGCCGGGACGGTGCCGTCCCGGCTGGTCGTGGAGTGCGTGGCCGGTCCGACGCCCGTCGCCGAGGCCGTCGAGCAGGTCATCGGCCCGGTCTGAGCGGGCGGAGGGCCCGGGCACGCTACGGTCGATGCCTCGCGTGACACGGCGCGGCCGCCCGGAGGCGGCCCCCGACGACACGCCCCCGACCTGGTCTACCCGTTGTCCCACCACATAGGAGCGTGCCCGTGAGCCACCCCTCCCCCGAGCTCGGAACCCCCCCGAAGCTGCCCCGCGGCGGCATGCGCATCGTCGCTCTCGGCGGCCTGGGCGAGATCGGTCGCAACATGACCGTCTTCGAGCACAAGGGCAAGCTGCTCATCGTCGACTGCGGGGTCCTGTTCCCCGAGGAGACGCAGCCCGGCGTCGACGTGATCCTCCCGGACTTCACCTACATCCGGGACCGGCTGGCCGACGTGGTCGGCATCGTGCTGACCCACGGTCACGAGGACCACATCGGCGGCGTGCCCTACCTGCTCCGCGAGCGGGCCGACATCCCCGTCATCGGCTCCCGGCTGACGCTGGCGTTCATCGGCTCCAAGCTCAAGGAGCACCGGATCAACCCCCGGACCACCGAGGTCAAGGAGGGGCAGCGGATCACCTTCGGCCCCTTCGACCTGGAGTTCGTCGCCGTCAACCACTCCATCCCCGACGGTCTGGCGGTCGCGATCCGCACCGACGCGGGCATGGTCCTGCACACCGGTGACTTCAAGATGGACCAGTTCCCGCTGGACCACCGCATCACCGACCTGCGAACCTTCGCCCGCCTGGGCGAGGAGGGCGTCGACCTGTTCCTCGTCGACTCCACCAACGCCGAGGTCCCCGGGTTCACCGTGGCCGAGGCCGACCTGAACCCCGCCATCGAGCAGGTGTTCAGGACCGCCCCGCGCCGGGTCATCGTGTCCAGCTTCGCCAGCCACGTGCACCGCATCCAGCAGGTGCTGAACGCCGCGCACGCGCACGGCCGCAAGGTCGCCTTCGTCGGTCGCTCGATGGTCCGCAACATGGGGATCGCCCAGGAGCTCGGCTACCTGGACGTCCCCAAGGGGCTGGTCGTGGACCTCAAGCAGCTCGAGAAGCTGCCGGACGACAAGATCTGCCTGGTCTGCACCGGGTCCCAGGGCGAGCCCATGGCGGCCCTGTCCCGGATGGCCACGCGTGACCACGTGATCCGCATCGGCGAGGGTGACACGGTGCTGCTGGCCAGCTCGCTCATCCCCGGCAACGAGAACGCCATCTACCGCGTCATCAACGGCCTGACCCGCTGGGGCGCCAACGTCGTGCACAAGGGCAACGCCAAGGTGCACGTGTCCGGCCACGCCAGCGCCGGCGAGCTCGTCTACTGCTACAACCTGATCAAGCCCCGCGGCGTCATGCCGGTGCACGGGGAGTGGCGTCACCTGCGCGCCAACGCGGACCTCGCCATCCGGACCGGCGTCCCGGTGGAGAACGTGGTCATCGCCGAGGACGGTTTCGTCGTCGACATGGTCAAGGGCGTCTCCAAGGTCGTGGGCAAGGTCCGCGCCGGGTACGTCTACGTCGACGGCGCGACCGTCGGCGGGGCCACGGAGGCGTCGTTGAAGGACCGTCGGACCCTGGCCGAGGAGGGCGTCATCACCGTCGTGGCCCTGGTCGACGCCGACACCGGCGAGCTGACCGAGGAGCCGGACTTCATCGCCCGCGGCTTCGCGGCCGACGTGACCACGTTCGACGCGGTGGTGCCCCTGCTGCGCAAGACGCTGGCGAAGGCCGCGTCCGAGGGCGTCGGGGACGCCCACCAGCTCGAGCAGCTCATCGCGCGTACCGTGTCGCAGTGGGCCCACCGCAGCTACCGCCGCAGCCCCCTGGTCATCCCGGTCGTCATCGACGCCTGAGGCGCGACCCCCTTCGGCCGCAGCCGCCCCGTCGCCCCCGCTGAGCCCGTCGCCGTCAGGTGACCGGCTCAGCGGCGCCGACCAGCTCGAACCAGACGACCTTCCCCGTCGCCGCGGGACGGACGCCCCAACGGGTCGCGAGCAGGTCCACGAACATCAGCCCGCGACCGTGGTCGGCCTCGGGTGCCGGGGACGCCGGCTGCGGCCGGACCGGGCTGGCGTCGGACACCTCCACCTTGATGCCGTCGACGACCCTGCTCACCACCAGCTCGGCGGCGCTGGAGGCGTGGATGACGGCGTTGCTCACCAGCTCGCTCGTGAGCAGGGCGGCCGTCCCGACCAGACGCTCCGGCAGGACCCCACCGCCGCACGACTCACGCACGAACGCACGGGCGGTCCGGACCGCAGACAGGTCGGGGACCAGCGTGAGGCGCTGCTCGTGCGCTGCCGTGAACATGGCCACCTCGGGACGGTGTGCTGGACCCGCCACCGGGTGGCCGGGCTGGACGCGTGCGCTGGTCCGACGGTAAGGCTCCACGCGGCGACCGGCAACGCGACCCGGGTTCACCCGAGGGCGATGGTGGTACACCCTTGGGCATGGCCAACACCTTGACCCGTCCCCGTCGCGGCAAGATCCTCGCCGGCGTCTGCGCCGCCCTGTCGGAGCGCTTCGGCATCCCCAAGTTCCTGGTCCGGCTCGGCTTCATCCTGTTCGGGCTCTTCGGCATCGGCGAGATCGCCTACATCGCCCTCTGGATCATCATCCCCAAGGCTCCCGCCGCGTGAGCGGCCCGACCCTGTCCAGCTACCGGGTGCTGGTGACCGGCGCCAGCAGCGGCATCGGGCACGGCGTCGCCGTGGCCTTCGGCCGGGCCGGCGCCAGCGTCGTCGTCAACTACCGCTCCGACAAGGACGGCGCGGCGGACGCGGTCCAGCAGATCGAGGCCGGTGGCGGCACGGCGGTGGCGCTCAAGGCCGACGTCAGCGACCCCGAGCAGGTGACCGGGCTGTTCGCCGAGACGGTCGAGGCGCTCGGTGGGCTCGACGTGCTCGTCGCCAACGCCGGCCTGCAGAAGGACGCACCCGCGCTGGAGATGTCCGTGGCGGACTGGCGCACCGTCATCGACGTCAACCTGACGGGGCAGTTCCTGTGCTGCCAGGCGGCCGCCCGGCAGTTCGTCGCCCAGGGTGGCGACGGTCCTGCGCGCGCGGCCGGGTCCATCATCTGCATGTCGAGCGTCCACGACCGCATCCCGTGGGCGGGGCACGCCAACTACTCCGCGTCCAAGGGCGGCATCGACATGCTGATGCGGACGCTGTCCCAGGAGTGGGCCCCCGAGCGGATCCGCGTCAACTCGATCTCCCCCGGGGCGATCAGGACACCGATCAACACCGACGCCTGGAGCACCCCGGAGGCGGAGGCCGACCTCCTCCAGCTCATCCCCTACGGCCGCGTCGGGGAGGTCGAGGACGTGGCCGCGGCCGCGGTGTGGCTCGCCTCGGACGCCGCGGACTACGTGACGGGCACGACGCTGTACGTCGACGGCGGGATGACGACCTACCCGGAGTTCGCCGAGGGCGGCTGAGCCGCCGCCCCCGGCGTCGCCGGCCCGGTCAGGGGGCCGTGGGGAAGATTCCTTCCACGCACACGCTCGCGGTCAGGCCGTTGGGGGTGCTGGGCCCCAGGTCCGGGAGCGCGAACGTGTTGACACCGTCGCCGCCGTGCCTGACGCCCAGCAGGCTGTAGAGGGCCATGTACTGCTGGACGGACAGCAGGCGACCGTCCGCCCGCAGCCCGACGGCCCGGTTGCCGGCCGTGTACAGCACCTCACCCAGGGTGCAGTCACTGCGCGAACCCTCCTCGGCCTCGTTGGTCCCGTCCCCGAACAACCCGTCGGTCCCCGGGGCCCCGGTCGCACCGGTCGCACCGGTCGCACCGGTCGCGCCGTCCAGGCCGTCGTCGCCGGCCGGACCCTGCGGACCCATCGGACCGGTCGCGCCGTCCAGGCCGTCGTCGCCGGCCGGACCCTGCGGACCCATCGGACCCATCGGACCCGTCGCGCCGTCCAGGCCGTCCTCGCCGGCCGGACCCTGCGGACCCATCGGACCCGTCGCGCCGTCCAGGCCGTCGATCCCGGCGGCACCGTCGGCACCGGCGGCACCGTCCGCACCTGCCTCCCCCGTGAGCCCTCGCAGGCCCATCTCACCCTGGTCACCCATGAACCCCTGGAGTCCCATCAGGCCGGTCTCCCCCTGAAGACCCTGAAGACCCTGCAGCCCCTGCGGCCCGGTCTCACCCATCAGCCCGGTCTCACCCCGCAGGCCGACCTCGCCCTGCGGGCCGATCTCACCACGCAGGCCCATCTCACCCTGCGGGCCCATCAGCCCCTGATCGCCCTGGACCCCCTGCTCGCCCTCGGGACCCGTCGCGCCGTCGGCGCCGGTGGCACCGATCTCGCCCGTCAGCCCCGTCTCACCGCGCAACCCCATCTCACCCTGGGCACCGGCCTCCCCCGCCAGACCTCGCAGACCCATCTCGCCCTGGGCCCCCATGAGCCCGACCTCGCCCTGGGGCCCGATCTCACCTCGGAGACCCATCTCTCCCTGAGGACCCATCGGACCCTGCTCACCCTGCTCACCCTGCTCACCAGTGGCCCCGGCGGCCCCCGTGGCACCGTTGGCGCCGTTGGCGCCGGTGGCGCCGTTGTTGCCGGCGGTCCCGGTCTCCCCGCGCAGCCCGACCTCGCCCTGGGGGCCGACCTCACCCCGGAGCCCCATCTCCCCCTGAGGACCCATCAGGCCCTGCTCACCCGGCAGTCCCGACACCCCGGCGGGTCCCGCGACCCCGGCGGCGCCCTTGGCCCCTGCGGGACCGGTTGCCCCCCTCGCCCCCGTGGGACCGCGCAGGACGATGGTCGAGTAGCCGGTGCACCCCCGGCCCGCCAACGCGAAGTAGATCGCCGAGGCGGACGGGGCGACGCACGTGCGCTGCGCGGTCGGGGCTGGTGCGGCCGTGGCCGGCGCCGCCGCGGCCGTGCCCGCTAGGACGAGGGCGGCGGCGACCGCCAGGCTGGTGGCGCTTCGCTTCGAGGCCATGGTGGCGCTCCGGTCTCCTCGCCGTGCGAGGACTGGTGGCCGCGCTTCGTGACTCCGGTACGGCCAGGGGTGGGTGGCGCTGACGTGGGGCGTCGTGCGCGTGCACCGGCGGGGACGTCGTCGTCCGGCCGGTTGCGACTCCATCGACCAACCCGCACCCGGCTGTAACGCGGGCGGCTGGACCACCCGGATGCGTCGACAGACCCCCCGTCCGCGCGTCCTCGAACCGCGGCCGTGGGCGCGTGGGGAACAACGACGGGCCGTCCGTCGCTGTGGGATCCCGTGAGACCTCCGGGGACCGACGGGCTGACAGCTGAGCTGCCGCCGCGGCAGTGGCTGACCCAACGCCGTCATGTCGACCTCTGCCGTCTCGCCGGCTGCGTCTGTCCGGGCTGACACCCCGCCCCACCGTCAGACCGTCCAGATCCGTCCAGCCACCGGAAGGCCCTCCCATGATCCGTGCTGTCTCGCGCGTCCCCTTCGCCGTCCAGGTCCTCGTCGGCCTGGTGCTCGGCGTGGTCCTGGGCGTCGTCGCCCGTCAGATGGGGGACACCGCCGCCGGCGACCCCAACTGGCTGGCCGTCACCCTCGACACCGTCGGGTCCACCTTCGTCACCCTGCTGCGGGCCGTCGTCCCGCCCCTGGTGTTCCTGGCCATCGTGGCCAGCATCGCCAACCTGCGGCAGGTCAACGACGCCGCGCGGCTCGCCGGGCAGACGCTGCTGTGGTTCGCCATCACCGCCTTGGTGTCCGTCGGCATCGGCATCACCATCGGCCTGCTCACCAACCCCGGCCTCAACACCTCGGTGGACGCCACCGCGGCCGCCGACCCGGGTCGTACCGGTTCGTGGCTGGACTTCCTGACCGGGATCGTCCCGGTCAACGTGCTCGGGCTCGAGGCCTCGTCGTCGACCGGTGACGACGGATCGATCAGCACCGGGCTGTCGTTCAACGTCCTGCAGATCATCGTCGTCGCCATCGTGGTCGGCGTCGCCGCGCTGCGCAGCGGGTCCGCCGCCGAGCCGTTCCTGGGCTTCACCCGCTCGGCGCTGGCCGTCGTCCAGAAGGTGCTCTGGTGGATCATCCGGCTGTCGCCCATCGGCACCGTCGGGCTGCTCGGCACCGCGGTCTCGCAGTACGGCTGGGACGCACTGGCCCCGCTGGGCGTCTTCGTCGTCGACGTCTACGTCGGCCTGCTGATCGTCCTGCTGGTGCTCTACCCCGTGGTGCTGCGCCTGAACGGGCTCAACCCGCTCCGGTTCTTCGCCGGCGCCTGGCCCGCCATCCAGCTGGCGTTCGTCTCGCGCTCGTCCATCGGGACCCTGCCGGTGACCCAGCGGGTCACCGAGCGGAACCTCGGCGTTCCTCGCGCCTACTCCTCCTTCGCGGTGCCGCTGGGCGCCACCACCAAGATGGACGGCTGCGCCGCGATCTACCCGGCGCTGGCCGCGATCTTCGTCGCGCAGTTCTACGGCATCGACCTGGGTCTGACCGACTACCTGCTCATCGCGTTCGTGTCCGTCGTAGGGTCTGCCGCCACCGCCGGGCTCACCGGTGCCGTGGTCATGCTGACCCTGACGCTGTCGACGCTGGGCCTGCCCCTGGAGGGCGTGGGCCTGCTGCTGGCCGTCGACCCGATCCTCGACATGGGCCGCACGGCGGTCAACGTCGCCGGCCAGGCCCTGGTGCCGACCGTCGTCGCCAAGCGCGAGGGCATCCTCGACCTGGCCGCCTACAACTCCAGCGACGCGGCCGACCCGTTCGCCGACGACGAGCCGGTCGACCTGCGGGAGCCCGTCGAGGCCGGCAGCGCCACCCGCTGACGCCCGTCCGACCTGGGAGCCGCGCGCCTCGGGCGCTCCCAGGTCGTGCGTTCACCCCAGCCGGGTGAGCATGGAGCCATGACCTCCCCGGATCGCAGCTCCCGGACCCCCGGCGCCCGCGCCCCCCGTGCCGGCCGGACCGGTCGCAGCGGCCCCGGGCCACGGGGCGTCCCCGACCCGGGGCTGTTCGGCCCCGGAAGCGTGTCCTGGCGGCTGCACGGCGACCCCGTCCTGGTCATGGGCGGCCTGCGGGCGCTCATGCTGCAGTCCATGCACCCCGACGTGGTGCTCGGCTTCGTCCAGAACTCCGGCTACCAGCAGGACTGGTGGGGGCGGCTCAACCGGACGGCCGAGTACGTCGGCCTCACGACCTTCGGCCCCCGCGACGAGATCGAGAAGGTGGCACGCCGGGTCCGGTACGCCCACGCGACGTTCCGCTTCACCGACGCGGTGGACGGTCGGGAGCGCCGCCTGGACGAGCCCGAGCTGCTGCTGTGGGTGCACTGCGCGCTGGTGGACTCCATCGTCCACGTCGCCCGCCGCTCGGGCGTCCCCCTGAGCGGGGTGGACGCCGACACCTACCTGTCCGAGCAGGTCCGCTTCGCCGAGCTGGTGGGCCTCGACCCGGCCACCGTGCCCGACAGCGAGGCCGCGCTGGCCGCCTACATGCGCCGCATGGAACCGGTCCTGGCGCTCGAGGCCGCCGGTCGCGAGGCGATCAGCAGCCTGCTCGCCCCGCCGCTGCGCCCCGCGGTGGAGCTCGCCACCCCGGCCCGGCTGGGCTGGTCGACGCTGGCCGGCATCACGTTCGCGACCCTGCCGCCCGCCGTGCTGGCCCTGTTCCCCGCGGCCTTCCGGGCCGGGCCCACGGCCGTGCCGCCGCAGGCGGTGTCGGCCGCGCTGCGCACCATCAGGATCACCGGTCAGGGCGTTCGGGCCGTGGTGCCGGCGCTGCGTCGCAGCCCGATGGAGAACCAGGCCCGCCAACGGCTCGGCATTGCCTGATCCCGGGGCGCGGCGCTCTTGCTCAACCAAGGGGTTGACCAAGCGTTAGAACCGCGCCATGCTTCCTCAACCGAACAGTTGAGGAAGGGCACCATGACCGACGAGCTCTCCCGGGTCTTCGCGGCGCTGGCGGACCCGACCCGCCGCGACATGGTCGCGCGGCTCACGACCGCCGACGCGACCGTCACCGAGCTGGCGTCCTCCTACGACGTCAGCCTTCAGGCGGTCTCCAAGCACCTCAAGGTGCTCGAGCGGGCCGGCCTGGTGTCGCGCAGCCGGGAGCAGCAGACGCGCCCGGTGCACCTGGAGGCGGAGGTGCTCGACCTCATGACGAAGTGGATCGAGCGCTACCGGGAGCAGGCCGAGCAGCGCTACCGCCGACTCGACGACGTGCTGGCCCGCATGGACCGCCACGGCGACCTCATGGAGCAGGACCCACCACCCGAGCAGCCCCTGGCCGAAGGAGAAGCATCATGAGCACGACCACCTCGCGCACCTCGAGCGCCCACGCCCGGACGACCATCGAGGCCGACCCGACCGTCCCCGCCATCCGGATGACGCGGGACTTCGCCGCCTCGCCGGCTCAGCTGCTGCGGGCGCACACCGACCCGGAGCTGTACGCGGCCTGGGTCGGTCCATACGACCTGAAGACCCGGATCGACCACTGGGACGCCCGCACGGGCGGCAGCTGGCGCTTCACCAACATCCGGCAGGGCGACGACAGCCTCGAGGAGCACCACTTCCACGGCTGCTTCCACGAGGTCAGCGACCGCCTGGTGCAGACGTTCACGTGGGAGGGCCGGCCGCAGGACGTGTCCCTGGAGACCATGACCTTCGAGGACCTGGGCGACGGCCGGACCCGGTTGCACGCGTTCTCGCTGTGCGACAGCTTCGAGGGCCGGGACGGCTGGCTGGCGAGCGGGATGCAGACCGGGGTCGACGAGGGCTACGAGAAGCTCGACGACCTGCTGGCCGCGGGCCGCGCGGGCTGATGGCGCTGCCGACCGAGGAGGCGGCGCGGTTCCGCGTCGTCGAGGCCGGGTTCGGCGCCCTCGTCCGCAGCACGACCGACTGGGACGCACCCGCGCCGGTCCCGGGCTGGACCGCCCTAGACGTCGTCGACCACCTCGTCACCTGGCTGACCGGGCTGCTGGGCGCCCACGGGGTGGCGCTGCCCGGTGCCCCGGCCGACGCCGGACCGGTCGCCCGGTGGCAGGTCCACGTGGCGGCCGTCCAGGCCCTGCTCGACGACCCGGCGTCGCGGGAGCACGTGGTCCGGGACCCGCACCTCCCCGAGATGTCGCTCACGCAGGTGGTCGACCGGCTCTGGACGACCGACGTCTTCATGCACACCTGGGACCTGGCTCGGGCCGCCGGCCGACCGGTGACCCTGGACCCGGAGCACTGCGCCGAGCTGCTGGCCGGGATGGAGCCGCTGGAGGAGATGCTGCGCGCCTCGGGCCAGTACGGGCCTCGCGTGGACGTCCCGGCGGACGCGGACCCCCAGACCAGGTTGGTCGCCTTCATCGGACGCGACCCGGCGTGGACCTCCGACCGGTCCACCGTCTGAGGCCTCCGGTCGAGGGCGCGCCCCCCGCCCGCCCCCCGGGGGCGCGGGGGGGGGGGGGCCGGGGGCGGCGGGCGGCCG
>JBBSQH010000049.1:0-32166 GCA_038258055.1 Actinomycetales bacterium
GCGGCGTTAGCGTGGGACACGGAGGCCTCCGGTTGGTGAAGCGGTGAACTAGACAGCTCCACTTCACAACCGGAGGCCTCTGTCTGTCAGACAGGCTCACCGGGACCGAGCGGGACAACCTCCCTGGGCATCACAGCTAGCGCAGGTCGAGGGGCAGCTCCGCGAACAGAGGCAGGGCGGGCTCACGGGCTTCCTCGAGCAGTGAGTAGGTGGCGTACTCCGCCGGGAGGCAGAGGTCGTACTGCGTCTCGCTCGGGGTGCCGTCCTGGCGGACGTAGCCGGCGGGTGCCCTCGCCTCGTCGGGCAGGGTGGGGGTGCTGACTTTCCATGCCGCCGCGCGGCTCTTCTCTTGCTCCGTGTATGTCGTCTGCAGGCCACGGTAGGAGGGGGGTCTGACGTCCTGGGGCTGATGAGGAGGCGACCGAGGCCTTCACCCGGTCGGCCGCCGTGGCTGGCGAGCCCGGTCCTGCTCCGGCTTGCCCCTGCTCTCCCATCTCCCATGCCAAGCGCTCGTGGCAAGGGAGTCACGCTGGCGGCATCGCTCCGTCCAGCACGGTTGCGAGCAGGCGAGTGTCGTACGGGCCAGGCCCCGAGGCGAGCTGCTGCGGTAGCCGCGAGGCGCCGCAGACGACGACATCGCTGGGAGGCAGAGGGCGGGGGAGCTGGGCGGGACCGGCCAGGCAGACGACAGCGTGGACCGGCACGTGGGGGAGTCCCGCATCGCGCAGGGTCATTCGCACGGCTTTGGCCTGACGTCTGTCCTGCTTCATCGCGCTGTCGGCTGAGTTCCGGCCGGCGAACCACGAGCCTTGCCAATGACGGAAGCTGCCCGACCAGTTCTTGGTCTCGATGACCGTGACCCCTTCGGACATGACCAACAGGTGGTCGATGTTCTCCTCTCGTCCAGGGAGCCGCCGGTCGTGGAGGACGGCGGAGGGGTGGTTGTGGTGCCTGCTGCTGGTGACGAGCTGGTGGAGGATGGCCGCGACGCGTTGCTCCCCTCGAGCCCCCGTCCGGTAGTGCTCGGTCTCGCTGGAGGGTTGCCCGAAGATCGGCGCGACGACGACGAGGGCGGCAATCAGCACAGCAGGGATGAGTGCGAGAGGGCCAACTGACAGGGCCGCAGGTGAGCACGCCAGGACGACCACCAGCGCAATGGGAAGCCGTAGGGGCCACGCTCGGCGCCGCACCTCCTTCTCCGCCGCCGCCCGGCGCTCGAACTCCCGGGACGCCGAGCCGCCCGGGGTGCCGGCGCAGGGCCAGTCGGCCGCAGAGCCTGATTGCGGCACGTGGGCCAGATGCGACTCCGGCACGTGCCCGGCCGCTGCCCTCGAGGGACGCGAGGTCGAGGCGTCGGGTTGCGGCGTCTGAGGGCTGGCTCGCTGGCCGGGCAACGCCCCGGCGACTGGAGCTTCGCAGCCCCCGAGGCAGCGAACGCCGCGCCCACGCACCCACTCGACTCGTTGACCGGCCAAGGTGGGGACCCCGCACCCACGGCACCGATCCGCCTGTCGGGCCGTGATGACCATGATCGCCCCCTCTCACCGTCGTTCGACGCCCTGTTCGGCGAGGCTAGGGCGGCACGCGAGAAGGCGAGCGGGCTCCGGCCCGAGTGCCCCGATCGGACTACCTCGGGGCGGGCGCGTGGTTCGGGGCCACGAATGACCTTGTGTATGCACATTATGAATGAAAGTATTCATAATGTGGCAACAACGGCCCCTCCACTCCTGCCAATCCTCCGCAGTCAGGCCCAGGCCCGGCTGCTGACCGCGCTGCTCCTCGACCCGGAGCAAACGTGGACGGTCTCATCGTTGGCGCAAGAGGCGGGTGTCTCGCAGCCCACGGCGACGCGGGAGATCCAACGACTGGAGCGGGCAGGCGTTGTGGCGGTGTCAGGCAACCGGAGTGCCCGCAGCATCACCGTGGACGCCGGGTCCCCGTACTACGCCGATCTGGCCTCGCTCATCCTCAAGGCCTTCGGGCCGGTACGGGTCGTGGCGGACGCGTTGGCCGGCATGGACGGTGTCGACGAGGCGTGGCTTTTCGGTAGCTGGGCGCGCCGCTACCTGGGCGAGGTGGGCGGCTCACCGGCGGACATCGACCTGCTGGTGGTCGGTGAGCCTGACCTGGACGCGCTGGCCGCTGCGGCGACCCGGTCCGGGAGTGCCCTCGGGCGCCCAGTGGGGACCACGGTGCTGTCTCCTGAGGAGTGGGCCGACTCCGCTTCTGGTTTTGTCCGGGCTGTACGGGAGGGTCCACGAGTCCACATACCTGGGGGTGACGAATGAGCGCGTTGGAGGAGCTGCTGCGGACGGGGCGCATCGAGCGTGTGCCTGCGGATCCGGTCGCGGCCGCCGACCGGGTGGACGCCTGCCTGCAACACCTGAGGAGTGCCGCCGTCCTCGCGCAGACAGCGACCCCGCGATGGCCTACGCCGCCCTGTACGACGCCGCGAGGAAGGCCCTCACCGCCCACATGCTGACCCGCGGGTTCCGGGCGACCAACCGGCCGGGCGCCCACGAGGCGGTGGGCATCTACGGGGCCTCGGAACTGACGGACCCCGGCGGTTCGGTCGCGAGGTTCCAGGCCATGAGACTGACTCGCAACCGCAGCGAGTACCAGGACCGGCCCGTCGGCCGCCAGGAGGTTGCGCACGACCTCCGTCACGCGACCGCGATCGTCGAAACCGTCAGGGCGACCATCAACGTCGGGACGTGAACCGGCCGATGGTCGGAGTCGCGTTCGCCTGACGGGACGTGCACCGCGTCCGCTTGGTCCACGTGACCGACGTTGATCAGCGGCCGCCGTCCGCGCCGAGGGGAGGGTGTCCGTCCGTGGGTGCTCGCCTACCGCCGCTACTCCGACCGGGACGGAGACCGTGAGGCCGACCTGGTCGTGGCCTGGCCCGATGATGGGATTGCCGTGATCGAGGTCAAGAGCAGGCACGGCCGGCTAACGCGCGCACCGACGACCGGGCGCGTGGAGCACGCAGCTCGGCTGCTGAGGTGCGTGTGCACCGTTGCCCTCCACCTCCTGGTTCCGCTCGGTCGAACGCGTCTGTTTCGCGCACGTGACGTTCTCGGACAGCCCGGCGACCGGACCCTCGCTCGGTGGCACGATGCCGCGCATGCCGATCACCCCGTCAGCCGAGGCGTCCGGAAGCGGTGCCGGAGCGGACGACATCCAGCAGTACCGCGCCTGGCTCGACATCGCCCTCGCCGAGGCCGTCGCCGGGCGCGACGAGGGCGGGATCCCCATCGGCGCGGCGCTCATTGGCAGCGACGGCCAGCTGCTCGGGCGCGGTCACAACCGACGCGTCCAGCACGACGACCCGTCGGTCCACGGAGAGACGGACGCGTTCCGCAACGCCGGCCGGCAGCGGACGTACCGCGGCACCACCATGGTCACCACGCTGTCGCCCTGCTGGTACTGCTCCGGGCTGGTGCGCCAGTTCGGCATCTCGCGCCTGGTGGTCGGCGAGGCGAGCACGTTCTCCGGTGGCCACGACTGGCTGCGTGAGCACGGGGTCGAGGTCCACGTCCTCGACGACCCGCGCTGCGTCGACCTCATGACCGACTTCATCTCCACCAACCCGGCGCTCTGGAACGAGGACATCGGCGATGACTGACACCACCAGCACCTCGAGCCCGACGGCCAAGGTCGACCCCGACTACCCCCTGCAGATCGTGCCCGCCCACGCCCGCAAGTCGATGCTCTCGCTCGGGGTGGTGCTGCTCGGCTTCACGTTCTTCACCCCCACCATGCTGGCGGGGGCGGGCATCGCGCCGGCGTTCGACTTCGCCGACTTCGTGCTGGTCGCCCTGCTCGGGTCGCTCGTCCTCGGCGTATACGTCTCGGCCCTGGGGGCGATCGGGGCCAGGACCGGCCTGACCACGGTGGTGATGAGCCGTTACGCGTTCGGCTCCGGCGGCTCGAAGCTGGTGTCGCTGCTGCTCGGCGGGACCCAGATCGGGTGGTACGGCGTCACGGTGGCCACCCTGGCCCTGCTGACCCAGCAGGCGACCGGGTGGGACGGGCAGCTCACGCTGTGGGTGCTGATCGTCGTGGGCGGCGCCGTGATGGGTGCGACGGCCTACGTCGGCTACCGGGGGATGGAGCTGCTCTCGGCGGTGTCCGTCCCGTTGCTGCTCATCCTGGCGGGCTGGGTGACCTGGCGGTCGCTCACCGAGATCGGTGAGGCCGGTGGTCTGGGCGCGATCGTCGGGACCGGGGAGGTGACCGTCGCGGTGGCCGTCACCGCCATCGTCGGCACCTTCGCCTCCGGCGGCACGCAGGCCCCCAACTGGACCCGCTTCGCGCGCACCCCGGGCCAGGGCCTCGGCGCGACGGCGATCGCGTTCTTCCTCGGCGAGCTGCTCATGATCTTCTTCGGCGGCATCGGCGCGCTCGCGTTCGGGATCGGCGACTTCGTCGAGGTGCTGTTTGCCCTGAACCTGGTCGGCTGGGGACTGGTGTTCCTGGTGCTGAACCTGTGGACCACCAACGACAACACCGCCTATAACTTCGGGGTCGCCGGTGCCGAGCTATTCAACGCCAACACCAAGAAGCCGTTCGTCATCGGCGGGGTGGTCATCGGCACGCTCATGGCCATCCCCATCTACGACAACCTGATCGGCTACCTGTCGTGGCTGGGCATCCTCATCCCCGCCATCGGCGGCGTGATCATCGGCGACTTCCTCGCCAACTGGCGTCAGGGGATGCCCGAGCCGCTCGAGCACGAGTTCCCGGTGGTGCGGTGGGAGAACATCGCGGTCTACGCCGTGGCGACCGTGGCTGCGTACCTCAGCAGCCGCTACGGCTGGTTCATCCCCCCGGTCACCGGCATCGTGCTGGCGGTGGTCGGCTCGTACGCGGTCGGCACCATGATGCGGGCGAAGGTCAGCACCACGGCGGGCTGAGCGAGTGGGGCGGTGAGCACGAGGCTGACGTGATCGCCGCGGCCACCGAGCGCTCCCTCTCGGCACCCTCGCCCCCCGCCGGCAGAAGGCGCATACTGCAGTTCGGTCGTTCGGAAGGGCGGGGCACCCGTGCTTGACATCTCACGCAAGGCTGAGGGAGGTGCGCGGCGGATCCGCCGGAGCGTGACCGGGCGGACGGTCTCGACCGTTGAACCCGTGAGTCAGCAGGAGCGGGTCGCGGCGGCCCGGGCGCGCGTCGTGGCCGAGCGAAAGCGTGGGGTGCAGACCGAGGCCTGGATCAAGCGGCTGGCGACTGACGGCGCCTGATCCACCGTCGGTGGGACGGACGTGCGCCTGTCAGATCGCCCGCAGCGCGACCTTGCTCTCGATGGTGCGCCCGTCGTAGCCGGGGACCTCCTGCGGGACGAGGAAGCCGTGGACCTGCCCGTCGTCGCCGCGGGCCCACACCACCGTCACCCCGCCGGCCGAGTCGTTGCCGATCCACTCCTTCTGCCCAGGCCGCCCTGCCCCCCACCATCGTGGCCACCGAGCCGTCGCCCCGGCTCAGCTCGTGGCGTCGGCGGAAGCATCGTCGGGGGGAGCAAACACGGTGGGGGGACGGGTGACTGGACTGTTCAAGTCCAGGAAGCGCGACTGACAGCGTGCTCGGCTTCCCCTGCATGCATGCGGTCGCTGGTCGAGCTCGAGGTGACCTCTCCCTGGACCCCAGGCTGCTACAGCGTGGCCAGCACCCGGCGTAGGTCCGTGGCGAAGCCGGGGAGCTGTTCGCGCGCAGTGGCATGGACGACGTCGAGGTCTATCGACCAGTAACCGTGAACCAGCCGGTTGCGTAGCCGAGACGCCTGCCGCCAGGGGACCTCCGGGAAGCGGTCCCTCAGCTCCGGCGAGAGCTGCACGGCCGCCTCTCCCAGCACAGTCAGGTTCCAGAGCACCGCGTCTCGGCGCTGCCGGTCCGCTTCGAGCTCACTGGTTCCGACGTCGCGGACGAGTAGCACCGCCTGCTCGCAGGCGTCGAGCATCTGCTCCAGGATGAGGGCGTCACGCTGCATAGAGAGGCTTTGCCTCGTGCAGCACCCTCGCCCGGAGCTTCTCGTGCACCGAGGTGCGTGACACCAGGTCGACCCGTCGGTGGAAGAGGACGGCCAGTTCGTCCTCGAGGTCGGCGATCTCCCAGCCCAGGTGTCGTCCTGGGCTCAGCTCGTACAGCAGGTCGAGGTCGCTGCCCGGACCCGCGGTGCCTCGCGCCACCGAGCCGAAGACCAGAAGACGACTCACGCCGTACCGCGCGCAGATCTCGGACAACCGCAGGTCATCGACAGCCAAGGCGGGTGTGGACACGCAGCCAGGTTAGCGCCAGCGGGTGCCCACGTCCTGGTGCGCAGCGTCGTGCGCAGGCTCGCCTGCTGACCGCGCTGCTGTTCGACCGGAGCAGACCGAGTCGGGTGACGGCGGGGCCCCGTTTGCTTTCTTCGCCCAGCTGCTGCGCCTTCTTCGCAGAGGTGGTTCCCTCTTCTACAAGGGGATATCTCGGGGGAGGTGGGCCATGGTGGATCCGCGACTCGAAGCGGTCCTGATCGCGGATCGCGCCACGGGCAAGTTTCAGGACAGACGCGAGAAGTCGTCAGGTGCCACCAGGTCGACGGCCGGATAGAAGTCACGTTCAGCAGCGGCGCCACCTTCGCCTTCGGCCCGGCACGGGTCCGGGTGCTCCGCCCCGGCGTCCGAATGCCCCTCCCGGAGGGCGCGAGGGTCGAGGTCCGCGGGCAGGTGTGGAGCGGTGTCACCGGGGTCTGGACGTTCACCGGCCCCCAGGAGGCGTGGTCGCACGTCTTCTACCGCCGCAGCGGGGAGGAGGTGTTCGCCGCATACCCGTCGGCGCAGGTACGGGTCGTCACCGGCGCCGAGGAGACTCCGGCGGCGGCCGCCGTGCTGGACTACTGGCGCACCCTGGTGTCCCGTCGGTCGTCCGACGACCCGCTGCGACGGCCGTTCGAGGCGCTGGGCTTCATCCATCCGGAGAGCGCCCTGGCCGGCTACCTGAACGGGGCGCCCGTCGAGACCCGTGAGCTCTCCGGTGTCCCGATCTACCCGTTCCGGTGCAACCTGAGCCAGCGCCAGGCGGTCCACTCGGCCCTGACCCGCTGCGTCTCGGTCATCGAGGGACCTCCCGGCACCGGGAAGACCGAGACCATTCTCAACCTGGTCGCCAACATCATGACCCGCGAGGACCAGACCGTCGGCGTCGTCTCGTTCAACAACGCCGCGGTCGACAACGTCAGGGAGAAGCTCGACGAGCTGGGTTTCGGGCACGGGCTGGCCAACCTGGGGCGCGCGGAGAAGAAGGCGCAGTTCTTCTCCGGCCAGGCTGCGCGCAACGCCCGGGTAACCGCATTCACGAAGGGGGCTCCGACCACCTCACCGGACGTCGAGCGCCTGGCCCGGCTGGACCGTGACCTCCACCGGTTGCAGGAAGCAGAACGCAGTCGGGCCGAGCTGCGGAGCCAGGTCGATGCCTACCGGCTGGAGCTTGGTCACTTCGAGCGGCACCTACGTCGCGACACGCAGCCCGACCTGGCTGCCCTACCGCTCCTTCGCCGGTCTTCAGAGCGGATCCTGGAGTACCTCGCTGAGACGGAGGTACGGAAAGACCGTCCCCGTCCTGGGCTGGTGAGGCGGGTCCGGCAGTACGTCAGGTTCGGATCCCTGCGTGGTCTCGACCCCGCGGACACCGCCGTTTTGCTGGAGCTCCAGCGTGCCTTCTACGTCAAGCGCATCGCCGAGCTGGACGCGGGCATCCAGGAGCGGGAGGCCGAGCTCCGAGCGGCGGACTTCGACCGATTGGTGGCCGAGCACCAGCAGCTGTCCGTCCACGCCCTCCGCGTCGCGCTCGGCGC
Organism: Actinomycetales bacterium; assembly: GCA_038258055.1. Classification (GTDB taxonomy): domain Bacteria; phylum Actinomycetota; class Actinomycetes; order Actinomycetales; family JBBAYJ01; genus Aquipuribacter. The sequence goes on from JBBSQH010000049.1 coordinate 7,835, forward strand.
CCGCTACCGGGCCACGCCGCGTCGGACGTTCGAGGCGCAGACGTTCAGGCAGGGCGCGACGTTCCAGGCGTTCATGCGCGACTACCCGGTGGTCCTGAGCACCTGCCACTCCCTGCAGACCAGCATCGCCGCCGGGCACCTGCTCGACTACCTGATCATCGACGAGTCGTCGCAGGTAGATCTGCTGGCCGCCGCGCTCGCTCTCGCCTCCTGCCGGAACCTCGTGGTGGTCGGCGACCTCGAGCAGCTACCGCACATCCCGGACCGCGGTGCCGACGGGCTCGACGCGCCGGCGGCGCCGTACGACGCCCGAGAGCACAACATCCTCTCCTCGCTCATCGCCCTGCACGGAGAACGGCTGCCGCGGACACTGCTGCGGGAGCACTACCGCTGCGACCCGACGATCATCGGCTACTGCAACAAGTCGTTCTACGGCGGCCGGCTCGTCCCGTACACGTCCCGCACCGACCCCGACGAGCCGCCGATGGTCGTGGTCCGGACTGTCGAGGGCAATCACCACCGCAGGCACCGTGACGGGGGCCGGTCGAACCGTCGCGAGGTCGACGTGATCCGCCACGAGGTGATCCCGACCCTCTGCCAGGGAGTCAAGCCCACCGAGATCGGAATCACCACGCCGTACCGACGGCAGGTCGACGCGGTGACGGGCGCCCTCATCGACGCGGTCCAGGCCGACACCGTCCACAAGTTCCAGGGCAGGCAGAAGGACGTCGTGATCCTGACGACGGTGCTGGACGAGACCTGGCGCGGTCAGACCGGGCTGCGGTTCGTCGACGACCCGCACCTGGTCAACGTGGCGGTCTCGCGCGCCGTCAAGAAGTTCATCCTGGTCACCAACCACGACCTGCTCCCCAGGAGCCGCTACCTCAAGGACCTGATCGGGTACATCCAGTACCAGCAGCTCGACGAGAAGCCCGTCGACAGCGCCGTGGTGTCGGTCTTCGACCTGCTGTACCGGGAGTACTCCGACGTGCTGGGACCACTGGCCGCTCGTCTCAAGGACGGTCTCGCCTACAAGTCCGAGGCCATCATCTGGACGCTCCTGCTCGACATCCTCGGGGAGCGAGGGCACGCCCACCTCGCCGCGTCCCGTCAGGTGCTGCTACGAAACCTGTTCGACGACCGCAGCCGGCTGACCCCACCCCAGGACGCCTACGTCCGGCGCCGCGCCTCGGTCGACTTCGTGGTCCACAACCGTGTGACGAACCAGCCGCTGCTGGCGATCGAGGTGGACGGGTTCGCCTTCCACGAGGACGATCCCAAGCAGCTTGCACGGGACGCCCTGAAGGACGAGATCTTCCGCGTCCACGAGATGCCCCTGCTGCGGCTGCCGACGACCGGGAGCGGCGAGGAAGCCAAGATTCGCCGCGCGCTGGACGAGGCCGAGGTCCACTGGGCCGAGGTGGCGAGCAGACCGCCACCTCGGGTGGAGGGGTCCTCCACCCGACCGACGTCGAACGGGGGGACGGTTGATCCAACACCGTGAACTAAGTAGACCGTATCGCTTTCAGCCGATACGGTGAGCAGTGGCCATCGGCTCTGTCCGATCCGGCCAGTGACTTGGTCCCGCTAGCAGAGGGAGTACGACATTGACTCGTGAGCCAGCTGACCCGCCCGTTCCGCCGGACGAGCTACCTGATGAGGAGTTCGAACAGCTGTTGGCGGAGGTCGACCGTGACCCCATCGCGCGGGCGGTGTACGAGGACACGGTGGCGCGCGCCGCTCTGCTGACGTCTGGCCCCGCGATCCGCAAGCGCCACAAGCTCAGCCAGAAGCAGGTCGCCCTTGCGATGGGCACCACGCAGTCAGCGGTGTCGGACCTGGAGTCCGGGCGAAACGAACCCCAGCTGCGAACCTTGCAGCGCTATGCCAGGGCGTTGGGTCTTAGGTTCGACTTCGCTCTCTCGGACGCGAGCGTGCCTCTCTCAGACCCTGCGGTCACCCCAGCGGTGCTGAGTCATCTGAAGGAGACGACCCTGAGTTCGCTGCTTACGACGTTGGTGAAGCAGTCGAAAGAGCAGGGGCAGACCCTGCAGGCGTTGGCCGAGTCGCTTCTGCTGCCCCAGACGGTCGTCAGACCAGTGCTGTCCCTCCTGCAAGCCGAGGGGTGGACCACAAGCGTGGGCGTCGGGAGCGAGGAGGAGTACGCCCTCGTGGACCAGGTCGCGAACGTGATCGGGGTGTCTCTGGATCGCGACAAGGTGGTCGGGGTTCTCATGGACATGGACGGCGACGTCCTGCTTCGTGCGCCCGCAGACCTGCCGGACTCGACCCGCGAGACAGTGTGCTCAGTAACCTCTGCGGTCATCGCATCTCTCTTCCGTGGGAGCGTCCGGCCGGTTCTCGGCGTCGGAGTCAGCCTTGCCGGAGTCGTCGAACCTGATTCCGGACGGGTCAGGTTCGCGCCGGACCTGCGAAGCGTGGATGACGAATGGTCTGACGTGGATCTCGAGAAGGAGCTCCAGCGTCGCGTACAGGAGGAGCCCGGTGCCGCGCACCTGCTCGTCGCGGTCGAGAACGACGCCAATGCCCTGGCCGCCTGGGAGTACCTCCGTCGGGGGGACGAGTCCGTCTCCGCCGTCCTGCTGAGCGGGGTCGGCATCGGGGCAGGGTTCGTCCTCGAGGGCAAGGTGGTGCACGGTGCACACTCCGCGGCGGGCGAAGGCGGTCACATCGTCGTGGACGCAACCGGGCCGGCCTGTCGGGCCGGTCAACCCCACGGTGGTTGCCTGGAGACGATGGTGAGTGCCCAGGGCGTCCTCGTGAGCCTGGGTCTGCCCGCCAGCACCTGGGGCGAACGTGATGAGGGTCTCGTAGTGGTCAACGACCGCGTGCTCCGGGGTGACGCCGAGGCGATCGAGGCCTTGGAAGAGGCCGGGCGTGCGCTCGGGCGTTGGTTGAGCGGTGTCATCCTGCTCCTCGACCCAGCACGGTTAGCGATCTACGCGCACCCGTACATCTCGCAGAGCCAATACGCCACGGCCGAGACTTTCCAGCGGGGCCTGAGCTTCTCCCTCTCGGAGGGCTCCTCCAGCCGGCTGGGCTTCGTTGACGAGCCGCGACTGGAGTGGCACCCACTGGAGGAGGACACGGGTGCGGTGGCCGCCGGCGCAGCGGCCCTGTGGCACTTCCTGAAGCGCCCCTCGCACTGGGCGCCGTCGATGCTGCCGGCTGGGGCTGAGTCTGGTGAACCGGCTTGGACCTAGCGCTGGATCGCGTGAAGGACCGGATTCCCGGAGGGCGGCCGCGACGAGTTGTGGCTGCTTGCCTGGCGGGTGTGCTGCTGGTCGGCGCTTTCCTGGCCATGGTGGCGGTCCTGAACGTGGTGGCGACGGTCATGGTGGCGGGTGCGGAGGCTGAAGAGGCCAAGACGATCCACGACGCACGCACTTCACTCATTCAGCTTTTGGGCGGAGTCAGCCTGGTCGGTGGTTTCGTCTACACGGTTCGTACCTTTGCGCTTACGCGGGCGACCCGACGATCGGAGCGGTTCACCACCGCGGTCGCGCAGGTCGGGGATCCGACGAGCCCGACGATGCGGACGGGTGGCGTCCACAGTCTCGGGCTCCTGACCCGGGAGGACTCTGCGTATTGGCCCGTGGTCGACGACGTGTTGTCGTCTCTGGTGCGCGAGCGGGCGACACCTGGCGTGGGCGCGTCACCGGACGTCGAAACCGCGCTCCATGTCCTGGGTCGATGTCCGGTCTCACTTCGTCGGTCCAGCGATGGTCTGGACCTGCGCGGCGTCCACCTCCCGGGAGTGGGTTTGGCCGGGGCCAACCTTGAGAGGGCGAGGCTGAACGGTGCGGTCCTGAATGGCGCGGACCTGTCCGACGTGCGAATGGTGAGGGCCCTGCTGGTCGGTGCCGACCTGCAGTCCGTCGACCTCGCCGGCGCCGACCTGACCGAGGCCGACCTGTCAGGTGCCGACCTCAGAGGCGCGAGCTTCTACGGGGCGGTTCTTCGCGCTACGAACCTGGCCGGCGCCACGCTGGACGAAGCTGAGCAGCTCACGGCTGCCCAGCGGGCGGTCGCGACCGGGCTCAGTGATACGTCCACCGCCTGACCACTCACTCGCCGGAGACTGCTCGCGACTGCGCGAGCTTCCAGGCTGCGGCCAACGCCGGTGGTCGCGAGCCCACCGCTGGCCGCTCACGGGTTGACACCGACACGTGAATGACGACGTTCTTCTTCGGCTCCGCAAGGAAGAAGACGTACAGAACCATTCGTGGGTATGTCACACCGGGCAGGCAACGAACGGACAGTCGCTGCTCCTCTTCGCGGTGTGACCCATGACGGCTTCTGAAGGACAGTTGCCCCTTCAGCTGGCCGATCACGGCGCTGGGGCTGTCGGTGAACAGGGCCAGCGCCTCGTCGCGTTCGATCCTGGCCCTGGGGCGCCACGTCCACGGAGGATGCATTCTGTCTCCCCCCACCCACGTGCTAGGCCCCGGCGACACATTGGTCCGAGGACTTTATCCCAGGATCAGCTTTCGTGTCTTGACCACACCTTTTCCCGTATTGCGGTCCTCTGAAGCCCCGAGCCGGTTGGTACATCGACAGCAGCTACGCCACCAGGTCTGACCTACGCGAAGGCCGAGACCCCCGTGATGTCCCGCCCGACGATCAGCGCCTGCACCGTCTCGGTCCCCTCGTAGGTGTGGATGGCCTCGATGTCGGCGAAGTGCCGGACGACGCGGTGGCGCAGCAGGATGCCGTTGCCGCCGAGCAGGTCGCGGGCCTCGGAGGCGATGACGCGGGCGGTGCGGGTGGCGGTGTACTTGGCCAGCGAAGCCTGGGCGCCGCGGATGTCGTCCTCCGCGGCGAGCCGGGTCATCGACATGAGCAGCGTCTGCAGCGACGTCAGCTGGCTGAGCATCCGGGCCAGCCGCTCCTGCACCACCTGGGACGCGGCCAGCGGCCGGCCGAACTGCACCCGCTGCCGGGAGTAGTGCACCGCGGACTCGTAGCAGGCGGTGGCGTGCCCGAGGGCCGACCAGCCGACACCGAGGCGTGTGGCCGCGAGCACGCGCGCCGCGTCCTTGAAGCTCTCCCCACCCGGGAGCATCGCGTCCGTGTCCACCCGGACCCCGTCCAGCCGGACGTGCGCCTGCCAGATCGCCCGCAGCGCGACCTTGCCCTCGATGGTGCGCCCGTCGTAGCCGGGGGCCTCCTGCGGGACGAGGAAGCCGTGGACCTGCTCGTCGTCGCCGCGGGCCCACACCACGGTCACCCCGCCGGCCGAGCCGTTGCCGATCCACTTCTTCTGCCCGTCCAGCACGTAGCCGCCGTCGACCGTCCTGGCCCGGGTCTCCAGGCTGACCGAGTCCGAGCCGTGCGTGGGCTCGGTCAGCGCGAACGCCCCGAGCTCGGTCGCCGACGCAAGCGGCTCGAGCCAGCGCTCGCGCTGGGCGTCGGAGCCCAGCATCGCGACCGACCGCAGGGCCAGACCGCCCTGCACCCCGACCATCGTGGCCACCGAGCCGTCGCCCCGGCTCAGCTCGTGCTGCACCAGGCAGGCGGCCAGCAGGCTCATGGGCGGTCGACCGGGTACGTCGACCCCGTCCCGGACCAGGTCCAGCTCACCGAGTCGGCGCAGCAGGTGCACGGGGTACTCGGCGCGGTCCCAGAAGCCGTCGATGACCGGCAGCACCTCGGCCTGGGCGAAGGTGCGCGCCCGGTCGCGGTACGCCACGTCGGCGGCGGGCAGGTCGCGGAAGACGCCGGCCATGTCCGGGTCCAGCGGCTCCGTGAGGTCGTAGTCGGGCTCGTCGACCCCGACCTCGGTGTGCGCGCGGGCCGGCGGGGCCGTAGGCGCGTTCGGGGCGGCGGGTGCGTCCGTGGTCGACATACCGCATCCTCGCGCGTCGCTCAGGCGTGCGCCCGGCGGGGAGCCCGCCCGCGAGCGGACGCCCGCAGCGGTGGTCCCCAGGCGTGACACCATCTCGGATGGCCACCCCGCTGTCGTCCCGCGTCCTGCCCGCCCTGGTCTCCGGTACCGCCACCGCGGCCTACTACGCCGCGCCCGACGTCATCGACTCGCGCGCGGCGCGGGGCTGGGCCAAGGCGGGCCTGCTGGCCGTCGTCGCGGCGGCGTCCCTGCCGGAGTACCTCGCCGCCGTCGAGGACATGCGCCGAGCCCGCCACGACGTCGCGGAAGCCACGGCCGACTCGAAGCCGATGCCGGTGCGCGCCAAGGTCGTCGCGGGCGCCGTCGCTGCCGTCGCCGTGGTCGGTGGGGCGGCGGGCATGGTCGCCGCCGAGCGGTGGATCTTCCGCCGTGGACAGGCACGCGCGGCCGCGGGCGCGCGCTGGCCCCACACCCGGACGGGCCTGGTCATGGGTGCTGTCGCCGCCGGCCTCGCCCTGGTCCCCCTGCCTGACCTGGCCGAGTCGTCGAGCAGCGACCGCTGAGCCGCGGCCGCCCGGGCAGCGCGGACGCCGGAACGCGCGAGCCGGGCGGCGCTGTGCCACGGTCGAACGATGGACTCGAGCCTGACCGTCGCCCGTCACCCCCGCCGCAGCACCGCTGTGTGGACCGCCGCCCTGCTCGGCGGCGTGACCCTGCTGGCCGCGTGCGGCGGGGACGACGTCGACCCGACCGACGCCGACACCGGTATCGCCACCGAGGCGCCCGCCGACCCGGCCGCCACCCCCGCGGCGAGCGAGGACCCGCTGACCGGCTCCGAGCCCTGAGCCGCTGAGGCTGCGGTCGGCGGCCCGATCACCCCAGGTGGTCGGCCCGGGGGCGGGACTCGACCTGTCCGGCGATCACCTCAGCGGCTCGCGCGGGCCAGGGGTGTCCCGTCCAGCGCCTGCCGGAACGCGACAAGGGAGTCGAACATTTGCAGCACCCCGGCCTCGTGCAGCTCGCCCACCGAGAAGCCACCGGTCCGCACGCCGAGGGTGGGCATCTGCAGCCGGGCGGCGGCCTGCGCGTCGAAGATCGAGTCGCCCACCATGACGCCGCTGGTGCCGTCCACCTTGGCCAGCGCGGTGGCCAGCAGGTCGGGCTGGGGCTTGCTGGCCTCGACGTCGTCGGACGTGGTCCAGGCGTCGGCCAGCGACTTCCCGTCGACCAGGTCGAGGAAGGTCTCGACGTGCTGGGTCTTGCCCGAGCTGGCCAGCACGAGTCGGAAGCCTCGCTCCTTGACCTCGGCCAGCAGCTCGTGGGCGCCCTCGAACGGTCGGACCTCGCCGATCAGCCCGTCGAACTCCTCTGTCCACGCCGCGCGCAGGTCGTCACCGTGCTCCTGCTCGACCTCGCGGCCGGCGATCTCGCGCACGAACAGGTCCCCACCCATCCCGATGCCGCGGTGGATGCGCCACATCGGCAACGTGATGTCGTAGCGGCCGAAGGCCCGGGACCAGGCCAGGGCGTGGTGGTAGTTGGTGTCGACGAGGGTGCCGTCGACGTCGAAGATCGCTGTGTCCGCCATGACCAGGAGGTACCCAACCGGTCGACATGGCATGCGACGCCGCCGGCGGCCCGCAGCGACGACGGGCTGGCACCCCAGGTGCAGTCACGCCCATGCGTGCGATAGAAAACGATGTCGAACCTCGCGTCCGGCACACACCCACCCGCCGACGAAAGGTTCCCCGTGACCCAGAAGAGAGCCCTCGTCGTGCGCGGCGGCTGGGAAGGCCACCAGCCCGTCGAGGCCACCGACCGGTTCATCCCGTACCTGCAAGCCAACGGGTACGAGGTCCGGGTGGAGGAGTCCACCCGCGTCTACGCCGAGGCGGACTACCTGCCCGGCGTCGACCTGGTCCTGCAGTGCGTGACCATGACGACGATCGAGGCCGACGAGGTGGCCGGCCTGCGCGCCGCCGTCGAGGCGGGCACCGGACTGGCGGGCTGGCACGGCGGGATCGTCGACTCCTTCCGCAACAACGCCGAGTACCTGCAGCTGGTGGGCGGGCAGTTCGCCGGGCACCCCGGCAAGCACCCCGACCAGTGCACGGGGGAGCAGTCCGACAACTACGTGCCCCACCGGATCACGATGCTGCCCGCCGCGGCGGAGCACCCGATCACTGCCGGGCTCGACGACTTCGACCTGGTCACGGAGCAGTACTGGGTGCTGGCCGACGACCTGGGCGACGTGCTGGCCACCACCACCCAGGCCAGGCGCGACTGGGACCCGTGGCCCCGTCCCGTGACGTCCCCGGCGGTCTGGACCCGGTCCTGGGGCCAGGGGCGTGTCTTCGTCTGCACGCCCGGGCACCGTGTCGAGGTCCTCGACGACCCCAACGTCCGCACCCTGGTCGAGAGGGGCCTGCTGTGGGCCAGCCGCTGAGGGTCGGCGTCGTCGGCTGCGGCGCCATCGTCGCGCAGTACCTGCAGACGATCCCCGCCCTGGCCGACGTCGCCCTGGTCGCTGCCGCGGACCTCGACCCCGCCCGGGCGGAGGCCGTCTCGACCGCCCACCCCGGTGTCCGGGCAATGAGCGTCGACGAGCTGCTGGCCGACGACGAGGTCGACCTCGTGCTCAACCTGACCGTCCCCGCCGCGCACGCCGACGTGTCGCTGCGGGCGATCGCGGCCGGCAAGCACGTCTACGTGGAGAAGCCGCTGACCGCCACCACCGAGCAGGCCGCGCAGGTGCTCGAGGCCGCCCGCACCGCCGGCGTCCTGGTCGGGTGCGCGCCGGACACCGTGCTGGGCACGGGGGTCCAGACCGCCCGCAAGGCCGTCGACGACGGGCTGATCGGGTCGCCGATCTCGGCCACGGCGACCATGCTCACGCCCGGCCACGAGGCCTGGCACCCCGACCCGGACTTCTACTACGCCCCCGGGGGTGGCCCGCTGCTGGACATGGGGCCCTACTACCTGACGGCGCTGGTCACGCTGCTCGGTCCGGTCGTCTCGGTCGTCGGCGCCGGGAGCCGGACGAGGGATTCCCGCACCATCGGCTCGGGCCCGCGCGCCGGGCAGCGGGTGCCGGTGACGACGGACACCCACATCACCGCGGTGCTGGTCCACGCCTCGGGGGCGCTGTCGACCGTGGTGATGAGCTTCGACGCCGTCGCGACCCGGTCGTCCAACATCGAGGTCCACGGCGAGCGGGGCAGCCTCGTCGTGCCGGACCCCAACTACTTCGCCGGCGACGTCGAGGTCTGCACCCTTGACCAGCGGGACGCGGGGTGGCGGGTGCTGCCGGTCAGCGCGGGGTACGTCGACGCCGGCCGGGGCATCGGCCTCGCCGACCTGGCCACGACACCTGAGGCAGGGCAGCACCGCGCGAACGGGGACCTGGCCTTCCACGTGCTCGACGTGATGGAGTCGGTGCTCCGTTCCACGACGAGCGGTGCCACGGAGGCGATCCGCAGCACGGTCGACCGGCCGGCCGCGGTCCCTCTCACCGAGCCGGACCCGCCCGGCCGACCTGCGAGGACCCGATGACCACCATCCGCTGCGCCCTGACGACGCCCGCGACCGCTACGCCCACGACGCTGGCCGAGGTCCGCGTCGACCTGCTCGACGTGACCGAGCACGACGCCCCCGCGCGCCCGGTCGCCCGGTCCACCATCACCGACGTCACCGTCGGACCGGCGCCGACCGACCTGCACCTCGACCTCGACGCCGACCTCGACCCGGCCCGCGACCACGCCGTACGCGCCGTCGCCCTGCTCGCCGGCGTCCGACGTCCGGCGGCCGACCGACCGCGCCCGCCGTCCCCGGGCGACTGGACCACGACGACCCGGGTGCCGGTCTCGGCCACGACCACCGACGTCCGGCTCGAGCTGGAGCCCGTCACCGGCTGACCAATCACCCAATCCGGGCGTATTACCCTCACCCGATCTCCCTCCTGTGATCACCGTCACACCCCCCAGGAGGCCCGACATGCCCGCCAACCCCGCCACCCCCGACCCCGACGTCGTCACCGCCGACGAGTCCGGCGCCTCGTCCCAGGTGGAGACCGGCTACCTGTCCGGTCCCGGCTTCGAAGACGTCCCCGTGCGGTACAGCGTCCACGACGGTCACGCCTACTACCAGGGCTGCATCGACATGGGCCCGGTAGAGGACGTCCGGGCCCGCACCGAGGAGGTGCGCCTGGCCCAGACCGCCCGCGTCGACCTGCCCCTCGGGGGCCCGGACCCGACCGGCACCGACCCCCAGGGCGCCGCCCTGGCCGGCCCGGAGCTGAGCGGCATCGGCCGCCCGGCCAGCGCCGCCGACCTGTGGACCAACGGCGTCGTGCCGTTCGTCATCGACCGTGGCGTCCCCCAGCAGCAGCGCGTCCTGGACGCCATCGCCCACCTGCGCGACAACACGCCGATCCGGTTCGTGCCCCGCGTCGCCCAGCGCGACTACGTGCGCTTCGTCCGCAACCCGGACGCGGACTGGAGCTCATCGCCCGTCGGTCGCCGCGGCGGCGAGCAGATCATCCGGCTCGCCGACGGCGCCAGCATGGGCACGGTCGTGCACGAGTGCTTCCACAGCCTGGGCGTGCTGCACGAGCAGAGCCGCTGCGACCGCGACAACCACGTCACCATCAACTACGCCAACGTCCGGGACGGGTTCGAGGGCAACTTCGACCGGTTCTGCGAGGGTTTCCAGGACTACTTCGACTACGACTACGACTCGATCATGCACTACGGCGCGAAGGCCTTCTCGACCAACGACGAGCCGACGATCGTGCCCAAGCGGGCCGGGGTCACCATCGGCCGGCGCGCCGGGCTCAGCATCGGCGACCGCCTCACCATCGCCGAGATGTACTCCCGGTTCACCGGCAAGGGCCACACCGGGGTCTGGCGCGCCGGGACCGGCCGCTACGGCCTGTGGGCCAACGCCACCTGGGACTCCTTCGTCGGCCGCTGGCAGCAGTGGTCGGGCGAGGGCCTGCGGCTGGTCGACATCGACGTCCGCGGCACCGGGTCCGGGACGCGCTACTCCGGGGTGTTCCTGCCCGGCACGGGCGGCTACGGGCTGTGGGCCAACGCGACGTGGGCGTCGTTCGTGGCCAAGTGGCAGGAGTGGAGCGCGCAGGGTCTGCGCCTGGTCGACCTGAGCGTCCACGGCAGCGGCGCCGGCGCCCGCTACTCCGGGGTGTTCCTGCCCGGCACGGGCGGCTACGGGCTGTGGGCCAACGCGTCCTGGGCGTCGTTCGTGGCCAAGTGGCAGGAGTGGAGCGGCCAGGGTCTGCGCCTGGTCGACGTCGACGTCCAGCGCCACGGCGGTCAGACCCGCTACTCCGGGGTCTTCCTGCCCGGCACCGGGGGGCACGGGCTGTGGGCGGACGCGTCGTGGGCGTCGTTCGTGGCCAAGTGGCAGCAGTGGGCGGGCCAGGGTCTGCGCCTGGTCGACATCAACGTCCACCGCGTCGGCGCCGAGACCCGCTACTCCGGGGCGTGGCTGCCCGGCACGGACGGCTACTACCTGTGGGCCAACGCGCCGTGGGAGGCGTTCCGGGCCCGCTGGCAGGACAACGCCGCCAAGGGCCTGCGCCTGGTCGACTACGAGCTGACCATCCACGAGGACTCCGCCGACCTGGACCCCGCCGGCCTGCCCGTCAGGGCCTCGACGGTGGACGACGCGTTCGGCGGTCTGTTCGAGGAGGACGGCAGCCCGCTGGAGTCGGCCGTCCTTGTCGGCGTCGCGGCGGATGACGCCCAGGCGGAGGAGGGCAGCGCCGCCGGCCAGGGTGCGCTCGTGCTCGCCGGAACGGACGGGGACGTCGACCTCCCTGCCTTCAGCGCGACCGCCTCGGGCACGGCTGCCGGGGCCGAGGGCGACGGTGTCGGCGGGCTGGTGCTCGCCGGTGCGAACGCCACGTCGGCCGCCACGTCGAACGGATCCGCCACGTCACGGGACGGCTCGACGCAGGACGTGTCGTCCGCGACGGAGCCGGACGGGGTCGGCGGGATGGTGGCCGAGCCGGCCGCCTTCGACCTGACCGCGTCCCGGACCGACTCGTCGACCGTCGGCCCAGAGGGTCGGGGCGGGCTGGTCACCCGGCAGCACCACGCACCCGCCGGGGCTCGTTGACCGTTCGCGCAGCCAACTGTTCTCGACCAGGTGTCCAAGTCGGACACCTGGTCGAGAACGGGTTGCCGTCCTCCGAGGACGACGAGGGCGGCCGGCCCGCCCGTCAGTCGCGCTCGTGGCTGAACAGCCAGTCGAGCATCACGGCGTTGGAGTAGGTCGGCACCCACGCGAAGTGGGAGTTGACCGGGGTCGTGCCCGCCGTCCAGGTCGTGAACAGGTGCTCGGCGCCGACCGCCTCGGCGGCGTCCCACTGCGCCTGCGCCCGGGCCTCGTTCTCGGCGTCCGGCAGGTTGCCCGCCCACTCGTCGAACACGACCGGGGTGCCGAGCGAGGCGATGGTGCGGAACACCGCGACGTCGGAGTCGTCGCGGTCGTAGCGGACCGTCCCGTCGTCGACGGAGTGCGTGGCCCAGATCGGGATGGTGGCCAGCACGGGCGCGGCGGACTGGTCGGCGTACCCGGTGGTCGGCAGCGCTGCGGCGAACAGGTCCGGGTACTTCGGCAGGATGTCGAAGGTCCCCATGGACCCCATCGACAGCCCGGTGATGTACACCCGGTCGGGGTCGACGGGCTGGGTCGCGATGGTTCGCTCGACCAGCTCCATCAGCGTGGACTGCACCTCGGGCACCTCCCACACCGACAGGCCCGGCGGCACGGTCTGCACCGACGGGGGAGGCCCCTGCGGGGCGAGCACGATGCTGCGGTCCGTGGCCTGCCGGTCGGGCTCGGCGAAGGCCACCGCCAGCTGGTTGCCCAGCAGCTGCACCATGCCGTCGGTGCCTCGCTCGCCGGCCCCGTGCAGCGCGACGACCAGGGGGACCAGCTCCTGCCGACCGCGGGTCGGCTCCGGGGTGTACATGCCGTAGCGCAGCGTCGTCCCGGACGTGCCGGTGGTCGAGCGGATGGAGAAGTCGTCGACGACCAGACGCACGACCTCGTCGTTGGCGACCGCGTCACCGGTGGCGGGCAGCACGACCCGGCCGCGGTTGTCGGTGACGTCGGAGACGACGTCGACCAGGTACGCGCCCTCGAGGTCGATGCGCCGGTTGACGCCCCCGCTGTAGGTGAGCACCCCCGCGCCCCGGTCGGTGGCCGCGAGCTCGACGACGACGTAGGTGCCGTTGCGGGTCTCGGCGCCGGGCTCACTGCTGCTGCTCACGTAGGCGTCGGTCTCGGTGCGCTCGGTGACGGTGCCGTCCCGGCTGATCCTCACGTCGAACGAGGACGCGTCGAGCTCGGCGCCCCGCAGGTTGACCCTGCGGTCGTACTCGATGACGACCGCGTTGACCACCGGCCCCTCGGGCAGCACCTCCACCACCGCGTCGACCCCGATGATCTGGGGACCCGCCGCTGCCGGCGCGGCCTGTGCCGGTCCGGTCGCGCCGAGGCCCACCCCCACCATGGCCGCTGCCGTCAGGACGCTCGCCCATCGCACTGTTCTCGTCATCGAGACTCCCTGTGCTGCGTGATCGGCCGCCGTGGCCGCGCACACCGATCAGACACCCGGTCACGACTTCTGTCAACGGTTGAAGGAATTGCTGTCAGGGTCCGGGCGTCCGTATCACGCCATCCGCACGTGACCTCCTGACGCTGCCCGACCTCCGCCGGGCACCACCCACACGCCTCGGAGGCACCCCATGAGTCTCGATCCTCCTGAGCCGACCAGCGGGACGGACGGGCAGCAGCCCGTCACCCCCGCGGTCCGGCTGATCTTCAGCTACGACGGCGACGACGTCACCCTGCTCCAGCAGCAGCCCGTGGACGTCGCCGTCACCGGCTTCGACTTCGACCAGCCGGCCCCGCTGGACGGCCACGTCGTCGAGGTCCTCGCCGACGACGGCAGCGCCCTCGCACGCGTCGCCGTCCGCTCCGGTCCCCCCACCAGCGCCGAGGTCTTCCCGGAGCAGCCCGGGGAGCCCATCGTCCGGGTCGAGGCGCCACCGACCGGGGCCTTCACCGTGGTCGTCCCCGCGCCACAGGCCGCGGCCCGCATCACGTTGCTGCGGCTGCAGCCCGCGGCCGGGACCGACGCCGACCGCGACGTCGAGAGCGACGTCGGCACCGAGTCGGACGACGGCACGGCCCCATCCCCCGGTGGGGGCACCCCGTCGGTCGCCACCGAGCTCGGCACCTTCGAGCTGGAGCGTTGAGCCATGACCACCGCAGACGGTGCCGTCATCGGCACGACCCAGATCTTCGGCAGCGCTCCGCGCAACCGGGCCTTCAACGTCGTCCTGCTCGGGGACGGCTTCACCGCGGCCCAGCAGGCCGCCTTCGACGCGGCCGCAGCCGCATTCGTCACGGCGTTCACCACGACGCCGCCCTTCGACGACCTACGACCGGCCATCAACGTGTTCCGGGTCAACGTCCGGTCCACCGACGCCGGGGCCGACGACCCGACCAGCGCACCCGGCGGCACCGGGGCGACGGCTCGGACGTACTTCGACGCCACCTTCGGCGGCAACGGCATCCGACGGCTGCTGCTGTGCAACACCGCCACGGTGCTGGCCACCGCGGCCGCGCAGGTGCCGGAGTTCACGCTGGCCCTGCTGGTCGTGAACTCGACGATCTACGGCGGCGCCGGTGGGGCGATCGGGACCTACTCCCTGGCCACCGGGGCCACGGAGATCGCCATCCACGAGGCCGGGCACTCGGCGTTCGGGCTGGCCGACGAGTACCCGTACTACGCCGGCGGCAACGAGCCCGACCGGGCCAACCACCCCGGTCCCGAACCCACGCAGCCTAACGTCACGCTCAACCGCAACCGGGCCACGCTCAAGTGGGGCTGGGCGGTGGCCGCGGCGACCCCGGTCCCCACCATGACCAACCCGGACTGCGCCACCGAGGACTACCGACCCAGCCCGCACCCCGCGGGCACGGTCGGCACGTTCGAGGGCGCGCACTACTACCACTGCGGGGCGTTCCGACCCGAGCACGACTGCAAGATGCGTAACCTCGGCGCCCCGTTCTGCCGGGTCTGCCGGCAGGTCATCTGGAACCGGCTCGGGCCGCTGACCACGCTGCTCTCCCGGGCCAAGACACCCATCACGGTGCTGGCCCGCTTCCCCGAGCACCTGGACGTGTTCGCCGTCGCCACCGACGGACGCACCATGAGCAACTGGTGGAGCCCACCGGTCGGTTGGGCCGGCTGGTTCCACGTGTCCGGCGGCATCGCCTCGCCCGGCGGCGAGGGGTCACCGGTCACGGGCGTCCACCGCTACGCCGGCCACCTGGACCTGTTCACGGTCGGCACCGACAACCGGGTGTACAGCGCGTGGTGGGACCAGTCGTCCGGCTGGTCCGGCTGGTTCCGGATCGGCAGCCTCGTGGCCCGGGCGGGCTCGACCGTCGAGGTCGTGTCCCGTTACGACGACCACCTGGACCTGTTCACCACGGCGTCGGACGGCCGGACCATGTCGACGTGGTGGAACGCCCGCGGCGGCTGGGCCCGGGACTGGTTCCACGTGTCCGGGGGCGTCGCGGCCAACGGCGCGCCGGTGACGGCCGTCGCCCGCTACCCGCACCACCTGGACCTGTTCACGGTCGGCACCGACAACCGGGTGTACTCGACGTGGTGGGACGAGCGTTCCGGCTGGGCCGGCTGGTTCCCGCTGCCGGGCATCACCTGCCGACCGGACTCGAAGGTCACGGTCGTCGCCCGGCACAAGGACCAGATCGACCTGTTCACCACCGCCGCCGACGGCAAGGTCATGTCGACCTGGTGGAACGCCCGTTCGGGTTGGGGCCGCTGGTTCCAGGTGTCCGGCGGCGTCGCCTCGCCCGGCTCCGACGTCACGGCGGTCGCCCGCTACGACAACCAGCTCGACCTGTTCGTCGTCGGTACCGACAACCGGGTCTACTCGACCTGGTGGAACCCCTCCGGCGGCTGGGCGGGCTGGTTCAACGTGTCCGGCGGTGTGAGCCGTCCGGGCGGCCAGGTGGCCGCGATCTCACGGGTCACCGAGCACCTGGACGTGTTCGTCGTCGGCACCGACGAGCGGGTCTACTCGACCTGGTGGGACGCCACCGGTGGCTGGGCCGGCTGGTTCGCGCTCGGCGTGACCTGAGGTGCCGCGAGGGCGGGGCGGGGGGCCTGTGGATGACGGCCGACGCGTGCGCCGCTGCGCGGGCACCATCCCGGCATGGCATTCACAGACCTCCCGCCCGACGCCCCCGACCGCCCGCTCACCGGTGCGACGTTCGTCGCCGACATGCTCGACCTGGTCGTCCCCGACTCCGACCGCCACCGCGGCGCTCTCGCGGTCCTGATCTGCGACGAGCAGGACCGCCTGCTGGCCCCCGTCGTCGTCGGCGACATGCCCGAGGACCTCCCTGACGGCGAGCGCGAGCGGTCCCTTCGAACCGTCCTGGCCGCGACGGAGGGCCGGGGCTCCGCGCTCGTGGCCGTGGCGCGCGCCGACGGGCTGAGCGTCCGCGACGGTGACCGGGCCTGGGCCCGCGCCGCCGTCCGGGCCTGCGCCGACGGGCCGAGGTTGCTGGGCGTGCACGTCATCACGCACGACGGCTCGCGTGAGGTCCCGGCGCCGATCAGCCGACCGCTTGCCTGACCGACGTCGCGATCTGGTCCGCGGCCTGCTCGGTGAGCTCGGTGACCGCGTAGGCGGTGGGCCAGAGGCCGGAGTCGTCGTCCAGCGCCGCCGCAGCCGAGAAGCCGAACGTGGAGTAGCGCTCCTTGTCGCCCTGCCCGCTGCGGAAGAAGCAGACGACCGTGCCGCCCCTGGCGTAGGCGGGCTGCCCGTACCAGAGCCTGGGCGCCAGCTCCGGTGCGGTGGTGGTGACGATCAGGTGGATCCGCTCGGCGATCTCGCGGTCGCCGTCGGCCATCGCGGCGATGGCCGTCAGGACGTCCAGCTCCGCGGCGGCCTTCTTGCCGCCACGGGGGCGAGCGGCCTCCTCCGCGAGCTCCTTCGAGCGCTGCTTCATGGCGGCTCGCTCCTGCGCGGAGAAGCCCCCGGTGCTGCTGGTGCTCGACGTCATGGTCGTGGTCCTCCCGTGGTTGGTCCGTCGTCCGCTCGCCCACGGTAGGGCGGGCCAGGACCGGTCTGCTTCTCGATTCGTGACCGGTGCCTGCTCACGGCGGTGCCTGCTCACGCGAGGGCTACGCCTACGCGAGCCTGGGGGTCAGCCGCGCAGCCTCGCGCTCAGCTCCGCCATCGCCTCCGCGATCCCCACCCGCGGTGCCCAGCCCCACCGCCGCGCCCGGTCCGCGACCAGCCGCCCGGTCCACACCGGCTCGTCGGTCCACTCCGGTCGCACCCCCAGGGCCTCGGTGACGGTCCCGTGGTACTCGCGCCAGGTGGCGTGCTCGCCCGCGACCACGACTGGGGTGGTGCCGCCCGCCGTCGGCCCCTGCTCGGGGTCGTCGGCGACGGCCACCGACCCCGTCGCGAGGTCCGCGACCAGGCTCGCCAGCTCGTCGACGTGCACCCACGCGAACGACTTGTCGGGGTTGGCCGCGTGCTCGCCGTCCCGCACCTGGGCGGGCCGGAGCGTGTTCCAGACCGACGACGGACCGGCGCCGAGGATGGCCGGCGGGCGGACCAGCACCGTGGTCAACCCGTCGACCTCGGCCAGGGCGCGGTCGGTGTCGAGCTTGGTGACCGGGTAGTCGCCGCCGTCTGCGCCGACCAGCTGGCTGTCCTCGCGCACGTCGCCCACACCGGGGGACCGGTCGTACACCCCGGCCGTCGACAGGTGGACGAGGCGCTCGACACCGGCGTCGCGGGCGGCGCGGGCCAGGACCGGGGTGCCCTCGACGGCGACGCGGTGCTGGACCTGCCGGTCGGAGCCCATCGGGTGCACGGTCGTGACGACGGCGTAGGCACCCGCGACGACCTCGCGGGCCAGGTCCGGGTCCGCGAAGTCGCCGACGTGCTCGGTGACGCCGGTCAGGTCGGGGGCCGTGCCGGGCCGGCGGACCACTGCCCTCACCTGCGCGCCCCGCGCGACGAGGGCGGCGGACACCCGGGCACCGACCAGTCCGTTGGCTCCGGTCACGACCACGACGGGGGAGGTGTCAGTCATCCCTCCACCCTGCCAGCGGTCCACGGGTGCGCCGGCACACCTCCGACGTCACGCACCGCCGACGTCAGCGCACGACCGACGTCACTGCACCGCCGACGTCAGCCGCAGCAGGTTGTCCAGCACGCGGTGCCGTCGGGGGCGGTGCTCCCACTCCGCCAACGTCAGCTCCCGGCTCGTCGCGCGGTAGTCGTCCTCGACCCGGCGCAGCTCGTCGACGAACGACCGGCCCTGGATCAGCAGCGACGACTCCAGGTCCAGGCTGAACGAGCGGATGTCGAGGTTGCTGGAGCCGACCACCGCGACGTCGTCGTCGATGCTGACGTGCTTGGAGTGCAGCACGAACGGCTCGGGGTACAGGTAGATGCGGACGCCGGAGCGCAGCAGCACCTCGAAGTACGAGCGCTGCGCGTGGTGCACCATGAACTGGTCGGCCTGCTCCGGCACGAACAGCTCGACGTCGAGCCCGCGCAGGCCCAGCGCGACGACGGCGTTGAGCAGCGACTCGTCCGGTACGAAGTAGGGGCTGGTGATGCTGACCCGGTGGCGGGCGGAGTAGAACAGCGCGTTGAACATCAGCAGGTTGTTGTCGGTCTCGAAGCCGGGACCGCTCGGCAGCACCTGGATGGCGAGGTCGCCCTCGTCGGCCACGCCGTCGCGGTCCACGGGCCGAGCCGGCGAGCGGACCGGGAGCAGCTCGTGGCTCTCGCTGAACCAGTCGGTGACGAAGACCGCGTCGAGCTCCTGCACCACGGGACCGCGCACCCGCACCATCAGGTCCTGCCACTGCAGGCCCTTCTTCAGGTTCTTGGGCTTGTCGTAGGAGCGGTCGATCAGGTTCATCGACCCGGCCCACCCGACCAGCCCGTCGACGACGACGAGCTTGCGGTGGTTGCGCAGGTCGGGGCGCTGGTAGCGACCCTTGAACGGTTGCACGGGCAGCATCAGCTGGTACGGGATGCCGGCCTGCTCGAGCCGGGCGAGGGTGGCCTTGTAGCCGGGGTAGCCCGCCGACCCGATGTGGTCCAGCAGCACGCGCACCTCGGCGCCGTTGGCCAGGGCCTGCTCCAGCGCCGCGAAGAACGGCTCCGTCGCCGGGTCCAGGGACAGGATGTAGAACTCGACGTGGACCAGCTTCGTCGCGCCGGCGATGTCCGCGGCCATGGCGGCGATCCCGCCGTCGTAGTCGACGTGGATCACCGCGCCGTTGCCGCGGAGCATCGGCAGGTGGCCGACGTTCTGGTTCTGCCGGGCCACCCCCTCCAGCCACGCCGGGCCGGGCGCCTGCTCGTGGGCCAGCCCCTCGGCCACGGCCCGGTCGGCCAGCCGGCTGTCCATCTCCTTCTGCCGGGCGCGGCGGGATGCCGGCAGGCGTGGGCTGCCGATGACGAAGAACGCGATCAGCCCCACCAGCGGCACCAGGTAGATGAGCAGGATCCAGGCCAGGGCCGACGTCGGACGCCGGTCCTTGGGGACGACGACGACGGCGGTCCAGAGCGCGATGGCCACCAGGGCGATCAGCAGCACGAGCGCGATGACGTTGCCGACCTGCGTGCCTACCTGCTCCTCGGTCACGCCGGTGACGCTACGGCGGGCGACGACCCGGGGACCAGACCCAGGGCGGACGACCTCAGCCGCCGGCGCCGACCGTCAGCACCAGCCGGCCGCGCGCCTGACCGGTCTGCAGCCGCTGCAGCGCAGGCACCACGTCGGCCAGCGGGAAGGTCCGGTCCACCACCGGTCGCAACCGGCCCTCGGCCACCAGCCCGGCGAGGCGGGCCAGGCGCTGCGGGCGCGGGGTCGAGCGCCTCGGGGAGGGCAGCTGGGCGACCACCAGCGAGGCGGCGGTCAGGGCCAGGACCGGGGCGATGCTGCCGGTCACCCGGTTCATGCCGTGGCCGTAGTGGTCGTGGCCGACGCGCACGTAGCCGCCGTCCGGCTCGACGACACGACGCCACTCCCGGAACCGTCGGTTGCTCGGCACGTCGACCACCAGGTCGTACCGCTCCGACCGGCGCGTGACGTCCTCCACGCGGTGGTCGACGGCCTCGTCGGCGCCGGCCGCCAGGACCAGGTCGAGCCGGTCACCGCTGTCGACCCCGGTCACCCGGGACGCACCGAGCGCCACCGCGAGCTGGACCACGTAGCCACCCAGCGCTCCCGCCGCGCCGTTCACCAGGACGCTGCGGCCGGCCTCGAACCGGCCCTGGTCGACCAGCACCTCCAGGGCCAGCAGCGCCGGCGTGCCGAGGGCGGCCGCATGGACGTCGTCCAGGCCGTCACCGGTCGGCACCAGGGCGTCCTGGGGTGCGGTCACGAGCTCGGCCCAGGCCCCGCCGTTGACCCACTGGATCCCGCGCACGGTCTCGCCCCAGACGCGCTGACCGGGCCGGAACCGGCTCACGCCCGGACCCACCGCCTCGACGGTGCCGGCCACGTCGGTGCCCGGGACCCGGTGCCGGGGGGCCCGGACGCCGTTGCCCATCAGTCGCAGGGCGTAGGGCAGTCCGGTGACGGTGTGCCAGGCGTCCACGTGCACGGAGCTGGCCGCCACCCGGACCAGGACCTCACCCGCGGCGGGGGCGGGGACGGGGACGTCGTCCAGCCGCAGCCCGTCGACGGGGCCGTACCGGTCGTGGACCACGGCGCGCATGACGGTCATCGTGCTCGCGCGCGGACGTGTGACACCAGGGGGTCAGCCCCCGGTGCGGGATCAGGCGAGGACGGGGTGCAGCTGCGGCAGCACCAGGTCGCGGCCGAGCGCGTTGGTCGCGGCGGCGACCCAGGACCCGCACACCTCGCAGTGACGCAGGGCGCCACCGGTGCAGGGGGCGTCGGTCGGTTCGTGCCCGCACGACGTGCAGTGGTAGCTGCTGGTCCGTGTGTCTCCGGTCATGACTCTGTCTCTCGGCCGCGGGCCCGCCGGTCGGACCCTCCTGTTGAGGATCGGACGGCCGGGCCAGGTCTTGAGGGAGGCGCGCCTCGTACGTTCGGTGGAACCACCGGGGACGCGGCAGGATCGCCGCATGAGCTGGACCGAGCAGGACGCGCCGTGGTGGACGAAGGCCGTGGTGTACCAGGTGTACCCCCGGAGCTTCGCGGACTCCGACGGCGACGGCGTCGGCGACCTCGGCGGTGCGCTGCAGCGCCTGGACCACCTGGCCGACCTGGGCGTCGACGTGCTGTGGCTGTCGCCGCTGTACCCCAGCCCGCAGGACGACAACGGCTACGACATCAGCGACTACCGCGACGTCGACCCCACCTTCGGCACCCTCGCCCAGCTCGACGAGCTGATCGAGGCCCTGCACGCGCGCGGCATGAAGCTCGTCATGGACCTGGTGGTCAACCACACCTCTGACGAGCACCCGTGGTTCGTGGAGTCCCGCGCCTCGACCGACAACCCCAAGCGCGACTGGTACTGGTGGCGGCCCGCCCGCGACGGCATGGCCGCGGGGGCGCCGGGGGCCGAGCCGACCACCTGGGAGAGCTTCTTCTCCGGGCCGGCCTGGGAGCTGGACGAGGCGACCGGGGAGTACTACCTGCACCTGTTCAGCCGCAAGCAGCCGGACCTGAACTGGGAGAACCCCGAGGTCCGCGCGGCCGTGTTCGACATGATGCGCTGGTGGCTCGACCGCGGGGTCGACGGGTTCCGGATGGACGTCATCAACCTGATCTCCAAGCGGGTCGGGGCCGACGGGTCGCTGCACGACGGGCCCTCGCACGACGGCTCGCCCTACGGCGACCGGGGACCGGAGACGGTGTCCGGCCCGCGCATCCACGAGTTCCTGGCGCAGATGCACCGCGAGGTGTTCGCCGGCCGCGAGGCGCAGCTGATCACCGTGGGCGAGATGCCCGGGGTGACCGTGGAGCAGGCCCGCCGGTTCACCGACCCGGCCCGGTCCGAGGTCGACATGGTGTTCCAGTTCGAGCACGTCGGCCTCGACCACGGCCCGGGGGGCAAGTTCGACCCGAAGCACCTGGACCTGCGGGACCTCAAGGCGTCGTTCGGGCGCTGGCAGGCCGGGCTGGCCGACGTGGGCTGGAACTCGCTCTACTGGGACAACCACGACCAGCCCCGCGCCGTGTCCCGCTTCGGCGACGACTCCCCGGAGCACCGGCGGGCGTCGGCGACCTGCCTGGCCACGCTGCTGCACCTGCACCGCGGGACGCCGTACGTCTACCAGGGCGAGGAGATCGGGATGGCCAACTACCCGTTCACCTCCCTCGACGACGTGGCCGACATCGAGAGCGTCAACTGGGCCCGCGAGGCGCTGGCGGGCGGCCGGAGCCTCGAGGACGTGATGGCCGGCATCGCCCACAGCGGCCGCGACAACGCCCGCACGCCCGTGCAGTGGGACGGCACCGAGCAGGCCGGGTTCACCACCGGAACACCGTGGCTGGCGGTCAACCCCGACCACGTCGACTGGAACGTCGCCGCCCAGCGTGACGACCCGCACTCCGTGCTCGCGCACCACCGTCGGCTGATCGCCCTTCGCCACGAGGACCCGGTGGTGCAGCTCGGCGAGTTCCACATGCTGCTGCCCGAGCACGAGCAGGTCTACGCGTTCACCCGTCGTCTGGGCGACGACGGGCTGCTGGTGGTCTGCAACGTCGGCTCGAGCGCGGTCCCGGTCGCCGACCTGCTGCCGGAGGCCGCCGACGGGGACCTGGTGCTCGGCAACCACCCGGACGCCGAGGACCGGCGGGTGCTGCGGCCCTGGGAGGCGTGGGTGCTGCGGGTCGGCTGACTACCGGGTGCCCCAGTAGCGCGCCGCCTCGGCCGCCGACATGCCGGCGGCCTCCGGCGTCAGCCGGCCGGTCTCGTACAGCCGCCGCAGCCCGGCGAGCTCGACGGCCAGGGTTGCTCGGGAGTTGTGCTCCGACACCTGGGAGGTGAGCCGCTCGATGGCCTGGTCCAGGCGGACCTCCAGCTCCTCGACCCGGGCCGTGTGCAGCGCCGTCGCGGCGGTCGTGGCGTCCCGGGCGGCCCGGCGTTCCTGCGGCGACGTCCGCTCGCGCAGCAGCAGCCACGCCGCGAGGGACACGACCGGGACCGCGGCGAGCAGCACGAGCTGGACGAGGACGTCCCGCTCGACGGTGCTCCCCTGGGACAGCCGGAACAGGACCGAGGCGAGCAGCACGGCCGAGGCGATCGCGACCAGCCCGAAGCCAGTGCCGCGCTTCCAGTCCGGGGCGACCGGGCGGGCCATCAGCGCCGGGGTGGCCAGCAGGGCCGCGCACCCCAGCGACACCAGCAGACCCACCACGACCGTCCAGGTCCACGACACGCCGTCGAAGCCCTCTCGCATCGCGCCGAGGGTGGGCAGCCAGGCCGAGACCATGAGCACGGCCAGCACGACCCCGCTGAGGGTGCCCAGCCCCGCCTGGTGGGCGCGGGCCTTCGGACCCGTGCGCACGGGCCCGGGGTCGTCGACCCGGCCACCGGCGGTCCGCCGGTCCGTGTCGGCCTGGGCGTCCAGGGCGACCTCGTCCCGCTCGAGCGCCGCCTCCAACCGGGTCTGGTCGTCCGCCAGCCCGGGCTCGAGCTCACGCTTCACGGCGAGGCGTAGGCGCATGGCGGCGCCGTGGTCGCGGTGCTGCTCGTCGTCGGGCACCTGCGCCAGCAGGCGCTCCACCACCGCCGGGTCCACCGGGGGCAGGTCGAGGCCGCCGACGGTCCCCTCGGAGCCGATCAGGGGCTCCCCGGCCACGAGCTCGTCCCAGCTGGGGGTGGCGGTGTCGTCTCGTCTGCTCACGACCGGCGAGCCTACGGAGTCCGTGGTCGCGTCGACAGGGACGCGCGTGGGTGCCCCGTCACCGGTCGGGCGGCCGGCGGTCCCCCACGCTTGGCATCATGCGGGCCACCGACCACGAGAGGACACCCCCGATGATCTTCATCACCGCGACGTTCCAGGTGAAGCCCGAGCACGCCGACGCCTGGCCCGAGATCTCTCGCGAGTTCACCGAGGCGACCCGGGCCGAGCCGGGCTGCCTGTGGTTCTTCTGGTCGCGGTCGGTGGACGACCCGGCCCGCTACGTCCTGGTCGAGGCGTTCCGCGACGGCGACGCCGGTGGGGCCCACGTCTCCTCGGCGCACTTCGCCGCCGCGCAGCAGGCGCTGCCGCCGTACCTGGTCTCGACCCCGCAGATCGTCAGCCAGGAGGTCGACCAGGACGACTGGTCGGAGCTGGGCGAGATGCGCGTCAACGGCTGAGCGGTCGCGCTGCACCTCCACCTGGCACGTGTCGTTCCCGGGACACGCCGTGGCGTACCGGCGTGTTCC
>JBBSQH010000050.1:0-32086 GCA_038258055.1 Actinomycetales bacterium
TACGCTCGGTGAACACCGGGGCCTCCCACACATGTCGGATAGGCCGAGCAGGCCAGCCCTGCCCGACAACCCACGAGAGTGTGTGAGCGAGGCCCCGGCCTACAACCACCCCGGCGGGGCGGTCACGCCATACCGTCTAGTGGCTTTGGCCGGCACAGCGGCTTGGCTCGGTGAGCAGGTGGGCATGGACGACGTGCCGAGTGGTCGAAGTTCCGTGCCGGTCGCGGACCTCGTCTGGGTCGTGCACTTCGGGGATCTCTTGGAGGCATCCCACGCGTGGACATAGCGCGGCCGTACCGCGGCCATGGTGGCTTGCGGAGCCGGGACGGAGTTCTCTACGACGGCTTCTCGACCGTCGGTAGTTGGGTGCAGCGGGCGTGCGGCGTGGTGGAACGGTTGACAGCGCGATCCTCCACATCTAGATTACTTACGTCTCAACGTAATCAAATGGGAGTGCGTATGTACGTAGTCAACATCGCAACGATGGAGAGGTACCTCGCTGAGCTGCTGGCCGGTGGTGACTTCACCGACATCCCGATGCGCGACGATGTCCGGTTCACCGGTCCGCTGGCTTCGGCGAGTCGGGCCCAGGAGTACCGGGTGATCTGTCAGGACTTCGCCGGTGCGGTGCGCGGCGTCTCGGTGCGCACCTTGGTGGGCGATGACGACGTGATCCATGTGGTGTACGACGTCGACATGGGTCTGGACAGCGGTCCGCTCCTGACGTCGCAGACCGTCGAGTTCACCAACGGTGCGTTCGCTACGGTCGAAGTGATCTTCGACGCAGCCGTGTTCACTGGAGTCGGGGCGTGAGGGCGCCGGCCCTGGAGGCCAGTGCGCGCTACTACGAGGACTTCGCCGGGCAGGGCGATTTCGCGTCGGTGCCGATGGCCGCTGATCTGCGCTTTCGTGGACCCCTTCACACCTACTTGGGCGGGGCGAGGTACCGGCGGGACTGCGTGGAGCTGGCAGCCCGGCTGCGGGGTCTGACGATCCGCCACCAGTTCGTCGAGGGCAACCAGGTGCACACGGTCTACGACGTCGATCTCGGCCTTCCCAGTGGTCCGATCGCCTCGTCGGAGACCCTGACGTTCGACGGTGGGGTGTTGATCGCGGCGGACCTGGTGATCGACTCCACTCCATTGCGCGCTCCGATGTCGCGGCCGGACGAGGGCCGATGACGATGGTCCCGGCTACCGATGGCCTGGTCGTGGTGTGCACCTACCGGGTCCGGGCCGGCCAGCAGACCGCGTTCGAGCACCTGCTCGAGGCCCACGTACCGGCGCTGCGCCAGTTGGGGCTGATCACCAACTACCCCACGCACACGTTGCGCCGGGCGGACGGCGCCGAACCGGTGTACGTCGAGGTGTTCGAGTGGGCCAGCCCCGACGCAGCGGCCCGTGCCGCGGAGGTCCCCGAGGTGGTCGCGATCTGGGAACCCATGGCCGCCCTGTGTCAGGCCCGCGACGGCCTACCCGGCCTGGAGTTCCCCCGGTTCGACGACCTCGAGGTCCAGCGGTGAGCACAGCTCCTACGCCCCTGGCTCAGCTCGACGACGTCGCGGTCGTGTTCGACTCTCTCGCCCACCCGGCCCGCAGGCAGATCCTGCTCGTTCTCCTAGCGCGCGGTCAGTCGATGACCTCCGGACAGCTCGCCGAACGGTTCTCCACCACCTGGGCCACCGTCAGCCGCCACCTGGGGACCCTCCAAGCCGCCGGCCTGGTCCACCTCGTCGATAGCCCTGACCGACGCGAACGCCTCTACCGGCTAGACCGGGCCCGGCTCCAGGCCACCGCCGGGGCATGGCTCGCACGCTTCGACGACGCCGCTGGGCCCTGGTCCCCAAACCCCAAGGACGGCGAACAACCATGACTCACTGGAAGATGCGGGACCGGCGCACCGGGCTGTTCTCCACCGGAGGGATCAACGCGGACTTCACCCCCGACGGCCGATCCTTCACCGGCCGGATCGGAGTCAAGGGCTCACTGTTCCACTACGTCTACGTATTCCGCATCGACCCTGACGGTGTGCGCCGCTTCCACCCACGACGCCCGCACGACTTGATCGACGACTACGAAGCCGTGCAGTTCGACGACGAGATCGAGATCGAGGCCATCCCCGGCCGCCGAATGTTCACTCGGAACAAACTCCTGAACAAGCAAGACCGCATCCTGGACAACCTCACCCCGACCCAACTCGCCGCCGAGAACCGCAAGAAGCACTAGCCGGACCCCGAGGCACGCTACAGAACGAACGCCCGGTCAATGACTCCCTGCCGGACGGCGCGCCCGAGGGCCCTGGACGATGGGATCCGTCTCGATTGCCCGCCGCGAGGGCCGGCTGCGTCAGTGAGGGGTTCCCCGCGCGGGACGGCCGTGCAGCCCTTGCTGGCGGCCAGGATCATGTCGTGGACCTGAATCCGATCGGACGTGCCTACGCGACAACCCGCCGAGTCGCGCTTCGCCGGACGGTGCACGCCGGGTCTCTGGCCGTCTGGCAGGCCCTGAGCCAGCCCACGGGGCTTTCGGCCTGGCTGGGCCGCCCGGAGGGTCCGCCGCTCGGCCGGGGCGTCGTGTTCCACCTCTGGCACGAGGAGCAGTTCTGCTCGAGGCACGAGGTGCTGGACTGGGTGCCCCCGCGGCGCATGACCATGACGTGGGAGTTTCCAGACGAGTCAACGAGCCGCGTACAGCTGACTGTGGAGCCCGACGCCGTCGGGGCGGTGGTGTCGCTGGAACACGAAAGCACCGATGACCCGGTGGCCTACGCCGCCGGGTGGCACGTACACCTGGACTTCCTCGCCGAGTACCTGCGTGGTCGGCCGCGGGCATTCGAGGACTTCTGGATCGACTACGAGAAGCTTGTCCAGCGATATAGCGCTGAGACCCGATGAACCATCCGGCGTCGGGACGGCCTGCGTCCCTGTCTCCGGACTGCTCCTCCATCAATGTGTTGACAACACTCCGTTGAGAACGGATAGTTGGTGCATGACCGTTCCCCAGGACACCTTCGCCCCCTCCACAAACGAGGAGCACCGTCGCCGCCGAACCCACCAGGCGCTGTTCCACCTCGGCGATCGCCACGGCGCGACACCCGAGGCAAGGGCTCGCGTGGCGGGTGGCGTCATGGTCACGCCGTATGAAGCAGTCCGACTCGTCGAGCTGCTCGCCGCGGGGACCCCGACCTACGAGACTGACGAACCAGCGGTTGACGGTGACGACTTGACGGCCGCGCTCACCCTGATGCCCTTGGTTCGCGCCGAGGTGGACGAGACCGAACTCGGGCTTCTGATCATGGCCCGTGGGCGCGGCATGACGTGGGAGCAGATTGCCTACGGCCTCGGGCTGGGCAGTGCGCAGGCGGCGAAGCAGCGGCACGACCGCCTGGCGCGGCGAGTGCAGGAGGACCTATGAAGCACCAGGGACAGTCGGTACGGCACCCGCCTTCGTGACGCGCCGGGGTGTGACGGCGGGCTGGAGTTGCCTCCGAGGCGTCGCCGGTGACGGACCCCCACCTGACACAGCCGACCCTCAAGGTGGGTGATCGAGGTGCGTCCGGCTTCGAGGGCCGCTCTGCGCGCTGTCCGGCAGACGATCCCCGGCGCTGGGACTGCCGCGACGCGTCCCGGGTCGGGTAGGCGGTACTGCTGATCCTCTTGTTCTTCAGTGCGACGCGAACTGGCCCTACTTGGGCCCGCGAGGGCGGACACTTGTCGCGACGCTGCGCCCGACGTTAGGTGCAACGAGGCCGCCCACCCGCGAGGGTGTGGGGATCGAGATCGATGTGCGTGCCGAGGACCGCCAGCCCGGCATGTAGTCGGTGGCTCAGCTCCTGAGGTGAACCGGTTTGCAGCTTCAGCCCCAGGGCGAAGGTGAGCACGGTCTGACCGAACTGTTCCGCCGTGTGCCTGGGATCGGCGCGCCCGCATGAAGGAGAACACGCCCTTGCCGCGGTCAGTTCGGTTTGCGACTTCGCGCCGGCCACTCCGTTCGGTCCGATCACCTCGCCGGCGTAGTGCGCGACGGCGTGGGCCAGGCTCGCGCGGTCGGACAAGACCGCGACCTGCACGGTGTTGGCCACCTCCGGCGGCAGGTCGCTAAGGTCCCTTGCGGTCCACCCGCCGACTTCTTGGTCCAGCCATGCGGTCACCGCCGCCGCCAGCCGCTGACCCGCCGACAGGTCGTGGCGATCCAGCAAGGTGCGCACGACGTCGGTGCGGTCGCTCACGGCCTGGGCGACCGTCGCCGAGTAGAACTGCGCCTTCGTCGACCAATGTAGGTAGAGCGCTGCGCGCGTGATGCCGGCGCCCGCCGCTATGCGTCCCATCGTCGTGCGGCGATACCCCTCGGTCGCCAGGACGGTGGCCGACGAGCGCAGGATCTCCCGTTGGCGTGGTGAACAGCTCACGTTACGGTCCGGACGGCCAGGCTCCCGTGCGCCGTCAAGGTCGTTGTCTGACTCAGCAGCGGCCGGCCGGTGTCGTCAGACCGCAGAGCCTGAACGGACGGCCCGACCAGCGCGAGAGGCCCCCTGTCGTCGTGCAGGCGGACGCCGTCATACGTCACCTCCAGCTCGTGGTCGCTCCGGTTGACGACCAGCCACGCCGGACCGTCGCCGAGCGTCCGCTCCCAGACGTCGAGGCGGCCGTCGCCGTGGAGGCGACGGGCGGACCGGCCGAGCGGGTCCTGGTCGATGGTGACGAGCTGCGGGTCGGTGAGCAGGAGTCGCGTGGATTCTGACATCGTCCGGGGGTCGTGGCCGGCGAAGAGCGGCGCCGCGAAGAAGCACCAGGCGGCGAAGTGGGTGGCCGACTGGGCCTCGGACAACCCGGCGTTGCCGACCTGGAGCATGTCAGGGTCGTTCCACGCCCCAGGCCGGCTGAACGAGGCCACCTGGGCCTGCCGGTCGCTGATGTCCAGGACGGACTGCCAGGCGGGTTCGATGTCCGGAGAGATTCGCCACATGTGGCCGAGGTCTGCGGCCCACGTCCATGGTTCGGTCCTGCCGTACTCAGAGATCGAGAGGATCATGTCGCGACCGGTGCGACGCAGGGCGGTGGCCATGCGGGCGAAGGCGTCGCGGTGGCGCAGTCCGGTGCCGTCCTCGTCGGCCTCGCACCAGTCGTACTTGAGAAAGTCCACCCCCCACGAGGCGAAGCTGTCGGCGTCCAGCTGCTCTCGACCGAAGGAGCCGAGGTCCACGCCCGGGTAGCGGTCGTAGATCATCGCGCACGTCTTGCGGCCGGGCGAGGCGTAAAGGCCGAACGCCAGGCCGCGTGAGCGAAGCTGGTCGCCGAGCCACGCCATCCCGGAGGGGAAGCGGTCGGGGTGGGCGCGCAGGCGACCATCGGTGTCCCGGGTGTGGGCCTGCCAGCAGTCGTCTACGACGAAGGTGTCGTAGCCGGCGTCGCGCATGCCGCTGATGACAAGCGCGTCGGCGACCTCTAGCAGGGTGGTCTCGTCGATGTCGGTCCGGAAGCAGTTCCAGCTGTTCCAGCCCATCGGGGGCAGGCGGGCGAGGTCGGGCCGGTCGCGCGGGTGCGGGGCAGGCCTGATCGATGCTGCGGTGCTGCTCATCTGCGTGGTCCTTCGTCGGTGATGGCTGGCGGGTAGCGGACGGCCACACAGTCGTGACCGGCCAGCTCCAGCTCCGTGCCCAGGGGTCGGCCCGTCAGCAGGTCCCGTCCGCCGGGGCGCAGCCTGACCGAGGCCACGGCGTCGGCGTGGTTGAGCACGAACACCGTCTCGAGGCCCGACGGGCTCCGCCTGGAGACCGTCTCGACCCCCTGCGGCGTGGGTGGTGGGACGTGGACACCGGCCGCGTCGCAGACCTGTACTAGGAGGTGACCGAGCCCCGTCGCGTCCAGCTTCGTTGTCAGGTAGGTGATTGCACCGAAGCCGACTGTGCGCCTCAGGGCGACCGGGTCGCCGGCGTGGGGACCGTCGACGATGCGCGCGAGGACCGCAGCCCCCGCTGGCTCCACGACGTCGAGCCAGGTGCTCGCAGTGTGGGTCTGGTCGCATGCGGGACACTCGACCACGAGGACGGCGCCCTCACGCTGGGGGGCGATCTCACTGATGCGCAGGCCGGCCAGGTCGGCGAGCTCGGGGGCGTACCCCGGCCCCCGCAGCGTGTCCGTCTCGTCGACGAGGGCCGTGCAGAAGGTCGCAACGAGGTGGCCACCGGAGTTCACGAACTCGTTCCACGTGTCGATCGCCGTGTCATCAGCCAGGTACAGCTGCGTGAGCACGACGACGTCGTAGGCCTGCAGCGGGGCACCAGGAGCGACGATGTCGACGGGGATATCACGGGCCCAGAGGACGCGGTAGACCTCCAGCAGCTCCTCCAGGTAGCGGGGCTGTCGGGGCAGGTTGCCCTGCTCGCAGGCCCACCAGCTGTCGTAGCCCAGGACGAGGGCGACGCGGGCTTCGACCCGGCCGAGCGCCGTTGCGGGCAGTGACGCCAACTCGCGGCCAACCCCGGTGACCTCTCGCCAGGTGCGCGTGGCGGTACCGGCGTGGGGCAGCAGGCTCGAGTGCCACTTCTCGGCCCCGTGGCGGGTGCCACGCCACTGGAAGGCGAGGACGGCCGCCGCCCCGCGGGCGACTGCTTGCAGCGAGCCGACCCTCATCTGGCCCGGCGGGCGGGGGACGTTCACCTCGCGCCAGCTGACGGCGCCGACTGCATGCTCCATCAGGAGCCAGGGTTCGCCGCCCAGCGAGCGTGCCAGGTCGTAGGCGAACGCCGCCTCGACAACGGCCTCGAGATCGGCGGGGTCCGGGTAGGAGTCCAGGGAGACGACATCGCCCACCTCGGACCATGCCCAGTAGTCGAGCGGCTTGTACGAGGCCATGAAGTTGGTGGTCACCGGCGTGTCGGGCGTGTGCCGACGGAGGATCTCGACCTCGGCCCGATAGCAGTCCAGCAGCGCGTCGGACGTGAACCGGGTGAAGTCCAGGCGGTGGGTGGGGTTGC
Organism: Actinomycetales bacterium; assembly: GCA_038258055.1. Classification (GTDB taxonomy): domain Bacteria; phylum Actinomycetota; class Actinomycetes; order Actinomycetales; family JBBAYJ01; genus Aquipuribacter. The sequence goes on from JBBSQH010000050.1 coordinate 6,976, forward strand.
GTAGTTCCGAAGGCGCGACGCCCGGTGCCGGGACGTGCTCGAAACTCGTGTAGTGCTGCGCCCAGACACGCGTTCCCCAGGCCTCGTTGAGGGCCTCGACCGTCCCGTAGCGACGGGCAAGCCACGACCGGAACGCCTGGGCGGAGCCCTCGTCGTAGGACACCCCGCTGAACTCGTTGCCCACGTGCCACATGGCCAGCGCTGGGTGACCCGAGTAGCGACTGGCCAGCTGCTCCACGAGTCGGCCGGCCGCGCGCCGGTAGACAGGGGAGCTGGGTGAGAACTGCGCGCGACCGCCGAACGCCGCCCGGACCCCGGTCTCGCTGACCGGCCGGCTGTCCGGATAGCGGGCAGCCATCCAGGCCGGGGGAGATGCGGTGCCGGTGGCGAGGTCGACGGCCACGCCGTGACGGTCCAGGTGTTCCATGACCTCGTCGAGCCACCCGAAGTCGTAGCACCCCTCCTCGGGCTCGAGCAGACCCCAACCGAACACGTTGACGGTGACCAGCTTGACCCCGGCCTCGGCCATCAGGCGGACGTCCTCGTCCCAGGCCTCGCGGGGCCACTGCTCGGGGTTGTAGTCGCCGCCGTAGGCCGTGCCTGCGAACCGGTCATAGAAGGCCCGCATCCGGGCCCTGCTCGCAGCCGGGTCCCTCACTTGACCGCTCCCGCCGCCAGGCCGGCCCGGAGGAACCGCTGCGAGAACAGGAACATCACGACCAGTGGGAGGGTGGAGACGAACGAGCCGGCCACGACGAGGCGGATGATGTCCGGGTTTACCCGTCCCTGGGCCTGCCAGCTGAACAGCCCGAGCGTCACCGGGTAAAGGTCCTGATTGGACAGCACGATGAGCGGGAGCAGGAAGTTGTTCCAGATGGCGACGAACTGGAACAGGAAGATGGTGGCCGTCGCCGGCGCGAGCAACCGCAGCGAGATCGTCGTGAACGTGCGCAGCTCACCCGCTCCGTCGATCCTCGCCGCCTCGAGCAGCTCGTCGGGCACCGCGTCGGCGGCGTAGATCCGGCCCAGGTAGACCCCGAACGGGGTGACCAGCGCCGGTAGCAGCACCCCGGCGTAGGTGTCGATTAGGCCCATGCTGCTCAGGAGCAGGAACAGCGGCAGCGCCAGCACCGTGCCGGGCACGAGCACCCCGGCCAGGATGATTCGGAAGATCCCCTCGCGGAACGGGAATCGGTACTTGGCCAGCGCGTACCCGGCCATGACCGCCAGCAGCGTGGCCCCCAGTCCGCCCAGGCCGGAGTAGATGGCCGAGTTGAGCAGCCACCGCCCGAAGCGGCCGTCGTCGTAGCGGAACAGGTCGGCCAGGTTGTTCATCAGGGCGAAGTCGGCGAACAGGAAGCCTGGGGTCGAGCGCAGGTCGGCGGTGGACTTGGTCGAGGCGACGACCATCCACGCGACAGGCAGCAGGAAGTACGCACCCAGCACGCACAGCAGCGCCACGACCGGTACCTGCCGCACCCGCCGCGCAGTCGGCGTGCCTCGCGCAGCCGTCACGCCCGGTTTCCCCGCTGCGACAGGCCCAGCACGGCGAAGGACAGGCCGAACGACAGCAGGGCGACGACGATCGCGATCGCGGCTGCGTACTCGGGGTCCTGGTTCACGAAGGCCTGGAAGTAGACCGCCATGTTCGGCGTGTACTGGCTGCTGACGTTGTTGTTGGCCACGACCCGCAGGACGGCCGGCTCCGCGAACAGCTGCAGCGTCCCGATGATGGAGAAGATCGCGGTCAGGAAGATTGCGTTCCGCACCAGCGGGATCTTGATGCTCCAGTTGATCCGGGCCTGCGACGCCCCGTCGATCTGCGCCGCCTCGGTCAGCTCGACCGGTATGGCCTGCAGCGCGGCGAAGATGATGAGCATGTTGTAGCCGGTCCAGCTCCAGGTGGAGATGTTCGCGATGGACCACAGGACGGTGCCGGGTCCTAGGAAGTCCACACTCAGCCCGAGCTGTTGCAGGCCGGCCACCACGGGGCTGAGACCGGGGACGTAGAGGTAGGACCAGATGAGCGCGCCGATGACCCCGGGGATGGCGTAGGGCAGGAAGGCCGTCAATTGGAAGAAGCGCTTGTACAGCTGCAGGCCGGTGTCGAAGATCAGCGCCATGAGCAGGGCCAGGCCCAGCATGATCGGGACCTGGACCATGCCGAACAGGAGGACGCGGCCGATCGATGCGCGGACCTCGTCGTCGGACAGGACCCGGGCGTAGTTCGCCAGCCCCACGAAGGTCGTCGTCGCCTCTCCCAGGCCGAGCCCGGACCGGCCGGTCCGCTGCACGCTCTGGACCACGGCGTAACCGATGGGCACGATCAGGAAGAGCGTGAAGAGCACGAGGAACGGTCCGAGCAGGACGACGACCGCCCCGAGGTGCGGGACGGGGCGGCGACGTCTCGCCGCCCCGTCCACCGTCCGCCGCTCAGCGGACGGCGAGGAGCCCGAGGAGCTGGAGGCCTGGCGGTCGGAGACGGCGTAGGCCGTGGGCCGGACCCGCCTGTCACGCGCCGGGGCCCACGAGGTCAGGCCCGGCGTGTCCGGGGCCCCCGACCGCCCAGCTCCGCGGGAACTCACTCGTTGACCGCCAGACCCTTGTTCGTGATCGCGTCCTCGGTCCCGGACTGCACGGAGGTGAGGGCGTCCGCGAGCGTGCCGGTCCCGCTGGTCGCCGCGGCGATGTCGTCGGACATGTCGCTGAAGACCTGCTCCATCGTCGGCCCCCACACCCAGCTCGCGTCGACCACGCCGGCCGCGTCGGCGAACACCTCGGCCACCACCTGACCGCCGAAGTACTCGTTCGGGGTGAGGAAGGACTCCTGCTCCTGACCAGCGAGCGAGGCCGGGAAGAGCCCGCCCTTGGCTGGGTCGGTGAGGATCTGCAGGCTGTCGGGGTCGGTGTTCAGCCAGTGGATGAACTCGGTCGCCTCAACGACGTGCTCCGAGCCCGTGACGACGGAGTTGGCCGAACCGCCCCAGTTCGACGAGGCAGGCTCACCGGGGGTCCACTCTGGCATCGGGGCCACGGCCCAATTGCCGGCCTGGTCGGGCGCTCCCGACTGGATGATCGCGGTCCCCCAGGCGGCCGTGACCCAGGTCGCGAGCTTGCCGTCGTTGAGGTCCTTGTTCCACTCCGGGGAGAAGTCCGGCTCGATCTTGACCAGCCCGTCGTCGACCATCGACTGCCAGTAGGCCGCGACCTCCTGAGAGGGCTCGGTGTCGATCGACACGTCCCAGGCGTCGTCCGAGGTGCCGAACCACTGCGCCCCGTTCTGCCAGGCGAGGCTGGTGAACCAGTTGCCGTTGGCCGGGAACGCGGTGATGTACACCGAGGGGTCAGCGGCCTGGAGGGCGGCCGCCGCGGTCCGGTACTCCTCCCACGTCGTGGGGACCTCGACGCCGTGCTCCTCGAAGACCGCCGTGTTGTAAGCCATGGCCATCGGACCGATGTCCTGCGGGATGGCGTAGACGCTGCCGCCGATCGTGCTCTGCGTCCACGTCCAGTCCACGAACTCTTCGGAGTACTGGGAGGCGTTGGCGGTGATGTCCTCCAGCAACCCCGCGGTCACGAAGGTGTTGAGGTTCTGGTAGGCGACCTGGATCACGTCCGGAGCGCCCGAGCCGGCCGTGACCGCGGCGTTCAGCTGCTGGTTCATGGTCGCCTCGTCCGCGGGACGGGTGAACTCGACCTGCACGTCGTCGTGGGTGCTGTTGAACAGGTCGATGGCCTCCTCCATCTCGGGCACGAAGCCCCAGACCTGCAGCGTGACCGGGTCGCCGGACCCGGCGGCCCCGCCGTCGGGAGACGCGCCCCCGCTGGCGGTGCTCGTGTCCGACCCGCCACAGGCGGCGAGCAGGACAAGGGGGATGGAAGCGGCGGCGACCACCAGGGCGCTCCGGCGCGTGAACGTCATCGTTGACTCCTTCGTCAGAGGTGAGCAAAGAACCGGACCCACGTGGTATTACGTAACCCGGTTGCTTAATGCGGACAGTAGGTCCGCCGACGTTGGTCGTCAACCGGTTCGCTCCGGACCGCGGCTGCGTTACCGAAACGTGTCCGAGGGGCATTTTTCGGTCGACGACACGGGGGCGACCCGGGCGACCCGTGACAGAGGCGGACCCCCGCCGTGGTCGGCGGCTCTGCCAAGGGTCAGGGCTGGGCGATGTCCAGGACGTGCCGCTCGGCGTAGTCCAGCGCGAGCCGGACCGCGCCGAGCGCCACGGCTCGGTCCCGTAGGGACGAGATCTCTACACGCGGTGCGGTTAGGTGGGCGCGTGCGGCGAGGCGTGAGGACAGCATCTTCGCCAGCGCCGGTCCGGCCAGGGACGTGCCGCCCCCGAGCACGACGAGCTCGGGGTCCACCGCGAGCACGACCGCCGCAAGGCCCAGGGACAGGTCGTCGGCGAAGGCGGCGACGGCGTCGCGGGCGACCTCGTCGTCGGCGGCGGCGCGGAAGACGTCGATCATGCTGCTGGCCCCGACTGAGCCGGCGACGAGGCGCTGCGGAGCCGTGTGCCAGCGCAGCTCGTCGAGCTCGCCCACCATGCCCGCAACCCCGTTGAACCCACGGTGCAGCCGGCCACCGATGATGACGGCGGAGGAGATCCTGTTGCCTGCGTGCAGATAGACGAAGTTGCCGCTGCCACGCCCGGCCCCGTAGTGGTTCTCGGCCAGTGCGGCCGTCATGGTGTCGTTCTCGACGATGGCGGCCACGCCGAGCTGCCGCGAGATGCGGCCCCCGAGGTCGATGCCCTGCCACTCGATGATCGGGGACGATCTCACCCGACCATGACCGTCCATCGGCCCGGGAGAACCGATACCCACCGCGAGGAGACCGGACGTGGGAGCAGCCTTCGCTTGGGCGGCCCGAACGGCAGCGACCACGGCGTCCACCCGACCGGCCGCGGAGGTCGGCGCGGTCACGGCCTGCTCGTGCTCAGCCAGGATCGTCCCGTCCAGGCCGGCGATGAAGACCGTGATCCGAGACTGACCGACGTCCACCCCGGCCACGAGGGCTGCCTCGGACCGGAACACCACTCGCCGCGCCGGGCGACCCGCCGAACGTTCGACCCCGTCCGCTGGTGCGCACACCTCGACCCAGCCGAGGTCCGTCAGCTCGCTCACGGCCGAAGCGACGGTCGGCCGGGACAGGCCGGTCGAGGCGGCCAGCTCGGCGACCGTGAGCTCGTTCGCTCCGTGTAGCGCCGCCAGGACCGTCCGGGAGGACCCGTTGCGATGCCCGCCGGACAGCGGCGTGGGCGGCGTCCTCACCGAGGCGCACCGGCGCATCGGCCGACTCGGCAGAGGACCGATGACTTTACGTCAGGCATCTTCCGATATTAGCGGGACCCGACCTACGGTGACCGACGTGACGACAGAACCCGCCTACCAGGCCGCTGACGACCGCTACGACCGCACCACCTACCGCCGGTGCGGGCGCAGCGGCCTCCACCTTCCACCGTTGTCGCTAGGCCTCTGGCAGAACTTCGGGGCCGACAAGCCGTACGAGATGCAGCGGGCTGTCGTCAGACGGGCGTTCGACCGCGGCGTCACCCACTTCGACCTGGCCAACAACTACGGCCCGCCCTACGGTTCGGCCGAGGAGACCTTGGGCCGCATCCTGACGTCCGACCTGCGCCTGCACCGCGACGAGCTGGTCGTGTCCACCAAGGCCGGCTACGACATGTGGCCGGGCCCGTACGGCGACGGCGGGTCCCGCAAGTACCTGTTGGCTTCCCTGGACCAGTCGCTCGCGCGAACGGGCCTGGACTACGTCGACGTCTTCTACTCCCACCGCCCGGACCCAGGAACCCCGCTGGAGGAGACGGTCGGGGCGCTGGCCAGCGCTGTGCACTCCGGCAAGGCCCTCTACGTGGGGGTCTCGAACTACGGGCCCGACGCGATGCGGCGGGCGTTCCAGCTGCTGGCCGGGGAGGGCGTCCCCCTGGTCGTCCACCAGCCCCGCTACTCCATGCTGGACCGGTCGGTCGAGAAGGTCGGTCCCCAGGCCGACGAGTCGCTGCTCGACGCGGCCGCCGACCTGGGGGTGGGTGTCGTGGTCTACAGCCCGCTCGCCCAAGGGCTGCTGACTGACCGCTACCTCGACGGGCAGGCTCCCAGGGGCTCGCGGGCTGCCCGTGGACGGTTCCTCACCACTGAACCCCTCACCCCTCGGTACCTGGACATGGTGCGAGCCCTCTCGGCGCTCGCGACCTCCCGCGGACAGACGGTGGCACAGCTCGCACTCAGCTGGGTCCTGCGCGAGCCCCGGGTCACCTCAGCCGTCATCGGCGCCTCCAGCGTTGCCCAACTCGAGGACAATTTGGGAGCGCTGGACGCGCCGCCGCTCACTACCGAGGAGCTGGGCGCGGTCGACGCGCTCATGGTCGGCTGAGCCGGGATCCCGGACCCGGCTCCCACCGGGGCGGGCGGACCGAGCAGGGCCGTGCAGTCGACTGCCCCTCTTGACGAAGGGCTCTGTTCCTCCTAATGTGAAAATGACTTACATAAACGAGGAGTATGACCATGAGCAGAGCAGCTCGGATGTTCCTCGCCGTCATGGCGAGCATCTGTCTGGCGGTCGGGATCGTCGGGGTCGCCACGAGTCCCGCCCAGGCCGCGGGCCGGACGTACTACGTGGCCCCGTGGGGAAGCGACAGCAACTCCGGGACCTCGACCTCGAGCGCCTGGGCGAGCCTCGCCAAGGTCAACGCCACCACCTTTGGCCCAGGCGACCGGATCCGCCTCAGATCGGGACAGACCTGGAACGGCACCCTGAGGCCCCGCGGGTCCGGCAACGCGGCAGAGCCGATCGTCCTCGACGCCTACGGCAGCGGCTCACGCCCCAAGATCGTGGGGGGCGGCGTCACCGGCGGCGCCGTGCAGCTGTTCAACCAGCAGTACTGGGAGATCAACGGCCTCGACATCAGCAACTGGAGCAGCACGCCTGGTTTTAGCATGGGCATCTACGTGTTCGCCCAGGGGTACGAGGGCACGCTCAACCACATCTACCTGCGCGACAACTACGTCCACGACGTCAACGGGTCCCGGGAGTTCACGGAGGGCGACACCCAGAAGCGCACCGGCGGCATCACGTTCGCCACCAACCAGTCGACCGTGCGGACCAAGTTTGACGACGTCCGCATCGAGGGCAACGAGATCTACAAGGTGGCCGGTGAGGGCATCTCTATCTGGCAGTCGCAGAACAACAGCTGGCACAACCGTCGCTCGGCGACCGACTCCAACTGGTTCCCCCACACGAACATCCAGGTGCGCGACAACGTCATCGACGGTGGCGGCCTCCCTCAGGCCTACTTCGCCACCCTGACCAGTTCCAGCCAGGACGTGTTGTGGGAAGGCAACGTCGTTCGGAACTGGGGCTCCTGCGGGCTCGAGGCCTGGAACTCCGACGACGTCACCTACCAGTACAACGAGGTGCACTCCATCTACAACAACGGTGACGGCAACACGGTCGACGACTGCGCGTTCGACGCGGATGGCAAGACGACGAACATCACCTTCCAATACAACTACGTGCACGACACCGCCTCCGGCTTTCTGCTCTATCCCTACGGGTTCGGGGACAACATCACCGTCCGCGACAACGTGTTCGAGCAGGTCGGACGGGCCTTCTACGGCGGCATGATCGACGGGGGAACGGCCGACGTTTACAACAACACGTTCTACTCCACCACCATCGACGGAGCCGTCGTAGACATCGGTAGGAACAGAGGGAAGATCAACGCGTTCAACAACATCTTCCACGTCAACCGCGACGGGTGGAGCGACGAACTCGTCGACTACAGCCACAACCTCTTCTTTGGGGCGCCGACCACCCCCGAGGACCCGTTCAAGGTCACCGGCAACCCTCGTCTGCTCAACCCCGGCACCGGCGGTGACGGTTCGGTCAGCGGTGGTCCCGCCCTGGGTACCGTCGGCGGCCTCAAGATCGGTTCCGGTTCCCCCGCCATCGACGCGGGCACTCTCGCTTCGCCGAACGGCGGCCGTGACTTCTGGGGTTCCTCCGTCAGCCCGCTGACGGCACCGAACATCGGCGCGGACAACTCTTACAACACCGGAGTCGGCGCCGGAGGTGTCCGGGTCGGTGGCACCTACTCACTGTCGAGTGACTACGTCAACGGGTACGCGATCGGGACGGTCGGCGGCTCCACCGCGAACCTGGCTAAGGCCGAGGTTCGCCCGTACACGGGCGCGGCCCACCAGAAGTGGGTGGTCACCAGTTCTGGCGACACGCTCACCTTCACCAACGCCCCGAGCGGCAAGGTGCTGGAGATTGCCGGGGGGCAGAACACCCCCGGTGCCGCCGTCAGCCTGTGGAGCGGCAACGGCGGGCTTAACCAGAAGTGGCGGTTCACCGCGGGCGGCGGCGCGTTCTTCCTCGTCAACAGCGAATACCAGTTGGCGATGGAGACCCCCGGCGGCAGTTACGCCGCGGGGACCCCGGTGGACGTCTGGACGCCCAACGGCGGCCCCAACCAGAAATGGGTCTTGACTCCGAGGCAATAGTCAGTTTCCGCAAGCCGGGTTTACGACGACGTCTCCGAACCGAGGTTGGGAGGACGATCCCGAACAGCGTCGTCAGTCGCTGTCGCTGCCGGTCGGTGAGTAGGTCCGCGCCGGTATGCAGGTCCGTCGTGCTCGGTAGAGCGGGTCGTCTCTGAGGCCTCGGTGCCCGTGGAGGTCCTGCTGGACGCGGCGCCGGCAGCGGTGCAGAGCGTCGCGGCGAGGCGGACGACGTGGAAGGGTCCATGACCTCGACGGCGTCGGGGAGCTCATCGGTGGTGGTGGTCTTGAAGCCGGTGAAGCCGTCCATGGCGACAACCTCGAGGCCGTCGCGCCAGGCCTTGGGCTGTTAGGCGAGGCAGGTCTTTGAACGCAACGGCTTCGAGCGGCCCTCGACCATGGCCAGCAGCCGCGATGGCCCGGTCTTGTCGCGGACCGGGGTGAGGTCGATGACGACGCTGACAAACCTGTCGCCTCGACGGGTGTGACGCCACACGTGCTCGTCGACGTCGATGACCTGAACACCGCCGCCATCACCGACGTCCTCTCCGACGCGCGCGTCCTCTTCCTCGACGAGTTGCCCGCGCACGCCCCGGCGACGCAATGCTCCTGCCCCGCCTGGTGCGCGCACTGCCCCAGCGCGGCGTGCGGCTGCTCGCGACGAGCAACTATGCCCCCACTGGCCTACTGCCCGACCCGCGGCACCACCACCTCGTGCGACGTCGTCGACCCAGGCGGTCAGGTAAGTCGACTCGTCGGATCGGGAGGCGTGCCAGTGCGGGCGTGGACCTGGGCCGCTGCCGTCGGGAGGTCCCGCTCCAAGACATCGACGTCGCTCTTTACACACGCGCGCACCATCAGCACGGGTCGGGGCTAACCAGGATGCGTGCCCCGAGGGGACAACGTGAATGAACGCTCGCACCTCACCGCTCGACGACCCCGGGCGGCGACAGGTACCGAGCTGTACGCGGGTCGGTGGGCGACGGCGGGCGCGTCCTGTAGGTAGCGGCCCTACGCGCCGCACAACGCGGCCGGACGGGAGCACGCGACGGTCCACCCTACGGAAGTTGGTCGGCCTGCCCGCCGGACAGCGGTCATCCGTCAGCCCACGGTCGGGCGACCGTAGGCCGCCTGCTCGACGCCGCGGATGTAGCCGAGAGCGAAAAGCCTGCCGAGGGTCTCGTAGCCGGGCCGCGCGTTGGTCTCACCGGCCATGGTCGGGACGTGGTCGGGGCGCATCGGCCCGCCAAAGCCGACCTCCGCATAGGCGCGCATGCACTCCGGGAGGTCTGTCCGCCCCTCGTCATGGAACGTCTCGCGGAAGTCGTTGACCGTGCCGACGACGTCACGGAAGTGCACATAGACGATGCCGTCCGGGCCGAACTCACGGATCAGCGCCGGCAGGTCCGCGTCCGGCATCAGCGTGAAGTTGCCCTGGCAGAACGTGATGCCGTTATGGGGCGACGGATACATGGCCCGCAGTCGCCGGTAGGCCTCCGGTGACCTCATGATGCGCGGCACGTTCCTGTCGAACGGTCGCGGCGGGTCGTCCGGGTGAAGGCCAAGGCGGACCCCCGCCTCCTCGGCGACCGGCACCACGGCGTCCAGGAAGTACTGCAGGGCGTCCCACATATGGTCCTCGTCGACCTCGCCGGGCTCGAGCAGCCAGGGCATGCCCTCGGTGTCGGCCAGCCTGAACCCGGTCACCAGCGCCCCGCCTCGTACGGTGATCTCCGTGTCGGTGCGGCCCCAGCTGGACAGCGCCATCCAGTTGTAGCAGAGGGTCTGCAGCCCCAGACGTCCCATGGCGACGACCTGGGTGATGACGTTCTCGATCTGCTCGTCACGGCCGGGCCGGCCGAGCCGGACGGCGTCCATCGGGGCGGTGTCCTCCAGGCCGATCACGCGCAGCCCGTGGGAGGCGAAGATGTCGACGTCCCGCCTGAGGGCCGCCTCGCTCCACGGCTCGTCGTCGGCCGCGGCTCCGTAGAACCCCGCCTTGCCCACCGAGGCGAACATCCGCTGGTCCTGCTCGCCCCCGTTCAGGGTGGCGACGACCGTGTCGACGCCGGCCTGCTTGATGAGGGTCCACATGGGCTCGGGCCGGGGGGCGAGGAACTCGCTCAGCTGGATCACTGTGTGCCACCGTTCTGCGGGTCGGGGATGAGTCGTGGTCGAGAAGCCGGTCCGGGTCCGGATCCGGGGGCGGTTGCGGAGCCGACCGGGTCAGGGGCGTTCTGGCAGTGGGGCGCCGATCCGGGCGAGCAGGCCGCCGTCCACGCGGATCTCGGCGCCGGTGACGAACGCCGCCCGCGGGCTGGTGAGGAAGGAGACCGCTGTCCCCAGCTCCGTCGGCGTGCCGATCCTGCCGAGCGGGTGCGAGCGGGCCCATTCGTCGAGCACCTTCTCGACGCCCTCGGGGGAGCCGTCGCTGAACATTGCGGCCGACGTCCGGAGCATGGGTGTGTCGACAGAGCCGGGCAGGACGGAGTTGACCCGGACGCCGTACGCCGCCTCGTCCACGGCCATGGCGCGGGTCAGTGCGTCGAGCGCGCCTTTGCTGGCGGTGTAGGCCGCCACCTGGGGCTGGCTGGCCACTGCCTGGACGGAGGAGATGATGGCGACGCTTCCGGCGGGGCTGCGGCGGATGAGCGGCAGGGCGAACCGTGCCGCGAGGTAGACACCTTTGACGTTGACGTCGAAGACCTCGTCCCAGACCTCCTCGGACGTGGACACGACGTCTCCGTAGCGTTGGATCCCGGCGGAGGTGACCAGGGTGTCCAGCTGTCCGAAGCGGTCCAGGGCCAGGTCCGCTGCCGCCCGGCTGGTCGCCGGGTCGTCGATGGGGCCCCAGACGGCGACCGCGCGGCCACCGTCGTCGACGATCTGCTTGACGGTCTCCTCGGTGGCCTCACGCGTGAGCCCGTGCACCACGACGGCCGAGCCCTGCGCTGCCAGCTCGAGCGAGACCCCCTTCCCGATCCCCAGCGAGCCCCCGGTCACCAGGGCGACCCTGCTCTCGTGCTCCCTCATCGCGACTCCTCGCTCTTGATACCGACACTGGTGGGGACGGAGACCCGTCCGTGAGGGCCGAGCCGCATGACGCTGCGTCGCCCGGGTCCGCTGGTCTGCATGCTCGCCGGTTCGATGGCGAGCACGCGTGCACGTCGGTGCCAGGGGAAGCCCTCGGAGGCGTTGAGCTCCTGCCAGAACCAGGCGTACGGCATGAGGCGACCGTCCCACTCCAGGCGGACCGTGAGCCCGAGCTCCTCGTTGGTCACCGTCGCCCAGGCCGCCTCGTCGAAGCCCTCCAGCCAGCCGAACAGCACGCGGCGCTCCGGCGGGGCGGGGACCCTCGACAGGTCCAGGGGTGCACCGGCCGACAGGGCGTGCGGCCACCGGTACGGCTGCTGCGGGTCCACGGCTCCTGGGGTGTCCGGGTCGGCCACGAAGCGGGACGCGCTTGTGGCTATGCGGCACGTCCCCTCCAGCAGCGCCCCGGCCAGCGCAGGGTGCTGGGAGTAGTCGAACTCCAGGTCGGTGTCGCTGAGGTTGACCAGCACGTCGGTGACCGTGAGGACATGGCCGTGCAGCTCAACGAGGCGCTCGACGCGCAGCGGGACGCCGAACAGCTCGGTGTGCAGCCTCGCCGTGCCGGTGGTCGCGCTGTCGACGACCCAGGCGACGCTGGCCAGCTCCCCGTGGAAGCCCACCGGGGCACCGTGGACACGCCGCGGCTGGCCGGCACTGGGGCACAGCGTCTGCCAGCCCCCGCGGTAGCGCTCTAACCAGCCGGCCACGGGGTCGGAGAACGCGCCCGGCCGCCCGTTACGCAGCGCGTCGGCGCGCTCCCGCCACGGGGAGCGGAACAGGACGTCCACACCGCTTGCACGGTCCACGAGCGTGAGCACGTCCGCGCCCTGTCCTGGGTCGAGGGCGGTCTCGACCTCTGGCGTGCGCAGGGTGAGCAGCTCGGCACTCACCCTGCGAAGGCTCGGACAGGGACGCCGCGGGCGTCGGTCGCGAGCGCGAACACGGACCCGGCCAGCGGCTGGCGTAGACGCTGCGCCGGGGTCAGCCCCGCTGCCGCGGAGGTGATGTAGAGCGTCCCGTCGTCCCCGAAGGCACAGCTCGACGGCTGGTCGACGGGCACTGGGACGCGGGCGAGGAGGTCCCCGTCCGGGGAGTACCGGTGCACCTCGCCGCCACCCCACAGCGCGAGCCAGACGCAGCCGTCGGTGTCGACGGCCAGGCCGTCCGGCAGGCCGCCGCTGATGTTGCGCAGCAGGGTCAGCTCGCCGTGCAGGGCGCCGTCATCGGCGTCGAACGGTGCCCGAAGCAGCCTCCTCTCCATGCTGTCCGCCAGGTACATGCTCCCGTCGTCCGGGCTCCAGCCGAGCCCGTTCGGCAGGGTCAGCCCGGAGGCCACGACCCTGCTGGGCGCACCGGCGGTCCAGCAGTGCAGCGCACCGACACCCGGCACGAACTCAATGTGCGTGCTGCCGGCCCACAGCCGCCCGCGCGAGTCGCACTTCGCGTCGTTCATCCGTCGGTGCGCCTCCGGCAGGACCTGGTCCACCACCGTCAGGCGGCCGTCGACGAGCAGGCCGAACCCGTCGGCGACCGCCACCGCGAAGCCCTCATCGTCTGCGCGGGGTGCCGCCGCACCGAGCATGGTGCCCACGTCGGTGGACCGCTGCTCACCGGTGACCAGGTCGTCCTCGAACAGCCGGCCCAGCGGGATGTCGACCCAGCACAGGCGACCGGTGCGCCGGTCGACGACCGGCCCCTCGCCGGTCTCGGCGTCCGCACGGACGACGACGTCCGGGGTGGGCAGCGTCTGCACGTCAGCCATGGTTTCGCATGCCTCTCTCTGTCGCGAAGGTCTAGAGGACCCCGTAGGCGGCCCAGGCGTCGGAGGCGCTCATGCCGCCCTCGATGGCCCGGCGGACGACGTCTTCGGCCGCAACCTTCGCCAGAGCTCGCTCCAAGACCTCGAGCTCCACCCCGGCGGGCACGACGAGAACCCCGTCCACGTCGCCCACGACGAGGTCGCCGGGGCTGATGGTGACGGCGCCCACCTCGATGACGACGCCGTAGTCGCAAACCACGGAGCGCGCCCCGGAGTCCTGTCCGTAGCTGCCCCTGCTGAATACCGGGAAGTCCTGCTCCAGGACCTTGGGGGTGTCCCGGTGGAAGCTGTCCACGACCGCTCCTCGGGCCCCCCTGCTGCGGGCCGCGGTCGTCATGATCTCTCCCCAGGCCGCGCAGTGCTGCTCGCCTCGCCTGGTGACGTATACGTCACCGGGCCGCAACGCGTCCAGCGCCTCGGTCAGTCGCCCGAACGGTCGCCCCGGTCGGCCGTACACGTCTGCCAGCAGGACGGGCATGGCCCTGCCGCTCAGTCGCATTCCGGGTTGCAGGGCGCGGACCTCCGGTGGGAGGAACTGGTGGACCAGGCCGATCTCGTCGCAGACGTCACCGATGACGGCGGTGTACAGGGCGGAGTCGACGAGCGCGAACCGGTCGGGGTCCTCGCCCGGGACCGTCGCGGTGCCGGCCATCAGGCTGTCCCGCGGGCGTTGCGGTAGCGGGCCACATTCACCATGACCGCCACGAGCACGACGGCACCGCGGACCACCTGCTGTGCATACGGGTTGACTCCGATGAGCACCATGCCGTTAAGGAGCGCGGCGATGAAGACCACGCCGATCAGCGTGCCGAGCAGGGTGCCTTTGCCGCCGCTCAGGGCGGCGCCGCCGATGATGGTCGCCGCGATGGCGTCGAATTCCAGGCCGTTGGCGATCGTGCTGTTGCCCGAAGCGAGTTGGGCGGACAGGAGCAGGCCGGTGATGGCGGCGGCGACGCCGGAGATCGCCATCACCGCGATCCGGACCCGGCGCACCGGGATGCCGGACAGCTCGGCGGACCGGGCGTTGCCTCCCACGGCGTAGACCGAACGGCCGAAGACCGTCTTGCGTGCCACGACCGCGATGACGGCGAACACCACGACGAGGTAGACGGCCGCGACGGGGATGACGCCGAAGAGGCGGCCGGAGCCCCAGTAGAAGAACTTGTCGGAGTCGATGGGTAGCGGGAAGTTGTTGGTCAGGAGCTGGGCCAGGCCCCTAAGGGCCAGGTACAGCGCCAGTGTGGCGATGAACGTAGGGACGCCGAAGGCGGCGCGCACCCAGCCGGCGAAGGCGCCGACCGACCCCGCGGATACCAGCACCGTGAGGCACGCCACCCACATCGGGAGACCGACGTTGACGACTAGCACCCCGAGAAGGGACGAGGAGAGCGCCGCCATGGAGCCCACCGAGATGTCGATCTCGCCAGAGACGATGACGAGGGTCATCGCGAAGGCGACGATGCCGAAGAAGGCCGCCTGCTGGAGGATGTTCAGCTGGTTGTCCAGCGTGAGGAACATGGGCGAGGCGAAGGACAACGCCACGTACAGCACGACCAGCACGAGGAACAGGCCGATGCCGTCCCACGAGCGGAGCCGTCCGGCCATGGCCGCCAGCGGGTGCGGCGACGTGCTGGGTGTGGTGGCCTCGGTGGTGGTGGTCGGGGACGTCATGGTCGTCCTTCCTGCATGGCGAGGGTTAGCAAGCGTTCGGTGGTGGCCTCGGAACCGGTGAGCTGCTCGACGACCCGGCCGTCCCGCAGCACGAGGACGCGGTCGCACACCTCGGACAGTTCCCCGAGCTCGGAGGACACGAAGACCGACGCGACGCCGGCGGCCGACAACTCTCGGATGAGCGAGTAGATCTGGGCCTTGGCGTGCACGTCGATGCCTCGCGTGGGCTCATCCAGCAGTAAGACAGTCATCTTGGCCGCCAGCAGCCGGCCGATCACCGCTTTTTGCTGGTTGCCCCCCGACAAGGTGTCGATGCTCTGCGCGCCGGAGGATGTGGCGATGGACAGCTTCGTGATGGTGGCCCTGGCGATGACGGCCTCGATCGTGTGCTTGACCCAGACGGAGCGGATCACCCGGCCTCGTGCGGAGAGCAGTAGGTTTTCGCCGACGCCCAGCATGGGGACGATGCCGGAGCCCTTGCGGTCCTCCGGGGTCATGCCGACCCCGCGCCGGAGCATGCTGCGCGGGCTGCGGCGGCGCGCGGCACGCCCGCGGACCTTCACGCTGCCCGCGAGGTCCTTCCGGATCCCGTAGATGCCCTCCAGCAGCTCCGTGCGTCCCGAGCCGAGCAGGCCGGCGATGCCGAGGACCTCTCCCTCCCGCAGCTCGAGGTCCACCTGGTCGAGGACCGACGGCATCCGGCCGCCGCGCACCGCCAGCACGACCGGGCGACTGTCGAGCTCGGACGCCTCCGCGTGCGTGGCGCGCACTCCGTCGTCGGCGGCGCCGCCGCCGATGAGAGCGGCCACGGCCTGCGGGGTCGCCTCCTCGACGCCGAACGTGCGTACCTCCCGGCCGTCGCGGAGGACGGTGAGGGTGTCGGCGACCTGGGGGATCTCGGTCATTCGGTGGGAGACGTAGATGATGGCCACGCCCTGCCCGGCCAGGCGGCGCAGCAGGGCGATGAGCGCGTCCACCTCGGTGGCGTTGAGGGCGCTGGTGGGCTCGTCCAGGATCAGGACCCGGGGCTCGGCGAGGAGGGCCTTCGCGATCTCGACGATCTGCTGCTGGGCGATAGGCAGCCGCGCCACGTCCCGACCGAGCGGCAGGCTCTCGCCCAGCATCTCCAGCGCGGTCCGCGCCTGGTGGTCCAGCGCGCGCGAGTCGATGAGCCCAAGGCGCCCGGTCCGGGGCCATCGACCCAGGGTGATGTTCTCGGCCACGGACAGGCCGGGCACGAGGCTGAACTCCTGGTGGACCACGGCGATGCCGCCGTCGCGGGCCTCGCCGGGGTTGCCCCAGCGCGCCTGGGCGCCGTCGACCCGGATGGTGCCGCTGTCCGGCTGCTGGGAGCCGCAGACGAGGTTCACCAGCGTCGACTTGCCGGCGCCGTTCATGCCGAGCAGGGCCCGGACCTCCCCGGCGCGCAGGGTGAGGCTGACGCCGCGCAGCGCGGCGACCGTGCCGTAGGACTTGCTCAGCTCCGTGCACTCCAGGACGGGTGGGCCGGATGGTGTCACGAGGTGTCCTCCGTGGTCTCGGACGGCCGTCGCTGCAGGTGCGTCGCCTGTGGGTTGCCGCACCTGCAGCAGACCGGCCTCGGTGTCAGCTTCCGAGGAAGGAGTTCACTGCGTCAGGCTCGTCTCGGGAGAAGGTGATGCCGGGGAGCTCGACGGTGAAGGGGTCGTTCTCCTGGCCGGCGACCGCGTTACGGCTCATCTCGTAGGCGCCCTGCGCGGTGGCCGTCGGGTCCTGCCCGGTGGTGGCCTGCAGGATGCCGTCGTCGTCGAGGAGGAAGTTGGCGAGCTGGGTGGAGATGTCGGTGCCGAAGACCGGGACGGCCTTGCCTGACTGTCCCACCGCGATCGTTGCCCCGACGGTGCCGCCCTCGTTGGCGGCCCACAGCAGGTCGATGTCCGGGTTGGCGGAGAGCACGTTGGTGGCCACGGTGGTCGCCTCGTCCGCGAGGTACCCCTCCTGGTCGGTCACGTAGGTGGCGGTGACCCCGGCGTCCTCGAGAGCCTGCTTGAAGCCGGCCTTGCGGAGCTGGCACGCAGACGCGATGTCGCAGTTGAGGATGCCGATGTCGGCCGTGCCGTCGAGGTTGTCCCGGATGTACTTGGCCGCCAGCTCCCCGGTGCCCGTTCCCAGGGCGGTGTTGTCGGACTGGATCACGCCGTCCACGAGTTCAGGGTCGGTGGCCCCGTCCAGGCAGTTGCCGTAGCAGATCAGCGGGATGCCGGCGTCGCGGATGGCCTGCATCGTCGCGAGGGACGCGTCCCCGGCCGCGGGCTGCATGAGGATGGCGTCGGAGCCGGACTGGATGAGGTTCTGCGCCACGGTGGCCTCGGTGGCCGCGTCGCCGTTGGACAGCGATGCGGTCACGCTGCTCCCGTCGGCCTCGGCGGCTCCCTCGACCCCGGCTTGGATGCCCTCGAAGTAGGTGTCTCCCTGGAGCATGATTAGGCCGATCGCCAGCGGGTCGCCACCCGCCGCCGGTTCGCCGGAGGCCGCTGGGGCCGCCGCCTGGGACGTCGCGGGGCTTGCGTCGGTGTCCGTGTCGGAGCAGGCCGCGAGGGCCAGGGCGACGGCGGCGGCGAGGGTGACTGCGAGGAAGCGTTGCATCTCTGATGTCTCCTTTGACAGCGGTCGCTGGTGGTGGCGACATCCGGATGCTAGTACGCCAAAATACTTGTATGCAAGGGGTTGGACCGGCATACTTTCGGCGTGGAGACAACGACGGGCCACCGGCTCACCGGCGTCAGTGAGAGCGTCGCGTCACTGCGTCGGGTTGACCGCGCGAAGGTGCGCGAGCGCATCTCGGACCGGGTGCACGACGAGTTGGAGTCGGCCATCCGTGAGCTCCGGCTGGTGCCTGGCTCCGTGCTGTCGGAGACCGAGCTGTCGGTGCAACTAGGGGTGAGCCGTACGCCCCTGAGGGAGGCGCTGTCCCGGCTAGTGGACCAGCGGCTGGTTGACGTGGTCGCCCAGGTGGGGACCACGGTGTCGCGCATCGACCTCGCCCAGGTGGGGGAGGCGTGCTTCGTCCGCAGCGCCCTGGAAACGGCGGCGTTCCGCCGTGCCTGCGCTGCCGAGCACCGCGACGTCGGCCGGCTGCGGGCGGTCCTGGCAGTGCAGGAGGAGGCGCTGGCGGCGCAGGACGGTGACGCGTTCTTCGACTCGGACGAGGCGCTGCACCGGGAGGTGTTCCGGCTGGCTGGCTACCCCGACGTGTGGGACCTCGTGCGGGGCTCCAAGTCACAGCTGGACAGGCTGCGCCGCCTGCACCTGCCGGACGTGCTCGCCTCGAGGGAGATCCTGGAGGAGCACATCCGGATAGTGGACCTACTGGAGGCGGGGCAGCTCCTGCCTGGCATCGACCTGGTGGAGAGCCACGCGTACAAGATCCTCGGAGTGGTGCCCCGGGTCCGTGCCGAGCACCCGGAGTACTTCGCTTCATGAGCAGCGACGCCCGCACGTCGCTGTCGCCGGCCTCGGCGGTGGCCGCCGCCAGGTCCATGGGCCTCGACCTCGGTGCGGACCCGGTCGTCACACCCCTGGCAGGTGGCGTGTCCGGGGTGGTCCTGCTCATCGACGACGGGACCCGACGAGTGGTCCTCAAGCAGGCGCTGGCGCAGTTGCTCGTCCACGGCGACTGGTTCGCCGCACCCGAACGGGCCCTCACCGAGGCGGCGGCGGTAGAGGTGTTCGCGCCCCTGGTCCCGGACCGAACCCCGACGCTGCTGGGCGTCAGCACCACCGACTGCGTCCTCGGCATGACGGCGGCGCCGGCGGGCTGGGACACCTGGAAGGAACGCCTGCTCACTGGTGCCGTCGACGTCGACCGGGAGGCCACAGTCGCGCAGGAGCTCGGTGGCATGCTCGCCCGATGGCACCTCGGCATTGCCGGTGACCCGGCGCTGGCCCGACGGTTCGACGACTACGCGTCGTTCGAGCAGCTGCGGGTCACGCCCTTCCACCGGGCGTGCATGGCGCAGGAACCGTCGCTGGCCAGGGCGATCGACCTGTGCGTCCGTGACCTGCACGAGGTCCGGCAGTGCCTAGTCCACGGCGACTTCTCGCCCAAGAACATGGTCGTCGCCGACGCGGGGCCCGGGATGTGGGTCCTGGACTTCGAGGTCGCGCACTACGGAGCCGCCGTGTTCGACCTGGCGTTCCTTCACGCTCACCTGCTGCTGAAGGCGGTGCACAGGCCCGACCATGCGGCCCGGCTCCGGCAGGTCGCCGCGCGATTCCAGGACGCCTACTGCGCCCTGGGGGCCCCGGGGAGCCACGGAGGACCTGCCGGCAGGCTGGCCTGGCACGCCGCGTGCCTGGTGCTGGCCCGGGTGGTGGGACTGTCCCCGGTCGCCTACCTCACCCAGCCGCAGCAGCACACAGCGCGCGAGCTGGCCAGGACCGTGCTCGGTCGACCCAGCGGACCGGTCGACGGCGTCTGGGCGGCCCTGGAGAGGGGTCTGCGATGAGCGCCAGGACGATCGAGACCGTTCGCGCCTGGCAGGCACTGGATTCCCGAGGTCGCCCGACGGTGTCTGCCCACGTCCGGCTGGGCGGAGGAGCCGTCGGCGGCGCCACGGTGCCCTCCGGTGCCTCGACCGGCAGGCACGAGGCGGTCGAGCTGCGCGACGGCGGCAGCCGCTACAGCGGCCGAGGTGTCCTCTCGGCCGTGGCCAACGTCAACGGACCGATCGCGGCCGTGCTCGTCGGCCTCGACGCGGGGCCCGGCGACGCCGTCGATGATGCGCTCCGGGCAGCGGACCCCGACCCCGGCTACGCAACCCTCGGTGCGAACGCGGTGCTGGCGGTATCCGTGGCCGCCGCGAAGGCGGCGGCCACGGCCGCAGGCCTGTCGCTCGCGCGTCACCTCGCCGGGGCGGGCCCCCTGCTGCTGCCCATGCCGATGGTCAACGTCATCTCCGGCGGAGCCCACGCCGGGCGGCTCCTCGACGTGCAGGACCTCCTGGTCGTCCCCACCGGCGCCACGAGCTTTGCCGAGGCCGTGCGCTGCTGCGCCGCCGTGCGGGAGGCCACGGCCGAGGTGGCGCTGGAACGGGGCATGACCCAGGCGGTGCTGGTGGCCGACGAGGGCGGCCTCGGCCTCCCGCTCGCCTCGAACCGGGAGGCGCTGCAGCTGCTCGTGTCGGGGATCGCTCGGGCCGGCCACGAGCCGGGCGGCGACGTGCACATCGCGATGGACGTCGCGGCGAGCCAGCTCTTCCACGACGGCGGGTACGACCTCGCGCTGGACGGCCGACGGCTGTCGTCGGAGCAGCTCGTGGCGGAGGTGACCGGGTGGTGCGACGACTTCCCCGTGGTCTCGGTGGAGGACATCCTGGCCGAGGACGACTGGGACGGGTGGGCCGTCGCCGAAGCGGCGCTGGGTCGCCGGGTGGAGCTCATCGGAGACGACCTCTTCGCCACGAACCTCGCGCGGGTCCAGCGCGGCGTCGCCGCCGGGGTGGCGAGCTCGGTGCTGGTGAAGCCGAACCAGAACGGCACCCTCGCCGGTGCCCGCGACGTCCTGCTCGCCGCCCGGGCCGCCGGCTACCGGTCCGTGGTCTCCGCCCGCTCCGGCGAGACGGAGGACTCGTGGCTGTCCGACGTGGCCGTCGGCTGGGCGGCAGGCCAGATCAAGGTCGGGTCCACGCACCGCGCCGAACGGACCGCCAAGTGGAACCGGCTGCTGGAGCTGGAGGCCGTCGAGAGCACAACGTTCTCCGGACCCTGGCCGGACGGCCGCCCACCGGTGCCCGGTCCGAGCGTCCACCACGCACCCGCAGCAGCCACGCACCCAACGGAGGACATCGCATGACACGTTTCGAGGGCAAGGTGGTCCTGGTCACCGGGGCGGCCTCCGGGATCGGACAGGAGATGGCACGGCAGTTCCTCGCCGAGGGCGCGGCGGTCTTCGCCGCCGACATCCACCCCGACGGGGTGCCAGACGGCACGACGGCCCTCACCGTCGATGTCAGCGACGAGGCGAGCGTCGCGGCGGCAGTGGCCACGGCCCTGCGGAATCACGGCCGCCTCGACGTCGTGTGCAACAACGCCGGGGCCTCCTCGACCACGGACCCGCTGCAGTGCACGGCAGAGGAGTGGGACCGCGTGTTCGCGGTCAACGCCCGTGGGGTGTTCCTCGGCATCAAGCACGCCCTGCCGCCGATGCTGAGCCAGGGCAGCGGTGCCATCGTCAACACGGCGTCCGTAGCCGGGCTGGTGGGCCTCAAGGACCGCACCGCCTACTGCGCCAGTAAGGGAGCGGTCATCGCCCTGACGCGTCAGGTCGCCATCCAGTACGCGGGGACCGGGGTCCGGGTGAACAGCGTGTGCCCCGGCACGGTCGACTCCCCGTGGGTGGGCCGACTACTGGCGCCGGCCGCGGACCCGGAGTCGGCGAGGGCCGACCTCACCGCCCGGCAGCCCATGGGCCGCCTCGGCACACCGCGGGAAGTCGCGGCCGCCGCGCTCTACCTGGCCTCTGACGAAGCCGCGTTCATCACCGGGACCGAGCTGGTCATCGACGGGGGACTCCTCGCCGGCTGACCGGCCCACCCACCACCACCTCGAGAGAAGGACACACCTGTGAGACTCATGCGCATCGGCCCGGTGGGGTCCGAGCGGCCCGTCCTGCAGGACGGCGGACGGTACCTGGATCTGAGCGGTGTCACCGCCGACATCGACGGACGCTTCTGGGCCGAGGACGGACCCGCCCGGGTGGCGGACCGGCTGGCGGCAGACGCCCTGCCCCCCGTGGACGTCACGGGGCAGCGCGTCGGTGCACCCGGTGCTCGGCCCGGCGCCGTGGTCTGCATCGGGCTCAACTTCGCCCAGCACGCCGCCGAGACGCAGACGCCCCCGCCGGAGCACCCCGTCATGTTCTTCAAGGCGCCCAACACCGTGGTCGGTCCCCAAGACGACGTGCTGCTGCCCCCGGGCTCGGACCGGACGGACTGGGAGGTGGAGCTGGGCGTCGTCATCGGTCGGCGGGCGCGGTACCTGCGCTCGCCCCAGGACGCCCTAGCCCACGTCGCGGGCTATTGCGTCTCCAACGACGTGTCCGAGCGCCGGCTCCAGCTAGAGGTCAGCGGCGGGCAGTGGTCCAAGGGCAAGAGCTGCGAGACTTTCAACCCGCTGGGACCGGTGCTGGTCACCGCCGACGAGCTGGTCGACCCGCAGGTGCTGCGGATGTGGACAACGGTTAACGGGGAACCCCGGCAGGACTCCTCGACCGCAGACATGATCTTCGACGTGGCCACAATCGTCTGGCAGCTGAGCCAGGTGATGGTGCTCGAGCCGGGGGACCTGGTGAACACCGGTACCCCTCAGGGCGTGGCGCTGTCTGGCCGGTTCGCCTACTTGGCCGAGGGTGACGTCATCAAGATGGGCATCGATCAGCTGGGTACGCAACGACAGACGGTGCGCCAGGGCGAGGCCGGCCGGGGCGGCTAACTGCCGCGACGAGCGGCGTCAATCCCGAGTGCCCGCACCCTCGGCGCGATGACCTGACTTAGGCCACAACTCTTCAGATCGGCGTGACCTGGGTCTGTCCCAATTCAGGACCCCCTACCGACGACGGCCAGGACCAGACCGTTGGTGCTGCCGACCTCGACTTTCGCGGTCCCGGTTGACCCGTCCGGTGACGAGTGCCCAGGAGGGGCGTCTATCGGCTAGGGCGGGCGGGGTTGCACCGGGGTGTTGGAGGTTGTCCACAGCCGTGTTCCCCGGCGCACCATCGTTCGTTTCTGGCACAAGGCTCGACGGGCGGCCAGCGGCGGTAAACGGCCAGGTCGGCCGTTCCCAGAACTGCCGTCCGTAAGCAACGTGTCGAGGGGGAGCACCAGGGACGGTTTCGTTACGTTGCGGTGGTGGGTGAGCTGCTGGGGTACGCGAGGGTGTCGACGGCGGAGCAGAACGCCGACCTGCAGGTCGATGAGCTGACGGCGGCGGGCTGCTACCGGGTGTGGACCGATCGCGCGTCGGGGACGCTGGAGCGGCGCCCGCAGCTGGACGAGGTCCTGGACCGGCTGCGTCCGGGCGACACCCTGGTGGTGTGGCGCCTGGACCGGCTTGGCCGTTCCTTGCGGCACTTGATCGAGACCGTGAACGGTCTGGACGAGCGGCAGGTCGGGTTCCGGTCGCTGCGGGAGAGCATCGACACCACCACCGCGGGTGGCCGGCTTGTGTTCCACCTGTTCGGGAGTCTGGCGCAGTTCGAGCGGGAGATCATCCGTGACCGCACGGTGGCGGGGCTGGCTGCGGCGCGGGCGCGGGGTCGGGTGGGGGGCCGGCCGAGCAAGTTGTCGGCGGAGCAGCGGCGGCAGGCGCGGCGGATGTATGACGCGCGGGAGCTGACGGTGGAGCAGATCGGTGGGGTCCTCGGGGTGAGCCGGACTTCGATCTACCGCGCGCTGCAGCGCGACGACGCCGCACCGACCAGCCCGACCAGCCCGACCAGCCCGACCAGCCCGACCAGCCCGACCAGCCCGACCAAGAAGTCGCCCAGGAAGCCAGCGGCGCCGGCTACCAAACGCCGTGACGGTGCGTCATCGACGGCGGGTGGCTCCGGCGCGTGAGGCGGTGGGCGTGACTAGGGGGCAGGTGCTGCTGGCCCTGGTACGGCGCCCTGCTGGGTGTGGTGGAGGCTCAAGCCGCACTGTCGCTGGCGGGTTGGGGGACGGGCAGTTCACCAGGGGACGGGGCCTTGGTCGTCGGTGAAGGTGCCGGTGGGTCCGTCGGCGGGGATGGTGGCCATCGTCACGGCGGCCGCGGCGCCTTGGGTGGGGGTGCGTAGTCCGCGGAAGCCGTTCAGGGCGGTTGCGACGAAGCCGGGGTCGACGGCGTTGACCAGGATGTGCTCTGAGGCGAGGTCGCGGGCGTACTGGACGGTCAGGGCGGTGGCCGCGGTCTTGGAGGGCACGTAGCCCAGGGCGATGGGTTGCTGGTCGGCCTGGGTGGGATCGGACATGTTCCTCAGCGATCCGGCGCTGCTGGTGACGTTGACGATGCGCGGTGCGGACGAGGCGCGCAGCAACGGCAGGAAGGCGCTGGTCACGGTGATGAGGGCAAAGACGTTGGTCTCGAACACGAAGCGGATGTGGTCGACGTCGGCGGAGCGGGCGAGCTGGCCGGCGAAGTCGGCGCCGGGTTTGGTGGCTACTCCCGCGTTGTTGATCAGTGCGTCCAGGCGGCCGTAGCGGGCCTTCACCGTGTGCGCGGCTGTGGTGGCGGAGGTGGGGTCGGTGACGTCGAGGACGACGGCGCTGGCGTCGTGGCCGTCCGCGCGGAGCTCGGCGGCGGCCTGCTCGCCCGCCTCGGCGTTGCGGGCGCCGATGACCACGGTGTGGCCGAGGTCGGCGAGCTGGCTGGCAATCTGGCGGCCGATGCCCTTGTTGGCGCCGGTGACGAAGGCGATCATGGTGTTGGTCATGCGTCCATCACAGTCCCGCGACGAGCAGCCGGTCCAACACCTCTCCACTCGCGGTCGATACCTTCAAGGTATGGCCTTGGTGGAGACGCGGGAGCTGACGTACTTCGTGACGGTCGCCGAAGAGCTGCACGTCGGTCGCGCCGCCGAGCGGCTGGGGATGGCGCAACCGCCTCTGTCTCGTGCGATCCAGAGGCTGGAGCGTCGTCTGGGTGTGCTGTTGTTGGAGCGGACCAGCCGTGGTGTGGTGCTGACCCGGGCGGGGTCGGTCCTGCTGGGGGAGGGGCGTGTCGTCCTTGACGCGGCGGCCGCCGCCGTCGTGCGGGTGCAGCGGGCCGGGCAGCCGGTGGCGCAGTTGCGGCTGGTGATGAAGCCCGACGGGGACGCGGGGCTGCTCTAGCAGATCCTGCCGCTGTATGGGGCCGATCCGAGCGCTGTCGAGGTCGAGGTGGTGGTGTGCGGGATCGGTGAGCAGTCGCAGGCGTTGCGGGAAGGGCGCGTCGACCTAGCCCTTGTCCCGGCGTCGGACCCGGACCTGACCGGCTTCGACA
>JBBSQH010000051.1:0-32074 GCA_038258055.1 Actinomycetales bacterium
CGTCGGGTCGGCGCAGGCGGCGAGGATCACCTCGACCACCGACGCCGCCCGCTCGGCCGACCGGCCCGCGCCGGTGTGGTGACCGATCACCCCGTCCCGCGCCCCCGGTGCCCAGCGGTGCCGCCGTGCCCGACGACCAGCGGCCCGCCGGCGCGTGAGCCGGCAGCCCGGCGCCCGCCGCCTGGTGGTGGGCGCCGCGGTGGTCGACAGCCTGGCCGCGCCCACCCTGCTGCTCGCCGCGCGCCGGACCGCGCCGGCGGAGCTTGCGGGGTTCTGGGAGTTCCCCGGCGGCAAGGTCGACCCGGGCGAGACCCCGCAGCAGGCGCTGCACCGGGAGCTGGCCGAGGAGCTCGGGGTGCGTGTGGTCCTGGGCCACGAGGTCGTGCCCGGGGCGGCCGGCGAGACCGACCCCGACCACGGCGAGGTGTGGCCGCTGGGGTCCTCGCTGGTGCTCCGGCTGTGGTTCGCAGAGCTCGTGGGGATCACCCCGCCGGACCTGCCGGAGCCCCTGCAGGACCACGACCGGCTGCGGTGGCTGGACTCGACGACGCTGCTGGACGTGGCCTGGCTGCCGGCCGACGCCGAGGCCGTCGGGGCGCTCGCGGACCTGATCGGGCCATCTCTGCGGCACACTGGTACCCCGTGACCACCTCTGAAACTGCTCCCGCACACGCAACGCCCGGTTCCGCGCTGCGCCACGACCTGCGGAACGTCGCGATCGTCGCCCACGTCGACCACGGGAAGACGACCCTCGTCGACGCCATGCTGTGGCAGTCCGGGTCGTTCACCGCGCACCAGGCCGAGAACGACAGCGTGCGCGAGCGCGTCATGGACTCCGGCGACCTGGAGCGCGAGAAGGGCATCACGATCCTCGCCAAGAACACGGCCGTCCGGTACACCGGGCCGGCCGCGGAGCGCCACGGCGCCCCGGACGGCGTGACGATCAACATCATCGACACCCCCGGCCACGCCGACTTCGGCGGCGAGGTCGAGCGCGGCCTGTCCATGGTCGACGGCGTCGTCCTGCTCGTCGACGCGTCCGAGGGTCCGCTGCCCCAGACGCGCTTCGTGCTGCGCAAGGCCCTGCAGGCGCACCTGCCGATCGTCGTGGTCGTCAACAAGGTCGACCGGCCCGACTCCCGCATCGAGGAGGTCGTGAACGACACCTTCGACCTGATCCTGGACGTGGCCGACGGCACGGGCGTGGACGAGGAGTCCCTGCTGGAGATCCCGGTCGTCTACGCCGTGGCGCGTGACGGCAAGGCCTCCATGACGCGCCCGGAGGACCGGACGCCCATCGACGGCGACACCCTCGAGCCCTTGTTCGAGACCCTGATGACCCACATCCCCGCCCCGCTGGACACCCGCGACCAGCCGCTGCAGGCGCACGTCACCAACCTGGACGCCTCGCCCTTCCTGGGTCGGATCGCCATGTGCCGGGTCCGTTCGGGGACCATCAACAAGAACGACACCGTCACCTGGTGCCGCACCGACGGCTCGTTCCAGAAGGTCAAGGTGTCCGAGCTGCTGATGACCGAGGCGCTGGAGCGCGTGCCGGTCGCCAGCGCCGGCGCGGGCGACCTGATCGCCATCGCCGGGATCGCCGACATCATGATCGGCGAGACCCTGGCCGACCCGGAGAACCCCGAGCCGCTGCCGCTCATCACGGTCGACGAGCCGGCGATCTCGATGACCATCGGCACCAACACCTCGCCGCTGACCGGCCGGGCCCGCGGCATCAAGGTCACCGCCCGCCTCGTCAAGGACCGCCTCGACAAGGAGCTCGTCGGCAACGTCTCGCTCCGCATCCTCCCCACCGAGCGGCCCGACGCGTGGGAGGTCCAGGGCCGTGGTGAGCTCGCGCTGGCCGTGCTGGTCGAGCAGATGCGCCGCGAGGGCTACGAGCTGACCGTGGGCAAGCCCCAGGTCGTCGTCCGCGAGGTCGACGGCAAGGTCCACGAGCCGTTCGAGCAGATGACCATCGACGTGCCCGAGGAGTACCTGGGCGCCGTGACGCAGCTGCTGGCCTCCCGCAAGGGCCGGATGGAGCAGATGAGCAACCACGGCACCGGCTGGGTGCGGATGGAGTTCAAGGTCCCCGCCCGTGGCCTCATCGGCTTCCGGACCCAGTTCCTCACCGACACCCGCGGCACGGGTATCGCCCACCACGTCTTCGACTCCTACGGCCCGTGGGCCGGGGAGATCGTGACCCGGCAGAACGGCTCGCTCGTGGCCGACCGCACGGGCGTGGCCACCAGCTTCGCGATGGTCAACCTGCAGGAGCGGGGCTCGATGTTCGTCGAGCCCGCGACCGAGGTGTACGAGGGCATGATCATCGGTGAGAACGCCCGCACCGACGACATGGACGTCAACATCACCAAGGAGAAGAAGCTCACCAACATGCGAGCGGCGAGCTCCGAGGAGTTCGAGCGCCTGGTGCCGCCGCGCCTGATGAGCCTGGAGCAGGCCCTGGAGTTCGTGCGGGACGACGAGTGCGTCGAGATCACCCCCGAGGCGATCCGGCTGCGCAAGGTCATCCTCGACGCCACCGAGCGCGGCCGCGCCAAGGGCAAGAACAAGAAGGTCTGACGCCACGGCCGGGGCGTCACACTGAGGGTGTGACGCTCCGGCTGCTGCTCGTCCACGCCCACCCCGACGACGAGACGATCAACCACGGCGCGACCGTGGCCGCCGCGCTCGCCGCGGGTCACCAGGTCGACCTCGTCACCTGCACCCGGGGCGAGGAGGGCGAGGTGATCGGGGCCGAGCACGCCCACCGGGTCAGCGGCCTGGAGGACACCCTCGCGGACGTGCGGGAGGCCGAGCTGGCCGCGGCGCTGGCCGTGCTGGCGTCGGCCTCGCCCGACGGGGCCGCGGTCGCCCACCACTGGCTGGACGCGCTGCCGCCCGCGGCCGGTTCGCCGGTCCGGTCGTGGGGACGGTTCCGTGACAGCGGGATGGTCGTCCTGCCGGGCGGTCGTGCGGCCGTGCCGCCTGACGTGCGCCCGGAGTGCTTCGCGGTCGCCGACCTGGACGAGGCGGCCTCGCGGCTGGCGGGCCTGCTGGTGCGCCGCCGTCCCCACGTGCTGCTCACCTACGGCGCCCACGGCGGCTACGGGCACCCCGACCACGTGATGGCCCACCGGGTCGCCGTCCGGGCGCTGGAGCTGGCGGAGGCGTCGTGGCACGTCCCGTGGGCCCACGGCGCCGCGGGCGACGTGGAGCAGCTGCGGGCTTGGCTGCGCCGCCGGGCCGACCCGGCCGCCTGGGACCCCGACGGCCCGCTGCCGCAGATGTTCGTCGAGCCGTCCTCGCTCGACGCGACGGTGGACGCCTCGCGGTGGCTCGAGGTCAAGGCCGAGGCGCTGCGGGCGCTGCCCACCCAGGTGCGGGTGCTGCCCGCGGACCCTGTGCTGCCCGCAGGACCCGTGCGCGAGCCGGCCCTCGTGCTGTCCAACGACGTGCCGCAGCCGCTGTCCGGGGTCGAGCCGGGTCGGCTGCTGCGGGCCGTGCCTGCTGATGCGGTCGTCCCCGCCGCCGTCGGGCCCGGGAGCCCGTCCGACGATGCCGTCCGCGCCCTGCTGCTGCCGCCGGGGACCAGGCCGAGGCCCTGACCGCAGGAGCCTCGACCGCGCTGTACGCGCCCGGTCACGGGCCGTGACCGGGAGTCGCGGTCGGTTGCCCCACCCGGGTGAACCCCGCGGCATCGTCGCAGGTCAGCGTCCGACGGGGGTGTCAGCGGGGCCGACGGCGGGGAAACCTGTCCGCAGCGGCCGGGTCCCCGGGTCGCGTCAGGAGGAGGTCCCGTGAGCGCACCAGCCCCCACGACCCGTCGCCGTTCCAGCGCCGACGTCGGAATCGCCCGGGAGAGGCTGCGGCAGCGGCGGCTGGGCAGGGTCGCGCTGCTCCTGCTGCCCCTGCTGGCGTGGATGTGGTTCCGGATCATCATCGGGGCGCCGTTCTTCCCGCAGCTGCCCGCCGTCGACCCGTTCATCCTCATCGTCGGGGCGTTCTTCCTCGTCCTGATCGTCGTCATGGTCGGCATGCAGGTCGTGGCGCGACGCAGCCCGCACGTCACGTACCGCCCGGACGAGATCGACGTGCGGCTGGAGGACGTCAAGGGCCTGGGGCCGGTGCGCGACGAGGTCGACCGGACCCTGGACCTGTTCCTGGCGGGCCGGTCCTTCCGTGAGGAGCTGGGCGGCACACCCCGCCGCGGCGTGCTGTTCGAGGGCCCGCCCGGAACCGGCAAGACCTACACCGCCAAGGCCATGGCCCGTGAGGCCGGCGTGCCGTTCCTGTTCGTGTCCGCCACCTCGTTCCAGTCCATGTACTACGGCGCCACGGCCGGCAAGATCCGGTCGTACTTCGCGGCGCTGCGCAAGGCCGCCCGCACCGAGGGCGGGGCGATCGGATTCATCGAGGAGATCGACGCCATCGCCACGACCCGGGGTGGCATGTCCGCCACGCCCGCCCCGGCCGGCCTGTCCCCGATCGGCCCGTCCCAGCTGGGCTGCGGCGGGCTCGAGGGCCTGCCCGCGGCGTACGTCGGCGCCCCTGCGTCCCCGGCGCCGCAGGGCCCCGTCCGGCTGGGCTCGATGACCAGCGAGGGCGTCGGTGGTGTGGTCAACGAGCTGCTGGTGCAGATGCAGTCCTTCGACACCCCGTCCCCGGCCCAGCGGCTCCAGGTCGCCCTGGTCGACGCGGTCAACCTGCTGCTCCCGGAGGCGCGGCGGCTGCGGCGGCCCAAGACGGCCTCGGCCGACATCCTGCTCATCGCGGCCACCAACCGGGCCGACAACCTGGACCCGGCCCTGCTGCGTCCGGGCCGCTTCGACCGCCGGCTCAGCTTCGACCCGCCGGACAAGGCCGGCCGCCGCGAGATCATCGACTTCTACCTGGGCCGCAAGAAGCACGACGTCGAGCTGGACGACCCCGAGCGACGTGACGCGCTCGCCGGGGTCACCCAGGGGTACACCCCCGTCATGATCGAGAACCTGCTCGACGAGGGTCTGATCGGGGCGATGACCCGGGGCGGGGGCGCCATGGCCTGGTCCGACGTCGAGCAGGCCCGGATGCTGGTCGAGGTCGGGCTCGGGCAGCCCGTGGGGTACACCGAGCACGAGAAGCGCCTGATCGCCACGCACGAGGCCGGGCACGCGACGGTCGCCTGGTTGGTCGCGCCGCAGCGCCGCCTCGAGATCCTCACCATCGTCAAGCGGGCCTCCGCCCTGGGCCTGCTGGCCCACGGCGACCGTGAGGACGTCTACACGCGCTCCAAGCACGAGCTCGAGGGCCTGGTCCAGATCGCGTTCGGCGGCCAGGTCGCCGAGGAGCTGTTCTTCGGCGACGTGTCGACCGGTCCCGGCGGGGACCTGGCCTACGCGACGAACGTCGCCGCCCAGATGGTCGGGGCGGCCGGCATGTGCGACAGCCTGGTGTCGATGGTCGCGGCCGGCGGTGGCCCGTTCGGCGGTGGCCTGGTGTCGCGCGTGCTGGGGGACCGGCAGGGTCGCGAGCAGATGGACGCGCTGCTCAACCAGCAGAAGGCCGTCGTCCGGGGGCTGCTGGCGCAGAACCGGCACCTGGTCGAGGCGCTCCGGGACGCCCTGCTGGACCGGCACGAGCTGATCGGCCACGAGATGACCGACGTCCTGCGGCAGGCCGCCGACGGGGCCGGGGCGCCGTCGCCGGTGGGGGTCGTGCCGGGCGGCGTGGTCGCGGCCGCCGTGGCCCGGGACGTGGACGCCGACCTCGTGGTCGACCTGCGGGAGGTCACGGCTCCGACGTCGAGCTGACCACCCCGACGTCCCGCTGAGCCCCGGGCCGCCGTCGGGTCCGGGCCCGGTGCGTAGGCTGGCTCGGTGCCCGCCGGTCCGCGCCCCCCGTCCCGCACCGGCCCCCTGGTGGCACGGCTGCTGGCCTGCGGGGCCGTCGGGGTCCTGACCGGTCTGCTGGGCAGCGCCGTCCACCTGGCCCGGGAGCCCGTCCTGGGCGTCCTGGTGCCGCACGGCATCCTGCTGGCGGTGGCCCTGGTCCTGGCCACGGACGTCGCGGTGGCCGCGGCGACCGTGGGGCGGCGGGGTCCGGGTCCGGGTGCGTCCCTGCTCGCGGTGGCGGCCGGGCGGGGACTGGTCCTCGGGCTGCTTCTGCTGCCCCGTCCGGAGGGCGACCTCGTCCTGACCGGGCTGCCCGCGTCGACCGCTTGGATCCTGCTGTCGGTGCTGCTGCCCGCCTTCGCCGCGCCCATGACCGTGGCGCTCGGGACCCGCGCCCGGACGGTGCCGGCGCCCGGTCGCGCCCTGGCCGGCCGGTGAGCGCCGTCCCGGACCCGCCGGTGGACCCGGCGGACTCGCCGGTGGTGGACTCGCCGGTGGTGGAGCGCGACCGCTACCGCACCGCCATGGGCCGGTTCGCCACCGGGGTGACGATCGTCACCGCCCGGGGTCGGCACCCGCACGCCATGACGGCCAACGCCGTCGCGTCGGTGAGCCTGGACCCCCCGATGCTGCTGGTCTGCATCGAGCAGGACGCCCGGGTGCACGACGCCGTGGTCGACGACGGACGGTTCGGGGTGTCGGTGCTGGCGCACGACCAGGGCAGGATCAGCGACTGGCTGGCCTCGCGCGGGCGTCCCCTGATCGGCCAGCTGGACCAGGTGCCGACGGAGACCGGGGCCGTGCTGGGCCTGCCCCTGGTGCGGGGCGCGCTGGCGCAGCTGGAGTGCGAGGTGAGCGCCGTGCACCCGGCGGGGGACCACAGCGTCGTCATCGGGACGGTGCGCGGCCTGACCGTGCCCGAGCACCAGGCCGAGCCGCTCCTGTGGTTCGCGAGCGCCTACCGCCACCTGTCCGAGGGGCCCCACCACGGTCCTCGGTGAGACCTGCAGCACCCACCGTGACCAGATCGTTGCCCCCCGAGGCCGTCCCGGACGGCGGCAGAGGCCCCGGACCGCCCCCCGGGCGACCTATCCTGGGCCGCGGCGGGGAGTGCCCGTCCCAGCAGCGTGACCAGCGGAGCGTCGATGAGCACCCGGACCACCACCCCGTCCGACGTCACCGGCTCGGCCGGCGGCCGCCGCGGGTGGGTCGGCCCCCTCCTGGCCGTCCTGGCCGTGGTCGTCGCCCTGGGCGGCATCTACGTGGGGGCCGCGTACGCCCTGGCCGACCGGGTGCCGTTCAACACGACGGCGGCGGGGGTGGCCATCGGTGGCCGGTCCGCCGACGAGGCGGTCGTCCTGCTGGAGTCCGAGGTCGCCGACCGCGCCACGGAGCCCGTGCCCGTGTCCGTCGGGGCCGACGTGGACGAGATCGACCCCGCCGCGGCCGGGCTCGAGGTCGACCTGGAGTCGACCGTCGGCTCCGTCACCGGCTTCTCGCTGGCCCCGCAGCGGATGTGGCGCCACGTGGTCGGTGCCGGCCGGCTGGACCTGCTGACCGACGTCGAGACCGAGCAGCTGGACGCCAGCCTCGCCGAGGTGGCCTCGCGGTTGGACGTGGCCGCCGCCGACGGCGACGTGACGTTCCCCGACGGCGTGCCCACCCGGGTGGACCCCGTCGAGGGCCGCGCCGTCGACGTGGCCGGGGCCTCGGCCGCGGTGCGGTCCATGTGGCTGGCCACCGACGGCCCGATCCCGCTGCCCGCCGACACCGTGCCCGTCGAGGTCGGCCAGGACGACGTCGACGCCGCCCTGGCGACCGCCGAGGCGGCGGTGGCCGGGGACCTGGTGGTGGTGGTCGGGGACCGTGAGGTCGCCCTGACCCCCGCGCAGTACGGGCCGACGCTGGCGATGGACCCGGTGGACGGCGGCGGTCTGGGCCTCGCGGTCGACGCCGCCGCCCTCAAGGCCGTCACGCTGGCGGCCGATCCTGAGCTGGAGACCGAGCCCGAGGACGCGGAGGTGGTGCTGGCGAGCGGCGAGCCGACGGTCGTCCCCGGCACCGTGGGTCGGACCCTGCCCGAGGAGGCGCTGGGCGCGTCGACGTCGGCGGCGCTCGCGCCGGACGCGGACCGCCGGGCCGTCGTCGAGGGCGCGACCGTCGAGCCGGAGTTCAGCACCGCCGACGCAGAGGCGCTGGGCGTCACCGAGGTCGTGTCCACGTTCACCACCGAGTACCCGGACAACCCGCCCCGGACGAACAACCTCCGGGTCGCCTCGGAGACCATCAACGGCACGCTCCTCAAGCCCGACGACGTCTTCGACCTGAACGAGGTGCTGGGCGAGCGCACGACCGCGAAGGGCTACCAGGCCGCCGGGGTCATCAGCGACGGCGTGTTCACCGAGGGGGTCGGAGGCGGGGTGTCGCAGGTGTCGACGACCACGTACAACGCGGCGTTCTTCGCCGGGCTCGAGGTGCTCGACTTCAAGCCCCACAGCTACTACATCGACCGCTACCCGGTGGGCCGCGAGGCCACGCTCAACTTCAGCCCCCCGGTGGACATGCGCTTCCGCAACGACACCGACACCGGCATCCTCGTCCAGGCCGGGATCGGCGGCGGCGAGATCACCGTCACGTTCTGGGGCACCAAGACCTGGGACGTGGAGTCCGTGACCTCCTCCCGCCGCGACGTCCGCCAGGGCGGCGTCCGCTACGACGACTCCTCCTCCTGCACGGGCCAGGCCGCCAACACCGGCTTCACCGTGGACACGACGCGGATCTGGAAGGACCTGGACAGCGGCGAGGAGGTCAAGCGCGAGACCGACACCTGGCGCTACTCCGAGGGTGACCGGATCATCTGCGGGACCGACCCCGACGCCTGAGGCCTGCGGCCCTCAGGCCTGACGACGCGGCCGGCGCGGCGGCGCCGCCGGGACCGGCTTGGCCAGCACCACGTCGGCCAGGGCGACGTCGACCTCGGCGTCCTCCTCGTCGTCGGGCACCCGGTCACGACGCACCCGCAACCCGTCCTCGCTCACCCACAGCAGGGTCCCGAGCGCGTCCGTGGCGCGGCCGTCCGGCAGCAGGTGCCGCACCACGACACGCCGACCCACCCAGCCGGGCAGCCCGGCGACGACAGCGCGCTCCACGTCCGGCATCCTAGGGACGAGCACACCACCACCCCAGCACCCCAGACCACCCTGCAGCCCGAGGAGACCCCACCGTGACCTACGTGATCGCCCAGCCGTGCGTCGACCTCAAGGACAAGGCGTGCATCGAGGAGTGCCCGGTCGACTGCATCTACGAGGGCAAGCGGTCGCTGTACATCCACCCCGACGAGTGCGTGGACTGCGGGGCCTGCGAGCCCGTCTGCCCCGTCGAGGCCATCTACTACGAGGACGACGTCCCCGAGCAGTGGAAGCCCTTCTACGACGCCAACGTCGAGTTCTTCTCCGAGCTGGGCAGCCCCGGTGGGGCGGCCAAGACCGGTGCGCTCGACTACGACCACCCGGTGGTCGCGGCGCTGCCCCCGCAGGCCGAGGGCGAGAACGCCTGAGGCCCCTGGCCTCAGGCCCGCACCCGTGCCCGTCACCGGACTGCCCGACTTCCCCTGGGACTCGCTGCGCCCCTACGCGCAGCGGGCCCGGCAGCACCCGGACGGTGTCGTCGACCTGAGCGTCGGGACCCCGGTCGACGCGACGCCGGCCCTGCTGCAGCAGGTGCTGGCCGACGCGGCCGACGCGCCCGGATACCCGACGGTGGCGGGCACCCAGGACGTGCACGACGCCGTCGTGGCCTGGTTCGAGCGGGTCCGCGGCACGGGGCCGCTGCCCGGTCTGGGCGTGATGCCGGCGATCGGCTCCAAGGAGCTGGTGGCATGGCTGCCGACCCTGCTGGGTCTGGGGGCCGGTGACACCGTCGTGCACCCCGAGGTCGCGTACCCGACCTACGACGTGGGCGCGCGTCTGGCGGGCGCCACCCCGGTGGCGGCCGACGCGACCACGTCGCTGGGACCGGACCCCACGGTGCGGCTGGTGTGGCTCAACAGCCCCGGCAACCCGACCGGGCAGGTGCTGGGGGTGGAGCACCTGGCCAAGGTGGTGGCGTGGGCCCGGTCCCGCGGCGCCGTGGTGGCCTCCGACGAGTGCTACTGCGACCTGGGCTGGCACGAGCGCTGGGACCCCGTGGTCGGCGGGGAGCGGGTGCCGAGCGTCCTGGACCCCCGCGTGACCGGCGGGGACCTGAGCGGGGTCCTGGCGGTGTGCTCCGCGTCCAAGCGGTCCAACCTGGCCGGGTACCGCGCGGCCTTCGTCGCCGGTGACCCCCTGCTGGTCCAGCGCCTCGTCCAGGTGCGCAAGCACGCCGGCATGATCGTCCCGGCCCCCGTCCAGGCGGTCCTGGCGGCGTCGCTGCGCGAGGACTCCCACGTAGCGGAGCAGAAGGCCCGCTACCGCGCCCGGCGCGACGTGCTGCTGCGCGCCGTGGAGCAGGCCGGCCTGCGGGTGGACGGCTCCGAGGCCGGGCTGTACCTGTG
This sequence comes from Actinomycetales bacterium, assembly GCA_038258055.1. Taxonomy (GTDB): domain Bacteria; phylum Actinomycetota; class Actinomycetes; order Actinomycetales; family JBBAYJ01; genus Aquipuribacter. Next base: position 10,414 of record JBBSQH010000051.1, read on the forward strand.
GGTCACCGACCCCGACGCCCCGGCGGACGCCGACGGCTGGGACCTGGTCGCCCGCTTCGCGGACCTCGGCGTGCTCGTGGCCCCCGGCGGCTTCTACGGCCCGCGTGGCGTGCGTCACGTCCGGATGGCCCTGACCGCCCCGGACGAGCGGGTGCGCGCCGCCGCGGCCCGGCTCGGGCCTGCTGACGCCGGTACCTACCGGTAACCTCGAGCGCGACCGCGGCCCGTGCCCCACCGGTGGCCGCCCGACCCGACCGCCAGACACCAGGAGCAGCGATGCCCGACGCCCAGAGCCCCTTCGCGATCACCGGACCCGGCGAGCCGCTCGAGCTGCCCGTGGTCGAGGCCTCCGAGGGTTCCGACGGCCTCGACATCGGCACGCTCCTCAAGACGACGGGCAAGGTGACCCTCGACACCGGTTTCGTCAACACCGCGTCGTGCACCTCGGCGGTGACGTACATCGACGGTGACGCGGGCATCCTGCGCTACCGCGGGTACCCGATCGAGCAGCTGGCCGAGAAGAGCTCGTTCCTCGAGGTGTCCTACCTGCTGATCTACGGCGAGCTGCCCAGCGAGGCCGAGCTGGCCGCGTTCACCGAGCGGATCCAGCGCCACACCCTGCTCCACGAGGACCTCAAGCGGTTCTTCGACGGGTTCCCGCGCGACGCCCACCCCATGCCCGTGCTGTCCAGCGCGGTGTCCGCGCTGTCGACGTTCTACCAGGACTCCCTCGACCCGTTCGACGCCGAGCAGGTCGAGATCACGACCGTGCGGCTGCTGGCCAAGCTGCCGACGATCGCGGCCTACGCCTACAAGAAGAGCGTCGGCCAGCCGTTCCTGTACCCCGACAACTCGCAGTCGTTGGTCGAGAACTTCCTGCGGATGACGTTCGGGCTGCCCGCCGAGCCCTACGAGGCCGACCCGCTGACGGTCAAGGCCATGGAGCAGCTGCTCATCCTGCACGCCGACCACGAGCAGAACTGCTCCACGTCGACCGTGCGCCTGGTCGGCTCGGCGCAGGCCAACCTGTTCGCCAGCGTGTCCTCGGGCATCCACGCGCTGTCCGGCCCGCTGCACGGCGGCGCCAACTCCGCCGTGCTGGAGATGCTCACCAGCATCCGCGACTCCGACGAGACCGTCGAGTCGTTCATGGCCAAGGTCAAGAAGAAGGAGCCGGGAGTCCGGCTCATGGGCTTCGGGCACCGGGTCTACAAGAACTACGACCCGCGCGCGGCCATCATCAAGAAGACCGCGGACGAGATGTTCGAGCGGACCCAGGGCAACGAGCTGCTCGACATCGCCAAGGAGCTCGAGGGCATCGCGCTGGCCGACGACTACTTCGTGTCGCGCAAGCTCTACCCGAACGTCGACTTCTACACCGGCCTGATCTACCAGTCGCTCGGGTTCCCCACCGAGATGTTCACGGTGCTGTTCGCGATCGGCCGGCTGCCGGGCTGGATCGCGCAGTGGCGCGAGATGATCGCCGACCCCGCCACCAAGATCGGTCGTCCGCGCCAGGTCTACACCGGGGCCACCGAGCGCGACTACGTCGGGCTCGACGCCCGCTGAGCCGAGGGCCGGCGGACGCCTCGCCGGCCGGGTACGACGAAGGCCCCCACCTGAGCAGGTGGGGGCCTTCGTCGTGGCTCAGCGCTCGGTCACCTGACGGACAGGTTCCCCGAGGACAGCGGGCGCGGCGTCGTGCCGCTGCCGTCCCAGGCCGAGGAGTGCACCAGCGTGCTCCCGTCCCACAGCGTCACCGAGACCGAGTCGCCGGTGCCGGGGGTGCCGCGGTCGGAGACCACGAGCCGCAGCTCGAGCCCGGTCGCGACCGTGGCGCCGGTGGCGACGTCGACGACCGACATCGTCGCCCGCACCGTGGCGGTGCCGGTGCAGGTCTGGCTCGTCGAGGAGCAGGTCGCCCCGGAGACGGTCTGCAGGGACGTGCCCAGCGCGTCCAAGGACGTGCTGCGCGCCTCGTACACCGTCCCGCCCGACGTGGTGCGGACCGTGACGGAGCCCGTCAGGTCCCGACCGGCGGTGCTGCGGACGTTGACCGTGGTGGCGACCGCGGTGCCGGGGTCGGCCGCGACGGTGCCGGCCGACGTGGTCGTGGCCGCCGAGCCCGTGCCGGACACCAGGCCGGTGCGGGCCGGGAGCACCCGCAGCTGCCAGCTGGTGGTGCCGGTCCAGCTGCCACCGGCCTGCGCGGTCACGGTGTAGGTGCCCGGCGCGAGGTCGACGTCGCAGGTGGCGGAGCCGGTCGTGGCGGTGCCGGCGACGACCTCGCCGACCGCGACCGGGCCGCACAGCGGGCCCGCCGAGGTCGAGTAGGTCACGGTCGCGCGGGTGATGTCCCCGGGCGTGGTGTCCGTGGACCCCGCGACCAGCCCGCCGTCGCGGACCGTGGCCCGCAGCGACGCCTGGGCGGTGCCGGTGGACGTTCCGGTGCCGGCGGTGACGAGGGTGTCGCCGACCGGGGTGAGGGCGGCGTCCTCGGCGGTCACGACCAGCGTGAGCGCGACGGTCCCGGTGATGCCGGCCTCGTCGGTCACGGTGACGGTGACCGGGTAGGTGCCCGGCTCCGCGTCGACGGTGCCGGCGACGGTCCAGGTCCGGGTGCCCGGGCGGGCGTCGTCGGCGCTGCTGGTGCCGGCGGCCAGGCTCAGCCCGGCCGGCAGGCCCTGGGCGACGGCGGTCAGGTCGGAGGAGTCGCTGTCGCTGTCGGAAGCGCTGACCGTGACCGTGGGGGCCACGGCGTCGCTGTACTGAACCGTCACGTCACCGGCGGCGTCGGTCGTGACGGCCGGGGCCGCGCGGACCGCGAAGTCGGCTGCGTTGACGGCGAAGTAGACGTTGCCGACGGCCTCGACCTTGATGCGGGCCGCGGCCACGCTGACGTCGGGCAGCTCCACGTCCGCCGAGCCGTCGTTGGCGGTCTCGGACAGGACGTCCCAGGTCGCGCCGCCGTCGGTGGTCAGGCTGATCCGCACCTGGCTGGTGCTGATCGGGGCCTGGTCGGTGCCGGCGACGTCCCACGTCACGGTCTGCGTGGAACCGGCCGCGAGGGCCGTGTCCTCGGCCTGCGAGGTCACCAGGAACGGGCCGGAGCCCGGGGCGAGCGACACCTGGGTGTCGGCGCTGCCGACGCCACCGGCGCCGGGGTTGCCGTCACGGGCGGTGAGGCGGAAGTTCATCGGGCCGGCGTAGACCGACGTCGGCAGGAACTCCGACAGGCAGTCCTTGAGGTCCTGCGCCAGAGGGGTCGGCGACGGCGGCACAGCCTGCGGGCAGGTGCCGGTGGCGGCGTTGGTGTTGCCCGCCAGCACCTGGGCCAGGTCGGGGAAGACCCGCTCGGGGTTGCTGGTGACCGAGTTGGTGCCGGGGTTGAAGTACTCCGACGGCGTGTACCGGGTCATGTCGAGCGCGGTGCCGAACTGGCGGAACAGCGGGCCCGACGTCTTGACCTGGTTGACCAGGCCGACCGCGGTGAGGCCGCGGTCGTTCTGCTCCCACAGGTAGGTCAGCTCGTCGGAGTCGGCGTCGGTGGCGCCGCCGGTCAGGGCGAACGGGGTGCGGTAGGGGATCGTGTAGTCCTCGAGCGCGTCGACGACCGGCGCCCGGTTGGCCGTGTCCGTGATCGTGAAGCCCTGGTTGTCGACCGGGCCGCCCTTGGCGGTCTCGCCCGTGAAGGCGTCGACCTCGCTGCGGCCGACGACCTCGAGCGCGATCGGCACGTCGGTCTGGGCGAGCGTGCCGCCGAAGGTGACCTGGAAGCCGAAGTCGGTCAGGGGTGCGGTCGCACCGCCGCCGCCCCAGGGAGCCACGGTGACGGTTCCGCCGACGGGGAAGTCGCGCAGCCCCTCGATGGCGGCCTTGATCGCGGCGGGGGTGTAGCCGGGGCCCCGCACGACCGGGCGGGTCAGGCTCCGGTTCCAGCGCAGCAGGAACGCGTCGCCGTCGGTGTCGAAGCTGCGCAGCGACACCGTCTGGACCTCGTTGATGGCCGGGCGGTCCGCGTTCACGAAGGTGTTGACCTCCTGGTAGCTGCGCTGGCTCCAGTAGGGGTCGGTGTGGGGCTGCAGGTCGTCCTGCCGGCAGATGCCGGCGTAGGCCATGATCGACGACCCGCTGCCGGGCTCGACGGAGTTGGCCGCGCTGCGGTTGCCGCCGGAGCAGTTGGCCTGGTTGCCGTTGAAGGTGTGGTTCGCGGCGAACTGGTGGCCCAGCTCGTGCGCGACGTAGTCGACGGCGAAGAAGTCGCCGACCGGCTGGGGCAGGCCGGTGCAGCCCTGGGCCTTGCCGTTGCCGCCGACGGCGCCCAGGCTGGCGATGCCGCCGCCGTTGAGGCCGAAGATGATGTGGCCGACGTCGTAGGCGCTGGCGCCGACCAGCTGGCCGATGACGATCCGGTTGCGCTGCAGGGTGGCGCCGCCGCAGCCGGAGGCCTGGGCGGGCGTGAAGCACGGCGCGCTGCCGCAGGGGCCGTCGGCGCCGGTCATCTGCGCCGCGGTGGCGAGGTTGATCCGCTCGGTGCCGTCGATCAGCAGCATCCGGATGGCCGACTCGTCCTCGTAGATCTGGTTGACGCGGTTCATCAGCGTCACCTTGCCGTCGATGACGTTCTCGGGGCCGAAGAAGGCCGCGTAGCTCGGGTCGGACAGCAGGGCGAGGCGGTACTCACGCAGCTGCACGACGGGCCCGTCGACGGCCTGGGCGGACGTCTCGTCGGACGCCTCGGCGGCCTCCAGCAGGTCGCCCACGTGGGTCTCGACGCTGGCCAGGCCCTCGTCGCCGTGCTCGACGAACACCCCGTGAGGGTTCTCGGGCACGTCGGCGGCGTAGTAGCTGGAGTAGAGGCTGTCGTCCAGGTGGTAGTACGGGTCGACGTACCAGGCGCCGTCGCTGCCGCGCACCGAGGCGTGGAAGCCCAGCCCGGTGATGTCGGCGCGCACCGTGGTGGTCGGGTCGTCGATGCCGCGGCCGGCGAAGGTCGCGATGTCGGGGTGCTGCGCGGCCAGGCCGGGCTCCATGATCGGCACGGCCTCGACGGCGAACCGCTCGAAACCGCCGTCGGGGCGGGGCAGTGACAGCTCCAGCGGCTCCGTCGTCGGGGCGGCGCGCCGGGCGGACAGCCCGCCCAGCGCGGTGGCGGCCGGGGCGCCCTCCTCGACGGGAGCGGTGGCCAGGGCCTCGAGGAGGCCGTCGGAGTCCAGGCGCAGGGCGCGGAACTGCTCCGGCTCGAGGACGGGCTCGGCGCCCTCGACCTCGGGCTCGGGGGTGCCGCGCACGGACGACCACAGCTCGGCGGTCGCCGAGGGGTCGAGCGAGTCGTCGGAGGACGCGCCCGCAGGCAGGTCGACCATGACGAGGGCAGCGGCGACCAGGGCGACGGTCGCGACCGCTCCCACCTGCCGTCGTAGTCCGGGCATGAACGTGGGACGAGGGCGCATGGGGATGACCTTCCGTGGCGGGGCCGGACGACGACACGTCCGACTCGCTGCGACAGTAAGTGCTCACCGATCGTTCGGGTAGGCCGTTCGGGTGATCTCGTCCGGGGGTGTCCGGTACGCCCGAGATGCCCCCGTCGATGCCCCGGGACGATCAGCCGACGGTGACGCGGACCGTCCCGTCCGCTGGTGCGGGCAGCCCCTCTGGGTCGTCGTCGGAGGGGTTCCCGGTCACGTCCGTCCACCCGTCGCCCGAGCGGGACCGGTCCCACTCGCGGCCGTCCACCTCGACCCGGACGACGTCACGGGCCGACGCCATCGCGACCGCGGAGTGGGCGAGCGCCCAGGCCACCCGGTCCGGCTCGGCCGCGGCACGGGTGGACAGCTCGACGACCACCGCGGCCCGACCGTCGTCCGAGGTGCTCGCGTCGGAGGCGGGCGCCGCGGGGACGACGCCACCGGACTCCCAGCCCCGCGGCCCGAAGGCCCCCAGGTTGTCCAGCAGCTCGGCCGCCTGCTCGTCCGGGGCGGCGCGGTCCGGGTCGTCCCGGACGGGGCGCAGGTCGCAGGTCAGGGACGCGGGGGACAGCCCGTACAGCGCGCTGGCCAGGGCGCGTCCTTCGCCCTCGTGGTCGGCGTAGGCCTCGGGGAACCCGCTGCGCTGGACCTCCTGCGCGGCCACTGTGACGTCGAGCTCGGTGTACCCGTCGACCTCCACCAGGCCGTCGTAGAAGGCGTTGGTCGAGTACAGCGGGTCCTGCACCTGCTCCTCGGTGCCCCAGCCCTGCGAGGGACGCTGCTGGAACAGGCCGAGGGAGTCCCGGTCGCCGTAGTCGATGTTGCGCAGCCCCGACTCCTGGATGGCGGTGGCGATCCCGATCGTCGCGGCGCGGGCCGGCAGAGCCCGCTGGTTGGCCACGCCGACCACCAGGGCCGCGTACACGGCCTGGTCCGGGGCGAGCTCGGCGCGCAACGGCTCCGCGTCGGCCTCGGGCGGGGTGACCGTCGCGACGCAGGCCTGGGCCCGAGCGGCCGGGTCGGGGGTGAACAACCGGGCCCCGAGCGCGACCAGACCGACGACGAGGCCGACCACCAGCAGCAGCAGGACGAGCAGGACGACGAGGGCCCGCACGAGCCGGGACGAGGTCCGCCGCCCGTGACCGCCCCGCCGGGGCGGGGAGCCGGTGGTGGTGATGCCGTCGTCCCGGCTCAGCTGTGCAGCGCCGGGTTGAGCTGCACCCCGACGCCGCTGCGCGGCAGCGCCTCGACCTGGCCGGTGACGGAGTTGCGGCGGAACAGCAGCCCGCTGGCGCCGCTCAGCTCGCTGGCCTTGACCACGGTCTGCGAGACGACGCCGTCCTGCGCGCCGGGCAGCAGCGCGACCTTGGTGGCGGCCGTCAGGTACAGGCCCGCCTCGACCACGCAGTCGTCGCCCAGGCTGATGCCGAGGCCGGCGTTGGCCCCGACCAGGCAGCGCTCGCCGACGTGGATGACCTCGCTGCCGCCGCCGGACAGCGTGCCCATGATCGACGCGCCACCACCCACGTCGGAGCCCTCGCCGACCACGACGCCCGCGCTGATCCGACCCTCGACCATCGACGTACCGAGCGTGCCGGCGTTGAAGTTCACGAAGCCCTCGTGCATGACGACGGTGCCCTCGGCCAGGTGGGCGCCCAGGCGGACCCGGTCCGCGTCGGCGATCCGGACGCCGGAGGGGACGACGTAGTCCGTCATGCGGGGGAACTTGTCGACGCTGGTCACGACGACGCGCTCGCCGGGGTGCGCGGCCAGCAGCCGGGCCCGGGTCTCGGAGAAGTTCTCGACCGGGCACGGCCCGAGCGAGGTCCACACGACGTTGGACAGCGTGCCGAACAGCCCGTCCAGGTCGACCTCGTGCGGGTGGACCAGGCGGTGGCTCAGCAGGTGCAGGCGCAGGTAGGAGTCGACGGCGTCGGCCGGGGCCAGGTCGAGGTCGATCGTGGTCGTGCGGACCTCGCGGCGGACCCCGCGCGCGTCGTCCACCCCGGCGAGCGCGGTGAGCCGCTCCTCCCAGGCGGCGTCCACCCCGGCCTCACCGAGAGAGGGGGCGGGGAACCAGGCGTCGAGCACCCGGCCGTCGTGCTCGGCGCCGTGGACGGACCCGTCGACGACGGTGACCAGTGCAGTTCCGGAGGCAGGTCGGCTCATGGTCGACAGCCTAGACAGGCCGGGGCACGCCGCGGTCCAGCCCGCTGCGGCCCGGTCGGTACCGTCGCGGGGTGAGCACCCAGCCTGCCGTCCTGCCCGTCGACGACCCGGTGGCGCTGACTGCGGCCCTGGTCGACCTGGAGAGCGTGTCCGGGCACGAAGGTGCCATCGCCGACGCCGTCGAGGCGCTGCTGCGCAGCCAGCCGCACCTGCAGGTGCTGCGCGACGGCGACGCCGTGCTGGCCCGCACCGACCTGGGGCGCACCGAGCGCGTCGTCGTGGCCGGGCACCTGGACACCGTCCCGATCACGCGCAACGTGCCGTCCTGGCGGGCGGCGCCGGGGGACGGCGACGACCCCGACGCCGGCGAGGTGATGTGGGGTCGGGGCACGACGGACATGAAGGGCGGCGTGGCGATGGCCCTGGTGGCCGCCTGCACCGTCCCGGAGCCCGTCCGCGACGTCACGTACGTGTTCTACGACTGCGAGGAGGTCGAGGCCGAGCGCAACGGCCTGGGCCGGCTGGCGAGGAACGTGCCCGACTGGCTGCTGGCCGACCTGGCCGTGCTGGGCGAGCCGACCGAGGGCCTGGTCGAGGGCGGCTGCCAGGGCACGCTGCGGGTCGACGTCACGGCTCGCGGCCGGGCGGCGCACTCCGCCCGGGCCTGGCGCGGCGTCAACGCCATCCACGGCGTGGCCGAGGTGCTGGCCCGGCTGGCGGCCTACGAGCCGCGACGACCGGTGGTCGACGGGCTGGAGTACCACGAGGGCCTGCAGGCCGTGGGCATCGCGGGCGGCATCGCGGGCAACGTGGTGCCGGACGTCTGCACCGTGCACGTCAACCACCGCTTCGCCCCCGACCGGTCCGTCGAGCAGGCGTACGCCCACGTCCGCGAGGTCCTCTCCGGCCTCGACGTCACCCTGGAGCTGCGCGACTCCGCCGCGGGCGCCCGACCCGGTCTGGACCGGCCCGCCGCGCAGGCCTTCGTCGACGCGGTCGCTCCCGTGGCCGGCCGCCCGCCGCGGGCCAAGCTGGGCTGGACCGACGTGGCGCGCTTCGCCGCGCTCGGCGTCCCGGCGGTCAACTTCGGCCCGGGCGACCCGCAGCTGGCCCACGCCGACGACGAGCGGGTGCCCGTGGCGCAGCTCCAGGCGTGCAGCGACGCGCTGGTGCGCTGGCTGAGGGGCTGAGGGCACGCGCCACGACCTAGGCTCGCCCTCGTGAACGCCGACGCCGGAGCCACCCGCCGACCCGGGGGCGACGACCCCTGGTACCGCCGCGGACCCATCGGGTTCCGCCGCAGCCAGGTCCCCGAGCAGACCACCGACGAGCGTCTCCTGGAGACGCCCAAGGACTCCAGCTGGTTGCACTCCGACCCGTGGCGCGTGCTGCGGATCCAGAGCGAGTTCGTCGAGGGCTTCGGTGCGCTGGCCGAGCTCGGCCCGGCCGTGTCGGTGTTCGGCTCCGCGCGCACCCCCGTGGACAGCGAGGTCTACACCACGGGCGTGACGGTCGGCCGGCTGCTGGTCGAGGCGGGTTTCGCCGTGGTCACCGGCGGCGGGCCGGGCCTGATGGAGGCCGCCAACAAGGGCGCCTGCGAGGCCGGCGGCACCAGCGTCGGCCTGGGGATCGAGCTACCCCACGAGCAGGGCATGAACGACTGGGTCGACCTCGCGGTCAACTTCCGGTACTTCTTCGCGCGCAAGACCATGTTCCTCAAGTACTCGCAGGGCTTCGTGGTCCTGCCGGGGGGCTTCGGCACCCTGGACGAGCTGTTCGAGGCGCTGACCCTGGTGCAGACCGGCAAGGTCAGCGCGTTCCCGCTGTGCCTGGTGGGCAGCGAGTACTGGGGCGGGCTGCTGGACTGGGTCCGCTCCACCCAGCTGGCGGCCGGGACGATCGCCCAGAAGGACCTGGACCTGCTGCACCTGACGGACGACCCCGAGGAAGCGGTGGCGCTCATGGTGGCCGCCCGTGACGCCGACCCGCGCGGCTGAGTCCGCCCCGCCCCGATCCTGGTCGTGCTCGCGGCCGCGAGCACGTTGCGCGACGGCGACGGTCAGGGGTTGCTGGTCGCCCACCTGCTGGAGCTCACCGACACCCTCCCCTGAGGTCGGGGCCGGGCGGTCGGCCGCGGCGGGCGCAGGGCCAGCAGCACGCCGCCGACCATCACGAGCCCGCCGACGGTCTCGGCCAGGTTCGGTCGCTGCCCCAGCAGAAGCCACGCCGAGGCCATGGCCACCACCGGCGCCAGCAGCACCCACGGCACCACGGCCGAGGACGGGTTGCGCGACAGCAGCGTGTTGAAGACGCCGTAGCCGACCAGGGACGCCAGCACGGCGGTGTAGAGCGTCGACACCCCGGCCTGCCAGCTGAACGACACCAGGGCGCGCCCGACCTCGTCGGGTCCGTCCAGCAGCAGGGACAGGGCCAGCGCGGGCACCGGGACCACGAGGGCCGACCACACCGTGAGCGACAACCCGCCGCGGGTCCCGGAGGCCCGGGAGACCACGTTGCCCGCGCCCCAGGACACGGCCCCCAGCAGGCACAGCCCGACCGCGAGCAGGCTGACGTCGCCGCTGCGGCCGGTCGCCACCACCACCAGGCCCGCGGTGCCCACCACCACCCCGACCACCTGGGCGCCCGTGGGCACCTCGCGCAGCACCCCCGCCGCGAGCACGACCGTGACGACCACCTGCGCCTGCAGCACCAGGGCGGCCAGCCCGGGTGGCATCCCCGCGGCCATCGACAGGTAGAGGAACCCGAACTGCCCCAGCGACATCAGCAGCCCCACCGCGGCCACCACCCGCCAGCCCACGTCGGGGCGGGGGACCAGCAGGACGGCGGGCACCAGGACCACGCAGAAGCGCAGCGCCAGCAGCAACAGGGGCGGCACGTCCTGCAGGCCCCAGTCGATGACGACGAAGTTGAACCCCCAGACGGTGGCGACGCCGGCGGCGAGAAGGCAGTCACGTCGGTTCACGTGGTCGAGCGTGGGGCCCCGCAACCATGAAGCACCAGCGAATGGTTGTGGGCACTATCCGGTAGCGTTGCTGCATGATCGATCTCGCGGCCCTCGTCGCCCTGCGCGCCGTCGACGCCCACGGCTCGGTCGTGGCCGCGGCGTCCGCGCTGGGGTACACCCCGAGCGCCGTCTCCCAGCAGGTCAAGCGGCTCGAGCGGCAGACCGGGGTGGCCCTGCTGGAGCGCGTCGGGCGCGGCGTCCTGCTCACCGGGGCGGGGCGGCAGCTGGTCGACGAGGGGGAGCGGCTCCTGGCCGACCTCGAGCGGATCGAGGCCGGCCTGCACCGGCAGGCGGGGGTCGTGGCCGGCCGGCTGCGGCTCACGTCGTTCTCGACCGCCACCCGCGGCCTGGTCGCCCCGGCCGTGCGCGACCTGCTGACCGCCCACCCCGACCTGGCCCTGTCGCTGACCGAGCGAGAGCCGTGGGACACCGTGGAGCTGGTCGCCACCGGACGGACCGACGTCGGGGTGGTGCACTCCTGGGGGGACGTGGCCCTGGCCATCCCCGAGCACCTGGTCCTCACCCCGCTGACCAGCGACGTCGCCGACGTGGTCGTCCCGCGGGGGCACAGGCTGGCCGACCGGGCGCGGGTGACGCCGCACGACCTCGTCGACGAGCGCTGGGTGGCGACCCCGTACGGCACCATCTGCCGCGAGTGGCTCGACCGGATGTACGACGGCACGGGCCGGCTGCCGCTGATCGCCCACGAGGCGAGCGAGTTCGACTCGCACCTGGCGCTGGTCCGGGCGGGGCTGGGTGTCGCGCTCGTCCCCCGGCTCGGGCGACAACCGCTGGGGGAGGGACTGGTGGCCGTCGCGGCGCACGACCCGGTGCCGACGCGCGCCGTCGTGGCCCTGCACCGGCGGAGCACCGCGGCCTCGCCCGCGGTCGCCGCGGTCGTCCGCGCGCTGGCCGCCGTGCCGTCGGTCGGCCCCGCGCCCTCCGGCCGCCCGGCCCCGGTGCTCGAGCCCGTCCCTGCGCTCGAGCCCGTCCCTGCGCTCGACCCCGTCCCTGCGCTCGACCCCGTCCCTGCGCTCGGCCCCGGCCCCTGCGTGACGTGACCGGGTCGCCGGTGTTTCGTCCAGGTGACGATCCGGGCCCCCCCGTGACGATCGACGTCATCGGCCCCGACGGCCCGTGCCGGGGGCCCCCCGCCGTGTCACCCTCACGCCATGGCACGCAACGGTGAGGCCTCGCCCGTGACGGGGCTACGGCTGGGCGGGCGCGCGTTCGCCCCCGGTCGCACCGTGGTGATGGCCGTCGTCAACCGCACCCCGGACTCGTTCTTCGCCGGCGCCCGGCAGCTCGACGACGACGTGGCGTTCGCCGCCGTCGACGAGGCCGTCGCCGCGGGCGCCGACGTCCTGGACGTGGGCGGCGTCAAGGCCGGCCCCGGTGACGACGTGTCCCCGCAGCAGGAGGTCGACCGCGTGGTCGGCTTCGTCGCGGCGGTGCGCGAACGTCACCCCGGCGTGGTGCTGTCGGTCGACACCTGGCGGGCCGAGGTCGCCGAGCACGCCTGCGCGGCCGGCGCCGGCCTGGTCAACGACACCTGGGCCGGGCACGACCCCGACCTCGTGCACGTGGCCGCCCGCCACGGCGCGGGCTACGTGGTGTCCCACACCGGCGGCGCGACGCCGCGCACGCGGCCGTTCCGCGTCACCTACGGGGCCCACCCCGAGGGCGTGGTCGACGACGTCGTCCGAACGCTGACCGCCGGGGCCGCCCGGGCCGTCGCGGCCGGGGTCGACCCCGCCTCGGTCCTGGTGGACCCCACCCACGACTTCGGCAAGAACACCTGGCACAGCCTGACCCTGGTGCGCCGCACCGACGCGGTGGTCGCGATCGGCCACCCGGTGCTGATGGCGCTGTCACGCAAGGACTTCATCGGCGAGACGCTCGACCTGCCGCCCGACGAACGACTCGAGGGGACCCTCGCCGCCACGTCGGTCGCGGCCTGGCTGGGTGCCACCGTCTTCCGCTGCCACGACGCCCGCGCCACCCGGAGGGCCCTCGACGTCGTCGAGGCCGTCCGGGGTGACCTCGTCCCGCCCCGAGCCCTGAGAGGACTCGCATGAATCCCTTCGAGCACGACTTCGCCCCGCCCGCAGCCGTCGCAGCGGTCCCCGACAACCCCGACGCGCTCGGTGTGCCGGGCCTGGCCGACTGGTACCGCAACCGGACCTGGCACGACGTCACCTGGTCCGCGCAGGACCTGGTGCGCGCCAAGGACGGCCGCACGGTCGCCGTCGTCCTGCCCGCGCTCAACGAGGAGACCACGGTCGCCGGCGTGGTCCGGGCGTTCCAGCTGACCCTGCGCCAGGGACCCGGGCTCGGGCCGCTGGTCGACGAGATCGTCGTCGTGGACTCCGGGTCCACCGACCGCACCATCGAGGTGGCCCGCGCCGCCGGGGCGCGGGTCGTCACGCGCGAGGACGCCCTGCCCGAGGTCCCCGTCCGGGCCGGCAAGGGCGAGGTGCTGTGGCGGGCGCTCACCGCGACCGACGCCGACGTCATCGTCTACGCCGACTCCGACCTGGTCGACGTCCACGCCAGCCTGGTCACCGGGCTGCTGGGCCCGATCCTCCGCGCCGAGGGCGTGCACCTGGTCAAGGCGTTCTACGCCCGCCCGCTCCGGCTGGAGACGGCCACGCAGCGCGCCGGGGGCGGCCGCGTCACCGAGCTGCTGGCCCGGCCGGCCCTGGCCACGTTCGCCCCCGAGCTCGGCGGCATCGTCCAGCCGCTCGGCGGGGAGTACGCCGGCACCCGTGAGCTGCTGGAGCAGGTGCCGTTCGCCGGTGGCTACGGCGTCGAGGTCGGGCTGCTGCTGGACACCCTGACCTGCATGGGCCTGGACGCCATCGCGCAGGTCGACGTGGGGGTCCGCAAGCACCGCCACCGCGACCTGCTCAGCCTGGGCGTCGCGGCGCAGGAGATCATGCTGACCATCGCGCGGCGCACCGCCGGGCTCGAGCTGGCCCGGGCCATCGCCCGCGGCGGCCCGGGGGCCGACGGCGGGGTGGACCTCGTGCAGTTCGACCAGGCGCCGGACGGGCGCTGGCAGCCGGAGACCACGCACGTCATGGTCCACGACCGGCCTCCCATGCTCGACGTCCTGGCCTCGCTGCGCTCCGGCACCTGGCCGGCCGGGGTGGAGACGCGCTCGGCCTGAGCGCGTGAGGCGTCGTCGGACGGTGCGTGGGACGATCCGCGGGTGGACCTGCTCCTGATCGCCCTGCTCCTGGCCGCCGTGGGTGCTGTCGTCGTGGTCGCCCTGGGCAAGGTCCGGGGCGGGCTGACCCCGGTCCAGCCGGACGCCGCGCCGGCCCTCGAGGGACCCCTGGAACGGCCGGTCGACCTGGACCGGGCCCGCTTCACCCTGGCGGTGCGCGGGTACCGGATGGACCAGGTCGACGCCGTCCTCGACGAGGCGCGCGACCTGCTGGCGGCCAAGGACGACGAGATCGCCCGGCTGCACCGGCTGCTGCCGGCCGAGCTGCTCCTCGCGGAGGACCGGCCCGTGCAGGCCCACCCCGTCGAGCCGCACGAGCACGTCGACGACCCGTTCCACAGCCGGGACACCCGCCCGTGACGCGGTTCGTGGCCAGCACTGACGTCCGGGCCCCCGCGGGCGAGGTGTGGGCGCTGATGACGGACTGGCCCGCCCACGGCCGGTGGGTCCCGCTGACCACGGTGCGGGTCCTCACGCCGCTGGCCGGGGGCGTCGGCGCCAGGTTCGTCGGGCACAGCTCGTTGGCCGTCGTCGGCCTGGACCGGCTGGGCTTCGACGACCCGATGGAGGTCACCCTGTGGCGGCCGCCGTCGGGGACCGGGCCCGGTCGGTGCGAGGTCCGCAAGCTGGGCCGGGTCGTGACGGGCACCGCGGCCTTCGACGTGGTGCCGACGCCGACCGCCGACGGGACGCCCCTCACCCGGGTGGTGTGGGAGGAGGACATCGGCATCTCGCCCCGCGCGCTCACCCGTTTCCTGGGCCCGCTGGTGTCGCTCGCCGGGCGGCTGGCCTTCACCGCCACGCTGCGGACCATGGGCCGTGAGCTGACGGCACGCCGGTGAGCGACGCCGGGACCGGTGTCGTGACCGGTGCCGACGGGCTGGCCCGCTGCCCCTGGGGGGTCTCGCCGCCGGAGTACGCGACCTACCACGACCAGGAGTGGGGTCGCCCGGTCCGCGGTGAGCAGGCCCTCTTCGAGCGGTTCAGCCTGGAGGCGTTCCAGTCGGGGCTGTCGTGGCTGACCATCCTGCGCAAGCGGGAGGCGTTCCGCGCCGCGTTCGCGGGGTTCGACCCCGAGGTGGTCGCGCGGTTCGACGCCGCCGACCAGGCCCGGCTGATGGCCGACGCCGGCATAGTCCGCAACGGGGCCAAGGTGCGCGCGACCATCGGCAACGCCCGCGCCGTGGTGGCCCTGCGAGACAGCGGCGGGCTCGAGGACCTGGTGCTGGCCCACCAGCCCGCGCCGCGGTCCGACCGCCCGGCCTCCCTGCAGGACGTTCCTGCGACGACGCCGGAGTCGGTGGCGCTGGCCACAGCGCTCAAGCGCGCGGGGATGACGTTCGTCGGCCCGACGACCGCCTACGCGGCCATGCAGGCCTGCGGGCTGGTCGACGACCACCTGGCGGGCTGCCACGTGCCGCCCGCACCGGGCACCCGGGTCTGACCCGCCGCGTCAGCGGGCGTGGAAGGTCGGCCGCTCCTTGGCCAGGAACGACCGGACGGCGTCGGCGTGGTCGGCGGTCGAGCCGGTGGCGGTCATCTGCTCCGACTCGTTCGCCAGCGCCGCGGGCAGGTCGTGCGTGGCCGAGAAGGCCACGGCCTGCCGTACGGCGGCGTAGGCCAGCGTCGGGCCGGCCGCCAGGGCCGCCGCCACCTCGGCCGCCCGGGCCGGCAGGTCGGCGTCCGGCACGACCTCCGAGGCCAGGCCGATGGCCAGCGCCTCGTCGGCCCGGACGGTGCGCGGGCGCAGCAGCAGGTCCATCGCCCGGCCGCTGCCGACCAGGCGGGGCAGGTACCAGGTCGACCCGGAGTCCGCCGACAGGCCGATCCCGGTGAACGCCAGGTTGAACCCGGCCGAGGCGCCCACCAGGCGCAGGTCGGCGGCCATGGCGAACGACGCGCCGGCCCCGGCTGCCACCCCGTTGACGGCGGCCACCACGGGCTTGGGCATGGTGGCGAGCAGCGTGCTGATCGGGTTGTAGTGCGTGGGCACCGTGGACCACAGCGACGTCAGGTCCCCGGAGTCCAGCACCTGGGCGTGCTCGCGCAGGTCCTGCCCCACCGAGAACGCCCGCCCGGTGCCCGTGAGCACGACGCAGCGGACGGCGTCGTCGGCCGCGACCTGCTCCAGCGCGGCCAGCAGCGCGACCTTGACCGGGGTGGTCATCGAGTTCATGGCGGCCGGCCGGTCCAGGACGACCGTGGCGACCGCGCCGGTGGTCTCGACGCGCACGGGGGCGTCCTGGGCCCTGCTGTCCTGCTCGCTCACGCCGTGCTCCCGGTGCTCGTCATGGCGCCCTCGGAAGGGCCTCGTGGTGCCCGAGACGCTAGCCGAGGTGGTGGACGTGGGTGGGATGGCGGTGCCGCGGGCCGCCGGAGGGGGATAATGGTCCCTCACCGCCGTCCGCACCCCGTGGTCGGCTGCGAGGTGGCCGCACGGTCACGACACCGAAGGAGTGGAAATGGCCGCGATGAAGCCCCGCACGGGGGATGGGCCTCTGGAGGTCACCAAGGAGGGCCGCGGGATCGTCATGCGGGTGCCGCTGGAGGGCGGCGGACGACTGGTCGTCGAGATGACGCCTGCCGAGGCCGGCGAGCTCGGCGACGCCCTGAAGGCCGTCGTCAGCTGACGTAGCCGGGGGAGACCTCACCACGACCGGTCCA
The DNA here is from genome assembly GCA_038258055.1 of Actinomycetales bacterium. GTDB lineage: Bacteria > Actinomycetota > Actinomycetes > Actinomycetales > JBBAYJ01 > Aquipuribacter. The sequence goes on from JBBSQH010000051.1 coordinate 26,972, forward strand.
CCGGGCGAGAGCCCCGTGGGCCGGTCGTCCGTCGTCCCGGCTCGTGCCGCAGGCAGCTGGTCAGGTCAGCGACGGACGGCCAGCAGGACGCCGTCGCCGACCGGGACGACCGTCCTGACCAGGCTCTCGTCCTCGGCGACCGCCTTGAGGAGCTCCCGCGAGGCCGTCGTGCGCTGGTCGCGCTGGGCGGGGTCCGGCACCCGGTCACGGGCGAGCGCGTCGGACACCACGAGCATGCCGCCCCGGCGCAGCAGCCGCAGCGCCTCCGCCAGCACCAGCGCGCTGACCCGGGGGTCGTCGACGTCGACGTGGACCAGGTCGTACCCGCCGTCGGCCAGCCGGGGCAGCACGTCCACCGCGTCGCCGTGGATGATCCGGGCCCGGTTGCCACGGACCCCCGCAGCGGTCAGGGCCGCCCGGGCCGCCCCCTGGTGCTCTACCTCGGTGTCGATGCTGGTCAGGACGCCGTCGTCGGGCATCGCCTCGAGCATGCGCAGCGCGGCCACGCCCGCGCCGGTCCCGACGTCGACCACGGCCCGGCCGGGCAGCGAGGCCGCCAGCACCGCCAGCAGCGCCCCGGTCCCCGGGGACACGGCCGCCACCCCGAGCTCCGCGGCGCGGGTGCGGGCGTCGAGCACGGCGGTGGACTCCTCGACCCAGCCCTCGGTCCACGTCCAGCTGCCTGCCTTCGACGCGCTCATACCGCTCACCCTAGTGACGACAGGCCCCGTCCCCGAGCCGCCACGAGCACGGACCGCCCGCGAGGTCCGGGGACCGGCCGTCAGGAGGGGCCGCCGGGGCAGACGGGGGAATGGAGCGGTCGACCCCGGCGCTCACAGGTTGTGCCCAGGTTCTCCGGGGACCATGGGGCGAGGAGGTGGCGTGATGGACACCAGTGGTGGCAGCGCGACGACAGGCACGGTGGCTACGACGCCCGAGGGGACCAGGACGACGACCGGGACGACGACCGAGGCGTCGGCACGGCTGCTCGACGCGGATGGCAACGTCTGGGTCAAGCCGACGTGGGAGGAGGTCGTCCGCGACCACTCCGGGCGCGTGTACCGGCTGGCCTACCGGCTGACGGGCAACCCCTACGACGCCGAGGACATCACGCAGGAGGTGTTCGTCCGCGTCTTCCGGTCCCTGGACTCCTACCGTCCCGGGACCTTCGAGGGGTGGCTGCACCGGATCACCACGAACCTGTTCCTGGACACCGTGCGGCGCAAGCAGCGCCAGCGCACCGACGCCCTGGCCGAGGACGCGGCCGAGCGGCTGCCCGGTCGCGAGCCCGGCCCCGAGCGGGAGTACGAGTTCCGCCACCTGACCGACGACGTCCAGGCCGCACTGGACGCCCTGTCCCCGGACTTCCGGGCCGCGGTCGTGCTGAGCGACATCGAGGGGCTGTCCTACGAGGAGATCGCCACCACCCTGGGGATCAAGCTCGGCACCGTGCGGTCCCGGATCCACCGGGGGCGCGCCCAGCTCCGTCGCGCGCTCGAGCACCGCCGTCCCCGGCGAGGCGCGGCCATGTCGTCGCTGCTCTCCGGTGGCGTCGCCTGAGGGGTGACGGTGCCCGGGCCGCCTCATCCCCGCCTCTCGCTGAGCGCCTACGTCGACGGCCGGCTGCCGACCTGGCGCCGGGCGGTGCTGGAACGGCACCTGGTGGGTTGCACGCGATGCGCCATGGAGGTCGCCCAGATCCGGGCGCTGCGCCGGTTGCTGGCCTCGCCGGTGGACCCCGGGACGCCGCCGGGCCTGGAGGAGCGGCTGCTGGGGATCGCCCGGCGCGACCACGGACAACCGGATCCGTCGCCGCGTCCGGTGGACGAGCCGGCCGAGCCGGCCCAGCCCGCGGCCGACCGCGTGGCCGCGCGTCCGCTCGTGGGTGCCGTCGGCGTGATGGCGGCCTGCCTGCTGGTCCTGGGGGCCGCGGGGGCCGGGTCGCTGGTCACCGGGATGACGACACCGGCCCCCGGCACGCCCCCACGGGCCTCGTTGACGACCGTCCTGCCGCGCCTGCTGTCGTGGAGCCCCGACCCCGGCGGTGCGGCAACGGTGAGACCGGTCGACAATGGCGACCGTCCCTGACGAGAGGTCCTCATGACTGACACCGAGCCCACGCCCCCGGCCCGCCCGGAGGGCTCGCTCGACGACACCACCCCCGCGGCGTCCCCGTGGGCGGCCGAGCCGCCCCGGTACGCCCCGCCCGCGGACGCCCCGCCGGTGGACCCGTGGAGGCGCCCGCAGGACGAGGACGGTCGCCCGTCCGAGCCGGTGGAGGCCGGCAGCGGGACGGACGACCGTGCCGGCCGCGGGACGGACCTGAGCCGCGGGACGGACGACGGCGAGAGCGGTGGTACCGACGCCCACGTGGCCCCCGGGACGGGCGGCGGCACGAGCACGCAGCCGTTGCCGCCGGTCGCGGCCCAGCCGTGGGCGTCGGAGCCCGCTTCCTGGGCGCAGCAGCCGGGCCAGTACGGCCAGGCGGGCGGGTATGGCTCGCAGCCCGGTCAGTACGGCCAGCAGACGCGCCAGGCGGGCCGGTACGGGGGGCAGCCGGGCCACCTCGGCCAGTACGGCGAGGAGCCGGGTCGGTACGCTCAGGCGCCCGCTGCGCCGGCCGTGGACACGTTGGGTCGGACCCGTCGTGGGCGTGGTGGCCGGGCCGGCTTCGTGGCGCTGGTCGTCGCCCTGGCGCTGGTGGCCGGGCTCGTGGGTGGGGTCAGGGGCTCGCTGGTGGTCGACCGCGACGGCCTGACCGCGCTGGTCGGGGGCGGCGAGGACACCGGAGGCAGCGGTGACGGCAGCGCGTCGTCGGCCGACGAGCCCGACGACGCCGACCCGGCCGCGGCTCCCGTCGCCGAGACGGGGTCGGTAGCCGAGATCGCCGCGCGGGTCCTGCCCAGCGTGGTGTCGATCAGCGTGAGCACGGGGCAGGGCAACGGCACGGGCTCCGGGTTTGTCATCGACGACGAGGGCCTGATCGTCACGAACAACCACGTCATCGCCGCGGGCGGGACGGAGCCCGCGGGTGACATCGTGGTCGAGCTGTCGGACGGCTCGCAGGCCGAGGCCGAGGTCGTCGGGACGGACGCCTCCTACGACATCGCCGTCCTGCGGGTGGACCCGGCCGACACCGGCGGCCTCACCCAGCTGCCCTTCGGGGACTCCGACCGTGTCGTCGTCGGCGAGCAGGTGGTGGCCGTCGGCGCCCCCCTCGGGCTGGACGCCACCGTCACCACCGGGATCGTCAGCGCGCTGAACCGACCGGTGTCGGCCGGCGCGGGCGCGCAGGAGACGGCGTTCATCAACGCCATCCAGACCGACGCCGCCATCAACCCCGGAAACTCCGGCGGACCGCTGGTCAACATGCGGGGCGAGGTGGTCGGCGTGAACTCGGCCATCGCGCAGGCGCCCGGCGGGCAGACCGGCGGCAGCATCGGGCTCGGGTTCTCCATCCCCAGCAACCAGGCCGAGCGCACCGCGGGTCAGCTGGTCACCGACGGCGTCGCGACGTTCCCGGTCGTGGGCGTCCTGCTGGACCGCTCCTACACCGGCGAGGGCGTCCGCATCGTCACCGAGGAGGACGCGACCGACGCCGACCCGGTCACGCCGGGCGGGCCGGCCGACGCCGCCGGGCTCCAGGCGGGCGACGTCATCCTGGCCTTCGACGGCCGACCCATGACCGAGTCCGACGAGCTCGTGGTGGCCATCCGGGCCCGGGAGCCCGGGGACGAGGTGACCCTTACCGTCCGGCGCGACGACGAGGTCTTCGACGTGAGCCTGGTCCTGGAAGCCGGCGACCAGGACTGAGCCGGCCGGGCTACGCTCGCCCCGACCCTGCAGGAGGTGCGTTGTGCTGTTCGACATCAACGGCGGCGAGTTCGTCGTGCTGGCGCTGCTCGCCGCGCTCCTGCTGGGGCCGGACCGGCTGCCTGACCTGGCGCGCGGTGCGGCCCGCCTGATCCGGCGGGGGCGCGACTTCGCCACCGGGGCGTCGGCGCAGATGAAGGACGAGATGGGCGTCGACCTGGACGGGGTCGACTGGAAGCGCTACGACCCGCGCCAGTACCACCCGAGGCGGATCGTCCAGAACGCGCTGAGCGACGCCTTCGAGGAGGACGACGGCCCGCCCCGCAAGGGCGCGGCCGCCACCAAGTCGGGGGCCGCCGCGTCGGCCGCTAAGCGCGCCGAGGCGGCCCGGACCGCCCCGACGGGGACCGCGACCACGCGTCCCGGTGGCACGGTCAAGCCGGGCGGTACGTCCCGGGCCACGGCCGCCGGCCCCGGCTCGGCGGCGCGGGACAGCGCCCGGGGCGCGAACGGCACGGCGTCGGTGCGCAAGAGCCCGGCCCCCACCAGCTGGGCCGAGGCTGCCCGCCGCGCGGGCGTGGACGACGACGCGACCTGAGCGACGGCACCCCGCTGACGGGCCAACGGGAGCGGGGCGGGCAGCGGGAGCGGGGCCGGCCCCGCTCCTCAGCCGGCGGGGTTGAGGCCGAGCGGCTTGCCCACCAGGCTCTGCCTGCGCCGTGACAGCCCACGGGCGATGCCGCGCAGGGCCGTCGCGGCGGGGGAGTCGGGGTCGCTGACGACCACGGGCCGCCCGGCGTCCCCGCCCTCACGGACCTTGACGTCCAGCGGCACCTGGCCCAGCAGGGGCACGTCGGTGCCCAGGGAGCGGCTGAGGGACTCCGCGACGCGCTGACCACCGCCGTGGCCGAACACCTCCATGCGGGAGCCGTCGGGGAGCTCCAGCCAGGACATGTTCTCGATCACGCCGACCAGTTGCTGGTGGGTCTGCAGCGCTATCGCGCCGGCCCGCTCGGCCACCTCGGCGGCGGCCGGCTGCGGGGTCGTGACCACCAGGATCTCGGCCGTCGGCAGCAGCTGCGCCACCGAGATCGCGATGTCGCCGGTGCCCGGGGGCAGGTCGAGCAGCAGGACGTCGAGGTCGCCCCAGAAGACGTCGGCCAGGAACTGCTGCAGCGCGCGGTGCAGCATCGGGCCGCGCCACACCACCGGCTGGTTGCCGGGGACGAACATGCCGATCGAGATGATCTTCACGTCGTGCTGGATCGGCGGCAGGATCATGTCGTCGAC
>JBBSQH010000052.1:0-31782 GCA_038258055.1 Actinomycetales bacterium
CTGAGCCTCAGCCCGGTGTCGGTCGGTACGTCCGTCGTCTGCGGGGCGTCCGTGCGTCCGGCGCTCGCGAGCGCACCGACCGTGGCCGCGCCGTGCTCCGGCCCGTCGCCGTCGGGGGCGTCCGGGTCGCGCAGCAGCTCGGCCCCGGACAGCGACAGCGCCTCGACCAGCTGCTCCAGCAGGCGGGGCACGGCCTCCTCGCCCTGCAGGACCGAGCGCGCGACGCTGGTCAGCGCCGCGGCCTCGGACCGGGCCCGCGCAGCCTCGACGCTCCTGGACGCGGCGACGTCCACGACCCGGCAGACCGTGAGCGTGACCGCCACGACGACCCCGAGCGCCACCACCTCCTGCGCCTCGTCCATGACCAGCGTGTAGCGCGGCTCGGTGAAGGTGTAGTTGGTGGCCAGGCCACCCGCGACCGCGCTCAGCAGCGCCGGCCACCAGCCGCCCAGCAGCGCAACCCCGACGCTCAGGCCCAACGACAGCAGCAGCGCCGTGGTCAGGGACAGGTCCTCGCGCAGCACGAAGAGCCCGGCGGCGAGCGCCAGGCTGCCCAGCACCGACACCGTCCACGCCAGCGCCAGCCGGCGGGTCCCGAACAGCCGGGGACGACGACGGCGCACGACGCGGCCCGCCGCCACCCGGTCGTGGGTGACGACCTGGACGTCCATCTCGCCGGAACCCCGGATGACCGCCGGGCCGATCCCGGGCGCCAGCGTGGCCGCGACCCGACCCCGCCGGCTCTCGCCGAGCACGACCAGCGAGGCGTTCACGCCCCGGGCGAAGTCGAGGACGGCGGCCGGGACGTCGTCGCCCACCACCAGGTGCCACGAGCCGCCGAGGGACTCCACCAGGCTGCGCTGGCGCAGCAGCGCCGCGGGGGCCACGGCCCGCAGCCCGTCCGAACGGGCCACGTGCAGGGCCATCAGCTCCCCGCCGACCCCCCGCCCGGCCGTCCTCGCCGCGCGCCGCACCAGCGCCTCGCCCTCGGCCCCGCCGCTCAGGGCCACCACGACCCGGTCCCGGGCGGGCCACAGGGCCTCGATGTCGTTGTCGGCCCGGTAGCGGGCGAGCGCGTCGTCGACCCGGTCGGCGGTCCAGAGCAGCGCCAGCTCGCGCAGCGCGGTCAGGTTGCCGACCCGGAAGTAGTTCGTGAGCGCCGCGTCGACCTTCTCGGCCGCGTAGACGTTGCCGTGGGCCAGACGACGGCGCAACGCGTGCGGGCTCATGTCGACCAGCTCGATCTGGTCCGCGGAGCGGACCACGGAGTCGGGCACCGTCTCCTGCTGCCGGACCCCCGTGATGGCGGTCACGACGTCGTTGAGCGACTCCAGGTGCTGGATGTTGACGGTGGTGACCACGTCGATGCCGGCCGCCAGGAGGGCCTGGACGTCCTGCCAGCGCTTGGCCCGGACGCTGCCCGGCGCGTTGGTGTGGGCCAGCTCGTCGACCAGGACGACCGCCGGGTGCAGGTCCAGCAGCGCCTCGGTGTCCATCTCGGTCAGCCGGGCCCCCCGGTGCTCGACCACCCGGCGGGCGATGACCGGCAGCCCCTCGAGCACGGCGGCGGTCCGGGGCCGGTCGTGGGTCTCGACCACGCCCACGACCACCTGGGTGCCCCGGGCCGCCCGCCGCTGACCCTCCTCGAGCATCGTGTAGGTCTTGCCGACGCCCGGCGCCGCCCCCAGGTACACGCGCAGCCGTCCCGTGGTCATGGCCAGCAGTGTCCGCCCCCGACGGGACCGTCCGCACCCGGCCTCATGAGGACAGCTCGTCCAGGGACAGGTTGAGCCGCAGCACGTCCACCCGCGGCTCGCCGAGGAACCCGAGGTCCCGGCCGGCCGTGCTCTGGTCCACCAGCCGGCGCACCACGGTCTCGTCGAGCCCACGCTGCGACGCGACCCGCTGCACCTGCAGGTCGGCGTAGGCGGGCGAGATGTGCGGGTCCAGGCCGGAGCCCGAGGCCGTGACCGCGTCGGCGGGCACGTCCTGCGGCGCCACGCCCTCCCGCTCGCTCACCTCGGCGCGTCGCTGCTCCACCACGGCGAGCAGCTCGGCGTTCTCGGGCCCGAGGTTCGACGCCCCGCTGGCCAGGGGGTCGTAGCCGTCGCCGGCCGCCGAGGGCCGGGACGCGAAGTAGCCGTCGGAGTCGAAGGACTGCCCGATCAGGGCGGAGCCGACCACTCGGCCGTCCAGCTCGACGAAGGACCCGTCGGCCCGGTCGGGCACCAGACGCCCGACGCCGTAGACGGCCAGGGGGTAGGCCAGGCCCAGCACGAGGGTGGCGACGAGCAGCAGGCGCAGACCGGCCACCGACTGGCGGCCGAGCAGGGTCAGGGAGGCACGCACGGAGATCACCCGATTCCAGGCAGGAGGGACACGAGCAGGTCGATGGCCTTGATGCCGGCGAACGGGAGCACGAGCCCGCCGACGCCGTACAGCAGGACGTTGCGTCGCAGCAGCGCGGCCGCGGAGCTGGGCCGGTACCGGACCCCCCGCAGCGCCAGCGGGACCAGGGCGACGATGACGAGGGCGTTGAAGACGACCGCGGACAGGATCGCCGACTCCGGGCTCTCCAGCCGCATGACGTTCAGCCGGTCCAGCTGCGGGTAGAGCCCCGCGAACATCGCCGGCAGGATCGCGAAGTACTTGGCGATGTCGTTGGCGACGGAGAACGTGGTCAGCGCACCGCGGGTGATGAGCAGCTGCTTGCCGATGGCCACGATCTCGATGAGCTTGGTCGGGTCCGAGTCCAGGTCGACCATGTTGCCCGCCTCCTTGGCCGCCGACGTGCCGGAGTTCATGGCCACCCCGCAGTCGGCCTGGGCCAGGGCGGGGGCGTCGTTGGTGCCGTCGCCCGTCATGGCGACGAGTCGGCCCCCCTCCTGCTGGGTGCGGATGTAGGCGAGCTTGTCCTCCGGCGTGGCCTCGGCCAGGAAGTCGTCCACCCCGGCCTCGGCCGCGATGGCCGCCGCGGTGCGCGGGTTGTCGCCGGTGATCATGACGGTGCGGATGCCCATCGACCGGAGCTGGTCGAACCGGGCGGTCATACCGGGCTTGACGACGTCCTTGAGGTGGACGACGCCCAGCAGCCGGGCCGGGCCGTCACCGACCTGCTCGGCCACCACGAGGGGCGTGCCCCCGGCCCCGCTGATGTCGTCGACGGCGGCGGTGACGGCCGCCTGGTCCTCGGCCGCGCCGGGGGCCTGGTGGCCCCCGAGGCCCTCGACCCAGCGGGCCACCGCGGTCCCGGCCCCCTTGCGGAGCCGGCGCGTCTGCCCGTCGCGGCCCAGGTCGACCCCGCTCATCCGGGTCTGCGCGGTGAACGGGACGTAGTCGGCCCCCCGCGGCTCCTCGGCGGCGGTCCCGCGGTCGGAGAGCAGCAGGTCCGCCAGGTCGACGACCGAGCGACCCTCCGGCGTCTCGTCCGCCAGGCTGGCCAGCCGGGCGGCCGCGGCCAGCTGCGGCAGGCCCGTGCCGCCGACGGGGACGAGCTCGACCGCGTGCCGGTTGCCGAGCGTGATGGTGCCGGTCTTGTCCAGCAGCAGCACGTCCACGTCCCCGGCGGCCTCCACAGCCCGTCCCGACATGGCCAGCACGTTGCGCTGCACCAGCCGGTCCATGCCGGCGATGCCGATGGCCGACAGCAGGGCCCCGATCGTGGTGGGGATCAGGCAGACGAGCAGGGCGACGAGCACCGGGACCGGCTGGGCCTGACCGGAGTACACCGCGAACGGCTGCAGCGTCACGACGGCCAGCAGGAAGACCAGCGTCAGGGTGGCCAGCAGCAGGTTCAGGGCCACCTCGTTGGGCGTCTTCTGCCGCGCGGACCCTTCGACCAGGGCGATCATCCGGTCCAGGAACGTCTCCCCCGGGCGGGCGGTGACGCGCATGACGACCCGGTCGGACAGGACACGGGTGCCCCCGGTGAGGGAGGACCGGTCGCCGCCGGACTCCCGGATGACCGGCGCGGACTCCCCCGTGACGGCCGACTCGTCGACGGCGGCGACGCCGTGCACGATCTCGCCGTCGCCGGGCACCACGTCGCCGGCTCGGACCTCGACCAGGTCGCCGAGGCGCAGCTGCGGCCCGGGCACCTCCTCGGTGGGGGTCCCGGCGTCCAGGCGCCCGGGCTCCAGCAGCCGGCGGGCGGTGCTGTCGCTGCGGGCCCGGCGCAGGGAGTCCGCCTGGGCCCGGCCGCGACCCTCCGCGACCGACTCGGCGAGGTTGGCGAAGAGCACCGTCAGCCACAGCCAGACCGCGATGGCCGCGACGAAGACCGACGGGTCGACGACGGCCAGCACCGTGGTCAGGGCCGAGCCGACCCAGACGACGAACATGACGGGGTTGCGCAGCTGGGCCCTGGGGTCCAGCCGGCGCAGCGCCAGCGGGAGCGCGGCCAGGAGCTGACGGGGCCTGAAGCCGGAGGACCGACGGCTGCCGCCGCCCGGTTCGCGCGGGGGCACGGTGGGACCGGACGTGGCGTCCGTGGTGGTCGTGGTGGTGCTCACAGCAGGGCCTCCGAGACCGGGGCGAGGGACAGGCCGGGCAGGAACGTGAGCCCGGCGACGACGAGGACGACGAACGAGAGCAGGCCCGCGAACAGCGGGGTGTGGGTCGGCAAGGTGGCCGCGGACGGGGTGACGGAGTGCTGCCGGGCCAGGGTCCCGGCCAGGGCCAGGACCAGGACGATGGGCACGAACCGGCCGGCGAGCATGACCAGCCCCAGGACGGTGTTCTGGTACGTGGTCGCCGCCCCGAACCCGGCGAACGCGGAGCCGTTGTTGTTGGCCGCGCTGGCGTAGGCGTAGAGGATCTCGCTCAGCCCGTGGGCCCCCGGGTCCTGCACGCTGGCCTCGCGCAGCGCGGGGACGGCGGCGGTGACCGCGGCCCCGACCAGCAGCAGGGCCGGCATGGTCAGCACGTACAGCGACACCAGGGTGACCTCGCGCCGGCCGATCCGCTTGCCGAGGTAGGTCGGGGTGCGACCCACCATCAGCCCGGCCAGGAACACCGTGAGCACAGCCAGGACGAGCATCCCGGTCAGACCGGCGCCCACCCCGCCGGGGGCGACCTCGCCGATCATCATGTTGAGCAGCAGGACGCCACCGCCGAGGCCGGTGAACGAGTCGTGGAACGAGTTGACCGAGCCGGTGGACGTGCCGGTGGTCGACACGGCGAACAGCGCGGAGGCCGCCTCGCCGAAGCGGGTCTCCTTGCCCTCCATGGCACCGCCCGCCGCCGCGGGCACCGTGCCCAGGGCGTTGCGCTCGGCCCAGCTGACGACGGCGACGAGCGCGAGCCAGATCCCCGCCATGACCGACACGATCGCGAACCCCTGACGACGGTCACCCACCATGCTGCCGAACGTGCGCGGCAGGCTGAACGGGATCACCAGCAGAAGGAAGACCTCGAGCAGGTTGGTCCACGGGGTCGGGTTCTCGAACGGGTGCGCGGAGTTGGCGTTGAAGAAGCCACCACCGTTGGTGCCCAGGTCCTTGATGGCCTCCTGCGAGGCGATCGGACCGCCGACGACGGACTGGGCGCCGCCGGTGAGCGTCGTGACCTCCTGCGCGCCGGCGAAGTTCTGCACCGCCCCGCCGAGGACGAGGACCACGGCCGCGACGAAGGCGAACGGCAGCACGATCCGTACGGTGCCCCGCACCAGGTCGACCCAGAAGTTGCCGACCCGGTCCGTCTGCGAGCGGGCGAAGCCGCGGACCAGGGCGACGGCCACCGCCATGCCGACGGCCGCGGACAGGAAGTTCTGCACCGCCAGCCCGGCCATCTGCACCAGGTGGCCCATGGCCGACTCGCCGGAGTACCACTGCCAGTTGGTGTTGGTGACGAAGGAGACCGCGGTGTTGAAGGCCCCGGCCGGCTCGATCCCGTCGAATCCCAGCGACAGCGGGAGCAGGTGCTGCAGCCGCAGGAACGCGTACAGCAGCAGGGTCGAGGCCAGCGAGAAGCCGACCAGCGCGACCGCGTAGACGCGGGCGCGCTGGTCCGCCTCGGCGTCGACCCCGGCCAGGCGGTAGACGGCGCGTTCCACGCCCAGGTGGCGGCGGCTGCCGTAGACCCGGGCCATGTAGTCCCCCAGCGGGACGTGCACGGCCGCGAGGGCCGCCACGAGCACGCTGACCTGGAGGACGGCGGCGAGCGTGGCCGACATCAGAACTTCTCGGGGTGCAGCAGCGCGACGAGCAGGTAGCCGGCCAGCCCGACGGCCACGACGAGCGCGACGACGTCGACCGCGCTCACCGCGAGGTCATCCGGACGAGGAGCAGCAGAGCCATGAACGAGGCGAGGATCAGCAGGACGTAGAGCACGTCGGGCACGGACGGGACCTCCGGTGAGGACGACGACCGCAGCGGCGGCCGGCGACCCGGTGGGGCCGCGGCGTCCATTCACCTCCGTCGCCGACCCGGGCGCCGCGGTCCAGACGCTCCCCTGACGCATCCCGGCCCGGATCCGGACCCGGTCCTGACGCGGCCGGCGCCGGGGGGCCTCAGCAGGTGTCGGCCACGTCCTGCACCAGGCCGTCGACGGTAGCCCCCAGGCCCTGGACCGCCGTCGTCACGGCCAGCAGGGTGGCCGCCGACGTGTCCGCCTGCGCCGCCTCCACGCTGGTGCGCACCGCGGCCATGCCGGTCTCGACCTCGGTCAGCTGGGTCGCGTACTGCTCCGCCGCGGTCTGCCTCAGCTCGGGCAGCGTCGTCTCCAGGGTCTGGAGCTCCTCGGCCACCACGGCCACCGCGCCGTCGCCGACGGTCGCGCCGCGCATGGTCTCCACGGAGTCGCTGACCGCCGCCACGTCCTCGCACAGCGCCGGGTCCTCGGCCGTCGCCGGGTCCTCGGCCGTCGCCGGGTCCTCGGCCGTCGCCGGGTCCTCGGCCGTCATCGGGTCCTCGGCCGTCGCCGGGTCCTCGGCGGTCGCGGCGCCGGCGGCCGCCTCCGTCGGGTCCGGCGCCGTCGCGTCGTCACCGCACGCGGACAGCCCTGTCGCCGCCAGCACCAGCAGCGCCGCGACCGCCACCCGCCCGGACCGCCCGGTACCCCGGGCCGGTCTCACCGGCTCGACCTCATCTCGTCGCCGTGGACGAGCACGGCCCAGATGACGAGCACCGCGACGACCATCATGGTGATCGACCAGAACGGGTAGGCCGCGATGAAGGCGAAGTTGACGAACAGGCTGACGGCGGCCAGGACCGTGGCGAGCACCCGGCCCCACATCCGGCCCGAGAACAGGCCCACGCCGCCGGCTGCGATCAGCACGCCCAGCAGCAGGTGCGTCCAACCCCACGCGGTGTAGTCGAACGAGACGACCAGGTCGTCGGACGCGACGAGGTAGTAGCCGTCCTGGAAGATCGCGACGAGGCCCGCCATCGCGTGGAAGACACCCATCATGATCATCAGGACCGCGGCGAAGGCTACCCAGCCGACCCAGGCGGTCGGCTTCGGCGGGGCGGACCCCTGCCGGGGCACTGTCCGGCTGCTGCGGGTGGTCTCGGTCATGTCGACTCCTCAGGTCGGTGGGACAGACGTCCCGATGGTCGACCGGTGGCGCGCCCGCAGCCTCATCCCTGGCTGGTGAGCCCGGCGGGCACCGCCACCGGGCCGTCGAGCCGGGCCGTCCACGTGGCGCGCATCGTCCCCGGGCCGACGGGGTCCTCGCCGTACTCCTCCGCCACCCGCAGCAGGGACAGACCCGCCCGGGCCAGCGCCTCGCGCACCAGCTCGTCGGGGTGGAACCACTGGTGGTGGTGCTCGACGAAGCCGTCCCCGTCCGCCACGTGGGTCAGGTCGATCCAGGTGTCGCAGCTACGCTCGGCGACGTCGACCGTGGTGGTGATGGTGAAGCGGTAGCCCTGCGCCTCGCCGCGCACCACCGGGGTCGCCAGGGTGAAGTCCATCAGCGCGGCGGTGTGCAGGTCGAACACGAACCAGCCGCCGGGACGCAGCCGGCGTGCGACCTCGACCAGGGTGGCCCGCAGGTTCGTCGGGCTCAGGTAGTTGAGGCTGTCGAAGGTGGACACCGCGGCGTCGAAATCGTCGTCCTCGCCCAGGTCGGGCAGCTGCCGGCGCAGCAGCCGGACTCCGTCACCCAGCCGGCGCCCGGCCCTGACGAGCATCTGCTCCGACGCGTCGACCCCGACCACCTCGTAGCCACGGGCCGTCAGCTCGGCGGCCATCAGACCGGTGCCGCAGCAGACGTCGAGGACACGACGGACCGGGCGGTGGTCGGCCCGCCAGACCCGGTCCAGGTGCTCCGCCCACCGCCCGTAGCAGGGGTCGACCACCACGTCGTCGTACACCTCGGCCAGTCGCGAGTACGGGGTGACCTCCCTGCTCGCAGCCATCGACGGGCGGGCGGCTCAGATGCCCAGGACGCGGGCCTTGGCCGCGGCGAACTCCTCGTCGGACAGCACCCCCTGCTCGTGCAGCCGCGCCAGGTCCTGCAGCCGGGCCACGTCGGGGTCGGCCTCGGGCGCGGGCGGGACCGGCGGAGCAGGCGGGGCGGGCGGCGGCGGGGCGTACTGCGGCTGGGCCTGCTGCGGGGCGGCCTGCTGCTCGTACCTGCTGGCCTGCCGGTGCGCGACGCGGCCGGAGACGGCCGTGGCGGTGCCGGCGACGACGGCCGTCCGGGCGGCCATTCGGAGTAGTCCCATGATCGGTTCCTTCAGCTCGAGAGGGTGGCGTGCTCGCGGTCGCCCAGCAGGACGGCCTCGGCCACGTCGGACGGGATGCGGATCTGGTCGATGACGACGCCGTCGGCGGCTCGGCAGGCCGCGACGAAGGTGGCGGCCCACGAGTTCTCGAACGCGATGAGCAGGGCCGAGCTGTCCGCGGGGAGGTCCTCGCCGACCTCGTCCGCGTCCTCCTCGTTCAGCGCGCCGGGCGTCGCGACGTCCACCGCCAGGTACTCGGCCCCGACCTCGGGGTCGAGGTCGGTCGCCGCGACCGTGGTCACGGTCCCGTCGGCGTCCTTGTGCACGAAGAGCAGGTCCAGGACGCGGATGACCTTGCTCTCGACCAGGTCCATCAGGGCGGGGGCGACCCGTCCGGTGAACCTGTTGCCGGGAAACCCGATGATGATGACGTCCACTGGTCCCAGGGCCATGCTGTCCTCCTCCTTCGGCTGCGAGGGGACGGTCCCCGCTCGCGCGCTCATCGTGAGCGGGACACCACGGTCGGCGCGTCGTCAGCGGAGGACGAGATCTCCGACGGCGGACGACTGCCGCCGGCCCGTCGACGCCCTTTCCGCTGGGTCCTAGACGACCTCGAGGTCCTCCGCCCGGGTGGACACCTGGTCCCCGCGCACGAGCTGACGACCCCGCCGGGTCTCCACCACCCCGTTGACCGTCACCTCGCCCGAGGCCAGGACGTCCTTGACGTCCGAGCCCGCGTCCACGACGTCGGCGAGCTTGAGCAGCTGGCCGAGTCGGATGGAGTCGCCGGTGATGCTGATCTCTCGCATCGGGGCAGCATCGCAGAGCAGCGTCACCGGGGGGGGCAGCCGCTGCGTGACCACGCCGCGAGAACCCCTTGACACCCGCGGTGACCGGCACCAGGGTCGACGTCATGCCCGAGGAGGTCCTGACGACGCGTCGGCACATCGACCTCCGGCGTGCCACCAGCGCGGCCTGTCGACCGACCACCTGACGTCGGAACCGCCGCCACCCCACCTGTCCGGGCCACGTGCGCCCGGTGACCGGTGCGCGCGCCCCCACCCCCCGCGCACCTCCTTCCCGCGTGCCCGCGGCGACCGCCGACGGGCGCCATGCCATGAGGAGAACCGCTCCACCATGCGTCGACCACTCGTCCCCTCGCTCACCGCTCTGGCGGTGGGCGCCGCCCTGGTGCTCGTGCCCTCGAGCGCCGCCACCGCCGACCCCGCCTTGCCCGAGCAGCCGGACCGCCAGCCGGCCCCGCTGTCGCAGGTGCAGGCCTACCCCCGCCAGAACGTGCTGCCCGAGCCCGCCGACGACCCGTCGGACGCCTCGATCCCCCTGGCCGTCCTCCCCTACGACGAGATCGCCCCGCTGCTCAACGACCTCCAGGACGACAGCGACCGCGTCTCGGCGGAGGTCGTCGGCCGGTCCACCCTCGGGCGCGACATCTACTCCGTCACCGTCACCGCCCCGGAGACGCGTCGGCAGGCGCGGCAGCAGGAGGAGTGGAAGCGGACGATCCAGACCGACCCGGCCGCCGCCCAGACCGACGAGGCGCTGCTGACGGGCTACAAGACCCCGCTTTTCGTCAACGGCAACATCCACGGCAACGAGTGGGAGGGCACCGACGCCTCGCTGCGCGTGATCGAGGACCTGGCCACCAGTACCGACCCCGCGGTCGCGGAGCTGCTGCAGCGCAACCGCCTCGTGTTCAACGTGACGTCCAACCCGGACGGCCGCGTCGCCGGCACCCGGGCCAACGGCGCGGGCTACGACCTCAACCGGGACTTCACCATCGTGTCCCAGCCCGAGACCCAGGTGGTGCGGGACCTGATCATCCAGACCCAGCCGATCATCACCCTTGACCTGCACGGCTACGTCAACCCGACGCTGCTGCATCCCAGCACCCCGCCGCACAACGTCAACAACGAGTACGACCTCTACATCAAGCACGCCCTGCCCAACGCGGAGGGCATCGAGCGCGACCTGGCCGAGCTGGGCTACGCCGAGACCCAGCGGGCCCGGATCCCGTTCCGCGACGACGAGCCGGGCGTGTGGGACGACTTCCCGCCGATCTACGTCCCCAGCTTCGCCATGCTCCAGAACAGCATCCCGTACACGATCGAGGCGCCGCTCAACCCGCGCGGCACGACCCTCACCCCGGCCGAGCGGCAGCGCCGCACGGCCATCAACACCGACGTGCACGAGGTGGCCATCACGACGTCGCTGGACTACATCCAGGACAACCGTCGTCAGGTGATCGTCGACCAGGCCGAGGGGTTCCGCCGCGGCCTGGCCGGCGAGCCGCAGGTCGACATCCCCGACGGCTTCGTGCCCGGGTGGGGCCCGGAGGACGACTACCGCACCGAGTTCCCCCGGTCCTACGTCATCCCCGTCGGCACGGCGCAGCGCTCGCAGACCGCGGCCGCCCGCCTGGTCGACCTGCTGATCGACTCCGGCGGCCAGGTCCAGGTCGCCGGGGCGGAGTTCACCGCCGACGGCACCCGCTACCCCGCCGGCTCCTACGTGGTGGACCTGCACCAGGGCAAGCGCGGCCTGGTCAACTCGCTGCTGGAGCCCGGCGCCGACATCACCGACCGGGTCGACGACCTCTACGCCGGGCCGGCCGCCTGGAGCCAGGGCCTGGTCTGGGGCGCCACGGTCGACACGCTGTGGGACGAGCTGCCCGACGCGCGGCTGCGCCCGGTCTGGGACGGCACCGCCCGCGGCACCCTGCCGCGCGGCCACGCCGACCTGCGCCTGGACCTGCAGGACCGCTCCGACGTGCTCGCCCTGAACACCCTGCTCGCCGAGGGCACCGAGGTGCACCAGCTCGCCGACGGCTCGGTCGCGCTGGAGCGCACCACCGCCAACCGGCAGCGCGCCGGTGAGCTCGTGCGTGAGCTCGGCGTCAGCTTCGACGCCGCCCCCGCCGGCTGGACCGGTGAGCCGCTGCAGCCGGTCACCGTCGGGTACCTGGGCACGGTCGAGGAGCGGGACACCCTGTCCGACCTCGGCTTCGACGGGCGTCCGGTGACGGCCGGCACGCTGGCCACCACCCTCACGTCGGACATCGACGTGCTCTACGTCAACGGGACGCTCAACGTGGCGAACCTCAACGCCGCCAACCGGGCGGCGCTGGACGCGTTCCTGGCCCGCGGCGGCGACGTCGTCGGCCAGGGCACCCCCGGCGCGGCGTTCGCCAACGCCACGGCGCTGCTGAGCGTCACCGCCACCAGCGGGGCAAGCCTGGCCAGCGGCATCGTCAACGTCGACAACCACTCCGGTGCGGTGGTGGGCGGCGCCCTGCCGCACTCGTTCATCGCCCAGCCGGTGTGGTTCACGGACCTGTCCGACGGCGTGACCGTGCAGCAGTCCTACGCGGCCGACCCGCTGCTGTCGGGCTGGTGGGCGTCCAACGCCGCCGGCACCAACGGCCAGGAGGCCGCGGCCGGGCAGGCGAGCATCGTCAGCGCCGAGTCCGGCGCCGGCAACGGGGTCGTGCTCATCGGCACCGACCCCACCTTCCGCACCCACCCCAAGGGCCTGCAGGCGCAGCTCGCCCGCGCCCTGCTGTGGAGCTCGACCGTCGACTGACCCGCACCCGGGCCACCACGAGCAGGAGCCCTGCACCCGTCGGGTGCAGGGCTCCTGAGGCGTGCACCGCACAGCGACGCAGGAGGCGGCCAGGGCCGGGTCGCGCCGTCGAGGACCCGCGTCGTGTCGCTGCTCGGTACGCGAGCCGGGTGCCGGTCGACTCACGAGGCGGTCGGCTCCGGCCCCCGGCTCAGAAGGCGGGCAGGACGTCGCCCTGGGGCCAGGTCTCCTCGATGTAGGCGCGGACCTCGTCGGAGCGGAGCAGCTCGTCGAGCAGGACGATGCGCTCGTCGTCCGCGTTGTCGTCGCGGGCGGTGAGGAAGTTCGCGTAGGGGCTCTCCTCGGCGTCCTCGACCAGCAGCGCGTCCTCCACGCTCAGGCCGGCTTCGAGGAAGTAGTTGCCGTTGAGGATCGCCAGGTCGAAGTCGGCCAGCGAGCGGGGCAGCTGCGCGGGGTCGGTCTCGACGAACTGCAGGTCCTTCGGGTTCTCCTCGATGTCGAACACGGTGATCTCGCCCTCGACGTCGGGCAGCTCGATGAGGTCGGCCTCGGCCAGCAGGTCCAGCGCGCGGGCCTGGTTGGAGCCGTCGTCGGTTATGCCGACCAGGGCCCCGTCGGGCAGGTCCGCGACGTCGGTCACCGACTCCGAGAACGCGGCGTAGGGCTCGACGTGCACGCCCTCGAAGGCGGTCAGCTCGTAGCCGAAGTCCGCCTCCTGGGCGTCCAGGTAGGGCTGGTGCTGGAAGTAGTTGGCGTCGACCTCGTCCTCAGCCAGCCAACGGTTGCCGATGGCGTAGTCGTCGAACTCGACGATCTCCAGGTCGAGGCCCGCGTCGGCGGCCAGCTCGGTGTCGACGAAGGCGAGCAGGTCCGCGTGCGGCACGGCCGTGGCCGCGACCCGCAGCGGGCCGGTCGCGGTGGAGCCTGCGGCCCCGGTCGCCTCGGCGTCGGCACCGTCGTCCGAGCCGCAGGCGGCCAGCGCCAGGACGGACGCGGCGGCGACGGCACCCAGGCGGGTGGCGGCGGTCAGGGACGGTCGGGTGGTGCGCATGGCTGTTCCTCCTGTGGTGGTGGTGCTGGGCGGTCGGCGCGGGGCGGTCGTGGGGGCCGCGGAAGCGCCTCAGCGGTGGTCGAGACGTCGGGCGAGGTGGTCGCCGAGGGCCTGCAGCAGCTGCACCATCACGACGAGCACGATCACGGTGAGCACCATCACGACGGTGTCGAAGCGGCGGTAGCCGTAGCTGATGGCCAGGAACCCCAGTCCCCCGCCACCGACCGCGCCCGCCATCGCGGAGTAGGCGACCAGGGTGATCAGGGTGGTCGTGGTGGCGGCCACGAGGCCGGGCGTGGCCTCGGGCAGAAGCACCTTGGTCACGACCTGCCGTCGCGTGGAGCCGATCACCTCGGCCGCCTCGACCGTGCCGGGGTCGACGTTGCGGAGCGCGGCCTCGACCAGGCGGGCGAAGAACGGGATGGCGCCGATGGCCAGCGGCACGGCGGCGGCGGTCGACCCGACGCTGGTGCCCGTGACCAGCCTGGTCACGGGGATGAGCGCGACCATGAGGATGATGAACGGCAGCGAGCGGGTGACGTTGACGACGGCGCCCACGACGCGGTTGGTGCGGGGCATCGGACGCAGCCCGCCGGGGCTGCTGGCGTGCAGCAGGACCCCGAGCGGCAGCCCGAGCAGCACGCTCACCAGGCCGGACAGCCCGACCATCCAGAGCGTCTGCAGCGTGGCCTCGGTGAGGCCCTCGGTGACGACGGGCCGGGTCAGGGACTCCAGGAGCTCGTTCACGCGACGACCTCCGCCCGGGAGCCGAGCTCGCGCGCGGCGGTGACGACGTCGTGGGCGTCCAGGTCCCCGGGGGCGAGCCGGACCCGGGACAGGTGGGTGCCGCCGATCGTCTGCGCGCCGCCCGCCACCAGGGCCAGGTCCGCCTCCAGACGTCGCGAGAGCCGCGAGACCACGGTGGCGGCGGCCTCCTCCCCCACCGTCACGACGTCGACCCAGGGCCCGCGCCCCGTCCCCGGCGTCGGCAGCGGCACGAGCTCGGCGGCCAGCGTCGACCCCTCGTGGCGGACCAGCTCGTCCAGGCGACCCTGCTCGACCACGCGGCCGTCGGCCAGCACCACCACGGAGTCGCAGACCTCGCGCAGCACCGACATCTCGGGGGTGACCACGACGACGGTCAGGCCCAGCCGCTGCCCGACGTCGGTGATCACGCCCAGCACCTCGCGCGTGGTGGTCGGGTCCAGGGCCGACGTCGGCTCGTCGCACAGCAGGACGGACGGGTCGTTGGCCAGGGCCCGGGCGATCCCGACGCGCTGCTTCTGCCCGCCGGACAGCTGCGCGGGGTAGGCGTCCTCACGACCGGCCAGCCCGACCAGGCCCAGCAGCTCCCGCGAGCGCGCCCGCCGGCGGGCGCGCGGCACCCCGGCGACCTCCAGCGGCAGGGCGACGTTGTCGGCGGCGGTCCGGTTGGCCAGCAGGTTCGCGTGCTGGAACACCATCCCGACCCGACGCCGCGCCTCACGCAGCCGTGTGTCGTCGAGGGCGGCGAGGTCCTCCCCGTCCACCACGACCGAGCCCGACGTCGGGCGCTCGAGCGCCGTCAGGCAGCGCACCAGCGTGCTCTTGCCCGACCCGCTCGGCCCGACCACGCCCGTCACGCTTCCTCGGGCGAACGTGATGTCGACGTCGTCGAGCGCGACGACGGTGCCCCGACGGGTCTGGAACTCCTTGCGCAGGGCGCGGCAGACGATCATGTGGTTCCTCCGGTTGCGTCCCCGCGGGGTGGGAGGGGACGCGGTCGAGCACGACCGAGCGGCACGACCCGGGAGGTGCCCGGGCGCGCCGACGGTGGCGGGGGTGGGTGGGGTGGTGCCGTCACGGCGGGTCGCTGCGTCGCTACCGGGCTGCCCGGTGTCGCCGCTGCGGACCGGACGGGCGGGTCACGCCCGTCGGGTCAGTCCCGGCAGCGGGTCGTGGTGGCGCGGCACAGGTCGACGACCAGGCGGCGCGTGAGGACCCGGCGCTCTCGGGGCTGCCCCGAGCGGTCGTCGGTCCGGTGGTGCGGGCGGTGCGGTTCCACGGATTCCTCCATCGGTCCTGGCGGAAGCACCTTCGACGTCCCTCACGGGGGTCGCGGTTGCTGCGGCGTCGACGAGCCAGGTCTCTCGGCCGCTCTGGATGGTGGTTCAACGGTAAGGCATCCCCGGCGGGGACGCGGACGCACCCCCGCCGACTGCCTGCACGTACCGACCAACGACAGAGGACCGGCCGGAGACGCGCGGTGACCGTCGAGGGTGCGTGTCGTGTCGCTGGTCGGCACGGCTGGCACGGCTGGCGGCCGAGGCGGACGTGCTCCGGACAGGTGAGGGTCGTCCAGCGGTCGAGACGGTCGTCCCGCGCGTTGACACCGCGCGCGGTCACCGCTTCACTGTCCCCACCATCCAGAGCGACCGAGAGACCTGGCTCGTCGACGTCGCAGCAACCTCGCCGCCCCTCACGGGGCGGGGTCGGTGCTACCGCCAGGACCGATGGAGTGATGACATGTCCGGCCCCCTGCGCACCGCCGTCCGGTTGCTGACGTCGCACCGCACCCTCGTGCACACGGCCGTCCGCGAGAGCGAGCCCTGTCGGATGTGAGAGCGGCGCGACCCCCCGGGTCGCGCCCGGCCCCCCGGCCACCTCCCCCACCCGTCATCTCGGGGACCCTGCGCGCCGTCGCGCCGGCGTGTCCCCCTGCCCGGAAGGCTCCGCCATGTCCTACGAGCACGCCCCCCAGCCGCGTCGGCCCGAACGCCCCGGCCCTGACGGCCGGCGCACCGACCACGTCCAGCCCGACCACCTCCAGCCCGACCCGGCCACCTGGTCGTTCGCGACCGAGCAGGTCCACGCCGGCGAGCGGGCCGACGACGCCTTCGGTGCGCGGATCCCGCCCATCTACCTGACCGCGGGGTTCGTCTTCGACGACTTCGCCCAGGCGCGCGACCGGTTCGCGGGCGACGACGACGGCTACACCTACTCGCGGATCGGCAACCCGTCCTGCACCGCGCTGGAGCGGCGGCTCGCCGCGCTGGAGCGGGGCGACGAGGCGATCCTGGTGGGCAGCGGGCAGGCCGCGGTCCCCGTCGCCCTGCTCGGGCTGCTCAAGGCCGGCGACCACCTGCTGTCGACCAGCAGCATCTACGAGGGCTCGCGCGGGCTGTTCCGCGAGAACTTCGCCAGGTTCGGCATCGAGGTCGACTTCGTCACCGACGCCACCGACGTCGAGCAGTGGCGTCGTCTGGTCCGCCCCACCACCCGGGCCCTGTTCGCGGAGTCCATCCCGAACCCCAAGAACGACCTCGTCGACCTACGGGCCGTCGCCGACCTGGCGCACTCGGTCGGCGTCCCGTTCGTGGTGGACAACACCCTGGCGACGCCGTACCTGCTGCGACCGGTCGAGCACGGCGCGGACGTGGTGCTGCACTCGGCCAGCAAGTTCCTGTCCGGTCACGGCGCCTCGCTCGGTGGCGTCGTCGTCACCGCCGGGACCTTCGACTGGGGGGCGCGGCCCAACGCCTTCCCCCACCTGAACGAGCCGTCCCGCGCCCTGGGCGGCGCGAGCTACGTGGAGCGGTTCGGCCGGCGCGCGTACGTCGAGTTCACCCGGCACGTGGTCGCGGCCCGGCTGGGCCCGACCATCTCGCCGGTCAACGCGTTCCTGATCCAGCAGGGCGTCGAGACGCTGTCGCTGCGGGTCGCGCAGCACAGCCGCAACGCGCTGGCCCTGGCGCGGTGGCTGGAGGACCAGCCCGAGGTGCTCAGCGTCGACCACGCGGGGCTGGCGTCCAGCCCGTCGGCCGACCTGGCCCGGCGCTACCTGCCCGACGGCGCGGGGTCGGTGTTCGCGTTCACGCTGTCCGGCGGCCAGCCGGCCGCGCAACGCTTCTTCGACGCGGTCAGGCTGTTCAGCCGGATGACGCACATCGGCGACGTCCGCTCCCTGGTGCTGCACCCGGCGTCGACGACGCACGCCCAGCGCACCGAGGCCGAGCGCCGCGCGGCGGGCATCTGGCCCGGCCTGCTGCGGCTGTCGGTCGGCATCGAGGACGTCCGCGACCTGCTCGCCGACCTCGAGCGAGGCCTGGCCGCCGTCCGCGCCGGCGAGCCGACCGCCACCGCCGAGCCGACCGCCGGTCCAGGTGCTGCCTCACCAGCACCAGCACCCGAGCAGGTCACGGCCGGCGCCGTGACCGCCGCCTGAGCGAGAGGAGCACCCCATGGCCCGCCTGCAGCACTTCGGCTGGTTCTTCTCCCGCGGGTTCGGCCCGCAGGGCTGGGGCCGCCACGACCACCGGTGGGGCTACCGCTGGACCGAGCCCGCGCTCTACCAGCAGGCCGTCCGCGAGCTCGACCAGGCCGGCCTCGACCTGGTGATCATGGAGGACGCGGTCTCGCTCGGCAACGACGAGACCCTGGACCTGCGGGTCCGTGCGGCCTACGGCGGGCCCAAGCACGACCCGCTGCTGCTGGCGCCGTACCTGTTCGACGCCACCCGGCACATCGGCATCGCCCCGACGATCAACGCCGGCATCACCCCGCCCTACCTCGCGGCCCGGCAGGCCGCGACGCTGCAGCACCTGAGCGGCTACCGGTTCGGGATCAACCTGGTGACCGACGTCGGCAGCGCCCGCCACGTCGGCGCGCAGCCGCTGGGCCACGACGCGGCCTACGACCGGGCCGAGGAGTGGGTGGACGTCGTCCGCCGGCTCTGGCACAGCTGGGGTGACGGGGCCATGGTCGCGGACGAGGAGACCGGCCGGTTCGCCGACGGCACCCGCATCGACGCGTTCCGCCACCACGGCGAGCACTTCGACGTCGCGGGCCCGCTCAACGCCGTGCCGTTCGCCGCCGGCGACGACCCGGTCGTGGTCTCCCCCGGCGGCTCGCCCCGCGGGCTCGGCTTCGCCGGCGCGCGATCCGACGTGCAGCTGGCCCTGGCGCCGATGGACGCGGGCAGCGTGCGCGCCTACCGCCGCAAGGTGCTCGACGCGGCTGCGCTGAACGGCCGCAGCGAGAAGGACCTGCGGATCCTGTTCGTGCTCAAGCCCGAGGTGGTGAGCAGCGCCGAGGAGGCCGACCGGGTCGTCGCCGCGTCGCTGCACCCCGACGAGGACGTGCTGCGGCAGGTCGCGCTCGCGCAGTCCAGCGACCTGGAGACCGACCTGACCCGGCTGCCCCTGGACGCCCCGCTCCAGGCGTCGGCGTTCGGCGACCACGTGTCGCAGGGGACGATCCGCGGGCTGCTGGGCAAGCAGGGCGAGCTGGGGGTGGACACGCTGCGGGAGCTGCTGACCCGCAAGGCCCGCAAGGGCCGGATCAGCGACCGGACCGGACTCGTCGGCACGGCCCGCGAGGTGGCGGACTTCGTCGAGGAGCTCGGGGAGGACGCCGACAACGACGGAATCATCTTCTCCGGCGACCTGCACCCCAGCACCGTGCACCGCATGCTGGACGACCTGGTCCCCGAGCTGCGCCGCAGGGGGGTGCTGCGACGCGAGCCCGGGGCCGGCGGCCTGCGCGGGAACCTGTTCGACTTCTGAGCAGGGCCCGCGCCGGCCTGGATGGGCGCCCAGGGGCGGCGCCCGGTCAGGGGGTCAGGTCACGGCGGTCCCGCCGCCTCCGCGGCCCATCGTGACGAGCAGCCGGCCGTCCACCTCGCCGACGCCGAGCGCGCGGGCCAGCCGGGCCTGCGCGTGGTCGCGGACCCGGTCACGCAGGGCACGGACGTCGGTGTCGGGCTCCACGACCAGGGACAGCGTCAGCGTCGTCCCGGACCGGCCGCCGGTGACGGCGGCGTGGGCGCTCCGGACCCCGGCGTAGCCCTCGACGTCGTGCTCGACGGCGTCGGCCACGGTGGACGCGTCCAGGCGGGTGACGCCCCGACCGGATTCGTCCCCCACGCCGATCCGGCCCGTCCCGGAGCGCCGGGGCAGCTGGGCCAGCAGCCAGCGCAGCGCCAGTGCCGCCACGACGAGCCCCAGCCCCGCCACGGCGTACGGCACCCAGGCCTGGCGCAGGAGGCGGTCGAAGGCCACCTCGGGCAGGACCGGTGAGTCCGACGCGGGGACGCCGGGGAGCAGCCCGGAGAGCCAGCCGGTGGCGAGCCCGCGCGCGGTGGCGCCCACCAGCAGCAGGAGCACGCCGAGGAGCAGCAGGATCGTCCGGTTGAGCCGTCCGGGACGGCTGGAGATGGTCGTCGTCACGTGTCGCTCCTCGTCGTGCTGGTCCGGACCCTCACCCGTGGGCGGCGGGCCAGGGGGATGCCGGTCAGCCGGTCGTCGACCGCTCGCTCGACCCGGGCCGTCAGGTCGCCGACGTCACGCAGACCCGACCGGGCCCGGACGTCGACGCGACCGCCGCGCAGCGACGCGTTGGCGTGGTCGACGCCGTCGACGTCCTCCGCAGCGGCACGGACCGCACGACGGACGCTGCCGCGGGTGATGCCGGTCGCCGGGCCGGCGGCCCCCTCGCCCTGCAGCGCGAGGACGACCTGCCGACCGGGCAGGACCGCCGCGCAGACGGCCACGACGCCCAGCAGCAGGACCACCACCCCCGCACCCACGACGGCCGGGTCCTGCCAGGACGACCCGGCGAGCGCGCGGGCCAGCGGCCCGGCGGTGCCCGTCGGCTCCCGGCCCAGCAGGTGCCCGACGGCGGCCGTGGCGGCCCAGGCGCCGAGCGCCAGCAGCGCGAGACCGGCGACCACGGCGGGGACCACCCGCCGGGTGCGGCGGCTCACCTGAGGCTCCTTCGGGCAGGGGCGGCGGGCGGCACCAGGCTGGTGACGCGGATGTCGACCTGCGCGACCTGCAGACCGGTCAGCGTGCTCACCCGCTCGTCGACGCGCCGCCGCACCTCGTCGGCCACCTCGGCCACCGGCTCGGGGTAGGTGACGGACATCTGGACGTCCACGGTCACCACCCGGCCGTCGACGTGGGCGCCGACCACCGGGCCGTCCTGCTCCTCGTCGTCGCCGAGGGAGATGCCCAGCACACGACGGGCGGCGCCGCCGGCGGCCGGGACCTCGGTGACGGCTCGTCCGGCGATCTTCTCCACGACGCGGTCGGCGATCGTGGTGGCGCCGCGCGAGGGTGCGTGCGCGGTCACCGTCGGCCGCGCTGGTCGCCGACCAGCGACGAGACGTCGAGCTGACCGCTCAGGACACGACCGACCAGCAGGCCGGCGGCACCGAACAGCAGCACGATGACGAAGGCGGCGAAACCGCCGAACGCGGCGGCGAAGCCGAGAGCGAGCCCGGCGGCGAGGCCGAGGGTGGTGGTGCTCATGGGGTCTGCTCCTCACGACCGGCGGACCGGTCGGTCTCTGCGGGTGGCACGGGGGTGGTGGTGACGGTGCCGGACGGGTCGAAGGGGTCGAGCACGTCGGCGACGACCACGTGGACGTCACGGGTCCTGACGTGGGGCGACACCGCCCGGCGGACGGCGTCGCCGACCCCGGGCAGGGCCGACGGGTCGACGGCGACGTGCCTCGTCCCGGGCTCCTCACCGCGGGCCGTCGGGCGGGACGGCACCGACGCGGGCGTCGGCGCCGGGCTCACTGGACGCGCGGCTCGGAGGACTTCGAGCGCTCCTGGCCCTGGCGGGCCTCGGCGTCGTCGTCCTGGCCGGGCAGGTAGATGTCGTCGACGGTGATGTTGACCTCGATGACGTCCAGCCCGGTCATCCGCTCCAGCGAGGTGATGATGTTGCGGCGGACCGAGTCGGCCAGGTCCGGGACGGACACGCCGTACTCGACGACCAGGTCCACGTCCACGGCCGCCTGACGCTCGCCCACCTCGACGCTGACGCCCTGGCTGACGCTGCTGCTCGCGCCGGGGATGCGCTCGCGCAGGGCGCCGAAGGCGCGGGAGGCCCCGCCACCGAGGGCGTGGACACCGTTGACGTCCCGGGCGGCCATGCCGGCGATCTTGGACACCACGACGTCGGCGATGGTGGTGCGGCCGTCCTGACCGACCAGGTCGGTGCCGGTGCCCCGCTGGTCGCGACGCGACTCGGTGCGCTCGCTCACGGCGTCGCCAGGGCTGCCGGTGCTGCTCGTGCTGGTGGGGTTGCTGGTGCTGTTGCTCATGGGGTGCTCCTCGCGTTCGTGGTCCTGGGTCGGCGACGCCCCAGGAGGACGTCGCTCACCCCGATAGACACACGACGCACGCAGACGTCACGCGGTCCGCCCGACGAGCTCGTCCCGGACCCGCGTCAGCGGTCGTCGAAGGCCGAGCGGGCCAGCGCGGCCACGACGAGGCGCACCGGCACGACGGCCCACTGCGTGCCGGCGAGCGCGGCCCGGGCCAGGTCGCCGGCCCGCTCCAGCAGGGGCGGCAGGGGCAGGCGGTGGGCGACCAGCCTGACCTCGACCAGGTCCTCGGAGACGCTCACGGCCATCCCCTCGTCGCCCCCGGCCAGCCGCAGCGCCTCCTTGCGCAGCGGCACGAGCAGCGACAGCCCCGCCGCCGACGCCACGGCGTGGGCCACCAGGTCCCGGACCTCGGACCGGCTCAGCACGGCCGGCCCCGCACCGCCGGGCGACGACACGGGCGCGACGTCGCTGCTCACGACCGGCCCCCCGGCCCCAGGAGGTCGGCCGATACCGCGCCCAGGGCCACGTCCAGGACCGACACGGCCACCCGGACGCGCCGCAGACCGACGTCGGTCCGGAGCGACTCCACCACCCGCCGCTGCACCTCGTGCGCGCACGCGGTCACCGGGACACCGGCCTGCACGGCGAGGAACACGTGCACGTCGGCCTCGTCCCCCACCAGCTCGACGTCGACCCCGCCCGTGTCGGCCGGGCGGTCCTCGTCGTCGGAGTCCGCCCTGACCTCGTGCCGGGCGCGGACGGCGAGGCGCTGCACCAGACCACCCAGGCCCGTCTCGACCCGCAGCACGCCGGGGGTGCGGCGCGCGGTGTGGGCGGCGACCGCGGCGACCACGGACTCCGCCAGCACCACCTCGACGGCGGCGGCGCTCGGTGCGGCGCTCGGTGCCGCGCTCATGCGGCGCTCATGTCTCGTCGTCCCAGACGTCCTCGACCTCGACGTCGATCCCCGCCACCTCGAGCCCCACGTGCGCCGTGGCCACCGCCCGCACCCGGTCACGGACGACGTCCCCCGTCGCGACGCTCGTCCCGCCGGAGAACCGCACGCTGATGCTGAGGTCCACCCGGACCGAGCCGTCCTCCAGCCGGTGCAGCCGGCAGCGCCGCGCCCGGACGCCGTCGACGGAGTCGGCCGCGAAGCGGAGGACGGCGGCCACGGCCTGCTCGCTGATGTCGACGGGCCCGTGCTCGCCCGCAGCCAGCGGGAGCCGGCTGGTGCGCCGGACGTCGGCGCGGACCGCGGCCATGATCCGGCTCGTCAGGGTGGGCGGCGGGGTGAGCGACTCGTCGTCGTAGACCGCCCGGGTCGCCTCGGCCAGCGCGGCCAGGCTCGCGAGCGCCGTCCGGCAGTGGGGGCAGCCCTGGACGTGGGCGTCCGGCGCGGACCCCATCGTGTCCCACAGGTCCTCGACGTGACGCCCGCAGGGCAGGACGTGGGCGCCGATGCGGCTGCTCAGCGCCATGGCTGCATCGCCTCCGCGAGCTCGACGCGCGACCGGGCGATCCGACCCCGCACTGCCGTCGCGCTGACGCCGAGGATACCGGCGATCTCGGCGTAGGAGCGGTCGTGGACCTCCCGCAGCAGCCAGGCGGCGCGCTGCTCCGGGGTCAGCTGCTGCAGCGCGACGGTGAGGGCACGGACCTGCTCGGCGGTCTCCGCGGCCCGCTCGGGCTCGCCCTCCGGCGACCGGGACCGGGTCAGGTCGAGGTCCAGCTCGGCACGCGGGCGGCGGGCCCGAAGCACGTTCAGGCAGTGGTTGGTCGTCGTCCGGTAGAGCCACCCCGGTAGCGCGGCGCCCTCGCGGATCTCCGGCAGCCGACGCCACGCGGCCAGGAAGACCTCCTGCACCACGTCCTCGGCGTCCCCGCGGTTGCCGAGCATCCGCACGGCCAGGCGGTACATCTGCGACTGGTAGCGCTGCACCAGCACCTCGAAGGCGTTGACGTCCCCGTCACGCGCCCGGACCACCAGCGTGCCGTCGTCCAGCCCGCGCCCGGCAGAGGGCTCGGACGCGGGTCCCACGCCGGGTCCGTCCGCGGTCGCCGTCGTCACCAGGTCATCGCTCGCTCTCCGTCGTCCGTCGTCCTGCGCCCCGCGGGGCGCCAGTCGCAACCTAGTCCGCCCGGGCACCCACGACGACCCGGCCGGCCCCGCACGCGCGGGTCCGGCCGGGCCGCCGGGGCGCGGACCGGTGTCCGCGCGGGCGGGGCCTACGTGCGGAACGCGTCCTTGACGTCCTCGCCGGCCTTCTTGAGCCCGGCCTCGCCCTGCTGGGCGCGCCCCTCCGCCTTGAGCTCGTCGTCGCCGGTGCGCTAGCCCGCGCCACGACGGACGGACGAGGACGGTCACACCCCTTCAGACACGCGTGGGCCGAGAACGTCACGCACCGCGGGCCGACGGACGGGACGCCGTCGCGGCCCGGCCGGGTTCGTCACGAGGCGGAAACGTCGCAAACGCACCGCGGAAACGCGGGCTGCCTAGCGTGCTCCAACCGGGGGGCCTCCCCCGCGCGAGCCGGCCGCGACCGGACCCTGCCCCCCTCTGGGAGTTCATGATGCGCACGTCCCCCCTCGGTCGTCGTCCCGCGGACCTCGTCCGCACCGCCACCGCCCTGCTGGCCGCCGGGCTCGTCCTGGCCGCCTGCGGGTCCGAGGACGCCGGCGGCGAGGACGTGGCGTCGAGCGGGGAGGCCGCGGCCGCCGCCGACCACGGTGACATCACGGTGCAGCTGTCCTGGATCAAGAACGCCGAGTTCGCGGGCGAGTTCTTCGCCGACGCCAACGGCTACTACGAGGAGGCCGGCTTCGGCGAGGTCACCCTCAACGCCGGCCCCGGGGCCACCGAGTCGATCGTGCTGTCCGGCGGCGCGGACTTCGGCCTCACGAACGCGGTGACGGTCGGGCAGGTGATCGCCGAAGAGGAGGCGCCGCTGAAGATCATCGGCACCACCTACCAGAAGAACCCGTTCACCATCCTGTCGTTGGCCGACGGCGGCGACATCGCCACCCCGGCCGACCTGGTCGGCAAGCGGATCGGCGTGCAGGCCGGTGGCAACGAGACGCTGTTCGACGCGCTGCTGGTCGCCAACGACATCGACCCCGCCGACGTGGAGAAGGTGCCGGTCGAGTACGACCCGTCCCCCCTGGTCAACGGCGACGTGGACGGCTTCCTGGCGTACATCACCAACGAGTCCATCACGGTGGAGTCCGCGGGCAACGAGGTCACCAACCTGCTGTTCGCCGACAACGGCCTGCCGTTCGTGGCCGAGAGCGTCATCGCCACCGAGGACACCATCGCCGAGCGACCGGACATGGTCAAGGCGTTCCTCGAGGCCGAGATCCGCGGCTGGCAGGACGCCCTGGCCGACCCCGAGGAGGGCGCCCGGCTCGCCGTCGAGGAGTACGGCGCGGACCTGGACCTGGACCTCGAGAAGGAGGTCGCGCAGGCCACCACCCAGAACGACCTGCTTATCGTGACGGAGGAGACCGAGGCCAACGGCATCTTCACCATCAGCGACGAGCTGGTCCAGCAGAACCTCGACACCCTGGCCACCGCCGGCATCGACCTGGAGGCCGAGGCGCTGTTCGACCTGTCCCTGCTCGACGAGCTGCTGACCGAGAAGCCCGAGCTGATCGGGTGAGCGACGCCCACGCCGCCGCCGACCCGCACGCCACCGGGACGGGGGTGCGGATCGACGGGCTGGGCAAGACGTTCGCGATGGGCCGGCGCAGCGTCGTCGCGCTGGAGGACGCCACGTTGTCCACCGCGCAGGGCACGTTCCTGTCGCTGCTGGGGCCCTCGGGCTGCGGCAAGTCGACCATCCTGCGCATCCTGGCCGGCCTGGAGACCCCGACGGTCGGCACGGCGCTGGTCGAAGGGCGCACCCCGCTGGAGCTGCGCCGGGACCACCGCCTGGGCATCGCGTTCCAGGACTCGGCGCTGCTGCCGTGGCGGTCCGTCCGGTCCAACATCCGGCTGCCGTTCGAGGTGTCGGGTGAGAAGCCGGACGAGGCGCTGGTCAGCGAGCTGGTGCGCCTGGTCGGCCTGGAGGGGTTCGAGGACGCCAAGCCCGCCCAGCTGTCGGGCGGGATGCGCCAGCGGGTGTCCATCGCCCGGTCGCTGGTGGTGGAGCCGTCGGTGCTGCTGCTCGACGAGCCGTTCGGCGCGCTGGACGACATGACCCGGCAGCGGCTGAACGTCGAGCTGCTCCGGATCTGGACCGAGAAGCCCGCCACCACGCTCATGGTCACCCACGGCATCTCCGAGGCCATCTTCCTGTCCGACCTGGTCGCGGTGATGAGCCCGCGCCCGGGCCGGATCAGCGAGGTGATCGAGGTCGACCTGCCCCGGCCGCGGCTCCCGGAGATGATGCGCACGCCGGAGTTCCACGCCTTGCACGACCGCGCCTCGGAGCTGCTGTTCGGCACCGTCGGCACGGTCGGCACAGGCGGCACGGTCGGCGGGCACTGAGTGAGCGCCCCGGCCCCGGTGGGCACGACCGCCCCCGTCCCGCCCACCAGCCGTTGGACGGTCGACCCCGACCGCACGAGGTCGGTGCTGTCGGGCACCGGTGGCGTCGTCGGGCTCGTCGCCCTGTGGTGGGTCCTGGCGGTGACGGTGTTCGCGGACAAGCTCGTCCCCACCCCGCCGGGCGTCGTGCAGCAGTGGGCCGAGGACGGGCTCGGGTTCTACCGCGACAACTTCCTGGCGACGGTCGACGAGGCGGTCCGGGGGTTCGCCTGGGGCAACGGGCTGGCCCTGCTGCTGGCCTCCCTGGTCCTGCTGGCCCCGTGGACCGAGAAGGTCATCACCCAGGTCGCCGTCATCAGCTACTGCATCCCCCTGGTGGCCATCACCCCGATCCTCTACATCGTCATCGGCCCACCGGCGGCCGGCGAGCCGTCCGGCACGGCCGTGGCGCTGGCCGCGATCTCGGTGTTCTTCACGACCGTCGTGGGTGCTGTCCTCGGGTTCCGCTCCGCCGACCCCGCGACCCTGGACGTCGTGCAGGTGTACGGCGGCGGCCGGTGGCAGCAGCTGTCCCGGGTCCAGCTGGTGTCCGCGGTGCCGTCGATCCTGTCGGCGCTGCAGATCGCGGCCCCGGCGGCGTTCCTGGGCGCGATCCTCGGCGAGTACATCGGCGGGGTGGACCGGGGCGTCGGACCGGCCCTGGTCAACGCCCAGCAGAGCCTGGACGCCGAGCGCGCCTGGGGGATGATGATCGTCTGCGGGCTGGTCGCCGGAGCGGGGTACGGCCTGTTCGCCCTCCTGGCCCGGCTCGTCACGCCGTGGGCCAGGGGCACCCGGTGACGGGTGTCCTGCGGGCCCTGGGCGGGGCGGCGCTGACGCTCGGCATCGTCCTGGTCGTCTGGGTCGCGTTCCTCGAGCTGCTCGACGTCTCGCCCTACGTCGGCAAGGGGCCTCTCGACGTGTGGGCGTACCTGTTCACCGAGGACGACGCGGCCGAGAACCGGGCGCAGGTCCTCGACCTGCTCGGCACCACGCTGGCGGACGCGGCCCTGGGCTTCGTCGCGGGCATGGTCGCAGCCGTGGCGCTGGCCTGCGCGATCGTGGTGTCCCGGTCCGCGCAGAGCACGATCATGCCGGTGGCGATGCTGCTGCGCTCGGTGCCCCTGATCGCCATGACCCCGGTCATCTCGATGGTGTTCGGCCGGGGCACGGTGACGGTCGCGGTCATCGCGGGCATCGTCGTGCTGTTCCCGGCGCTGGTGACCATCGTGTTCGGCCTGCGCTCCACCAGCCCGCAGCTGCACGACGTGGTGGCGGTGTACGGCGGGTCGACCTCGGCCCGGCTGCGTACCGTCGACCTGCCCTCGGCGCTGCCGTCGTTCTTCGCCGCCGTGCGGATCTCGGTCCCCGGAGCCATCACGGGGGCTCTGATCGCCGAGTGGCTCGCGACCGGCCAGGGCATCGGCTACGGCGTGGTGTCGGCGCTCGGTCGGGCCCAGAACACCACCGTGTGGGCGCTCGTCGTGGTCATCACGCTGGTGTCGCTCGCCCTGTACACCGTCGCCCAGGTGCTGGAACAGCTGGTGCTGGCCCGCATGGGCGGGCCGTCGCGGGGCTGACCCAGGCCGTTCGAGGCCGTCCGGGACCGACCGCCCCCCGGACGGCCGACCGGGCCGCCGGCGAGATGCCGACGACCCGGTCGTGCCCGCCTCAGCAGGCGGTGGTGCCCCTCCTCAGTAGGAGAAGGTGGTGAGGAACTCGAAGCTGTCCCGGGCGAACTCGGCGCTCGCAGGAGCCCCGTCCCGCTCGATGACGTAGTACGCCACGTGACCCTCGGCGGCGTCGAAGATGGGCGCCCAGTCGATCTCGCCCTCCCCCACGTCGGTCGGGATGGCGCGGGCGGCCCCGTTGAGCAGGCCGTCCTTCACGTGCAGCAGGGAGACCCGGTCGCCGTAGGTCTCGAGCAGACCCGCGGTGTCGATGCCGGCGTCCTCGGCCCAGAGGATGTCCAGCTGGAACGTGACGAACTCGGGGTTGGTGAGGGGCACGAGGGCCTCCCACGCCGAGGTCGTGACGCCCGTGGCCGGGTTGGTCACCTGGGTCGTGAACTCCCACTGGTGGTTGTGGCCGAAGATCTTGCCGGTGCCGTTGGCCACGGACTGCTCACCGAGGGTGTTCATGGCTTGCGCCGTCGCGACGACGTCGGCGTAGGTGCTGGTGCCGTTGCTGGCGATGCTGGGCGGCGGGAACCCGCCCGAGCCCACGAACTGCTGCCCGACCGCCTTGCCGAAGGCCAGGTTCGCGGCGAACCCGGTCGGCGAGACGTTGCCGTGCGAGCTGGGCTGCTGCAGGCCGTAGGAGTCGAGCAGCGCGGACCAGGTCTGCGCGTCGCGGCCCCCGTAGGTGCCGCCGAAGGGCTCCACGTTCTGGAACCCGATGTCCTCCAGCTCACCCAGGACGGTGGTGATGCCGACCTGGTTGACCCAGCTGGCGTAGCTGAACATCTGGATCGAGATCTGGTCCGGGGACAGGCAGCGCGAGTCGCACTGCAGGTCGCGGACCAGCTCCTCGGCGTCGCGGACGAGGAGCTCGTTCTCGGTCCGGTCGAGGAACCGGTTCAGCTGCTCCACCGCACGGGTGTCGCGGCCGGCGGCCTCGTGGCGCTCCGCCTGGCCGAGGAAGGCCCTCAGCTGGGCGAGGTCGCGCTTGGAGACGTCACCGGACGCGGCGAGCCGCGCCAGGTTGGCCGACACGTCGGCGTACGACGTCTCGACCAGGATGGTCGCGGCGAAGGTCTCGCTGCGGCCGGCGTTGTCGGTGGCGGTGACGACGACCTGGTGACGGCCCAGGGACAGGTCCCACAGGTCGATGGTGTCGCCGTCGACGACGTCGCCGTCGACCATGGTCACGACCGAGGCGAGCCCGGAGGTGGCGTCGGTCGCCTCGACGTCCAGCGTGATGCTGGCCGAGCTGCCGTAGGCCTCGCCCGCGGTCACACCGGAGACGGTGAGCGTGGGGTCGACCGTGTCGATCGAGATGGTCGTGGTGCCCACCTCGGAGATGTTGCCGGCGGTGTCGATCGCCCGGTACTGAACGGTCGTGACGCCCTCGGCGGTGATGTTGAAGGGGTTGATGTTGCCGTTGTTGGAGCGGACGTTGGTCCAGGTCGTCCCGCCGTTGGTCGAGTACTCGACCCGGGCCAGGGCACCGTCGTCCGTGGCGGCGAGGCGCACCGCGACGGGCTTGGTGACGAACCAGCCTGCTGCCCCGTCGGCCGCGGCCGGCGTGGTGGTCAGGCTGACCGTGGGAGCCGTGACGTCGGCCGCGCCGTCGCCGATGAACTCGAACGTGTCGACGTCGACGCCACCGGTGCTGGTCACGTAGACGGTGCCGGTGCCGGTCGGGAACTCGGTGACGTCACCCCCGGTCGTCGCCCACGACGCGGAGTCCACGTCGAAGGTGGCGAACGGCTCGGCGTCCAGGGAGTTCCAGCGGAAGGCGAGCTCGCCCTCGCCGCTGGCCCGGACCTCGACGGCGTCGATGTTGAAGAAGTTCACCGGCTCGTAGGCGATGTGGTCGCCCGCGTCGAACCCGGTGACCTTGGACAGCGCGCCGGCGGTCTCGTCGGCGACGACCTCGATGCCGGACTGGACGTCCGCGTGCTCGGCCTCCTGGGTGAACGGCTTGAGGATGAGCGACGTCTCGCCCCGGGCGGGCGGGATGCTGCCGTTGCCGGCGTCGGTGTAGTTGGCCACGACCACCGAGTACAGCTTCTCCGTGACGCCGTGCTCCGGCGCGTCGGGCGAGGTGTTCCAGGTGCCCTGGCAGCCCGAACCGAGGACCTCGGGGTGGGCGTGCTCGGCGTGGCCGAGACCCAGGGTCCAGGACAGGCGCGAGCAGACCGGGGTGGTGCCGTCCTCCGGGTCGGAGACCGAGAACTTGTAGGGGATCCGGTCACCCCACTCGAAGAACGAGCCGTTGGCCGGGTAGTCCACCGACAGGGTCGGCGCGACGTTGCCGACCGTGATGGCGAAGGAGGTGATGCCGATCTTGCCCTCGGGGTCGGTGACCCGCAGTCCGACCGGGTACTGGCCCAGCTCGGCGAAGGTGTGGGTGGCGCTGACACCGGTGGCGTCGTAGACCCCGTCGGCGTCGAAGTCCCACTCGTAGGTGAGGGCCGCGCCCTCGGGGTCCGTGGAGCCGGAGCCGTCGAAGGTGACGGTCAGGGGCGCCTCGGAGGAGCTGATCGGGTCGGCCTTGATCACCGCGTTGGGCGACTTGTTGCCCGGCGCCCAGTCGACCCGGTACAGGCCGGCCTCGGGGTTCTGCCGGAAGAAGCCGTTGCCGTAGTCGAGGACGTACATCGACCCGTCGGGGCCGAACTCGATGTCGATCGGGCTGTCCGTGATGGGCTGCACGTTGTTGCGCAGCTCCAGGTTGGGCAGGAAGTGCGTGATGTCGGTGACCGGGCCGTCGAAGTCCGGGATGGTCAGCGCGGCGATGTAGTCCTGGCTGAACTCGAACATGAAGGCCTTGCCGTCCCAGAACTCCGGGAACTTGCCGGCGGAGGTGTTGGCCTCGTCGTAGCGGTAGACCGGGCCACCCATCGGACCCTGACCACCGGGGCCGAAGTCCGTGAGCTCGGGCCACGGCTGGTCGTTGGTGTTGTCGCCGTACCACAGCTGGGGAGCCGTGGCCGGGGGCAGGACGGCCAGACCGGTGTTCCAGGTCGAGTTGTTCTGGGCGCCGGCCTCGCAGTCGAAGAACGAACCGGGCGTCGCGGTCTCGAAGTTCCACTCGTTGTAGTTGGCGTTCGGTCCGTGGCAGTACGGCCAGCCGCCGTTCAGCGCGTCGGTCGTGCTCTGCCACTCCACGTAGCCCATGGGGCCGCGCTGGGGATTGGCGGTGCCCGAGTCGGGGCCGTAGTCGCCCCAGACGACCGCACCGGTCTGCTGGTCGACGTCCATCCGGAACGGGTTGCGCAGACCCATCACGAACAGCTCAGGACGGGTGTTCGCGGTCCCGGGCTCGAACAGGTTGCCCTCGGGGATCGTGTACGACCCGTCGTCCTGCACGTCGATGCGCAGGATGGCGCCACGCAGGTCGTTCGTGCTGCCCGCGCCGCGACGGGAGTCGAAGCCGGGGTTGAACCCGGGCGCGTTGTTGTTCGGCGCGAAGCCGTTCGACCCGGGCGTGCTGGCCGGGGTGTTGTCACCGGTGGACAGGTAGACCATGCCCTCGGCGTCGAAGGCGACGTCACCGGCGACGTGGCAGCACTGCCCGCGCTGGACCTCGACCTTGATGATGACCTGCTCGGTCGACATGTCCAGGTTGCCGGCCTCGGCGTCCCACTTGACCCGGGTGAGCTGGTTGTAGCCCTTCCAGCGGTCCCAGTACGAGATGTCCTGGCCCGCGGGCAGCGTGTTGGGGGCCGACCCGGTGGGGGTGGTCTCCGGGTAGGGCGCCGTCATCACGCGGGGCGCGTAGTAGAGGTAGACCCACTGGTTGGTCGCGAAGTCCGGGTCCAGCGTGACGGTCTGCATGCCGTCCTCGGAGTTGGCGTACACGTCGACCGTGTTGACGACCTTCGTGATGCCCGTCGAGGGGTCCGTGTGCCGGATGGCCCCGTTGCGGGCGGTGTGCAGCACCGTCAGGTCGGGCATGACGGCCATGTCGATCGGCTCGCCCACCGACTTGGTGATCGTGACCTTCTCGTAGTTGTGGAGTTGACCCGCTTCCGTGGACACCTCGTTGCTGCGCGGTCTGAGGGTTCAGGCCGCGGTGGTGAGAGTGTGCCGTTCCTCGAAGGTGGCGGGGGCGATGTTGCCGAGGGCGGAGTGCCGGCGGCGGGGGTTGTAGAACGTCTCGAGGTAGTC
>JBBSQH010000053.1:0-31087 GCA_038258055.1 Actinomycetales bacterium
CGTCGACCTCACGGGTGAAGACCACGCGGGCGAGGTGCTCGATGTTCACCTGGTGGACGATGCCGGTGCCGGGCGGGACGACCTTGAAGTCGGCGAAGGCACCTTGGCCCCAGCGCAGGAACTGGTAGCGCTCCCGGTTGCGCTCGTACTCGATGGCCATGTTGAGCTCGAGCGAGTCGGCCTGGCCGAAGGAGTCGACGATGACGGAGTGGTCGATGACCAGCTCGGCGGGCGCCAGCGGGTTGATCCGGCCGGGGTCTCCGCCCAGGTCGACCACGGCCTCGCGCATGGTGGCCAGGTCGACGATGCAGGGCACGCCGGTGAAGTCCTGCATGACGACGCGGGCGGGGCTGAACTGGATCTCCA
This sequence comes from Actinomycetales bacterium, assembly GCA_038258055.1. Classification (GTDB taxonomy): domain Bacteria; phylum Actinomycetota; class Actinomycetes; order Actinomycetales; family JBBAYJ01; genus Aquipuribacter. Next base: position 367 of record JBBSQH010000053.1, read on the forward strand.
CGTCCGGGTCGGCGTCGGCCTGCCAGGAGCCCAGCGCCCGGACGGCGTCGGCGGTGACGTTGACGCCGTCCTCGGTGCGGAGCAGGTTCTCCAGCAGCACCTTGAGGCTGAAGGGCAGGTCGGCGGAGCCCTCGACGGCGTCGAGCCGGTAGTAGTCGTAGGACCGGCCTCCGACCTCCAGGCTGTCGCGGCTGTCGAAGGTGTTGGGGTGCTGTCCTGCGCTCATGGGCGTCCCTCTCGGCGTCGAGTGCGTGCATCGGGTCTGGGCTCCCGACCGCCCATCCTGCCGCAGTCGCGGCGGGCCGGACAGCCAAAGTCTCTTGACATCAAGATATCAGGTGAGGCCCTCGGGCGTGTAGAGCGCCACGCACTCGACGTGGTGGGTCATCGGGAACGCGTCGAGCGCCTCCAGCCGGCGCAGGTGGTAGCCGCGCTGGGCCAGCAGCGCGGTGTCGCGGCCCAGGGAGGCCGGGTCGCAGGCGACGAGGACGACGGACCGGGGCCCTCGGGCGACCACCTCGTCGACCACCGCGGAGCGGGCGCCGACGCGTGGCGGGTCCAGGACGACGACGTCCGCCCGGGCGGGCACGTCCGGCCCGCGCAGCGCGCGCTCCACCCGGTCGGCGACCACCCGCACCAGCGGGCGGTCGTGGACGTTGCGGCGCATGTCGGCCACCGCGCCGCGGTCGGACTCCACCGCGACCAGCTCGCCCGCCTCGCCCAGGTCGTGGGCCAGCGCGAGGGTGAACAGGCCCGCCCCGGCGTACAGGTCCAGCACGGTGTCCCCGGCACGGACCCCCGCCCAGCCCCGGACCAGCGCGACGAAGGTCTCCGCCGCGGCCGGGTGCACCTGCCAGAACCCGTCCACGCCCACCCGCAGCCGGCCGGCCCCGGTGACGTCGTGGCGGACCCAGGTCCGTCCGGCCACGCGGACGCCCCGGTCCGAGGGCCCCGCCACCAGTCCCAGGGTGTCGACCCGGGGCAGGCGGACCCGCTCGGGCCCGTGCTCGGCCCTCACCACGCTGCCGTCGTCCCCGGCCGACACCGACACCGACGACACCCCCGGCCACGGCAGCCGCGTGACCCCGGTCGCGTCGACCTCGTCGGTCACCAGCGGGCAGCGCCCGACCGGGAGCACGTCGTGGCTGCGGTGGCGGTGGAACCCGGGCCGGCCCTGCCGGTCGACCGCGTAGCGGACCCGGGTGCGCCAGCCCAGACCGGTCTCCTCCCCCGGCGCCCGACCCGGCTCGGGCAGCGCCCGCACCACGACCGGACCGCCGAGGACCTGCTCCGGGTCGATGCCACCGAGCCGGGTGAGCTGCTCGGTGACCACCTGCGCCTTGAGCCGGCGCTGCGCGGGCAGGCTCGCGTGCTGCAGGTCGCAGCCTCCGCAGCCGCCGGGCCGGGCGTGGGGGCAGGGCGGCTCGACCCGGTCCGGCGAGGCCTGGAGCACCTCGAGGGCCTCGGCCCGCCAGAACCGGTCGCTCCCGCCGGCGTCGGTCAGCCGGGCACGGACGCGCTCCCCGGGCAGGGCGTGGCGGACGAACACGACGCGGCCGTCGGGCACGTCCCCGACGCGGGCGACCACGTGGCCGCCGTGCGCGAACGCCCCCGTGGTCAGCTCCACCAGGTCGCCGGCCCGGGGCAGGGCGTCCGGGCCGGGCGACGCCTGGGACGAGGCGTCGGAGGCCGGGTCGGTGGTCGGGTCGGTAGCGCTCACGCCAGCGGCTCCCGGTCGCTGTCGGCGGCCCCGGCCCGCGTGGCCTCCTGGACCAGGCTCCGCTCCCCCGCGGCCCGGGCGGCCAGGTCGCCGTCGGCCAGGGTCGAGGCCAGCTGCCACGGCACGATGACCACCATGACGCCTGGGGTCGCACCGAGCCGGGCGCGCAGCCAGATGTTGGACCGGTTGTGCAGCACCGCCTCCCACCAGTGGGCCACGACGTACTCCGGCAGGAACACCGTGACGGCGTCCCGGGGCCCCCGGGCCCGCAGCGTCCTGACGTGCTCGACGAGCGGGCGGGTGACCTCGCGGTACGGGGAGTCCAGCACCCGCAGCGGCACCGCGATCCGGCGGCGGGCCCACTCCTGCGACAGCTCCTGCGCCGCCTGCGGGTCCGAGGCGACCGTCACGGCCTCCAGCGTCGACGGCCGGGTGGCCCGGGCGTAGGCGATGGCCCGGGTGACGGGACGGTGCAACCGGGAGACCAGCACGACGGCGTGCACCCGGGCCGGCATCGTCTCCCCGAGGTCGTCGTCGGGCAGGGCCACCTCGACGGCGACGCGGTCGTAGTGGCGGTGGATGCGTTGCATCGCCAGGCCGACCACCACCATCACCAGCACGGTGGCCCAGGCCCCGTTCGGGACCTTGCTGACCAGCAGGACCAGCAGCACCGTCCCGGTGCACGTGGCCGCCACGACGGCCAGCGCCATCCCTGCGCGGGGGCCGCCGCGCGGGCCCCGCCAGCCGGGCCGCGTGCGCAGCGACCAGTGCCGGGCCATCGCGACCTGCGCCAGCGTGAACGACGTGAACAGCCCGACCAGGTACAGGTCGAGCAGGGGTCCCACCCGGGCCTCCAGCACCAGCAGCACGCCGACCGCGCCCAGCGCCAGCACGAGGATGCCGTTGCTGTGGGCGAGCCGGTCGCCGCGCCGGGCCAGCTGGCGCGGCAGGTAGCCGGAGTCGGCCAGGGTGGCCGCCAGCAGCGGGAAGCCGTTGAACGCGCTGTTGGCCGCGGCCAGCAGGACCGCCACCGTGACCACGGCCACCAGGACCGCGCCCACGCTCCCGGCGCCGAACACGGCCTCCGCCAGCTGCGCGATGACCGTCTGCTGGGTGAACTGCTCGCAGACGACCGGCAGGCCCTGCAGGTCGCAGGAATCGCGGGCCACGGTGACCCCGCTGACGACGGCCAGCGAGACGACACCGGCGATCAGCCCGATGGTCATGGCGCCGAGCCCGAACAGCGTCAGGGCGGCGTTGCGGCCCTTGGGACGGCGGAACGCGGGCACGCCGTTGGCGATGGCGTCGACGCCCGCCAGGGCCGCGCCGCCGCCTGCGAACGCCCGCAGCACGATCAGGGCCAGGGCCAGGTTGGTCAGGTCGGGGTTGGGCACGACCTCGTAACCCGCGCTGGCGGCGACGGGGGCGTCGCCCGCGGCCCAGCGGACCAGGCCGGTCACGACCAGGGCCGCGATGACCAGGACGAACGCGTAGACCGGCAGCATGGCCGACCAGCCCGCCTCGTGACGGCCCCGCAGGTTGACCACCATGACCAGGACGACCGCGCCGACGGCCAGGGGGATGCGCCCGGAGTCCAGGCCCGGCAGGACCGAGACCAGGTTGTCGATGGCGGCGGCCGCGCTCACCGCCACCGTGAGGGTGTAGTCCACCAGCAGGGCCGCAGCGGCCACCAGCCCGGCGCGCGGGCCCAGGTTGCGCGAGGCCACCGCGAACGAGCCGCCGCCGCCCGGGTAGGCCCGCACGAGCGGGCCGTAGGAGATGACGACCACCGCGACGACGACGCAGACCGCAAGGGCCACCTCGGGTGCGAGCACCAGGGTGGCGACCCCGCCCAGGGCCAGGATGACCAGCAGCTCCTGGGTCGCGTAGGCCACGGAGGAGACCGGGTCGGCCGCGAACACGGGCAGCGCCAGGCGCTTGGGCAGCAGGGTGTCGTCCTCGCGGCTGCTGGGTCGTGCCCGGCCCAGGAGCAGCCGCTTGGGCACGGAGAGCAGCGACGTCACGCGCCGATGCTAGGCCCGTGCCCTGGCGCGCGGTGCCTGCGGCGCTAACGTGACGTCGTGCACTTCGTGGTGATGGGTTGCGGACGGGTCGGCGCCCGGTTGGCGCACGACGTCGAGGAGCAGGGCCACTCGGTGGCCGTGATCGACTCCAACCCGGACTCCTTCCGGCGGCTGGGGCCGGACTTCTCCGGCCGGACGGTCGCCGGCATCGGCTTCGACCGGGACACCCTGCTGCGGGCCGGGATCGAGGAGGCCTACGCCTTCGCGGCGGTCAGCAGCGGGGACAACTCGAACATCATCTCCGCCCGCGTGGCCCGCGAGACCTACTCGGTCGCCCGCGTGGTCGCCCGGATCTACGACCCGGGCCGCGCCGAGGTCTACCGACGGCTGGGGATAGCCACGGTCGCGACCGTGCCGTGGACCTCGCGGGAGATGATCGCCGAGCTCCTGCCGACCGACTCGGTGCCGCTGTGGACCGACGAGGCCACCCGGGTGGCCCTGGTCGAGCTGTCCCCCCACGCCGGCTGGCTGGGCCGTGAGGTCCGCGAGCTCGAGGCGGCGATCGACGTCAGGGTCGCGTACCTCACCCGGCTCGGGCACCCCGTGATCCCCCGGACCGAGACGGTCCTGCAGGACGGCGACCGGGTGTTCGTCGTCGTCGAGCACTCCCGCCGGCGCGCGGCCGTCGACGCGGCCGCCACCGCGGTGGAGCACGGCTGATGCGCGTCGTCATCGCCGGGGCGGGCAGCGTGGGCCGCTCGATCGCCCGCGAGCTGATCGGGAACGGCCACCAGGTGCTGCTCATCGACCGGCTGTCCAAGGCGGCCCGGATGAAGGACACCCTGGAGCAGGCCGAGTTCCTCTACGCCGACGCCTGCGAGATCGAGACCCTCGACGAGGGCCGGCTGGACACCTGCGACGTGCTGGTGGCCGCCACGGGCGACGACAAGGTCAACCTGGTCGTGTCGCTGCTGGCCAAGACCGAGTACGGCGTCCCCCGCGTGGTGGCGCGGGTCAACAACCCGCGCAACGAGTGGCTGTTCGACGACGCCTGGGGGGTCGACGTGGCGGTGTCCACCCCGCGGCTCATGACGGCCCTGGTCGAGGAGGCCGTCGAGATCGGCGAGATGGTGCGGCTGTTCCAGCTGCAGCAGAGCTCGGCGTCGCTGTTCGAGTTCACCGTGCCCGCGGGCTCACCCGTGGCCGGCACCGCCATCCGCGCGATCACGCTGCCGGAGGACACCGTCCTCACCTGCATCGTGCGAGACCACCGCCCCATCGCGCCCTCGCCGGACGACACGGTCGAGGCCGGCGACGAGCTCATGCTGCTGACCACACCGGACCAGGAGCAGCCGCTCGCGGCTCTGCTGGCGTCCTGGCGGAGCGAGGCGCCCGGTCGACGCTGAGACCGCGCCGACCGGCGGCGACGCCGCCCCACGGGTCTGGGTACGCCTCACCGCCCCGGCGGTCGGCGTCGTCAGGCCGGCTGCTCCTCCGGGCTCGGGGACTCGTCCTCGTCGGTGAGCGGGGTCCGGCCGGCCGCCAGCAGGGCCCCGATGGCCAGGACCGACACACCCAGGAGCGGCCAGCCCAGCACGATCTTGGACGCGCCGAGCACGACGACCGACCCGGCCAGGTAGAGCGGCAGCTGGACCACGACCCGGATGAGGTAGTTGGCCAGCAGGATCGCGGTGAGCTTCTGGAACAGCAGGCGGACGCCACGGCGCCGCCGCCAGCCGGTGGGGTCACCGGTCACGGCGCCGAACAGGAACCCGACGACCGGCCACCCGGTGACCATCGACACCCCGAAGACCACGGCCAGCGCCGCGTTGTAGAGGATGCCCGGCAGGAAGAAGTCGCTGGCGTTGCCGGTCCGGGTGGCGACCACGGCCGCCACGACCAGGCCCATCACGCCGGACAGCACGTGCACCAGGGTCTGTCGCTGCAGCAGCCGCAGCAGGACGAACACGCCGAGCCCGACGGCGGACACCACGATGGACGTCCGCAGCTGCTCGGTCAGCGTCCACGACACCACGAACAGCAGGATCGGGACCGCGGCCTCGAGGGTGCCCCGCCAGCCCCCCAGCGCCTTCAGGAGCTCGGTGCGGACGACCTCCTCGACCGTGGTCGGCGCCGGGGTCAGGTCCTCCTCGGCGGGCCCGCCGGGCCCCGTGGTCCCGGGCTCGGTGGTCACGAGCGCAGCGGGAGCAGCTCGTACGACGGGTTGTAGATCACCCGGGTGCCACCGCTGCAGTGGCTGACGGTGCCCGTCACCTTGAGCTGGCGGCCGGGCTCGATGCCCGCGATGGCGCTGCGCCCGATCCAGCGCAGGCGCACGGTCCCGGAGCCGTCGAACAGCTCCGCCTCGACCGTGCAGGACGTGGCCGCCGGCTCGACGGTGACTGAGCGGAGGGTGCCGCACAGCGTGGCGCGGCAGCGGTCCGGCAACGAGGTGACCGGCGTCCCGCCGTGCCGCCCGGACGTCTCGGCCTGACGTCGGGCGGCCACCTCGTCGTCGCTGCGCGTCAGGGACGACAGCGTGCTCCGCCAGCTGCGATCGCTCATGCGTCGAGACTACGACTGCCGAAGGGGTGCTCGCGCACGCCCCGGGCAGGTGTCACCCGTCCGTGACCTCGCCGCCGGTCGCGGGGCCGTCGGTACCGCCGGAGCCGTCGGCCGCAGCGGCCGCCGGGGCCTGCTCCGGCGACGTCGTGGGGGTCTGACCGACGCGACGGGCCGACTCCGGCACCCGCAGCCGGAGCGGCTCCCGGGGGGCCATGGGGTCGGTGCCGCGGACCACGACCGTGGTCCGGACCAGGTCCTCCAGGTCACCACCACGGGCACGGGAGGCCAGCTCGTCGGGCAGGGTCGCGCCGACCGACTGCAGCACCTCCGGACCGCTGAACACCGCCCGGACGAACCACCGGGGCCCGTCGACGCCGCAGAAGCGCTGCACCTGCAGCACCTTGCGGCCGTCGGGCAGGGTCGTGGGTACCCGGGCCACCAGCTCGGTGCCGAAGCTGCCCTCGCGCTCCTCGGTGGAGCCGCCGCCGGACGCCACGGCCGCCGCGATCTCTGGGCGCACCTCGTCCCAGACCCCGGCGCTGCGGGGGGCGGCGAAGGCCGTGAGCTGCACCGACGACGCGTCGGCCTGCACCGTGACCGCGGCCACGTTGCCCGAGGTCTTGTCCACGTCGAGCCGGATCTTGAGGTCCTTGCGGGCCGGGAGCCGCAGCGCTCCCAGGTCCAGCACGCCCTCGGTGGGTGCGGCCGGGTCCCGGGAGTCCATCGGACCGGTCTCGGGCGACACGACCTGCTCGAGGGTGGCGGGGTCGGGCTCGCTGGGGTCGGGGCGGGTCCTGCCGCTCCAGAAGGGGCTCACTGGTGTCCTCCGTCGTCGTCGCCCGGGCTGGGGTGGCCCGGGGTGCTCGTGTCCGTTCGTCCGGGTGCCGCGATCCCTGCGACCGTCGTCACCGGGGCCGGGACGGCCGGGGCCGCAGGAGCAGCCGTGCCCGGGGCGGGAGTCAGGGTCCCGCGGCCCGTGGAGCCGAAGCCGTGCTCGCCGCGGTCGGAGCCGGGCAGCCGGTCCACCTCCACCAGGTGCACGGTGGGCAGGGCCATCACCACCAGCTGGGCCACGCGGTCACCGGCGTGCAGGGTCACCGACGTCGCGGTGTCGGTGTTGAGCAGGGTCACGCGGATCTCCCCGCGGTAGCCGGCGTCCACCGTGCCCGGCGCGTTCAGCACGGTGACGCCGTGCCTGGCCGCCAGCCCGGACCGTGGCAGGACGAAGGCCGCCGTGCCGGCCGGCAGGGCGACCGCCACGCCAGTCCCCACGGTGCTGCGCCCACCGGGCGGCAGCGTGACCTCCTCGGTCGTCGCCAGGTCGAGCCCGGCGTCGCCCGGGCGGGCGTAGGTCGGCAGCGGGGCGCCGTCGTCGCGACGCAGCAGGACGTGCACGTCCTCGGGGTCAGCCATGCGGCGGTCCGGCCACGGGGTCGTCCTGCTGCAGGTGCACCCGACGACTCTAGCCACGGGCGTGGCAGGCTGTTCCCGTGCGTACCGTCTATGTCGAACGGCTCTGGCCCGCCACCTGGGTCTGGGCCGGCGGCGTCCTGGTCGCCGGGACGCTGGGGGTCGTGTTCGTGCCGGCCACCAGCATCCCGACCGCGGTCGTCGTGGGCCTGGTGGCGCTGGTCGGCGTGTTCCTGCTGCTGCGGTACTGGAGCCCGGTGCTGCGGGTGGTGGAGCCCGCCGAGGGGGCGGGCCTGTGGCTGCAGGCCGGTCAGGCCAGGATCCCTGCGGTGGCACTGGGTGACGCCGTCGAGCTGGACGCCGAGCGGATGCGTTCGGCCCTGGGTCCCGAGCTGGACGCCCGGTCGCACCGGTGCATCCGCGGCTGGGTCCCGACCGGGGTCCGGCTGCCCGTGACAGACGTCCGCGACCCGGTCCCCTACTGGTTGGTCAGCACCCGGGACCCGGCCGCGCTGGCCGCGGCCCTGACCTCCGAGCCCGCCCACCAGGACGGCTAGGACCGGCCCGCCCCGGGCCCGGAGGCCCGGAAGCAGGACGTGCGGCCGCACCCGCAGGCGCGACCGCACGTCATCAGGTCGGATGTGCGCTCAGGCGCACTCGGAGCAGATCGGCAGGCCGTCCTTCTCGCCTGCCAGCTGGCTGCGGTGGTGCACCAGGAAGCACGAGCCGCAGGTGAACTCGTCCTGCTGGGCGGGCAGGACCTGCACGGAGAGGTCCTCGTTCGACAGGTCGGCGCCGGGGAGCTCGAAGCCCTCCGCCGCGTCGGTCTCGTCCTCGTCGACCTGTCCGGTCTTGGCATCGCCGCGACGAGCCTTGAGCTCCTCGATCGAGTCCTCGGAGTCCTCTTCGGTCTTGCGCGGTGCGTCGTAGTCGGTCGCCACTGGCGTCGTCACTCCACGTCTGGGAAGTCGTCTGCCCCATCGGTCCCGTTGGGGCTGTCACGCCAACGCTCGCGGGCCACGATTGATGCCCGGAACGGTGTCGCGGCGCGGATTGTGCCCTACCTGGCCGCCGAGCACCACGCCGGGGTCACCCGATGGACGGCACGGAGGCCGACGGGCCGGGCGGTCGTGTCAGTAGCCGGAGCCCGCCACGGCCACCCGTAGGGCCTCCGCCACGGCCGGCGCCGCGGCCACCAGGAGCGACGCTCCGGGGCGCCCGCCGTCGCGTCCGGTGACCACGGCCCCCGCCTCGGTGGCGACCAGGGCGCCGGCGGCGTGGTCCCAGGGGTTGAGCCCGCGCTCCACGTGGGCGTCCAGGCGTCCCGCGCCCACCATGCACAGGTCCACCGCGGCCGACCCGATCCTCCGGATGTCGCGGACCTGCGGGAGCAGCAGGGCGACGGACCTGGCCTGCTCGGCACGGACCTGGGCGTCGTAGGCGAAACCGGTGCTCAGCAGGCACGCGTCCAGACGGTCGCAGCCCGAAGCCTGCAGCCGGACGCCGTCGAGGTCGGCCCCACCCCCGAGGGACGCGGAGTACATCTGGTCCCGCTCGACGTCGTGGACGGCTCCCGCGAGCACCTGCCAGTGCTCGGGGTCGGGCGGACCGGTCACGACGGCCACGCTGACCGACCAGGTGCCGGTGTCGTAGAGGTAGTTCACGGTGCCGTCGAGCGGGTCCACCACCCAGGTGAGCCCGCTGGAGCCGACCACGCTGCCCTCCTCCTCGCCCAGGACGCCGTCGTCGGGCCGCGCCAGGGCCAGGAGCCGTCGGAGCTCACGCTCCGACGCCAGGTCGGCCGCCGTGACCACGTCGGTTCCGCTGGACTTGGTGCGCGCGACCGTGACCACCCCACGGCGGTGCTCGGCGAGCACGGCCCCCGCGGCCCGGGCCAGGTCCCGGGCCAGTGACCGCAGCTCCGCGGCGGGAGGGTGGTGCTCAGCCGGTGGCGACGGACTCACCGACCACCTCCGGCTGCTGCCAGTCCTCGCCGCAGGCCGCCGGCTTGTCGGGGGTGCGCTGGTTGGCGCAGCAGCCGACGGGGCAGACCGAGTGGCTGGGGCCCCAGGAGCCCACGGCGGGCTGCTCGGGCGACCCGCCCCGGGACTGATCGGCCTTCTCGAGCATCAGGTCGACGAGCTGGGTGACGAACTGCGGGGCCACCCCCACGGTCGCGGCCCGCTGGAACGGCAGGTCGATCTCGGCCGCGGTCTCCTCCGCCTCTGTGTCGATGTCGAACTTGACCTCCATGTGGTCGGACACGAACCCGACCGGGGAGACGACGACGCCCGGGACGCCTGCGGTCTTGAGCGCCCGCAGGTGGTCGTTGACGTCGGGCTCGAGCCACGGCTGGGTGGGCGGACCGGAGCGCGAGCAGTAGACGAGGTCCCACTGCGGCGTGGTGCCCAGCTCCCGGCCCGCCGCCTCCGCCACGGCGGCGCAGGTCTCGCGGTGCTGGGCGCTGTAGGCGCCGCCCTGCGGACCGGACGCGTCCTCCATGACGTCGGGCACCGAGTGGGTGACGAACACCAGCCGGGCCTCGTCGCGCAGCTCCGGCGCGAGGCGGCGGAACGCGGCGACCACGCCGTCGGTGTTGGCCCCCACGAAGCCCGGCGCGTTGAAGTAGTGCCGCACCTTGTCCACGGCCACCCGGCGGCCCTCCCGCGCCAGCTCGACCACCGACGCCGCGACGTCCTCGCGGTACTGGCGGCAGCCGGAGTACGACGAGTAGGCCGAGGTGATGACGGCCAGGACCCGGCGGGCCCCGGCCTCGTGCGCCTCGCGCAGCGTGTCGGTCAGGTAGGGGTCCCAGTTGCGGTTGCCCCAGTACAGCGGCAGGTCCAGGCCGCGGGAGCCGAGGTCCGCGCGCAGGGCGTCCAGCAGCGCCCGGTTCTGGTCGTTGATCGGGCTCTTCCCGCCGAAGTGGAGGTAGTGCTCGGCGACGTCGGTCAGCCGCTCGCGGGGGATGCCCCGGCCCCGGGTCACGTTCTCCAGGAACGGCATCACGTCGTCGGGGCCCTCGGGTCCACCGAAGGACAGCAGGAGCAGGGCGTCGTAGGGCCTCAGGTCGGCATCGGTCACGTGGCCCATCCTCTCCTGCGGTCGCGGGGGTCGCCACGCCGGGCGGGCAGACACACGGCCCGGCCTGCGCGACCGAGGTGCCCCGCGGTGGCACAGTGCTGGGACGGATGCCCCTGCGACTGCAGGTCGCCGGCGTCGGGACGGAGGACCACGGATGGACACCCTGCGACTGGTGGAGGTCACCACCGAGGGAGACCTCGTGCTGATGACGGGCGACGGCCGCCGCTTCTCGCTGTCGGTGGACGAGCAGGTCCGCTCGGCCGTCCGCCGGTCCCGCAACGGGACCCACGTCGCGCCCGCCTCCGACCGGCCCGGCCCGCGCGAGGTGCAGTCCCGGATCCGGGCCGGCGCCGACGCCGAGCAGGTGGCCCAGCAGACCGGCCTCGACGTGGACTACGTGCGTCGCTTCGAGGGTCCGGTGCTCGCCGAGCGGGCCCACGTGGCCGAGCTCGCCCAGGCCACGGCCGTGGACCGTGGGGGCGACCCGACGCTGACCCTGGAACGCGTGGTCCTGGACGTCCTGACGGGCGAGGGCTACGACGTCGACGACATCACCTGGGACTCCCGTCGCAGCGACGGCACCCGGTGGGAAGTCGTCGTGGTCTCCACCGCCGGCACGGCCCGGACCCGGGCCACCTGGTCCTTCGACACCAGCACCCGTTCCTTGGAGCCGGTGGACGACGAGGCCGAGCGGCTCACCGGGGTGGAGCGACGCCGTCGTCTCAGCGCGGTGCGCGACACCGTGTTCGACGTCGAGCGTCCCGCCGCCGCTGCGCCCCGCGGGGGCACGGTGGACCTGCTGGACGCGCTGGCCCGTCAGCGGGGCCGTCGCCCGGTCCCCGCCCCCGAGCCCGCCGCCGACCCCGCCGGACCGGTGGCCGCCGCCGTGGCCCCGGACGTGGCCGACGAGGACGAGTCCGCGACCGGCGACACCTCGGCCGACGGGAGCCGCACCGACGGGAGCCCCACCGACGCCTCCGAGGCTTCTGAGAGCGACACGTCCGCGACCGGCGGCCCCTCGACCAGCCCGTCCGCACCCCGCCTTTCCGCCTTCGACGCGACCGTCACCGACCCGACCGCCACCGCCGCGGCCGACGGCGGCGGGGGCGCCGACCGCGAGGACCCGCGGGAGGTCAGCATCGAGCCCGACCTGCTCAGCGAGCTCGACCTGGACCGGGACGCCCAGCCGGTCCGTGCCCCGGTCGTCCGGGCGGCGCCCGTGGCCGCCGGTGAGCGACGGTCCCGACGGGCACGCCGCGCGGCCGTCCCCAGCTGGGACGAGATCGTGTTCGGGGCCAAGCGCGAGGACGGCTGACCGGCCCGTACCGCCCGGGTCGGTCCCGGTAGCTCAGGTCGGGTCGACCGCCAGCTGGGACTGCGGGTCGATCGGGCACTGGTCCGGGGCCCAGGGCAGGACGTCGGGCGACAGGCTCGAGGCCCGGGCCGCTGACGCCGTCATCCGTCGCATGAAGTGCCGCCGGCACAGCACCTCGTAGGCGACCTCGGTCTCCTCCACCCCGGGGGCGCTGGTGACGTCGCCCACCACGACCTGGGCCCCGTCGACGACCATCCGGCCGTCGACGGTCCGCGCGTTGTGGGTGCCGCGCGAGCCGCACCAGCACAGCGCAGCCACCTGCAGCGCCTCGACCCGGTCCGCCAGCTCGACCAGACGCTGCGAGCCCGGGAACAGCTTCGCGCGGAAGTCGCTGGTGATGCCGAAGGCGAAGACGTCGACCTCGAGCTCGTCGACCACCCGGGCCAGCTGGTCGACCTGGTCCGGGGTGTAGAACTGCGCCTCGTCGCACACCAGGTAGTCGGTCCGCCGGCCGGCCAGCCGCTCCTCGACCACCGCCTGCCAGAGGTCGTCGCCGTCGTCGACCTCGCGCGCCGGACGCTCCAGGCCCAGCCGGCTGGACAGCAGACCGCGGCCGGCCCGGTCGCTGCGGGTGAACAGGAGGCCGACGAGCCCGCGGGCGGCCCGGGTGTGGTCGACCTGCAGGGCCAGCGTCGACTTGCCGGAGTCCATGGTGCCGCAGAAGAACACCAGCTCGGCCATGGGGGACGACGCTACCGGGGTCAGCCGTGCAGGCGGAGCAGCGGCACGGCGGTCTCGTCGTCGGTGAGCGAGCCGTGCTGGCCCACCATGGACAGCGCCGACCGGTCGTCGCGCTCGCTGTCCACGACGGCCAGGTCCCCGCGAGCGGCGACCAGCACCTCGCCCACGCGGCGCATGACCCCGCTGCCGGGCCCCGTCACGGCGTCCGGCGAGGTCGCGTCGTGAGCACCGAGCGCGACGCCGGTACCCGTCGACCCGAACCAGCCGGCCGCCACGGCCTCGTCGCTGGTGAGCACCCACGCGCGCTCCCGGAGCACAGCCCGCCAGCGGGACGCCACCTCGTCGGCGCTGCCGGGCCGGACCCGCAGCTGCACCAGGCGCGGCTCACCCGCCGTGGCGAGGACGTCGGTGCGCAGCCCGGGGTGCGCGGCCACGTCGAACACCGCGGCCGGGGGGCAGTCGACCATGCCGTGGTCGGCGGTCATCAGGACGAGGGCGTCGCGGGGGGCGCGTCTGCGTAGGGCCTGCATCGCCTCGTCGACCCGCTCCAGCTCCATGGCCCAGTCGTGGGACAGCCAGCCCTTGGCGTGGCCGGTCTTGTCGACGTCACCCCAGTACACGTTGACCAGGGCGCGCGGGGACGCGGCCAGCGCGGCCGCCGCGGCCTCCACCCGGGCCTCCAGCGACTCCGCCCTGACGTAGGCCGGCCCCCGCAGGGCGGCCCTGGTCAGTCCCGACCCCTCGAAGGCCGCCGGGCCCACCATGGTCGTCGGCACCCCCGACGCCGCGACCTGCTCGAAGACGGTGGCGCAGGGCTGCCACGCCTCGGGGTCGAGGTCGGCGGGCCAGGTCAGGTGGTTGACCACCCGCAGCGTCCCGGGCTCGAACGCCCGGTAGCCGATCACGCCGTGCGCGCCGGGGGCGCGGCCGGTGCCCAGGGTGGCCAGGGCCGTCGCCGTGGTCGACGGCACCGCCGTGCGCAGCTCGGCCGTCGCGCCGTCCGGCTGCGAGCCACCTGCCCGGCGCAGGAACGGGGCGTGACCCCCGCGCTCGGCCAGCAGCCGGGCCCCCAGCCCGTCGACCAGGACGGTGCACACCCGGTTCTGCTCGCCCAGGCCCAGGGAGTCGGTGTACCCGGGGACGCCGATGGCCCCGGCGACGCTGGGCAGCAGCTGGGCCAGCGACCCGGACGAGTAGTCCGGCAGCGCCGGTCCCCCGGCCCCGCCGACCTGGACGCGCGGAGCGGGGTCGGGCGAGGTCACGCCCGCGGCCGGGACGTCGCGGCCGACAGCGTGCGGGCGAAGCGGAGCGCCTCCTCCACCGCGGCGTGCCCCTCGGCCTCGGCGCTGACCCGCAGCGACAGGTCGTCCCCGGTCACGCTGCCGGTGTAGCCGTGGTCGGCCTCGCACTCGGGGTCCGCGCAGCCGGCGGGCTCCAGGTCCACGCGGCTGGCGATCCCCCAGGCCACGCCCAGGGTGACCTCGCGGGGCATCCCGCCGGGGCGGTACCGCTCCGGCCGGTCGATGACGTGGGTGACGACCACGGCGGTCACGCGGTCCAGCGGGACGGCCTCGGTGCTGGCCGCCGCGTAGGTCCGGCCGGCGTCCACGGCGCGAACCGCGTCGGGGTGGGTGGCGGCCCCGGCGGCGTGGCCGTCGGCCTCGCTGTGGTCGTCGGCGTGGGCGACGATGAGCCGGTTGGGGGTGAGGACGAGCACGGTGACGTGCCGGCGGACCTGGTCGCCCTCGTCGAACGTCGTCTCCGGGTGCACGAAGTGGTCGACGCACTCCTCGCCGGCCACGGCCGTCCGGACCACGTCGGCCACCACCGCCGGGTAGTACCCGGCGCGCTCGATGGCGCGCAGCAGCTGCGGGGGGAGCTGGACGTCGTCGGCGCTGCGGGCGCCGGGCCGGGTCTCACGCACAGGACGATCCTGCCACCGGGCGGGCCCCGCCGTGGACGGGTGCCCACAGGCTCGCCCGGGTGGGCCTCACGGCAGGGCCAGCAGGGCCCGCCGGGCCCCGTCCGCTCGGGTCGGTGGCGGCGACACCCGGGCGGTGGCGTCGAGCACGGCCACGCCGTCGGGGTGCGCGTGCACCGGCTGCAGCCGGAGGCGGGCCACCTGCGGCAGGTCCTCGGCGAGGCGTGACACCCGTGCCACGACGTCCTCGAGCGCGTCCACGGCCACCGCGGCCCGGCCGCCGTGACCGAACAGGCGGGGGGCGGCCTTGACCCCGCGGACCAGGTCGTGGACGTCGGTCGTGGTGAGGGGCGGGATCCGGTGGGCCACGTCGCCCAGCAGGTCGATGGCGTCCCCGGCCAGGCCGAACGACACGATCGGGCCGAACAGCGGGTCCTCCGTGGTGGTGAGCACCGTGGACACCCCACGCGGCGCCTGCCGCTGCACCAGCAGCATCCCGGCGTCGTCGGGTCCCAGCTCGGCCTGCATCCCCGCCACGTCGGCGCGGAGCTCGTCCTCGTCGTCGATGTTCATGCGGATCCCGCCGGTGTCGAGGCGGTGCCGCAGCCGGGCCGCCTTGAGCACGGCCGGGTAGCCCAGCTCGGCGGCCGCCGTGGCCGCCGCGTCGGGGTCGCAGACCTCACGGCTGTCCCACAGGTTTACGCCGTAGGCGCCCAGCAGGGCGGCCACCTCCTCGCGCGTGAGGTCCCGCCCCTCGGGCGCCTCGGCCAGGACGGAGTCCACCAGGACGCGGGCGGCGCGGGCGTCCACCCCGGGCGGGTCGACGGGAGGCCCGGTCTCCCGGCGCCGCCACTGCGCGTAGCGGACGACCGAGGCCAGGGCCCGGACGGCGTCCTCGGGCAGCGGGTAGGCCGGGACGGGAGCGAGGTCACCGGTCGCCGAACCCACCAGTCGCGGTCCGATGAAGCAGGCGACCGTGGTGCGGCCGGACCCGTCGGCCCGCTCCTGCAGCGCCAGCTGCACCTGGTCGGTGTCGGCCTGCAGCGGCGGGATGAAGCTGGCGACCACGGCGTCGACGTCGTCGCGGTCGTAGACCTGGCGCAGCGCCGCGTCGAACTCCGCGGCGTCGGCCTCGGAGCGCACCGACAGCGGCTCCCCCACCACCGTCAGGCCCCACGAGGCGCACGCGTCGGCGGCCAGCGCGCTGAGCGCGGGCGAGTTGCCGACCACCGCGACCCGGTCCCCCGCCGGCAGGGGCTGGTGCAGCACGATCTGGGCGACGTCGAACAGCTGGTGGAGGTTCTCGGTCCGGATCACCCCGGCCTGCCGGAGCATGGCGTCGAACGCCTCGGGCGGGGCGGCGGACTCGCGCACCTCGTGCCCGGGCGGCACGCCGTACTCGCTCACGCCGGACTTGACCACGATGGTCGGCTTGACCCGGGCCAGCCGCCGGGCGATCCGGGAGAACTTGCGGGGGTTGCCGACGCTCTCCAGGTACAGCCCGACCACCGACGTGCGGGGGTCGTCCAGCCAGTACTGCATGGCGTCGTTGCCGGACACGTCGGCCCGGTTGCCGGCCGACAGGAACGACGACAGGCCCAGACCGCGACGCTCGGCGCTGGACAGCACCGCGACGCCGAGCCCGCCGGACTGGCTGAACAGGGCCAGGTGGCCCGCCGACGGCATCACGGGGGCGACCGACGCGTTCAGGCTGACCATCGGGTCGGTGTTGATGATGCCGAAGCTGTTGGGGCCGATCACCCGGATGCCGTTGGCCCGGGCCAGCCGCACCACCTCGTGCTGCAGCCCCGCGCCCTCCGGCCCGGCCTCGGCGAACCCGCTGGACACGATCACGGCACCCTTGACGCCCAGGTCGATGCACTGCCCGAGCACCTCGGGCACCGACGCCGCCGGCACCGCGACGACCGCCAGGTCCACCGGGCCGGGCACCTCGTCGACCGAGGCGTAGGACGGGGCCCCGCCCACCTCGAGCGCCTCCCGGTTGACCACGTGGACCGGACCGGCGAAGCGCCCCTCGGTCACCGCGTGCAGCATCCGCGCCCCGAAGGACGACGCGTCCCGGCTGGCCCCCACCACGACGACCGACCGGGCGTTGAGCAGCGCCTGCATGCTCAGCGACTCCGCACGGTGCTCCCGCGCCGCCATCACGGCGATGGACCGCTCGGTCGGGTCGATGTCGAAGCCGACCTCGATGATGCCGTCGTCCAGGTGGTGCGCGACCTCGTAGCCGGCCTCGCGGAACACGCCCAGCATCCGTTGGTTGGACGGCAGGACGTCGGCCGTGAAGCGCGAGACCCCGTTCTCCAGCGCGGCCGCCGCCAGGTGCTCCAGGAGCACCGAGCCGATGCCCCGGCCGCGGTGGGCGTCAGCGAGGTTGAAGGCCACCTCGGCCGTGCGGCCCCGGGCCGCGGCAGCCCCGGCGCGCCAGGTCCCCTCGTAGCGCCCGATGCCCACGATCTCGTCCCGGACCGTGGCCACCAGGGCGACCCGGCTTGCGTGGTCGACGTTGACGAAGCGGCGCATGTCGGCCGCGCTGATGCGCGGCATGGGGGCGAAGAAGCGGAAGTAGATGCTCTCGGGGCTCTGGGCGGCGTGGAACCGCTCGATCCGGACCGCGTCGTCCGGCCGGATCGGGCGGACATGGGCGACCCCGCCGTCCCGCAGGACGACGTCCGCCTCCCAGTGGGACGGGTAGGCCGCGACCACGGCTTCGCTCACGGTCCCGACGCTACCGGGCCCGTCCCGCGACGCGCCGCCGCACCGGTCGTCGGCCGCAGCGACGCCCTCCGCCACAATCGGGGGGTGAGCCCCACACGACGACGCCCGGACGAGGCCCCCGACGGTTCCGTCGACGGCGGCCACGTCGTCGACATCGACGTCGAGGAGGAGATGCAGGGCGCGTTCCTGGAGTACGCCTACTCGGTCATCTACTCCCGGGCCCTGCCCGACGCCCGTGACGGCCTCAAGCCCGTGCAGCGTCGGATCGTCT
Source organism: Actinomycetales bacterium (assembly GCA_038258055.1). Taxonomy (GTDB): domain Bacteria; phylum Actinomycetota; class Actinomycetes; order Actinomycetales; family JBBAYJ01; genus Aquipuribacter. The sequence goes on from JBBSQH010000053.1 coordinate 18,157, forward strand.
ACCAGATGGCCGACATGGGGCTGCGGCCCGACCGCGGGCACGTCAAGAGCGCCCGCGTGGTCGGCGAGGTGATGGGCAAGCTCCACCCGCACGGCGACGGGGCGATCTACGACGCCCTGGTGCGGATGGCGCAGCCGTTCACCATGCGGCTGCCGCTGGTGGACGGGCACGGCAACTTCGGGTCCCTCGACGCCGGGCCCGCCGCGGCCCGCTACACCGAGGCCCACCCTGCCCCGGCGGCCGCCCTTCTGACGGCCGGGCTGGACGAGGACGTCGTGGACACGGTCGACAACTACGACGGGTCCCTGCAGCAGCCGGAGGTCCTGCCGGCGGCGTTCCCCAACCTGCTGGTCAACGGGGCCAGTGGCATCGCGGTCGGGATGGCCACCAACATGCCGCCGCACAACCTGGCCGAGGTCGTCGCGGCCGCGCGCCACCTGGTCCGCCACCCGCAGGCCACGACGGCCGACCTGGGGCGCTTCGTCCCGGGACCCGACTTCCCCACCGGCGGCATCGTGGTCGGCCTGGACGGGGTCCGGGAGGCCTACGAGACCGGGCGGGGGTCGTTCCGCGTGAGGGGCCGGGTCGAGGTCGAGGCGGTCACGGCCCGCCGCAAGGGTCTGGTCGTCACCGAGCTGCCCTACGGCGTCGGGCCGGAGCGGCTGATCGAGAAGATCAAGGACGCGGTCCAGGCCAAGAAGCTGGACGGCATCTCGGCCCTGACCGACCTGTCGGACCGGACCCGGGGCATGCGGGTCGTCGTGGAGCTGAAGTCCGGCTTCGACCCCGACGCCGTCCTGCACCAGCTGTACCGCCTCACCCCGCTGGAGGAGGCGTTCAGCGTCAACAACGTCGCGCTGGTCGACGGCCAGCCCCGGACCCTGGGCCTGCGCGAGCTGCTGCGCGTGTACGTCGACTTCCGGGTCGACGTCGTGCGGCGTCGCACGACCCACCGGCTCCAGGTCGCCGAACGGGACCTGCACCTGGTCGAGGGCCTGCTGGTCGCGGTGCTGGACATCGACGAGGTCATCCAGGTGATCCGGACCAGCGACGACTCGGGCACCGCCCGGGACCGGCTGATGACGGTGTTCGAGCTGTCCCAGGTCCAGGCCGAGCACATCCTCGAGATGCGGCTGCGCCGGCTGACCCGGTTCTCGACCATCGAGCTGGAGGCCCGCCGCGACGAGCTGCGCGAGCGGATCGAGGGCCTGCGCGAGCTGCTGGGCAGCGAGGAGCGGCTGCGCGACCTGGTCGCCGACGAGCTGGACGCCGTCGTGGCCGAGCACGGCACGCCCCGGCGGACCGTCCTGCTCGAGGGCGACCTGCCGGTCCAGCGCGGCCGGGCGGCCGACGTCACCCTCGAGATCGCCGACGAGCCGTGCCGCGTGCTGTGGGGCGCCACGGGCCTGCTGGCCCGCACGGCGGACCTGAGCCCGCTGACCCTGCCGGCGACCGCCCGGGACCGCAGCCGTCACGACGTCATGCTCGCCGCGGTGACCACGTCGGCGCGGTCCCACGTCGGCGTGGTGACCAGCACGGGCCGGCTGGTGCGGCTGCCGGTCGTCGACCTGCCCGCCCTGCCCTCGACCGCGTCACCGGTGTCGCTGTCGGGCGGGGTGTCGGTCAGCGAGGCCGCCGGTCTGGCCGCGGGCGAACGCGTCGTGGGCCTGGTCGACCTGGCCGCCGGCTCCCGGCCCGGCGCCGGCCCCGGTCTGGTCACCGCCCGCGGGGTCGTCAAGCGCGTCGTCCCGGACGCTCCCCCCGGCCGGGAGGAGTGGGAGGTCGTCCGGCTCACCGACGGCGACGAGGTGGTCTCGGCGTTCGACGTCGCCGACGCCGACGAGATCGTCATCGTCACCGACGACGCCAGCCTGCTGCACTTCCCGGCCACGGCCGTCCGGCCGCAGGGCCGACCGGCGGGCGGCATGGCGGGGATCCGGCTGGCGCCGGGTGCCCGGGTGCTGTTCGCCGGCACGGTGCCGTCGCCCGGCGACGACGGGACCGACGCGCCCGTCGTGCTCGCGACCGCCGCGGGCGGGGCGGGGCAGCTGCCCGGGAGCCCGGCCTCCTCGGTCAAGGTCACGCCCTTCGAGCTGTACCCCGCCAAGGGCCGCGGTACCGGTGGGGTCCGGGCGCACCGGTTCCTCAAGGGCGAGGACGTCCTGGTGGCGGCCTGGGTCGGCGTCGGCCCCGCGCTGGCCGCCGGGGCGACGGGCGTCCCGGTCGGGATGCCGCCGGCGGACACCAGGCGTGACGGCTCGGGCGCCCGCCCGGCCGGCACGGTGGTGGTGCTGGGCGGGGTGCCCCGGTGACCGACGCCGTCGACGGGACCCGTGACGGGTCCGGGTCCACGGAGGCGGGTCCGGTGTGCGCCGTGGCCTCCCGCGAGGCCGAGGAGCCCGTGGAGGCCACCGCCCCCGACGCGGTGGCCTGGGTCGGCGTCGTCCGGCCGGCCCCCTGGCCCCGGGACGACCGCGGTCGGGTGCCGGAGCAGCTGCGGGCCGGCCTGGCCGGCTCGCCCGGGTACGCGTGGTCCTGGTGCGGCCCGTGGGTGGCACGGCCACCTCGACCGGGCTGCTGCTGGCCGGGACGGTCCCCGGCCGGTCCTGGTTGCGCGAGGTGCCCGCCGAGGAGACCGCGGCGGCCCTGGAGGCCCTGGCCGACCCCCGTGGCGAGGCCGTCACCCGGCTGGGCACCGCGCGGGACCCCGGCCTGGGCCGACGGGTCGACCGCCCGGCCGTGCTGGTGTGCGTCGACGGGGCGTGCGACCCCTGCTGCGCCCGGTACGGCGCACCGGCGGCCGCCGAGCTCCGGTCCCGGCTGTCGGCGCCGCGGCCCACCCTGCTGCGACGGCGGACCAACCCCCGCGCCGACGTCTGGGAGTCCTCGCACCTGGACGGGGGTCGGTTCGCACCGACCGCGGCCCTGCTGCCCTCCGGCATGGTGCTGGGCGGCCTCGGTCCGGACCCGACGGCCCTGGCCGGGGCGGTCGAGGCCCTGCTGGACGGGCGGGCCGTGCTCGACGGCTACCGCGGTCGCTCGACCTACCCCGGGGCGGAGCAGGCCGCGGAGACCGCCGTCCGCCGTCACCTGGCCGTGCTCGGCATCAACGCCGGGGCCGACGACGTGCGGGTGGACGGCAGCGAGGCCCTCGACCCCGTCGAGCCGCTGCGCCGGGTGTTCGTCCGGCACAGCGGCGGTCGGACCTTCCGGGTGCTGGTCGAGCGGGTCGAGACCGACGTGCTGCGGCCGGTGACCTGCGGTGGGCCGCCCGAGCCGGTGGTGCTGTGGAGCACCGAGGTCGACTCCGACAACGTGCCGGGGATCTACCTGGGCGTCTGATCGCGGGGGCGGTCCGGTACCGCTCCGACCCCTCTCAGGACGGGACAGGCACGTCCTGCACCCAGCTGGTCTCCCGACCGCGCTCGGTGTAGCCGAGCCCCGTGTACAGCTCGAGGGCGCGCGGGTTGTCCACGTCGACCGACAACCCGGCCCGCTGCAGCCCTGCGGCGCCGTAGGCCCCCATCGCCCGCACGAGCAGCGCCCGGGCGAGCCCCTGGCCGCGCCGCGTCGGCGTCACCCCCAGCAGGTTGGTCCAGCCCTCGGAGAAGCCCTGCGGGCCCCAGTCCTGCGGGTACGTCCCGCTGATCAGGTACCCCACCACCTCACCGTCCGCGTCCAGGGCCGCGAACGACAGGTCCGGCCGGGCCCCGGGACCCTCGACCGCCGCGCGGCGCCAGTCGTCGGGCTCTATCGGCTCGCTGCCCCAGTGACCGGCGAACGCGTCGTTGTGCGCCCGACGGGTCCGTTCGTGCAGCTCGTCGGCGGCCGTGCCCAGGCCGACCAGGCGGACGTCGGACGGCAGCGGCCCGGCCGGCAGCGGCGGGGCGACCGGGCGACCCATCGTGGCCGAGAACCGCCGCGGCTCGAAGCCCGCGGCCCGCAGCAGCCGCGGCCGGTCGGCGACGTGGTCCTCGACGTAGGTCCGCAGCATCCGCGGCACCTCCGGCCCTGCGTCGACCCCGGCGAGCACCTGACGGCCCCGCGCCACCTGCCAGCCGAGCAGGGTCCGCCCCACGCCGTAGCGGCGCAGGTCGGGGTGGACGCCGCCGAACAGCAGGACCTGCCGGGTCCGCAGCTGGCCCGGGCGGTACATCGTCTGCGCGTAGCCGCGGACGCGGTCCTCGTCGTCCACGCCCACCAGGCCGTCGGTGGCCGGGTCCCACCACGGGGTGGCGAACTGCTCCTGGACGTCGTCCAGCGTCTCGCGCTCCTGGGCGTCGTCCACGTCGTAGCAGGCCAGCATCAGGTCGTGGACCCCGCCGGCGTCGGCGGGCGTGGGGGGACGGAAGCGCAGCCCCGCGACCGGGGCGGGGACGAGGGCCACGTCCGGATCCTGGCAGGATGCCCACCTGCGGTGCCACGGGTTTGCGCGACCTGCATCCGGTCGTCCGGCCCCCGTACCGGCCGTCGTCGACCGCACGCCCCACGCAGGAGGCCCCACCGTGACCGACCACCACGTCGCTGAACCGGCGTCCCAGGACGTCCACCTGCTCGCCGAGGGACCGTTCTGGGACGCGCCGCGGCACCGGCTGCTGTGGGTGGACGTGGACGCCGGCCAGGTCCACCAGGGCTCGCTGACCCGGGGCACCGTCCACGCCACCGGTGTGGTCGACGTCGACCGGACGGTGGGGGCCGTGGTGCCCGACGAGCAGGGGCGGCTGCTGGTGGCCGGGACCCGGGCCCTGCACGTGGTGGAGACCGACGGCCGGGTCCGCCCCGGGGTGCACGTGCTGCCCGACGGGGTGCGCAGCCGCCTCAACGACGGCGCCTGCGACCCGGCGGGCCGGTTCGTGGTGGGCAGCATGGCGCTGGACGATCGGACCGGCCAGGAGCAGCTGGTCGTGGTGCACGAGGCGACCGACCTGCGCCCCCTGGACGAGGACCTGACGCTGTCCAACGGCCTGGCCTGGACCGCGGACGGTCGCCGGCTCTACAGCACCGACACCGCCGTGGACACGATCTACGTCCGTGACTACGACCCCGCGACCGGCACCGCCGGGCCCCGGTCGGTCCACCTGAAGGTGACCGACGGCAGCCCGGACGGCATGTGCCTGGACGCCGACGGTGACCTGTGGGTGGCCGTGTGGGGCGCGGGCGAGGTCCGCTGCTACTCCGCCGCCGACGGCTCGGTGCTGGCCACGGTCGCCGTGGCCGCCCCCCACACCTCGAGCGTCGCCTTCGCCGGGCCGGACCTCGACGTGCTGGTCATCACGACCGGCAGCTCCCAGCTGACGCCCGAGCAGGCCCGGGACCACCCCGACTCCGGACGGCTGTTCACCGCCCACGTCGGGGTCGCGGGCGCTCCCGTGCCCGGGTGGGACCCCGTGTCGCACCCCGTGCTCGTGCCCGCCGGTCCGCCGGTCTGACGAGGGGTCGGTCGCACCGTCCGACGGCGCGGCACCAGCGGTTCAGGCGTCGATGCGGTCGCGGTCCAGGTGGTCGGACCGTTCGACGATGAAGTCCTTGCGCGGGGCGACGTCGGAGCCCATGAGCAGCTCGAAGACGCGCTCGGCGGCGGCCGCGTCGCTGACCCGCACCCGTCGCAGCGTGCGCCGGCCCACGTCCATGGTCGTCTCGGCCAGCTGGTCCGCGTCCATCTCGCCGAGACCCTTGTAGCGCTGGATCGGCTGCTTGACCGCCCGGTTGCGGCGCTGGGCGTCCTTGAGGACCTTGGCCAGCTCGGCGTCGGAGTAGGTGTAGACGACCTCCTTGGACGACCCGGACCCGATGTCGATGCGGTGCAGCGGCGGCACGGCGGCGTAGACCCGCCCGGCGTCCACGAGCGGGCGCATGTACCGGAAGAAGAGCGTGAGCAGCAGCGTCCGGATGTGGGCGCCGTCGACGTCGGCGTCGGTCATGATCACGATGCGGCCGTACCGGACGGCGTCGAGGTCGAACGTCCGCCCCGAGCCGCCGCCGATCACCTGGATGATCGAGGCGCACTCCGCGTTGCGGAGCATGTCCGTCACCGACGCCTTCTGGACGTTGAGGATCTTGCCCCGGATGGGCAGCAGGGCCTGGAACTCGGAGTTGCGGGCGCTCATGGCCGTCCCCAGGGCGCTGTCGCCCTCGACGATGAACAGCTCGCTGCGCTCGACGTCGCTGCTGCGGCAGTCCTTGAGCTTGGCCGGCAGGCTGCTGGACTCCAGGGCGTTCTTGCGCCGCTGCGTGTCGCGCTGCAACCGGGCCGCGACCCGGGCCCGCATCTCGCCGACGACCTTCTCCAGCAGGGCCGCGGCGGGGGCCTTGTCCTCGCGCCGGGTGGAGGTCAGCAGCCCCGTCAGCTCGGTCTCCACCACGCGGGACACGATCTGGCGGACCGCGGGGGTGCCGAGCACCTCCTTGGTCTGGCCCTCGAACTGCGGCTCCGGCAGCCGGACGGCGACGACGGCGGTGAGCCCGGCCAGCACGTCGTCCTTCTCGACCCGGTCCGAGCCGTCCTTGGCCGCGATCTTGAGCTTGCGGGCGTTGGCGTGGACCTGGGCCCGCAGCGTCTTGAGCATCGCCTGCTCGAAGCCGGTCAGGTGGCTGCCGCCGTGCGCGGTGGCGACCACGTTGACGAAGGAGCGCACGACGGTCTCGTAGCCGGTGCCCCACTGCACGGCGACGTCGACCTCGCAGGTGCGCTCGACCTCGCGCGACTCCAGGTGACCGGTGGCGTCGAGGACCGGGACCGTCTCGGTGAACGTGCCGCTGCCCTGCAGCCGCCAGGTCCCGGCGACCGCCTCGCCGGGGGCCAGGTAGTCCACGAACTCCGCGATGCCGCCGTCGTAGCGGAACTCCTCGTGGACGGCCTCGTCACCGCGGCGGTCCGTGATCGTCAGGGTCAGCCCGGGCACGATGTGCGCGGTCTGCCGCAGCCGGGCGACGAGGTCGTCGCGCTCGAACGTCGCGCCCTTGACGAACACCTGCGCGTCGGGCCAGAACCGGACCCGGGTGCCGCTGACGCCCTTGCGGACCTTGCCGGCCACCCGCAGGCGCGAGTCGTCGGTGAACGCGACGAACGGCGAGCCCGGTCCGGGACCGTCCCCGTCGCCGTCGCCGAACTCCCCCGGCTCACCGCGCCGGAAGCTCATGGCGTACGTCTTGCCGCCGCGGTCGACCTCGACGTCCAGTCGCGCCGACAGGGCGTTGACGACGCTGGCACCGACCCCGTGCAGGCCGCCGGAGGCCGCGTAGGACGCCCCGCCGAACTTGCCGCCGGCGTGCAGCTTGGTGAAGACCACCTCGACGCCGCTCAGGCCGGTGCGGGGCTCGGTGTCCACCGGGACGCCGCGACCGTCGTCGTGGACCTCGGCCGAGCCGTCCGGGTGCAGCGTGACGTCCACCACGGTCGCGTGGCCGGCCAGGGCCTCGTCGACCGAGTTGTCGATGAGCTCCCACAGGCAGTGCATGAGCCCACGGGTGTCCGTCGACCCGATGTACATGCCCGGCCGCTTGCGGACGGCCTCCAGGCCCTCCAGCACCGACAGGTGCCTCGCGGTGTAGGAGGAGTCGCCGGCGGCTCCGGTACGTCGTCGGGTCGTGGTGTCGGGCACGCCGTCACGGTACCCACGCCCCGCCGCCGTCCCCGGCAGCGCTCGCCGGGACGGGTCGCTCAGTGGGGTGTGACACACCGGTTTCGCGGCGAGCGGAACGAATGTCCGACGGGAACGCCTCGGCAACGGGCATGGTTGTACCGATCAACATGACTGAGACCCCAGAAGCACGGTTCCCCACCGCACCCCCCACCGCACGGCCCCCCGGCTCCACCTCCCGCACCCTCACCGGTGCATCCGAACTGCCCGGAAAGGCGGTAACCGCATCATGACGACTCTGACGGCTCCGGCACTGAACGCCGCCGACCGCTGCGACCGCTGCGGCGCCCAGGCCTACGTCAAGGCTGTCCTGCCCGGCGGAGGTGAGCTGCTGTTCTGCGGCCACCACGGCCGTGCGTTCGCCCCCACCCTCGAGGCGCAGGGCGCTGACGTCGTCGACGAGACGGTTCGGCTCACCGAGGACGCAGCCAACAGCTGATCCTCGGCCCCATGTCCTGACGGAGGCACCCCGGCTGCGGTCGGGGTGCCTTCGTCGTCCGTGGCCCTAGGGTCACCGCATGAGCACCGAGGTCCTGACCGGCACCCTGCTGCTGCTGGTGATGCTGGTCGGGCTGGCGGGCATCGTCGTCCCGGTCCTGCCCGGGCTGGGTCTGATCAACGCTGCCGTGCTGGTGTGGGCGCTGCTGGAGCAGAGCGCGTACGGCTGGGTGGCGCTGGCGGTGTGCCTGGCCCTGTGGGGCACGGCGTTCGTGCTGCAGTACCTGATCCCCGGCAAGCGCCTGGTCGACGCCGGCGTACCGACCTGGGTGATCGTCGTGGCCGGCCTCGCGGGCGTCGTGGGGTTCTTCGTCATCCCCGTGCTCGGCCTGCCGCTGTTCTTCATCGGGACGATCTACCTGATCCAGTCCTCGCGCGCCAAGCACCTGGGACGCTCCGTCGGCTCGACCTGGCAGGCCGTGATCGCGGTGGGGATCTCCCAGCTCATCGAGCTCACCGGCGGGATGCTCTGCGTCGTCACCTACGTGGTCGCCTGGACCCTGGCCAGCCGCTGAGCGGGGCCGGTGTCAGCAGCCGACGCCCAGCTGGACCATCCCCACCACGTTGTGCGGCCCCCGCAGCATCCCGTCCACCTCGACCACCCGGGCCTGCTCGCGGGTCGGTGCCAGGCGCAGGACGCCGTCGGACAGCTGCCACTCCGCGACCAGGCCCTGCTCCCAGCGGTCCTCGAGGAACGCCCGTGTGATGCCGGGGTAGGCGTCCTGCACCCGGTCGGCCGGGGCGCCCACGGCCAGACCGGTGTCGGTGACCCCGGCGTCCACCGCGACGGAGCGCACGACCGGCTCGCCGCCGGGGTCCGCGGGGTCGGGCCCCACCACCAGGTACACCAGCCCGGGCTCACCGTCGGCCAGGACCAGCCGGCACCGTCCCAGCGGTGTGGTGACGTCGTCGCGGTCCGGCTGCAGGTCCACCACGGCCGCGGCGTCGCCGAGGGGCGCACCGACACGGACCGGCCCCCACCCGTCGACCGTGAGCTCGGGCAGGGCGGCCGCCTCCGCGCTCGCGCGGCGCTCCTGGGCCGTCGCGCAGCCGGCGCCGCGGTCGCTGCGGAGCTGGACGTGGTCGACGAGGCCGTCCCCGGTCAGGTCGGCGAAGGCCGCCCGACGGTCGGGGGCGGTCTCGACCAGCACCACCTCGCGCACCACCGGCGCGCGCTGCCACGGGACCGAGGTGGTCGTCCGCCGGGCGTCCGCCCGCTCGACCGCGGCCACCGCGGCCAGGGGGTCCCCTAGCCCCGGCCCCAGGAACGAGGGCCCTCGGCCGGCCCGGTCGTCCACCGTCACGGCCTCCACGGTGCCGTCCACCAGCCACGCGGCCGCTCCCGGTCCCGGCCCGGAGTCCGCCAGCCCGGGCAGCACCCGTCGGCAGCCGTCGTAGGACCCCTCCTGCACCGAGAAGCCGGCCGCGACGACCTCGTCGGCCGCCATCCCCAGCCGCAGCCCGTCCACCCCGTCCGCACGGACGACCAGGTCCCCGGTGACGGGGCCCACCTCCGGCGCGGTGGGGGCGGACGGGGCCGACGGCGGGGCCAGCGAGGCCCTGGCCCGGGAGACCGCCTGCTCGTCGACGGCCGTGCCGGGTCTCGCCAGGACGGCCACCAGGGCCAGCACCGCCACGCAGCCGCCCACGACGAGCAGGCGGGTCGGGCGGGGCGGGGCCACGGCTCAGCGTCGCACGGCCTCGCGAGCCGGGCAGGACGAGGGCAGGGGCCGCGGTCCGGTCCGTCGGGGGCTCAGCAGGGCGAGACAGGGGCGCCGGGCGTGCGGACGGTCACCCCGGCCACCGTCGGCACGCCCCCTTCGACGGGTCGTTCCAGGTCCGGCACGGACGCCGCCTCGTGCTGCAGCAACAGCTCGACGTCGACCTCGTCGACGACGACCCTGACGGCACCGGAGCCCATCAGGGGCCCGGACCGGGCGGCCACCTCGGGGAACCGAGCCCTGATGTCGTCGGCGTCGGCCGCCGTCGGGAGACCGAACGAGGTGGCCAGGCCCGTGTCCCAGACCTGGACCTCCGTCACGACCCCGTCGACCGCCAGGGCACGGGCGAACCCCGTCGACCGGTCCTCCCCCGCGAGGACGAACCCCTGGCAGGACGCCACGCCACCGGTGTCGTACGGCGATCCGTCGGCCCTCACCCCGTCGGTGGCCACGAGGTCGTCGACCGCCGTGCCCAGCCGCAGCGGTCCAAGCCCGTCGACGTCGACCGTCCACCCCTGGGGCCGCGTCGCACCCAGCGCATCGAGGTCGTCCAGGGCGCAGTCCCGGGCGCCGGGCCTGCGCAGCTCGATGGTGGTGATGCGACCGGCGTCCGCGAAGGGTCGGTCGGCCGCGCCGGGGAGCGGCAGGTCGGACAGCACGACCTCGATGCCCTGTCCCGGCACGGTGACGACCCGCACCGTGGGGCCGAGCGTCCCGAACGGGCGCTCGACGACGGTCGTGGCCCCCGGCAGCTCCTGCGCCGCCTCGATCGGGGAGCCCAGGGTGGGGCCGAGCCAGGTCTGCAGGGCGTCGTCCGCCCCGGCGGGGTCGTGCCAGGCCCCGAGCACGACCGCCACCACCTCGTCGTCGACCACCCAGGCGCTGGTCTCCCAGGTGGGCTGCTGCACCAGGTCCGGGTCGGTCATCCAGCCCCCCGGGTCCCACACCCACTGGCACCCGGCGAGGTCCGTCAGCCCCGAGGGCTCCTGTCGGCCCGGCGCGGCTCCGAGCCGCGCGCCCGGCAGCCCGTTGGCGTCCAGCACGAGAGGCCTCTGGCCGGTCGGCTCCGGCGACGGCTCGGGCGACGGCTGCTCCAGGCCGACGGCCAGGTCGGCCTCGTCGGCCGCGGTGCCACCCCGGACGGCCACCACGGCCACCAGCAGCGCCGCCATGGTCACCCCGGCCACGACCCCGATCCGTCCCACGTCGCCCCCTCGCCCCCTCGCTGCGTCGACCCTACGTCGTCGGGGCCGAGGAAGGGACGACGCACCGCAGGCCCGCCACCTGACGGTGGCGGGCCTGCTGGGGAACTGGTACCGAGGGGCCGGGATCAGTCCAGGTAGTCGCGCAGCACCTGGGACCGGCTCGGGTGACGCAGCTTGGACATCGTCTTGGACTCGATCTGCCGGATCCGCTCCCGCGTGACCCCGTAGACCTTGCCGATCTCGTCGAGCGTCTTGGGCTGACCGTCGGTGAGCCCGAACCGCATGCTGACCACGCCGGCCTCGCGCTCGCTCAGGGTGTCGAGCACCGAGTGCAGCTGCTCCTGCAGCAGCGTGAAGCTGACCGCGTCGGCCGGGACGACGGCCTCGGAGTCCTCGATCAGGTCGCCGAACTCGCTGTCGCCGTCCTCGCCCAGGGGGGTGTGCAGGGAGATGGGCTCACGGCCGTACTTCTGGACCTCGACGACCTTCTCGGGCGTCATGTCCAGCTCGACGGCCAGCTCCTCCGGGGTGGGCTCGCGGCCCAGGTCCTGGAGCATCTGCCGCTGCACGCGGGCCAGCTTGTTGATGACCTCGACCATGTGGACCGGGATGCGGATGGTGCGCGCCTGGTCGGCCATGGCGCGGGTGATGGCCTGACGGATCCACCATGTCGCGTAGGTCGAGAACTTGTAGCCCTTGGTGTAGTCGAACTTCTCGACCGCACGGATCAGACCCAGGTTGCCCTCCTGGATCAGGTCCAGGAACAGCATGCCGCGGCCGGTGTACCGCTTGGCGAGGCTGACGACCAGGCGGAGGTTGGCCTCGAGGAGGTGGTTCTTGGCGCGACGGCCGTCCTCGGAGATCCACCACAGCTCGCGCTTGGCCTTGGGGTCGATCGAGTCGCCCTCGGTGCTCATCCGCTCCTCGGCGAACAGGCCGGCCTCGATGCGCTTGGCCAGCTCGACCTCCTGCTCGGCGTTCAGCAGGGCGACCTTGCCGATCTGCTTGAGGTAGTCCTTGACCGGGTCGGCCGTGGCACCGGCCTGGACCACGGTGGGCGCGGGGTCGTCGTCGTCCTTGTTGGTCAGGACGAACGACTCCGACGCACCCTTGCCCCGGGTCACCGGGGCCGCGGGCTTGGCGTCCTCGTCGTCCTCGTCGTCGTCGTCGACCGCGGCCGGCGTCGGGACGACGGCGACCGCCGCGACCTCGGCCACGGGGTCCACGACGACGTCGACCACCTCGGTGGGGTCGGGCTCGACGTCGTCGGAGTCCGTGTCCACCTCGGGTGCGGTGGTACCGGCCTTGGCGGTGGTCTTCTTCGCCGTCTTCTTGGCCGCGGGCTTGCCTGCGGGCTTCGTGGCGGCCTTGACGGACGTCTTCTTGGCCGCAGCCTTCTTGGTCGGCTTCGTCGGCTCCGCCGCGGCCTCGGTGGCCTCGGTGGCCTCCGGTGCAGCCGCCGAGGCGGTCGTCGCCTTCTTGGCCGCCGACCTGGTCGTCGTCTTGCTCGTCGTCGTCGTCATCGTCATCACGCTCCCGTCGTCGATCGTGGCCGTGGCCGCCGGCGTGCGCGTCCGAGCGGCCGCCACGGTGCGTCGCGCCGTGGTCTGGGGCAGTCCGATGGAGCCCATGTCCAGGCCAGCGCCCACGAGGTCGGCCATGACAGCCTTCATCCGGCCGGAGGGGACGTCCGCCTCGGTCACCACCTGACGGAGGTCGACCGCCGAGACCGGGGCACCGCTCCCGATGCGCTCACGCATCCGCGTGAGCGCGGGGTGGGAGAGGATGTCTTGCAAGGTACGAGATTCGTGCTCCGACGACACGCACAGCCCTTCGTCGACTACGGTCAGGGGGACTGGCGTCGTCC
>JBBSQH010000054.1:0-30995 GCA_038258055.1 Actinomycetales bacterium
CGACGCAACGGCACCCTGCGTCGGTTAGACCGACGCAGGGTGCCGTTGTGTCGTCCGGGTTCCGACGCGAGGTGCCGTTGCGTCGGAACGACCGGGCTCAGCTGCGGGAGCGCCCCGTGGGGGTGGTGACCTGGAACTCGGGGTTGCCGATGGTCGTCACCCACTCGCGGACCTGCGTGACGTCGCCGGGGGCGAACGCCAGGCTGAGCATGAGCAGCAGCCGCGCCTTCTGCGGCAGCAGGTCGTCGCCCGGGATGATGGCGCCGCTTCCGCCGGACACCGAGCCGGAGCCCACACGCGACGTGCTGACGAACATCACGCCCTGCGCGACGGCCGCGTTGCGGGCCTGGCCCTTGGCGGAGGCGATGCCGCCGGCGCCGGTCCCCGCGGTGACGATGCCCTTGACGCCGGCGTTGGCGAACGCCGTGATGTCCTCGCCACCGGCCTGCTGGTAGTTGTAGACGATCTCGGTGCGGGGCAGCGCCGAGGCCGGCACCCGGCTCAGGTCGAACGGCGTGGGCCAGTTGCGCACGTCGTCGCACTTCTGCACCCGGGCAGGCGCCCGGCCGACCTTGATGTTGTTGCCGTCGATCCAGCCGAGGACGCCCAGCTCGCGGGTCTGGAACGTGTCCATCCGGGTGGTGTTCGTCTTGGTGACGTCACGGGCGGCGTGGAACTCGTCGTTGAGCATCAGGACGGTGCCGAAGCAGTACGTCGTCTGGCTCGCGGCGAGCCTGATGGCGTTGTAGAGGTTCGCCGGGCCGTCGGCACCGAAGATCAGCTCGCCGGTCGAGGCGACCTTGGTCGGGCGCATGGCGCCGGTCATGACGACGGGCTTGCGGCTCTGCACCGTGAGGTCGAGCCAGTAGGCGAACTCCTCCATGGTGTCGGTGCCGCTGGTGACGACGACCGCGTCGGAGTTCCGCATCGCCGTCTCGACCGCGAGGGTCAGGGCGTGGAACTGGGCGATGGTGTACCCGCCGGACCCGGCGTTGCCGAACTGGACGGTGTTGACCTCCGCCCAGGCGCCGATCTCCGGCTGGAGGTCGCCCACCAGCTCGGCGATCGGGATCCGGCCGGAGCTGTAGTTGGTGAAGCTGTCGCGGGCCGGTGCGGTGCCGGCCAGCGTCCCCCCGGTGCCGATCACCGTCACCCTCGGCTTGGCGCCGGTCGAGGCCGTGCGCACGGCCGTGTTGTAGGCCGCGGACTCGATGCCGTCGAGCGCGACGACCTCGGTGGTCGCGGTCGCGGTGTCGGCGGGGACGGGCGGGGTGATGAGGTACGCCGTCATGGCGGCGGACAGCAGGCCGACGACGGCGACGGGTGCGAGCCGGGACACGGCGCGGACCACGGTGGAGCGGGCAGGGGCCTTCACAGGAACCTCCGGGGCAGGGGGGATGGTGCGCTCACCCTGTCTGCGACCGGTTCCGGCCGTGTGTCGCTGACGTCACCGTCCGGTGTCGGATCCACCATCCGCGTGACGGGCGTCCACCCGGACGGGCGAATCGTTGCGACGCAACGGCACACCGCGTCGGTCTATCCGACGCAGCGTGCCGTTGTGTCGAGAGGGGTCAGGCGTGCGGGCGCCCTGCCAGCCGGTCCCGGAGCCGGTCGACCAGGCCGACGCCCGGACCGGCGAGCGCGTGGAACAGCGCCGAGTTGGGGGCGCCCGGGTGGGCGCGGGTGGGGGCGACCTTCTTGACGGCCTCGACCCGCTCGGCCATCAGCACCAGCTCTTCCTGCGGGACCGCGGCCCGCAGCTGCGGGAACTGGTCGGTCTCCTCGTCGCGGACGTGGTCGGCGAGGACGCCCTCCAGCCGGGCGACCAGCACGTCGAACTGCCCGTCCTCGGGGCCGACGCCCTCGAGCCGCTTGAGCAGGACCTCGAGCTCCTTGTGCTCCGCGACGTCGGCGTCGACGGCCCGGTCGCCGTCCGGCAGGTGCGTGCGCATCGCCGGGTAGACCCACAGCTCCTCGGCGACGGAGTGCCGCACCAGCTCGGCGATCAGCAGGTCGGCGAGCTCGCGCTTGTCGTCGTCGCTGCCGGCCGCCAGGATGCTCCGCGCCGTGCCGAGCATCTCGGCGTGGTCGGCGGACAGGACGTCGACGACGTCGGGGGTGCGGTCAGCGAGCATGGCGGGACTCCTCGAGCAGGGGGTGGTCTTCCTCTCGGGTACCCGCAGCGCACCCAGGTATGCCGCGCGACGCGGTCAGCGCGCGTCGGCGCCGGAGTGGCTGTCCCGCACGTGCAGGCCGTTGCTCGCGGGGGACCGCCGACCGTGCCAGTCCACGACCAGCAGGGTCGCGTCGTCCTCGAGCCCGTCCGCGACCACCTGGAGGACGCCCTCGGCCAGCCGGCGCGTCGCCTCGCGCGGGTGCAGGTGGGCGGTCTGGTCGACCGCCGCGGCCAGGTCGAGCGCCGCGGCCTTGCGCTCCAGCATGCCGTCGGTGACCATCACCAGGCGGTCGCCCGGCTCCAGCTCGACGTCGGTCGTGCGGTAGCGGCCGTCCGGGAACATGCCCAGCGGCAGGTCGACCGGTAGTTCGATCCGTTCCATCCGGCCGTCCCGGCGCAGGTACGGCAGGGCGTGCCCGGCGTTCACGACCGACAGCACCCCGGTTCGCAGGTCCACCCGGCCGAACAGACCGGTCACGAAGCCCTCGTCAGCCGTCGTCACCGTCTGCCGGACCAGGGCGGCGTTGGCCTCGTGGACCTGGTCCAGCAGCGTGGCCCCCGCCCGGCGCGTGTTGCGAAGGCTGCCGACGCACAGCGTGGCCGTCAGGGCGCTCGCCACCCCGTGCCCCATGGCGTCGGTGACCGACAGGTGCAGCACGTCCCGCTCGACGCTGTAGTCGAAGGAGTCCCCGCCCACCTCGGCGGTCGGCTCGAGCCAGGCCGACAGCGTGAACGACCCGGCCTCGCAGGTGAGCGCGGCCGGCAGAAGCCGGCGCTGGATCTCGGCGGGCAGGCTGAACGCCTCGCTCCGCTGGGTCCACTCGAACCGGTCGGTGTGGCGCCGGTTGGCGATGACGACGTAGGCCAGCACGTGAGCGGTCCGCCTGACCGCGGTGAGGTGGGACCGGTCCGGCTCGGTCGCCGTCGACACCGCCAGCAGACCCAGCGCGTCACCGCGCTCGGTGACCGGGGCCAGCACCAGCCACCCGGGAGGCAGGCCCGGCGGGCGGGGTGACGCAGGGGGGAGGACCTGCGTGGTCTGGGAACGGAGGGCGTCCTCCACCGCGCTGTCCTCCCCCGGCACCAGCACCGAGGGCTGGTCCCCCTCAGGGACCCCGGGCTCGCGGGCCAGCCGCACCAGACCGTGCCCGGACAGGTCCACCATCAGGAACGACACGTCGGTCGCACCGAGGTCCTCGCGCAGCTCCTCGGTCACCGCCTCGACCGCGTGCCCGGGCACCGCGTCCTCGGCCGCCGCCAGGGCGCGGCTGAACCGTTCCCCGTGCTGCGCCGGCTCGATCACGGCGCGAGCCTATGGGCAGAAGACCCTCGGCACAGGTCGGCGGCCGACCCGCCGCCCAACGTGATCGGCGCGACACGCCGCGCAACCCGACCAGTTGTTCAGGAAAACCGGCCGATCCGTTGACACGTCACTCGGATGGTCCCTTGGATGAGCGGAACGTAGGCGACCCCCCCGCCCGCGTCCGCCGTTCCGCCTCACAGAGGAGGCCATGCCCGTGCGAACCCGACCCTCGAGACCGTCCGCCAGGACGATCGCCCGGACCACCACCGCGACCGCGCTCACCGCAGCGCTCTCGTTCACCCTGCTCGCCTCCCCCGGCGGAGCCCAGGACCTCGCGGTGCGCAACGCCGCGACCGACGTCTACCCGATCGCCCTGGACCAGGAGGACCTGGAGCCCGAGGTCGTCGTGGTCGAGGCCGCCACCGAGCTGGCCGTGTCCCGCCTGGTGACCGCCGGCTACGAGGTGGTCGAGGAGCCCGAGCAGTCCTCCGACGGGACCGTCGGCGTCCAGGTCGTGGCCACGAAGAGCCAGCAGCGGCAGCTGCAGGCCATGGGCTACGAGGTGCTCGCCACGGTGGTGTCCACGCAGGACATCGCCTCGCTCAACGCCGAGCGAGAGCAGATGGCCGCCGAGGTCGCCGCCGCCGAGGCCGTCGACACCGACGAGCTGTCCGTGCTGCGGACCGAGTGGCTCGACAACAAGGGCGAGCTGTTCCTCAACCTGGAGGTCCGCTCGTCCGCCGGCGCGTCCGCCGACACGGTGGTCACCGCGACCTACGGCGGAACCACCATCACGCTGAGCCGTTTCGTCGACGCCGGGGAGTACCAGTACCACCGCGTCAACAGCCCCGTCCCGGTCGCCTCGGTCCCCGAGTCGGTGACGTTCACCAGCTCCGCCGGCGACGTCGAGACCAGCCAGGTCGAGGAGTGGCTAGGCGAGGAGCTCCGGCCGTACCGCAAGAACTACGCCACGGGCTTCGTCGACCGCTACATGGACGCCACCGAGATCACGGCCCAGGCCGAGGCGCTGGCCGCCGAGTTCCCCGACCTGGCCGAGATCGTCGAGCTGCCGAACCAGACCAACGGCTACCGCCGTAACGCGATGGCCACCCTGGGCACGCTGACCAACAACGCCGTGGTCTACACCTCGCTGGCCTGGGGCCACGAGGGCGGCAACGACCTGGTCGTCCAGCACGTGAACCCCGGCGCGGCCGGCTCGGCGCTGTCGGTGCAGGTCGCGGGGGACACGATCACCGTGTCCCTGGCCACCGACGGCACCGGCGCCCTCACCAGCACCGCCGCCGAGGTCTCCGCCGCCGTCACCGCCAGCCCGGCGGCCGCGGCCCTCGTCACCGCCAGCACCTACCGCGGCAACGCCGGTACCGGCGTCGTGCAGGTCTCGGACGCCGTGGCCATGGACGACTTCCTGGAGGCGCCCGACTCGGTCTCCCGCGAGCCGGCCACGGTCAAGGCCATCCGGATCGGCGAGACCCGTGACGGCAGCAAGACCGGTGTCATGGCCTACAGCCAGGAGCACGCGCGCGAGTGGGTCACCCCGCTGGTGTCGCTGGAGGCGGCCGAGCGGCTGCTGCGCAACTACAAGTCCGACCCGCAGACCCGGTCGCTGCTGCGCGACCTGGACATCTTCATCGTCCCGACCATCAACCCGGACGGCGCGAACTACTCGATCCACGACTTCAACTCCCAGCGCAAGTCGATGACGAACTACTGCGGCCCCGGTGAGCCCAACGACTCCGGCGCCCGCAACTCCTGGGGGGTGGACCTGAACCGCAACTTCACCGTCGGGTCCCGGCTGGACGGCTACGACGGCGCGTCCGGCTCGTGCACCAGCGGCACGTTCTCGGGCCCCTCGGAGCTGTCCGAGCCCGAGGCGAAGAACGAGGTGTGGCTCACCGAGCAGAACCCCAACATCAAGTTCGCCATGAACATCCACTCCCACGGCGGCTACTTCATGTGGGCCCCCGGTGCGTACGTGCGTGAGGGCCGTCAGACCCTCCCCCGGCCCAGCCAGGCCGAGGAGGACTACTTCTGGGCCTCGTCCTCGACGATCCTGTCGAGGATCCAGGACGAGCGCGGCACGGCCATCTGGCCGGGCCGCACCGGTCCGGTCGCCGACGTCCTGTACTCGGCGGCGGGCAACTCCGCCGACGAGCACTGGTACAACCGCAGCATCTTCGCCTGGAACTTCGAGGTGGGTTCCCCGTTGTGGAACGAGGAGCAGGGACGGTGGGAGTCCGTCGGCTTCCAGCCCCCGTTCGCCGAGGGCTACGAGGAGTCCCAGGAGTTCGCCGCCGGCATCATCGGCATGCTGGAGGTCGCGCAGGCCTACGGCACCGACCGGGTGCCGCCGCGCTCGACGCTGGTCGAGACCGAGGACGGCTGGATGTTCTCCTCCACCGAGCCGGCCACGATCCACTACACGACCGACGGCTCGCGGCCGACGTACGACTCCCCGCGGGTCCAGCCGGCCGAGGTCCGCGGCGACGCCGAGGCCCTCGACCTGGGGCCGGGGCGGACCACGGTCCGCTGGTTCTCGGTGGACATCGCCGGCAACGTCGAGAAGCGGTACGACCCGCTGCGCAGCACCCGCGGGTTCAACCAGAAGACGATCACCGTCCCGTGACCGTCTGAGGCACCGCTGAGAACGGCTCCTACGAGGGGCGTCACCTGCGGGTGGCGCCCCTCGTCCGTGCCTCCGGGCCTGGGGTCCTGGACCCGGGACCTAGGACCCTGGTGCCGGGTCGGGTCGGCGGGTTGGCTCGGGGGCGACCGCGGGTCGAGGGCGACCCGCCAGCGGGGACGGAGCGCCACGATGACCACGAGGACGTACCAGGTCGACCGTCACTGCTGGAGCATCGACGCCCGGACGGGGCGGCCCGACGGCCTGCAGCTGTGGGGGGCGGACGGCTCGCAGCGGCTGCGCGTCCACGTCGTCCCGGACGAGCTGGAACCACCGGCGCCGCTGGTCGGTCCCGACCTGGGCTGGGCGGTGACCCACGTCCGGGCCCACGGCCTGGTCGCCCTGCTCGACATGCTCCGCCACGAGGACGTCGTCCGCGTCACCATGACCGACGACCCGGCCGGGGCGGTCTACGTGCACACCGGCGACGAGCCGATGGGCCTGCACCACCCCAACCCGTTGCCGCCGGCGCCGGTGCTGGTCTCCGCGGGCACGGCGACGCTGCGAGGCACCGCCACGTTCGACCTGGAGACGGGCACGGCCGGTACCGGGGCCGACCGTGACCTCTGGTGGGAGCAGGTGGACGCGACCGCGCGTCGGCTACGACCGCAGAACGGTGCCCTGCTGTGCCCGCTGGGGGTCCGGCCCTTCGAGTCGGTGACGACGGCCACGCTGGCCGCCGCGGACTACTCCGCCGCCCCCGTCGACGGCAACCGCACCGGGACCAACCGGCTGCGGCCCGGCAGCGTCGTGGCGGTCCGCACCGCGGCGGGCAACCTGGCCAAGCTGGAGGTGCTGTCGTACGGGTACGACCTGCAGGTCAGGTGGGCGACGTACCGGCCCGCTCCCGGCCGGGTGGGGCGGCAAGTCCCCTCGATGGTCTGACCTGGGACGCGACCGCGGGCCCGGGCGCGACACGCCCGGCGGCTCAGGTCGGACGGGTGTCGGACCGATGGGTACGCATGACACCCGCGGGGCGTGCCCCCGAACGGAACCACCGCCTACAACGACGCCGCCGGACGCACGCCTGACACCACGTACCCCGCCGGGGACAACCAGCTCGGCGGCAAGACCCTGGCCGCCGGCGTCTACCGGATGGGCAGCGCCGAGACGGCCAACCTGATCGGCAACCTGACCCTGGCCGGTGACGAGAGCTCCGTCTGGATCTTCCAGGCCACGTCCGACCTGGTGTTCGCCAGCAGCGCCTCGGTCACCCTCACCGGGGGCGCCCAGGCCTGCAACGTGTTCTGGCAGATCGGCAGCCAGGCCACGCTCGGCACCGACTCCGACGTGGTGGGGACGTTCATGGCCGGGACGACCGTGGTGGCCCAGACCAACGCCACCATCGAGGGGCGGCTGATGGCCAACACCGCGGCCGTCACCCTGGACCAGGTCACCATCACCAGGCCCGGCTGCGAGCCCGCGGACGTGCCGACCGACGAGCCGACCGACGAGCCGACGGGGACCCCCAGCGACACGCCGACCGACGACACCCCCACGGCGACACCGTCACCCTCCGGCACGACCGCCACCGCGACGCCCACCGCGACCGCTGACGGTTCGGACTCCCGCTCGGGTTCGGCCGGTGACGGCGGCCCGGGTTCCGGCAGCGGGTCCGGCTCCGGCGGCTCGGGCAGCGGGTCCGGATCCGGGTCCGGGTCCGGCTCGGGCAGCGGGTCCGGTTCCGGCAGCGGGGCCGGTGACGGCTCCGGCAGCTCCTCGCAGGTGCGCGCCGGGCCCAGCGGCGCCGTCGGCGCCGGTGACGGCAGCACCGCCGCGGCGGGGAGCAGCACGCTCGCCGGCGCCCTGCCCCTGAGCGGCCTGCTCCTGCTGCTCGTCGCGGGGGCCGCCGTCCTGGTCCGCACGACCCGACGGGCCTGATCGTGACGCGGGGCGGCACGGGCCGGCACCGTGCCGCGCCCCGCTGGGTGGGGCTCCGGCGCACGGTGCTGGTCGCCGTCGCGGCCGTCGCCGTCGTCGGCGGAACGGTCGCGCTGTCACCGTCGCTGCTCACGAGGCAGGACGGCCCGGCCCCGGCGGCGGCGGCCGCCCCGGTTCTCGGGGCCGCGGTGTCCGCCCCGACGCCACCACCCTCGTTCGCCCCGGTGCTGGGGACCGGTCTGGCCCGGTCGGCACCGGTGCGGGTCCAGGTCGGCTCGATCGGGATCGACTCCGGCCTGGTCGACCTCGGGCTCGCCGCCGACGGCACGGTCGAGGTCCCGGAGGACGGCTTCCCCGCCGGCTGGTACACCGGGGCGCCCACCCCCGGGGAGACCGGCCCTGCTGTCCTCGTCGGTCACGTCGACTGGGACGGGGCGCCCGGCGTGTTCTACCGGGTCCGTGACCTGGACGCCGGCGACGAGGTGTCCGTCACCCGCGCCGACGGCAGCGTCGCCGTCTTCGCGGTCACCCGGGTGGAGCAGTTCGCCAAGGACGACTTCCCCACCGACGACGTGTACGGCGACATCGACCATGCCGGGTTGCGGCTCATCACCTGCGGGGGCTCCTTCGACGACGAGGCCGGGCACTACGTGGACAACCTGGTCGCCTACGCCGACCTGGTCCGCGTCGTCAACGCCTGACCGACGGCCCTGGTCGCCCGGCCCCCCCTCCGGCTCGGCGGCGCGCTGCTCCCGCCAGCGGACGACCACCTCGTCGACGTCCATCAGCGCGACCGTCAGCGGCGGAGCGGTCACCGGTCGCCGCAACGCCTCCCGGACGGAGTCGTCGAATCCCGCCACGGCCTCACGCACCCGCGTCTCCCGGTCCAGGTCGCCTGGGCCGGCCAGCAGGTGCTCCCGCTCCCGGCGCAGCCGCAGCGACGTCGGCCGTCCTCGCGGTTTCACCCGCCAGGGGGGAGGCCGGGCCGTCCACCCCGTCCGCACACTCGGCCGTGACCACGACGGCCCCTTCCTGGCGGGCGCGCACCACCGACCTGGTGCTCCCGCCGCAGCAGCGACGCAGCCTCGACGACCTGTCGACCGACCTGGACCTGTCCTCCGGCGACCACGTGTCCAAACGGTCGGCGTTCTGGACGATGCTCACGCTGTCGGCGGTGATCGCGGCGGCCGGCGTGCTCGCGGACTCCACCGCCACCGTCATCGGGGCGATGATCATCGCACCGCTCTCCACACCGATCATGGGTGTCGCGCTGGGTGTCGCGCAGCGCCGCAGCCGGGTCACGGCGGGCTCGCTGGTGAACACGGTCCTGGGCGGGACCCTGGTCGTGCTGGTGGGCGTGCTGTTCGCCCTGGCCCTGCCTGCGACGTACGACCTGGACGGCAACACCCAGATCACCGGACGGGTCTCGCCGGGCCTGCTCGACCTGGTGGCGGCCGTCGCGACGGGGTTCGCCGGGGCCGTCGGGCTCGCCCGCAAGGACGTCGCCGCCGTGCTGCCCGGGGTCGCCATCGCCATCTCGCTGGTACCGCCGCTGGCCGTCGTCGGGGTGTGCGCGGGGCAGGGCAGGCTCGACCTGGCAGTGGGGGCCCTGCTGCTGTTCGTGTCGAACCTGCTGGCCCTGGTCCTGGCCGGCACCCTGGTCTACACGGCGCTGGAGCTGGACCGGGAGGCCCGTTCGGACCGTCCGTCACGACGACGGGCGTACGCCACGATCGGTGGCCTGCTCCTGGTCGTCGCGACCGTGCTGGCCGCCAACACCGCCGGCACGGTGCTGGTCGAGGTGTGGACCGCCCGCGCCCGTGCCGCCGCGGAGCAGTGGGTGGCCGGGACCCCCGAGGTCGAGGTGACCGGCGTCCAGCTCACCTCCACCACCGCCGTCGTCCAGGTCCGCACCGACGGGGTCGTGCCCTCGACGGACGAGCTCGTCGCGCTCCTGGAGGACGGCGCCTGGCTGCCGGACCTGACCGTCTACGTGGAGACGACAGAGGGCCGTCGCATCCCTGCCGGACAGATGGGCGGCTGAGCCGGCCCCACGACGTCAGGCGCCCTCGGCGACACGACGGACGTGCTCGGCCCGTCCTCGCAGCAGCCGCTGCAGGTACCGGTCCAGGACCGTCCGCTCCACCACGCGCCCCACCGCCCCCAGCGGCGCCACCACGACCATCCGGTCGGTCATCCGGGTCGTGCTCGCGTCGAGCGCCTCGAACACGTGCTCGTGGCGCATCCGGGCGAACGGCCCGCGGACCTGCTCGTCGACGAAGCGGTGGGGCCGGTCGAACGCGGTCACCCGGCTCGTCATGCGCCACACCAGGCCCAGGTGCCGGGCCCGGAAGGTGACCTCGTCCCCCAGCGCCAGGACGTGCTGACCGGTGCTCGTCGTCGCGGTCTCGCGGCTCGGGCCCATCGAGCGGGTGTGGAGCTCGGTGTCCAGCTGCAGGTCGAAGAGCCGTCCCGGAGAGCAACGCACCACGGTCACGACCTCGATCGACCCCACGTCCGCAGGCTACGTGGGCGTGCCCGGGACGGCCCGCCGCGCCGCGACCACGAGGCGCCCTCGGCACGCCGACGCCCCGGTCCACCGACGTGCGGTGGACCGGGGCGCGGGTGCCGTGGCGCTGCTTGCGGTGGGGCTACGTGCGGTGGGACTACTTCACGTCGAAGCGGTCGAGCATCATGACCTTGTCCCAGGCGGCGGCGAAGTCCCGGACGAAGGTCTCCTTGGCGTCGTCGGAGGAGTAGACCTCGACGATGCCGCGCAGGATCGCGTTGGAGTTGAACACCAGGTCGGCCGCGGTGGCGGTGTGCACGACGTTGCCGTCGGCGTCCAGCCCCTCGTAGACGCCCTCGGTGTCGACCGAGGTCCGCCAGGTGGTGCCCAGGTCGAGCAGGGTGCGGAAGAAGTCCTGCGACAGGACACCGACCTGGTCGGTGAACACGCCGTGCGTGCTGCCGCCGGTGTTGGCGCCCAGGACGCGCAGGCCGCCGACGAGGACCGTCATCTCCTTGGCGGTGAGCTCGAGCATGTAGGCCCGGTCGACCAGCAGGGTCTCCGGCTCGAGCTTGGCGCCAGGGGTGACCCAGCTGCGGAACCCGTCGGCGCGAGGCTTCAGCCACTTCATGCCGTCGACGTCGGTCTGCTCCTGCGAGGCGTCGGTGCGTCCCGGTGTGAACGGCACGGTGATCTGCACGCCCGCGTCGGCGGCCGCCTTCTCGACCGCGGCACCGCCGGCGAGCACGATGGTGTCGGCCAGAGAGACCGGTGTGCCGAAGGCCTGCCGGACCTCGTCCAGCTTTGCGATGACCTCCTGGGTGCCGGCGTTGACCTCCCAGGACCGCTGCGGCTCCAGCCGCAGCCGGGCGCCGTTGGCCCCGCCTCGCTTGTCGGTGCCGCGGTAGGACGCCGCTGAGGACCAGGCGGTGTGGACCAGCTGCGAGACCGTCAGGCCGGAGGCCAGGACCTGGCGCTTGAGCTCGGCGACGTCGGCGTCGGAGATGAGCTCGTGGTCGACCGCGGGCAACGGGTCCTGCCAGAGCAGCTCCTCGGCGGGGACGTCCGGGCCCAGGTAGCGGCTCTTCGGGCCCATGTCACGGTGCAGCAGCTTGAACCAGGCGCGGGCGTAGGAGTCCGCGAACAGCTCCGGGTCGTTGTAGAACCGCTCGGAGATCTCGCGCAGCTCGGGGTCCGCCATCAGGGCCAGGTCGGTCGTCGCCATCATCGGGGCGTTCATCTTGCCCTCGATGTGGGCGTCGGGGACCAGGGCCTGCGCCTCGGGGTTCTTCGGCTTCCACTGCTTGGCGCCGGCGGGGCTCTCGGTCAGCTCCCACTCGTAGGAGAACAGCATCTCGAAGTAGGTGTTGTCCCACTGGGTCGGCGTGGGGGTCCACGCGCCCTCGAGGCCGCTGGTGATGGTGTCGGCACCCTTGCCGGTCCCGTGCTGGCTGATCCAGCCCAGGCCGTTGCCGTGCACGGGGCAGCCCTCGGGCTCCGGACCGACGAGCTCGGGGTTGCCGGCGCCGTGGGTCTTGCCGAAGGTGTGACCGCCGGCGATCAGGGCGACGGTCTCCTCGGAGTTCATGCCCATCCGGGCGAACGTGATCTTGATGTCGTGGGCGGAGGCGAGCGGGTCGGGCTTGCCCTGAGGACCCTCCGGGTTGACGTAGATCAGACCCATCGTCACCGCGGCCAGCGGGGTCTCCTCCAGGTCGAGCGGGGAGTCGTCGGCGTAGCGCTCGTCACCGAGCCAGGTGTCCTCGGAGCCCCAGAAGATCTCCTGCGGCTGCCAGGTGTCCTCACGGCCGAACCCGAACCCGAAGGTCGGCAGGCCCATGTCGTCGTGGGCGACGTTGCCGGCCAGCACCAGCAGGTCCGCCCAGGAGATCTGGCGGCCGTACTTCTGCTTGATCGGCAGGAGCAGGCGGCGCGCCTTGTCCAGGTTGGCGTTGTCGGGCCAGCTGTTGAGCGGGGCGAAGCGCTGGGCGCCCTCGCCGCCGCCGCCGCGGCCGTCGGCGCTGCGGTAGGTGCCGGCCGCGTGCCAGCTCATCCGGATGAACAGCGGGCCGTAGTGGCCCCAGTCGGCCGGCCACCACTCCTGCGAGGTGCGCATGACCTCGCGCAGGTCGCCCTTCAGGGCGTCGACGTCCAGCGTGGCCAGCGCGGCCTTGTAGTCGAGGTCACCGAGCGGGTCGGAGTCGCGCGAGGGCTTGTTGAGGACCGACAGGTCGACCTGGTTGGGCCACCAGTCCTGGTTGGACCGCGGCCGGTTGGTGACCTGCACCGTCGGCGACTTGATCGCCGGGTTCTCGCTCTCGGTCGTGCTGTCGGTGGTCGGAGCGGCCTGGGCGTCGGCGGAGCTGTCGTACGGCTTCGGGCTGTCGACAGGGTTTTCGGAAGGAGGCGTGGTCACGTCGGTCCTCTCTGAGGGGTGGGTACGGACGAGCGGTTCAGGCGGCGGTGCAGGCGGGGCAGCGACCCCAGTAGACGACCTCGGCCTCGTCGATGACGAAGCCGCCGCCGTCGGAGGCGGTCAGGCAGGGCGCGTGGCCCACTGCGCAGTCGACGTCGACGATGGCGCCGCAGTCGCGGCAGACCGCGTGGTGGTGGTTGTCGCCCGTGCGGGCCTCGTACCGGGCGACCGAGCCCGCGGGCTCGATCCGACGGACCAGTCCGGCGTCGGTCAGGACGCGCAGCACGTCGTAGACCGCCTGGTGCGACACGGTCCCCATGGCAGCGCGGGCCGCACGCAGGACGGTGTCGGTGTCGGCGTGCGGGTGGTCGTGAACTGCCCCCAGGACGGCCAGCCGGGGTCCGGTGACACGCAGCGACGACCCACGCAGCGCGCAGGTCAGCTCGTCGGCGGTCGGCACCCGGCCACCCTCGCGGAAAGACTTGAACGAGTCAAGACGAGTGGGTGGGTCGCCCGGGCCGATGTTCCTCGTCCCCGCCGGCCGTCGCTCCCCAGGCGTACGGTCACCGCATGGGGGGTCCCGGACCCACGACCAGGGTGTCGCCGCTGCTGCTGCGCGCGCCCCGGCGCTGGCGCTCGGACCGGCTCTGGTCGGCGCTGGTCGCCGCGGCGCTGCTGCTGCTGGTCGCCAGCGCGGCGGCCGCCCCCCTGGTCACCGAGGCCGCGCAGAACGCCGCCGTGACGCGGGTGCTCGAGACCGTGCCGGAAGCGGCGCCGGCAGCCCAGGCCCCGGTCGTGCGCATCACCGGCGGCGCCCCTCCCCTGCCGGGCTCGGCCGTACGAGAGCTGCTGGAGACCGCACCGGGGCTCGGCGAGCCCGAGCTCTTCGGCGCCTCGTTCGGGGCCGAGGTGTCCGGGGACTCCAACCGGTGGCGCTCCGAGGTGTCCGCCGAGGGTCAGGAGCCCCTCGAGGCGCGGTTGGTCGCCGTGGACGCCCCCGCCGACGAGCTGGTCCCGGTGGGTGAGGTCGGAGACGCACGGCGCGGGGTCTGGGTGGACGAGACGACCGCGACCACCCTCGGGGTGGCGGCCGGGGACCAGGTGACCGTGACGCTGACGATCCCCGCCGACGGCACCAGGCGAGCCCGGTTCCCCGTGACGGGCGTCTACCAGGTCGCGCTCGGCAACCGCCCCGTCGACCGCGAGGGCTCCACCTTCTGGGCCCGTCGCGGTGGCGTCCTGCCTCTGTCGACCGACCTGCGCGGACGGCGCCCGCCCGTCCTGGTCACCGACCCGTCCGCCCTGGCCTCGGCCGCCATCCAGCTGGACGAGGTGGTGCTGTGGTCGGTCGAGGCGCCCTTCGCCGAGGCCGCTCCCACCCTTCGCCAGGTGCGCGGCACCGCCGACGTGGTCGAGGGTCTGGGGCGGGACCTGCCGCCGCAGGTGGGGTCCGGCGGCCGGCTGCCCGAGTACGAGGTGGCCTCGGGCATCCCGGTGCTCGCCGACCGCGCGAACGGCATAGCGGTCGCCTCCGTGGAACGGACCCGGGCCGCGGCGTGGAGCGGCATCGGGCTCGCGGGGCTGGCCACGCTCCTGGTGGCCGTCGCCGGTGAGGCGCGGCGACGTCGTGAGCGCGAGCTGGAGACCGGGCTCGGGCTGCACCCGGTCGGGGTCGGCGGCCTACGCGTGATGGAGCTGCTGCCCCTGGCCGCGGTGGCCGTCGCCCTCGGCACGGCGCTGGCCTGGCTCGGGGTTCGGGTCGCGGGCCCGGACGGGGGTGTGTCGACCCAGGGGGTGCGGGCGGCCCTGCTGGACGGGGCCACGGCCGCCGCCGGGGCGCTGCTGCTGGTCGGGGCGATCGGTGCCACCTGGGCCCGGGTGACGGCCCGCTCGGCCCGGGACCCCGGCTCGGCGACGTGGTCCCGACGGCTGCCCTGGCGCACGGTGCTGGTCGTGGCGGCGGTCGCCGCCGTGCTCGGGCTGCCCGGGCGGACGGAGACCGGCGGGGCCGACGTCGTGGTGCCCATCCTCGTCGCGGCCAGCTGCGGGGCCGTGGCGGTGTCGCTGCTCAAGCCCGCCCTGCGGCGCCGTGCGGCCCGGGGACGGCGGCGGGCGCCGGCGCACGGCGGGTTCCCGGTGGACCGGGCGGTGAACACCCTTGCCCTGCGACGGCTCGCGACGGCGTCGGTCGGCCACGACCTGGTGGTGGTCCTGGTCGCGGCCGGGCTGGGGACGGTCGGGTTCGTCGCGGTGGCCGACCGTGGCGTCCAGGAGTCGGTGCAGGCGAAGTCCGCCGTGCTCGCCGGGGCCGAGACGTCGGCCCGCCTCGACGGCGAGCGGTCGGCCCGGTTGGACCCCGGCGCCGTGGCGTACCCCGACCTGGGTCTCGACCCGGAGCTGCTGCGTGGCGACCCGGACAGCAACCAGGTGTTCCTGAACGTCGACGTGCCCCCGGCCCGCGACCTCGCCACCCCGCCCGGGGCGACCGTGGTGTGGACCGACCAGGTCCGGGTCGACTCGCAGCGGCCGGTCCGGCTGCTGGTCGTGGACCCCGGCACCGCCGACGACGCTCTGGCGTGGGGGCCGCCCGACGGCGGGCGGGCCCCCGCCCGGGCCGCGCTCGACACCCTCCGACGAGCCTCCGCCGAGCACCTCGCGGCCCCGCCACCGCCGGTGGTCCCGCCCACCGACGACACGCTCGGCGTCCCGGCGCCCGTGCCCGTCGTCATCGCCGGGGACACCCTGGGCACCCGCGTCGGCGAGGTGTCCCGGCTGCGCAGCACCCTGCGCCAGCAGCTGGCGGTGCTGCCGGTCGCACACGTGCCCGCCTTCCCCGGCCAGGGCACCGAGCAGACCCTGGTCGTCGCCGACAGCGAGACGTTCCTGCCGCTGCTGCAGCTCAACGACCCCCGCTACGACACCGACGCGCGCGAACCCGTCGTCCCCCGGCTGGAGCTGCAGGGCTCGTACCTGTCCTCGGCCGACCCGGTGGCGGTCACCGAGGTGCTGGCCGCGGCCGACGTCCCGGTGACGCAGGTCAGGAGCCTGGCGGAGGAGGCCGCTCGGCCAGGGTTCGTCGCCACCGCCCTGGTCCGGGAGTACCAGGTCGCCCTGGCGGTCGTCCTGGTGCTCATCGGCGTGGTCGGTCTCGCGGTCCAGGCCGACCGGTCCGCCGACCGCAGCCTGACCGCGGCCGTCGTGCTCCGCCGGACCCCGCTGGCCGACCGGGGCCTGCGCCGCGCCCTGCTGCTGGAGCAGACGGTCCTGGTCGCCGTGGCGACCGCGGCCGCCGTGCTGTCGGTGGTGCTGCTGACCCCCGTGACGGGACGGCTGCTCGACCCCGACCCCTCGCTGCTGCCGGCCCTGGTGGTGCGGGGCGAGTCGGTCCTGTTCGGGGTGGCGGTGGTGGTCGCGACCGGTCTGGTCCCGCTGGCCGTCGCGGCGGGCACCACGCGGCTGCGGCTGCGCCACGCCAAGGAGGAGGTGCTGCTGCGTGACGACCGCTGACGACGCCGCCGTGCCCTTGCGCTGCCAGGGGCTGGTGCGGGTCTACCGCGCCGCGACGAGCGAGACCCACGCGCTGCGCGGGGTCGACGCCCAGTTCGCGGCGGGTCGGTTCACGGGGGTCGTCGGCCCTTCCGGCAGCGGCAAGAGCAGCCTGCTGGCCCTGCTGGCGCTGCGCGACAAGCCGGACGCCGGCACCTTGGACGTGCTGGGCACCAGCACGACCGAGGCGCGTCCGTCGCGCGTGCGTGCGTTGCGGCGCACCGCGATCGCCTGGATCGCCCAGCGGCCCACCCACAGCCTCTTCCCGCACCTGAGCGCCGAGGAGCACCTGCGGCTGGCCGGGCGGCTGCGGCGCACCCCCCTCGACCCGGCCGACGCGCTGGACCAGGTGGGGCTGGGGGGCCGGGCGGGCTCGCTGCCGGTGCAGCTGTCCGGCGGCGAGCAGCAACGCCTGGCCGTGGCGTGCGCGCTGGCCGGGCGCCCACCCGTCGTGCTGGCGGACGAGCCGACCGCGGAGCTCGACGACGACTCCGCCGGGCTGGTGCTCGACGCGCTGTCCGCAGCTGCGGAGCAGGGCAGCTGCGTGGTCGTCACCACGCACGACGCGCGGCTCGTGGCCGGCGCGGACCGGGTGCTGCTGCTGCGCCACGGCGTGCTGTCGACCGACCGGGCCGCAGGCGGCGGGGACAGCGCCGTCATCGACTCCGCCGGGCGGCTGCAGCTGCCGCAGGCCGCCCTGGACCTGCTGCACGGGGGGCGGGCCGTGGTGAGCGTGCACGGTGACCACGTGCGCCTCGACCCCCTGGAGGACCGGTGAGCGAGGAGACCGTCGTGCGCGCCGAGGGCGTCGGGCTGGACGTCCCGGGCCGCCCCCGTGTGCTGGAGGACGTCTCGTTCGAGGTCGCCCGCGGCGAGCTGGTGGTGCTGTCGGGCCGCTCCGGCAGCGGCAAGAGCAGCCTGTGCCACCTGGTCGCCGGGGTCGGTCGTCCGACTCGCGGTCGGGTCCTGGTGCTGGGCCGCGCCGCCCACGAGTGGGTGGACTGGACGCAGGTGTCGCTGCTGCCGCAGCGCCTGGCGCTCGTCGGTGAGCTGTCGGTGTCCGAGAACGTGGCCTGGCCGTGCTGGCTGGCCGGGAGGACCCCCGCCGCAGGGCTGCTGGAGGCGCTGGCGCTGGACCACATCGCCGACCGCCTCACCTCCGAGTCATCGCTGGGTGAGCAGCAGCGGACCGCACTGGCCCGTGCCCTGGCGACCTCCCCCGCGTGCGCGGTCCTCGACGAACCCACCGGTCACCAGGACGACCGCAACGTCGAGCGCGTGGTCGACGTGATCGTGTCCCGCCCGCCCGGGACCGCGGTCGTGGTGGCCACCCACGACGAACGGCTGAGCGAGGTGGCCGACCGCGTCGTGCGCCTGGAGGCGGGACGGGTCGTGGGGCGCGAGGTGCTGCCGTGACCGGCTCGACCAACCTGCCGCCCCGAGCCGCCGGGATGGTCCTGGACAGCACGGTCACCCCCGGGTGGATCGCGAGAGGGGACGCACTGGCGTCGGTGACCGCGCCGACGCTGGTCGTCAACGCCGCCCACTCGAGGCTGGCGTCGCAGGCCGACGCCCGGGCCTTCGTCCGGCGGCTGCCCGACGCCCGGCTGGTGGACGTCGCGACCGGCGGCCACGTCCTCGTGGGCAACGTCGCGCACCTGCGTCGGGTCCTGGCCGAGTTCTTCGACCAGCGGCCGTGAGCCCGGCGGGACCGATGAGTCCTGGCGGACCGTCAGGTCTGATCGACGTGGGGCGAGCGCCCCGTGGGAATGGAGGCGACATGTCGTTCCAGGCGTACCTGGACGCGGCCGAGGAGAAGACCGGCCGCACCCCGCAGCAGCTCGTGGACCTCGCGACCGAGCGGGGGTACGGCAGCGGGACGAAGGCCGGTGAGATCCTCTCCTGGCTGGCGGAGGACTTCGGGCTGGGACGAGGTCACGGCATGGCGCTGGCCCACGTGATCCGCAACGGCCCGACGATCCCCGGCACCCACGTCGGCACCACGGGGACCCACCGGGACTCCTCGACGCAGCTGCGCCTGGACGGCGTGGCCGCGCGGCAGGACGGGAACGTGCCCTCATGACCCGCTCGCTGGTGTGGACCGGCTTCATGTCGCTCGACGGCGTGGCCGACTCGCCGGGGGGCACGGTCGAGGGGCACCGCAACGGCGGCTGGGTGTTCGCGACCGAGTTCCTCCCGGAGGCGTTCTCGCTCAAGGGCGAGGAGCTGGAGGACACCACGGCCCTGATGTTCGGTCGACGCAGCTACGAGGCGTTCGCCCCGATCTGGCCCGGCTCGGAGGACCACGCGGCCTACCAGGACCTGCCCAAGTACGTCGTGTCCTCCACCCTCGTCGAGGCCGACCTGGTCGACGGCTGGGGACCGATGCAGGTCCTGCGCACGACCGACGACGTCGCGGCGCTCAAGGAGCAGGACGGCGGCAGCATCTACGTGCACGGCAGCCTGGAGCTGGCCCGGACCCTGTCCGAGGCGGGGCTGGTCGACCGGTACAACCTGCTGGTGTTCCCCGTGCTCCTGGGCGCGGGCAAGCACGTGTTCAGCCGCGCCGACGTCGACCAGCAGCGGCTGGCGCTGGTGGACTCGCAGCCCTACGGCAACGGGGTCCTCAAGCTGGTCTACGACGTCCGGCACTGAGGTCCGCAGGGGACGGGCGGGACCGTCATGGTCGTCCGGTAACCGGTCGTCTATCGGTGCAGAGCGCTCGGCCTCAAGATCTGGGAGCGGCTGCTAGCAGGTGCTCCCTCAGGTCTTGGGACAGTGCGTCGAACTTCTTGGCGTAGACGCGGAACATCTCGCTGCCACGCAGCGCGACGAAGACCGATCACCGCACGGCAGGCCTCGGTCCTGCCGTCTCGACGAGCTGGGCCTGCCCGACTGACGGTGGCGCGGTTCGAGAAGCAGCCCGGCACCTGGCTCATGCGTCTTGTCGCGGTTGGTGGGCGAGCCGGCGCGCGAGGTACGGCGCGGTGGCACTGCCCTCGGCCGAGGCGATGTCGGCCGGGGTGCCGGTGGCGACCACCCGTCCACCCGCGCCGCCGCCGCCCGGACCGAGGTCGATGACCCAGTCGGCGGTGGCGATCGTGTCGAGGTCGTGCTCCACGAGGACGACGGTGTTGCCCGCGTCGACGAGCAGGTGCAGCTGTCGCAGCAGCAGGGCGATGTCGGCAGGGTGAAGACCCGCCGTCGGTTCGTCGAGCAGGTACAGCGCGTGGCCGCGGCGAGCGCGCTGCAGCTCCGTCGCCAGCTTGATGCGCTGCGCCTCACCACCGCTGAGCTCGGTCGCGGGTTGGCCCAGCCGCAGGTACCCCAGCCCCACCTCGCGCAACGTCTGGAGGCTCCGGGAGGCCGCGGGGACGTCCGAGAGGAACCTCGCCGCGTCGTCGACCGTCATCGCCAGCACGTCGGCGACGGTCTTGCCCGCGTAGGTCACCTCCAGCGTCTCGGCGTCGTACCGGGAGCCATGACAGGTCGGGCACGCTGCGTAGGTCCCCGGCAGGAACAACAGCTCGACCGCCACGAACCCCTCGCCCTGGCAGGTCTCGCACCGGCCCTCGGCGACGTTGAACGAGAACCGACCCGCGCCGTAACCGCGGGCCCTCGCCTCGTCCGTCGCTGCGAACAGCTTGCGCACGGCGTCGAACATCCCCGTGTAGGTCGCCAGGTTGGACCGCGGCGTACGTCCGATGGGGCGCTGGTCGACCAGGACGAGACGGTCGAACGACTCGAGTCCCGACGCGTCCGCCACATCGATCTCGAGGTCGGCCTGGTCGGGGTCCTCGGGCGCCAGGCCCAGGTGACAGCGCACGAGCTCGGCCAGCACCTGCGTGACCAGCGTCGACTTCCCCGACCCGGAGACGCCGGTGACCGCCGTCAGCACGCAGAGCGGGATGTCGACCGAGACGTCGGTGAGGTTGTGGCGGGAGACGCCACGCAGGTGCAGGTGACCGTGCGGGGCCCGCGGGGTGCGGTCAAGGCGCTCGGCGCGTCCGAACAGGTACGTGCTCGTTGCGGACTCCTCGACGTCCTCCAGGCCGGCCACCGGGCCGCTGTACAGCACCCGACCACCGCCCTCCCCCGCGCCCGGCCCGATGTCGACGACCCAGTCCGCACGTCGCACGACGTCCATGTCGTGCTCGACCACGAAGAGCGAGTTGCCCGACGCCTTGAGGCGGGCCAGCACGTCGAGCAGCGGCTCGGCATCCGCCGGGTGCAGGCCGGCCGAGGGCTCGTCCAGCACGTACACGACCCCGAACAGGCCGGACCGCAGCTGGGTCGCGATGCGCAGGCGCTGGGCCTCGCCGGGCGACAGGGTCGTGGAGGAGCGCCCGAGGCTGAGGTAGCCCAGGCCCAGGTCGAGCAGCACCTCGACGCGCGTGACCAGGTCGGCGCAGATCCGCACCGCCACCTCGTTGGCCTCCTCGGGCAGCTCGGCGACGGGCCGCAGGACAGCGACCACGTCGGCGAACGACATCGCGTTGACCTCGGCGATGGAGCACCCGGCGACGGTGACCGCGAGCGCCTCCGGCCGCAGCCCGCTGCCCTGGCACTCAGGACAGGACACGCTCCGCACGAACCGCAGCGCCCGTTCGCGCATCCGATCGCTCGTGGAGTCGGCGAGCACGTGCAGGACGTGCTTGCGGGCGCTCCAGAACTTGCCGTAGTAGCTGTGGTCGACCCGGTCACGCTGCGGCTTGATCAGCACCGATGGCTGCTCGTCGGTGAAGAGCAGCCACTCCCGGTCCCTCTTCCTCAGCGTGCGCCACGGCTTGTCGATGTCGATGTCCAGACCGCTCACGATGCTGCGCAGGTTGGCCCCCTGCCAGGCGCCGGGCCAGGCTGCGATCGCGCCGTCGCGGATGCTCAGCGACGGATCCGGGACGAGGAGGTCCTCGGCCACGTCGTGCGCGACCCCCAGGCCGTGGCAGCGTGGGCAGGCACCAGCGGCGGTGTTGGGCGAGAACGCCTCGGCGGCCAGGTGCGCGGCACCCGACGGGTAGTCGCCCGCTCGTGAGTAGAGCATCCGTAGCAGGTTCGACAGCGTCGTGATCGTGCCGACCGTCGACCGGGAGCTGGGCGCACCACGCCGCTGCTGCAGGGCCACGGCCGGCGGGAGTCCGGTGATCTCCTGCACGTGCGGCGCACCGACCTGTTGAAGCAGCCGACGCGCGTACGGCGCGACCGACTCGAAGTAGCGGCGCTGCGCCTCGGCGTACAGCGTGCCGAAGGCCAGCGACGACTTGCCGGATCCGGAGACCCCGGTGAAGGCGACCATCGCGTCCCGCGGGATGTCGACGTCGACGTCGCGCAGGTTGTGCTCGCTGGCGCCCCGCACGTGCACGAAGGTGTCGCTCGGGTCGTAGGTCACCTGTCGTCACCGGAGGTAACGAGGAAGACCGGTCGCTGGTCGGATCCGCGACTGCCGGGCTCGGCGGTCAGGGCCGTCGACCAGGGCAGCACCTCGAGCGTGGCGAACGCGTCGATGACAGCGCTGGACGCCACCGCACGGCTGGTGTCCGAAGTCGTCATCCGGCTCCGACTCTCGCGCATGTAGCCCTCCCCTGCTGTGCCGACGTCTCCAGCATCCTCCCCGCATGACTCCGCCAGGCCAGGGACACGGACTGAGGTGTCGTGTCGGCGATACCGAACGCACCGTCAAGACCGAGCACGACGGGCGGGGCTGCTGCACGAACAGGTGACGCCTGACCTGTGGTGCGCCCGCAGCCGCCAGGGCTCAGGCAACGTCGCAGTGCCGCCCTTCGTCCTCGGCGAGGGTGGTCAGCCCGTCCAGCAGCAGGTCGAGGCCGACCTCGAACGAGGCGCCGAAGCTGTATCCCGGCCGCAGGACGTGGTCACGGGTCAGCTCCACCATTGACGGGTACCTCTCGGCGTCCATGCCGTCGAGGATCTGCTGCGCGACCAGTGAGATGTCGGCCTCGCCGTGGGCGGGCAGGTTGGCCTCCTGCATCGCGAAGCCGTAGACGAAGCTGTCGATCACGGCGTACGCATGGGCGGTCAGGGCGACGGACAGGCCGCCACCACGGAGGCAGGCGAGCATGGCCTCGTGGTGGGCGAGGACGTCCTGGCCGGGGGTCCTGCGCGACTCCAGCAGCGGGGTGGCCCAGGGGTGCCGGGCGAGCACCTCACGCACCGAGCGGCAGCGCACCCTCACGGCCTCCTGCCACGGCACCCCAGCCGGCGGGGGTGTGAACTCGCGGAACACCTGGTCGACGAGGCCGTCAAGGATGGCCTCCTTGTTCGCCACGTGGTGGTAGAGCGACATCGGCTTGACCGACAGCTCCTCCGCCAGGGCGCGGATGGTCAGCCCCTCCACGCCGACGCGGTCCGCGAGCGTCATCGCCCTGTCGAGCACGCGCTCGCGACTGAGGGAACCTCGCCGTCGCGGTTCGGCCTTGTTCGTCGGCACGTGCGGGCTCCTCCCGGTCGGGCGTTGACTGTCGTACATAGTAAGGCTACCGTCGTGCACAACAAGCCTTACAAAGTACGAATACCGTAGGAGATGCGCATGAGCACCACCTCACGAACGGCCGAACCGGTTAGCGATGCCGTGCCACTGACGATGAGAGCCGTCACGCAGGACGCCTACGGGCCACCAGACGTCCTGGCCGTCAGCGAGCTCCCGGTCCCACGACCAGGCCCAGGCCAGGTGCTCGTCGCCGTGACCGCCACCGGGGTCGATCGCGGCGTGTGGCACCTGGTCACCGGTCTGCCGTACGCGCTTCGGCTCGGCTTCGGGCTGCGTCGCCCTCGCCAGCCGGTCCCCGGCCTCGACGTGGCCGGTGTCGTCGTCGCCGTCGGCGCCGGCGTGGCCCGCTTCTCGGTGGGGCATCGGGTGTTCGGGATCGGCAGCGGCAGCTGGGCGCAGTACGCGTTGGCGCGGGAGGAGAAGCTGAGCCACGTCCCCGAGGGCGTGAACCTCGTCGATGCCGCGACGGTCGCGGTCTCCGGTGCCACCGCCCTGCAGGCCCTTCATGATGTCGGCCGGGTGCAGCCGGGACAGCGCGTGCTCGTCCTGGGTGCCTCCGGCGGGGTCGGCAGCCACGCCGTGCAGATCGCCCGGGCGGCCGGCGCCCACGTGACCGGGGTCGCCAGCGGCGCCAAGGCCGACCTGGTCCGCTCGCTGGGAGCAGACGAGGTCATCGACTACACAGCCAGTGACCCGCTCGACGGCGGCGGGCGCTACGACCTGATCCTCGACATCGGTGGCCGGCACCCGCTGAGGGCCCTGCGGCGGGCGCTCACGCCGAGCGGCACGCTCGTCATCGTGGGCGGTGAGGGTGGTGACCGCCTCGGCGGCGGCATCGACCGCCAGCTGCGCGCTGCCGCGCTGTCGCCGTTCGTCCGTCAGCGGCTGTCGATGTTCGTCGCGCGGGAGCACCACTCGAGCACCGACCGGTTGGCCGAGATGCTGACCGACGGCCGCCTGCGCCCTGCCGTCGGGCGCCGCTACCGGCTGGAGGAGGCCGGTGAGGCGCTGAGCGACCTGGCCGCCGGCCTGACGTACGGCAAGTCCGTGATCCTGGTGCAGGAGGACGTGCGATGACCGGCCCCGGGACGCTCACCCCCACGCCGACGACCACCCGGCCGGCTTCGGTTGCGACCGACGCGCGGGCCCGAACCGCCGCGCTGTGGGCGGGCGGCAGCTACGTGGCTCTGTTCGTCCTGGCGATCTTCGCGAACTTCGCGGTCCTCACCCGCCTCGTCGATCCCGACGACCCGGCGGCCACCATGGCCGCGTTCGCGGCCGAGGCCCCGCTGGTGCGGGCGGCGGTGCTGGCCTTCGGCATCGTCTTCGTCCTGGACGTCGTCATCGCCTGGGCGCTGTACATCGTGCTTCACCCGGCAGGTCGGGACGCCTCGCTGCTGGCTGCCTGGTCCCGTCTGACCTACACGGCGTTCCTCGGTGCCGCCCTGGTGCCACTGCTCATCGCCCTGCAGCTGGCCAGCGACCCCACGTTCGCCGGTCTGGATACCGCGACACGCGAGGCCGCCGTCGCCGCGGCCGTCGAGGGCTTCGACCTCACGTGGCTCGTGGGCCTGGCGGTCTTCGGTCTGCACCTGGTGGTCGTCGGCGCGACGCTCGTCCGCTCCCGCATCGCGCCGCGTCTGCTGGGCTGGCTGCTGGTGGTCGCGGGCACCGCCTACGCCGTGGACACCGCGGCGCACATCGTGCTCGTGGACTACGACCGCTGGGCAGGCGTCCTGCTCGTCCTCGTCGCGGTGCCGTCGATCGTGGCCGAGCTGTGGCTCACCCTATGGCTGCTCTTGCGGGCCGGGCGCGGCCGCAGGTGGTCCGAAACCCGTGAGCGTGGCGTCGAGGCACGATGAGGCCGGCGCATCGGCTCGCGGTCGTCCTCGCCACGCTGGTGCTGGGCCTCGGGACGACGGTCCCCGCCAGCGCCAGCACCGCTGTCACGGCGGGTCCAGACCCCTCGATCGAGGACGTCATCGACCGTGAGATGCCGGCGTCCGGGGTGCCCGGCATCGCGTACGCGGTCGTCGCCGACGGAACGGTCACCGCTGCAGGCGCCCGCGGTGACGTGCGGGCGGGGAACGGCGACGGTGCAACCGCGGACACCCCGTTCCCGACCGGATCGATCTCCAAGAGCTTCACGGCGCTGGCGATCATGCAGCTCGTCGAGGACGGGCAGGTCGACCTCGAGACACCCGTGTCGGACTACCTCGACACCTTCAACGGACGTCCGGGCGGCGCGGTCACGATCCGACAGCTGCTCAGCCACACCAGCGGCTTCTCGACGGTCCAGGGCAACACCTCCCACACCGACGCCACCGGCGAGCCGGACGAGCTCGAGCAGCGCGTCGACGGGCTCGCCGAGGTGGCGCCGGCCTACGCACCCGAGAACAGGTGGGAGTACTCCAACGCGAACTACCTCGTGCTCGGGCGGCTGGTCGAGGTCGTGAGCGGCCGGGACTACCAGGACTACGTCGAGCACCACATCCTGCAGCCCGTGGGCATGGCCGACAGCTTCGTCTCCGACGGTGAGGTCCAGGAGGCCATGGCGACGGGCCACCCGCCGTGGTTCGGCACCAAGCGGGCTCTGGCCGACAACCGGACCGACCGCGGAATGGCCCCGGCCGGTGGGGTGGTCGCCAGCGCGAACGACCTCGCCCGCTACCTGCTGGTGATGATGAACGGCGAGGACGACGTGCTCAACGCCGAGGGCAAGGCCCTCATGATGCGCCCGGCCAGCGACGCCTCCCCCTTCTACGGCCTCGGATGGTTCGTGGACACCGGTCAGGGCACGGCGTGGCACGCCGGCACCGTCCCCGGGGCCGAGTCCCTCGCCACGCTGGTCCCTGCCCAGGGCAGAGGCGCGGTCGTGCTGGTCAACGGAGGCAGCGGCATCGGTTTCGGGGAGACGACCGAGCTCCGCAACGCCGTCACCGCCGCCGCGACCGGCACCGACTACACGGGCGAAGGGTCCAGGTGGTCGCAGAAGGCGCTCTTCATCAGCCTGCTGCTGCTGCCGGTCGTGTACCTGCTCAGCTCCTTCTGGGCCTGGCGCCAACGCGAAGCGATCCGCGCCAAGTCCAGAAGCGCCGCCGGGCGGTTCAGCCTGTGGTTGCCGTTGCTCAGCACGAGCATCGCGGCCTGGGTCATGCTTGGCCTGGTGCCGAGCTTGTTCGGCGCCCCGCTCCGCACGATCCGGCTGTTCCAACCCGACCTGGCTCTCCTGCTCGTCACCAGCGCGGTGACCGGGGTGCTGTGGGCGGTCATCCGGCTAGGGGTCGCCTACACCGAGAGGCCTGGCACGGCTGAGCGTCGCAGCAGCTCTTGACGGCCAAGTGCCGAAGGATGGACCCCGGGCCGCCATCAGCCTTCGCGAGCCAGCCGGCCCGCGTGCCCCGAGGCCTCAACTGTCCGTCCCGGTGAGCAACGCTCCACCGGCTCGAGCTCGCCCCGGACCGTGCTTCGAGCCCCGAGGGCGGCCGCGGGACGCCGCGAGCCTCTATCCCGGCTGTCGATCCCCTGTGGACGCGCGGCGGCCCTCGCGGATACGACGCCGGCGTGCTGGGCCAAGGGCCGGCCGGCGGTGCTGACCGACTTTCGGCGCCAGCGCAAGGCGCTCAGGTGACTGACGTCGATTGCCGCGCGATGCGAGACGTGCGGAGGACGAGGGGCGTGAGTGCAGCCATGACGGCGGTCAGGGCGGCGACGGCGACCATGGCCCAGCGCAGGCCGAGGGTGTCGGCGGTCAGGCCGACGTAGGCGGGGCCGGTGAGGAAGCCGACGTAGGCGACGACGGTGACGGTGGAGGTGGCGCGGGCTCGGCGTTGCTCAGGGACGGCGCGGGAGACCACGCCGAGGAGGGTGGGGAAGAGCACGGCGCCGCCGGCGGCTGCGAGAGCCAGCGCTGCCAGGGCCAGGGGAAGGCTGGGCGCCAGGGCGAGGAGCAGCGCTCCGGTGCTGGCGGTCGCAGCGCCGGCGATGACGAGGGTGCGTGCGTGGCGGGCGTCCAGGCGGGCGACTGCGAGGCGGGTCACGGATACGACACCGGCGAAGACGGCCGGGCCGAGGGCGCTCACACCGGTGGGCGCGGCGAGCTCGTCCTCGAGGAAGACTGCGCTCCAGCTCTGGTGGGCGTTCTCGCTGGCGAAGGCCAGCGCGCCCAGGGCACCGATCCCGAGCAGCAGCCCTGGCGACAGTCCCCCCACCGAGCCGCGGATCTGGGGCGTGGCGCTGGTGCCGGAGGCGTGATCGGGGCTGGCGCCGAGGGCCCGGATCACGGCGACACAGGTGGCTGCGGCAACCAGGACGACTAGGCCGAAGGGCACCAGCAGTGGTGCGCCGGCGGCGCCCAGTGCACCGGTGGTCAGGGTGGCCAGGACCACGACTGCGGAGAAGGTCGCGTGGGCGGGGGTGATGACCGGGCGCCCGGCAGCCTGCTCGACGCGCCCGGCGAGGGAGTTCAGGGCGACATCGGCCGCTCCGCTGGTCGCCCCGACCAGGGCCAGGCCGAGGCTCAGGGCGAGCAGACCGCCGCTGGCGGTGAGTGCGACGAGGGCGCCGGCGAGCCCCATGGCCACAAGCATGGGACCGACCAGCCACAGCCCCCAGCGGTCCAGCGAACGGCCGGCCACCAGCATCGCCGGCAGCGCTCCGGCGCCGACGAACAGCAGGGCGATGCCGAGCTCGGTGTCGGAGACGCCCGCCTGCTCACGGACCCGCGGGATGGCTGCCCCCCAGGCACCCCAGAAGGCACCGAAGGTCGCGAAGGCCAGATGGGGGGACCGCGTCATGGCGGTGGAACGACTCATGTTGTGTAACGTTACACACGTAGGATGGGCGGCATGACCGCCGACCGGGTACGGGTGACGCTGGGCGACGTGGCCACCGCGGCCGGGGTCTCGCTGATGACCGCCTCCTACACCTACAACCAGCCGGGCCGAGTCGCTGACGCCACGCGGGAGCGGGTGCTGCAGGCCGCACGGCAGCTGGGCTTCCTCGGCCCCGACCCCTCAGGCCGCTTCCTGCGCCAGGGGGCGCTTCGCTCCCTGGGCCTGGTCCTCGGGGAAAGCTTGAGCTACGTCTTCGAGGACCCGCAGGCGACCCGCTTCGTTGCCGGCCTGGCGCAGGTCTGCACCGCCACCGGGTACGCGCTGACGATCATCCCGACCACAGGCGGCCCCGAGGACGCCGACCGGGTCGCCGCTGCCGCCGTCGACGCCTTCGTCGTGTGGACCACCACCGCCGACGACCCCGTCCTGGACGCCGTGCGTGCCACGCACCGGCGCGCGGTCATCCACGGCGGACCACCCGCCGACGGTTTCACCCTGGTTGGCATCGACAACCGTGCGGCAGCCAGGGCCCTGGCCGCCGACGTGTGGGCCACCTCGAGCGCACCGGCGGCGCTGTCCTTCCCGCTCGACCGCGACCGCCGCGCCGGCGTCCACCACGGCCTGGACCCCCAGCAGGTGCCCTACCCCGTCACCCGAGACCGGCTCGCCGGCTTCCGCGACGCCGCCGCCGATCTCGGCCTCGACTGGTCAACCGTCCCCGTCGCCGTGTGCGCCCTCAACGACGCCGAACACGCCCGCCAGGCGACCACCACCCTCCTTGCCGCCGGGCAGCAGGTCGACGGCCTCGCCGCCATGAGCGACCAGCAGGCCCTCGGCGCCCGCGACGCCCTGCTGGCCGCCGGCCTCACCATCCCCGACAACCTCACCCTCGGCGGCTTCGACGACTCCCCACAGGCCGCCGCCGTCGACCTCACCAGCGTCCACCAGTCACTGCACGACCAAGGAGCCCGCGCCGCCCACCTCGCCCTCACCCCGGCCGACCAGCCCGCCGGAGCACCCGACCCCTGGCAACTCGACCGCCGCCGCAGCACCTCACGGCAACACCCGAACGAAACCTGACCCGAACTCCCGGATACCGATAGACATCCGGTCCCGGCTAGGGGTTCAGCGGTGAACGGTCCTGGTTGAGAAGTCGGGTGAGGATCTCGGTCCTCGGGGTCATGCCCAGGTCGTGCGTGGTCGGCCAGTCGTCGATCTCGACCCGCGCGAACTCGATCCATCGTTCCATCGTCTTGAACATGTCGATCTGGAAGGTCGCGAAGAGCACTGACAGGTGTGTGCGTTGCGGGAACGGGTGGCCGCCGTCGAGGTAGGAGCCCATGAGGTCGACGATCGCGCGGTGGTGGGCGTCGATGTCAGCCTCGAGCTCGTCGAGGGCCCTGAGTACGTCCTCGCGTGAACCCTGGTCGGCGAAGAGCAGCCTGAGCAGGGCTTCGATCTCGAACCGGGGCGACTGGGTCCGGGTGCTCGTCCACCGACCGAGGGCCTGGCGACCTTCTTCCGTGATCGTAAAGACGTTGCGGGTCCGGTTGCCGCTGTCCTCCTGCTCGACGGTGGCGTAGCCCAGGTCGACGAGCTTCTTGGGCTCCGAGTACAGGAGGCGCTCCGACTTCGGCCAGGCGTAACGCAGGCTCCGCTGGGCTTGCTGGGTGAGCTCATACCCGGTCCAGGGCTTGAGGTCGAGAAGAGCGAGGACGGCGTAGGAGGACGTGGTCACCCGTGCTGACATGCCCTTGACCATACTGCACTCTGCAGTATAGCCTCTGCTGCACGTTGCAGTAGTGACAGCTCGAGCCACGGGACTCACGGGCCCCGCCGGGAGCGGTGAGGACGGGAGAACGCCATGGAGATCGACCAGCACATCCGCGCCGTGGAGCAGGAGGCTCAGCTCCTCGCTGACGCCGCCCGGCTGAGCGGGCTGGACGTCATCGTCCCCACCTGCCCGGGGTGGGACGTGCGCGACCTCGTCCGTCACCTCGCTGAGATACACCTCTGGGCTGCCGCCCAGGTCTGCAACCGCGCCGCGAAGATGTGGGTGGACGACCTCTCGGAGCTCTCGGGGTACTGGCCCGGTCTCGCTGTCTTCTGGCCCGACGACGACGAGCTGGTCGACTGGTATCTCACGACCAACGCCAACCTGGTCCGCGAGCTCCGCAACGCTCCGGCCGACCTCGAGTGCCGGACGTTCCTGCCGGCACCTTCCCCGCTGGCCATGTGGGCGCGGCGCCAGGCTCACGAGACGGCGGTCCACCGCTACGAGGTCGAACGCACCAACCACGCCACGACACGCTTCGATCCCACGTTCGCCGCGGACGGGATCGACGAGCTGCTCGTCGCCTTCGCCCCCCGGGGCAGCACGTTCCCGATCGACCGTCCCGCCACCATGGCGGTCCGGACCGACGACACAGACGACCGGTGGCACGTCACGATGACCCCGCACGGAATCACCACCAGCCGGGGACGAGGACCTGCCGACGTGACCCTCACCGGCCACGCGTCAGACCTGTACCTGACGGTGTGGAACCGGGGTGACGACACC
Organism: Actinomycetales bacterium; assembly: GCA_038258055.1. Classification (GTDB taxonomy): domain Bacteria; phylum Actinomycetota; class Actinomycetes; order Actinomycetales; family JBBAYJ01; genus Aquipuribacter. The sequence continues at coordinate 30,433 of JBBSQH010000054.1, forward strand.
TCGATCGAGGTGACCGGCGACCGGGACGTCCTCGACACCTGGCACGCGGGCCACCGCATCCGGTGGTCGAGAGGCGCACCCCGACCGAGGGAGAAGGCCTGAGCAGACCAAGGGTCACGAACCCGCGTCCGACGAGATCCACCCGGGGCCAGAGCGGCCGCGGGAGGCACGAGGAGACGATGGTATGAAACCACCGCCCGCGTCGGGGGCCACCTCGGGCACCGCGTCCTGTTCGCCCTCGAGGCCACCTCCACCTTCGACCGACTCAGCCCTGACGGAGGCGTCGTCACGGACGCGGAGCTGATGCGCGTAACCGCCACCAACCTCCACGGCGAGTTCGCGACCGTTGTCCGAACCGAACAGCTCCTGCAGCCCTGAACCCGCTGGACGCTTGGCCCGCACGGGCATCGGTCCCTGGCACGCTCCGCATGCCGATCCCCTGCGGGACGGCCACCAGCGTTGTGCAGCCACTCCCCGCACCGCGTTCCTCGTCGCCAGCAGCCGGTCGTCGACCGGGACCGGAGGAGACCTGGACGTCAGGCTTTTCGCCCGTCAGCTTGTAG
>JBBSQH010000055.1:0-29376 GCA_038258055.1 Actinomycetales bacterium
AGCAGACGTGAACGCAGGACGGACCCGGGGCATGACCCCGTATCGACACTCCGAACGCGGACTTGAGCCCGACGGGCCGGTGAGCCCCGTGCTCGAGAGGCCCAGCCACTCCCGTCTCGCCAACTCCCGGTCCTACCAGTTCGTTCAAGGTGGTGAGGGCGCTGACCGAAGCGGTTCCTGCTGGCCCCTCAGGCAGGGCTCGAGGTCGGGAGCCCGTGATGGCGAGCAGCCTCGAGGAGGCGGTGGTCGTAGGCCACGAAGTCCTCGACCTCGTCGGCGAGGTCCAGCGCCGAGACGACGTGCAACGCATCGAGGCTGCGCAGGCCGGACGGCTCGAGCAGGCCGGCCCGACGCAGGCGCGACGGCGTCGCCGCGAGCAGGTGGACGCGGGCGAGCACGGCTGTCGCGGCCTCCGTCTGGGCGCGGCCGAGCCGCAGCCCGACCCTGAGCAGCTCTGTGCTCGCGATGGCGCTGGCGACCAGTCGGCGTCCCCGCAGGGCCGTCCGGAGGGCATCCGACTCCGGTTCGGTGGTGATGATCTTCGCCAACGCAGAGGTGTCGACGTATAGGGCGCTCATCGTTCGTCGGCGCGCATGTCGGCCAGCACGTCCGAGGCGGTGGGCCCGTCGACCGGCGCCGGCGGGACGTCCGTCGCGTCGCCCGCCGCCTCGGTCAGCTCCCCCTGCTGCACCAGGCGCTCCCACACCCCACCGGTCGCGGCGGGCGACAGCACCGCGACGGGGCGACCGCGGTCGGTGATCTCGAACGACTCCCCCGCGCCGACCCGGGCCAGCCACCGGCTGGCGTGCTGCCGCAGCTCCCGTACCCCGATCCGTTCCATGTGCTACAGAGTAGCACCTCAGGTTCCGCGCTCAGCGGGTCCGGTAGCGCGCGTAGATCAGCCCGGTGCGGAACGCTCGCTGCTCGACCAGCTCGAGGTCCAGGCGCACGCCGTCCGGGAAGAAGCGTGTGCCGCCGCCGACCGCACTGGTGGTCATCAGCAGGTGGTACTCGTCCACCAGGCCGGCCCTGATCGCCTGGGCCGCGAGGGTCGGGCCGTCGACGCTCAGGTCGTGCTCGGTCTCCGCCTTGAGCCGACGCACCGCCTCGGGGTCGAACGTGCGCTCGATCCTGGTCCTCGCGCTGGACACCGACGCCAGCGACGTCGAGTACACGACCTTGTCGGCGGCCTGCCAGTCCCGGGCGTACTGCACGATGTGCGGCGGCGCCGCGGGGTCGGTGTGGGCGGTCTCCCAGAACACCATCGTCTCGTACATCCGCCGGCCGTACAGGAACGTGCGGACGGGTCGGAACACGTCACCGATGAAGGTGTGGACCTCCTCGTCCTCCGCCCCACGGCCGAGGTCACCCTCGGCGTAGCCGTCGAGCGAGGTGATCATGGAATAGATGAGTCGGCCCATTCGTGTCCTCGGGTGGTACGTGTCGGTCGAGGGTCCTGCGGGAGTGACGGGCGCACGCCCCGGAAATCATCGCTGGCGCCTGCCCGGCCCGGCCCAGTCCGGCGTTGGACCGCGGCCGCCGTGACGACGACACTGGTGGCCGTCGTCCGGAGGAGGTCGGTCGGGTGAGCACCGAGCTGTTGCGCCGGCGGCTCGTGGCAGCCGGGCTGCCTCCGGTCGACGTCCGCCCCACCGACGAGGGCCTCGCGGCGGTGTCGGGCCTGGTGGACCTCGAGGACGGGCACCGGGTGTTCGCCAAGACCTTCGCGGCGCGACCGGACGGCGACGTCTTCGCGGACGAGGCCGAGGGTCTCGAGGCGCTCCGGAGCGCGGGGCTGACGACCCCTGACGTCCTGCACCACGACGAGGACCTGCTCGTGCTGTCGCTGCTGCGGCCCCGCCCGGGCACCGAGTCGTTCTGGGTCCGGCTCGCGCACGACGTCGCACGGGTGCACCAGGCCACCAGCGACCGGTTCGGCTGGCCCCACGACAACTGGCTCGGGTCGATGCCGCAGCACAACGCCTGGCACCACGACGGGTTCGCGTTCTTCGCCGAGCGCCGGGTGCTGCGCTGGCTGCCCGAGCGGCGCGTCGGCGAGAAGCTCGACGCCGCCGACCGGGCCGCGCTCGAGCGGCTGTGCTCCGCGCTGCCCGACTTGATGCCAGCGCGCCCGGCGTGCTTGACGCACGGCGACTTCTGGAAGGACAACCTCCTGGCCGCCGCCGACGGCACGCCGGCCGTCATCGACCCCGCGGTCTCGTACACCTGGGCCGACGTCGACCTCGCGCACCTGTGGTCGACGCCGCACCCGGTCCAGGCCGAGCGCTTCTTCACCGTCTACGGCGAGCTGACCGGTGCCGAGCCCGGCTGGACCGACCGGCTCCCCTACGTGCAGCTGCGCCAGCACCTGGCGTTGATGGCGATGTTCGACGACGACTGGGGCTCGACCGACGCGGTGCGGGCGCTGGTGGCGCCGTTCCGACGTCTGCACTGACCACCGGCCGAGCGAGGGCATCGGTCCCCGTGCCCGCAGTGGGGCCCTGTGCTCAGTAGGCTCCTGCCGGTGCGACCCGAGGCCGATCCCTCCTGGTACCTGTTCGACTACGGCATGGTCATCTCGACCGCCCCGGAAGCCGCGGACTGGGACCGGCTGCGTCGCGCCGCCGGGGTGGACCTCGAACCGGCCGCCAGTCCCTACTGGACCAACCGGCTGGCGTTCGACGCCGGCGAGCTCGAGCCGGTCGAGTACTGGTCACTGGCCGCCGGTCGTCCTCTGGGGGACGACCTCGTCGAGGAGCTCGAAGAGCTCGACGCGCCCAGTGGTCGCACCTGAGCCCCGCGACCCTGAGCGTGCTCGACCGGTTGCATCAGCGGGGCGCCGGCCTGGCCCTGCTGTCGAACATGCCGGTCGGACTGGCGCGGCGACTCGACGCCGCGGACTGGCTGACGCCCTTCTCGCCCCGGTTCTTCAGCGGGCCGCTGGGCCTGGTCAAGCCGGACCCGCGCATCTTCCGGCACGTCCTGGCCGAGCTCCGGGCCGAGCCCGAGCAGGTGGTCTTCGTCGACGACAGCCCGGCCAACGTCGCCGCCGCGCAGAACCTGGGCCTGCGGACCGTGCTCCACACGCCCGAGACGGACCTCGCCCCGGAGCTCGGCCTGCGCTGACCCAGGTTGCGGCGGTGGGCTCGTCAGGCCCCGACGTAGGCCGCCAGGTGCTCGCCCGTCAGGGTGGACCGGTCGGCGACCAGGTCCGCCGGCCTGCCCTCGAAGACCACCCGGCCGCCGTCGTGGCCGGCGCCGGGGCCCAGGTCGATGATCCAGTCCGCGTGGGCCATCACCGCCTGGTGGTGCTCGATGACGACGACGGACGTGCCGGAGTCGACCAGGCGGTCCAGCAGGCCGAGCAGCTGCTCGACGTCGGCCAGGTGCAGCCCCGTGGTGGGCTCGTCGAGCACGTAGACCGCGCCCTTCTCCCCCATCCGCGTCGCCAGCTTGATCCGCTGCCGTTCTCCCCCGGACAGCGTCGTCAGCGGTTGGCCCAGCGTCAGGTAGCCGAGCCCGACGTCGTCGAGTCGGCTGAGGATGGTGTGCGCGGCCGGGATGCGGGCCTCGCCCTCGCCGAAGAACGCCGTCGCCTCGGCCACCGGCATCGCCAGGACCTCGGCGATGTTGCGCCCGCCCAGGCGGTACTCCAGCACCTCGGCCTGGAACCGCTTGCCCTCGCAGTCCTCGCACGTCGACGCGACGCCGGCCATCATGCCGAGGTCGGTGTAGATGACCCCGGCCCCGTTGCAGGTCGGGCAGGCGCCGGCGGAGTTCGCGCTGAACAGGGCGGGCTTGACGCCGTTGGCCTTGGCGAACGCCTTGCGGATCGGCTCGAGCAGACCCGTGTAGGTGGCCGGGTTGCTGCGCCTCGAGCCCTTGATGCCCGCCTGGTCGATGGCGACCACGCCGTCGCGGCCCGCCACCGAGCCGCGGATCAGCGAGCTCTTGCCCGAGCCGGCCACCCCGGTGAGGACCACCAGCACCCCCAACGGGATGTCGACGTCGACGTCGCGCAGGTTGTGCGTGGCCGCGCCGCGCACCTCCAGCCGCCCGGACGGCTCGCGGACCGACGGCTTGACCGCGACCCGGTAGTCCAGGTGCCGTCCCGTCAGCGTGCCGCTGCTCCGCAGCCCCTCCAGAGAACCCTGGTAGACCACCTCTCCCCCGGCGCTGCCGGCCCCCGGACCGAGGTCGACCACGTGGTCGGCGATGGCGATGGCCTCGGGCTTGTGCTCGACGACCAGGACGGTGTTGCCCTTGTCGCGCAGCTGCAGCAGCAGGTCGTTCATGGACTGGATGTCGTGCGGGTGCAGGCCGATCGTCGGCTCGTCGAAGACGTAGGTGATGTCGGTGAGCGAGGAGCCGAGGTGACGGATCATCTTGGTCCGCTGCGCCTCGCCCCCGGACAGGGTCCCGGACGGCCGCTCGAGCGACAGGTACCCCAGCCCGATCCGGACGAAGGAGTCCAGCAGGTGCTGCAGGCCCGCCAGCAACGGCGCCACGGCGGGCTCGTCGAGCCCACGGACCCAGTCGGCCAGGTCGGTGATCTGCATGGCGCAGACGTCGGCGATGTTCGCCCCGGCGATCCGGGACGACAGCGCCTCCGGGGCGAGCCGGGTGCCGCCGCAGTCCGGGCACGCCGTGAACGTGACCGCCCGCTCGACGAACGCCCGCACGTGCGGCTGGAGGCCGTCGACGTCCTTGGACAGCATCGACTTCTGGATCTTGGGGATGATCCCCTCGTGGGTGAGGTTGATCCCCTCCACCTTGATCTTGGTGGGCTCGGCCCGGAGCATGATGTCCAGCTGCTCGGCGGTGAAGTCCTTGACCGGGGTGTCCATCGGCAGGCCCGCGCCCGCGAACAACCGGCCGTACCAGCCGTCCATGCTGTAGCCGGGGACCTTGAGGGCGCCGTCGGCGAGGGACAGCGTCTCGTCGTACAGGGCCGTCACGTCGATGTCGTCCACACGGCCCATCCCCTCGCAGCGGGGGCACATGCCGCCCAGCCGGTTGAAGGTGGCCTTCTCGGTCGTCGACTTGCCGCCCCGGTCGACGGTGATCGCCCCGCTGGCCCGCACCGACGGCACGTTGAAGGAGTACGCGTTCGGCGAGCCGATGTGCGGGTCCCCCAGCCGGCTGAACAGGATCCGCAGCATGGCGTTCGCGTCGGTCACCGTGCCCACGGTCGAGCGGGGGTTGGCGCCCATCCGCTCCTGGTCGACGATGATGGCGGTGGTCAGCCCGTCGAGGACGTCGACGTCCGGGCGGGCCAGCGTGGGCATGAACCCCTGCACGAACGCGCTGTAGGTCTCGTTGATGAGTCGCTGGGACTCCGCCGCGATGGTCGCGAACACCAGCGAGCTCTTGCCCGAGCCCGAGACGCCCGTGAACACGGTCAGGCGCCGCTTGGGCAGCTCGACGCTGATGTCCTTGAGGTTGTTCTCGCGGGCGCCCTGCACCCGGATCAGGTCGTGGCTGTCCGCGCGGTGCTCCGCGGCGGTCCGTTCGTCCGTGGTGGTCGCCATGCTCGTCCGCCTCCAGCTGGTCGTCGGCTGCGCAGTCTGCTCCACCCGGCCGACAACCGGGGCCGCTCCGCTCGCCCAGGTCTGGTCAGGGCAGCTGCTGGACCCGGATCAGGTTCCCCGCCGGGTCCCGCAGGGCGCAGTCGCGCACCCCGTAGGGCTGGTCGACGGGCTCCTGGACCACCTCGGCGCTGGTCGACTGCAGCCGCGCGAACAACCCGTCGAGGTCGTCGGTGGCGAGCAGGATCCCGGCGTAGGTGCCCTTGGCCATCATCTGCGTGATGGTGCGGCTCTCGTCCTCGGTCACCCCCGGGTCGGACACGGGCGGCTGGAGCACGATCGACACCGTGGGCTGGCCGGGCGGGCCGACCGTGATCCACCGCATGCCCTCGTAACCCACGTCGTTGCGGACCTCGAAGCCGAGCACGTCCCGGTAGAAGGTCAGCGACGCCTCGGGGTCGACGTGCGGCAGGAAGCTGGCGTTGATGGTGATGTCCATGCCGTCACGCTAGGTCCGCACCCGCGGGGCTCGCTTCTCGATTCCTGACCGGTCTGGTGACCTGCTTGGACACGCATGACGGCAGGCCGACCGTGTCCTGCGCCGCGCGCTGCCGGTACACGCTCGGCGGCATCCCGACCAGCTCGCTGAAGCGGGTGCTGAACGTCCCCGGCGACGAGCAGCCGACGGCGAAGCAGACCTCCGTCACGTTCAGGTCGCCCCGGCGCAGCAGGGCCATGGCCCGCTCCACCCGCCGGGTCATCAGGTAGCCGTACGGCGGCTCGCCGTAGGCCAGGCGGAACTCGCGGCTCAGGTGCCCCGCGGACATGTGGGCGTCCCGCGCCAGCGTCTGCACGTCCAGCGGCTGGGCGTACTCCCGGTCGATCCGGTCCTTGACGCGGCGCAGGCGGGCCAGGTCGTCCCAGCGCGCGGCCCTCGCGTCGTCCACCCGCCCGATCCTGCCACGCGGGCGGTCCGTCGTCCCGGGACTCCTTGCCGGATCAGTTGCTGGAACAGCAACGGGACTTGTCGGTCGAGGGCCGTGCGGTCCACAGTCGCCGTATGACCGAGACGAACGCACCGCAGCGCAACGGGCACACCGCCGCCGCCGGCGACACCGACGCCACCTACTGGGAGGCGCGCTACGCCGAGCAGGACCGGATCTGGTCCGGGCGCCCCAACGACCTGCTGGTCCGCGAGGTGGCCGACCTGCCGTCCGGGACGGCCCTCGAGCTCGGCTGCGGAGAGGGGGCCGACTCGATCTGGCTGGCCCAGCGGGGCTGGACGGTGACGGCCGTCGACATCGTGTCGACCGCGCTTCGACGTGCCGCCGGGCACGCGGACGACCTGGGCGTCGGCGACCGCGTCACCTGGGAGCGGGTCGACGTCACCGCCGAGGACCTCCCGAGCGGGCAGTTCGACCTGGTGTGCATGCAGTACTACCACTCCCCCGCGGCCACGGCGGACTCTCGCGAGGCCGTGCTGCGGCAGGCGGCGACCCGGGTCGCCCCCGGCGGGCAGCTGCTCGTCGTCGGGCACGCGGCCTTCCCCACCTGGCTGGCCGAGGCGGACCGGCCCGACGTCCACCTCCCCACCACGGCCGAGGTCCTCAGCGGTCTCCAGCTCCCGGACGGGTGGACCGTCGAGACCGACGAGCTGGTCGCTCGCGAGGCCGTGTCGCCCGAGGGCGAGGTCGGGACGAGGGCCGACAGCGTCCTGCGGGTGCGTCGGGGCGACTGAGCGCCGGGTCAGCGGCCCAGCAGGGCGACGAGCGGGCGGGGAGACCGCCCGATCGCGTGCTCCGCACCGTCGAGCAGCAACCGAGGACTGCCCTGGCCCACGGCGCGCAACGCGTCGTCGACGAGCAGCACCCCGCCCGCCTCCGGCAGCCCCCACCGGGGGCCGTCGGGGTCGTCCGGGTCGCTCCACCCCCGGTCGCCGCCGTCGTCGTGGACCATCGCCAGTCCCGGCAGCAGACCGAGCCCGTCGGCCACGGCCGGACCGGCCACCCGTCGCCGCTCCGGCAGCACGGTGCGGTCGCACAGCACCATCGCACCGGCCGACGAGCCGGACAGCGCCACGCCGTCCTGGTGCAGCTGCAGCAGGAGACCCCCGAGCCGTCCGTCCTGCTCGTGCAGGCCCTCGTGCAGCCGGGAGGGCGAGCCACCGGGCAGCACGACGGCGCCGGCTGCGGCCACGGCGGCCAGGCACCCGTCGAGGTCGACCTGCGGGTGCGGCGCCACCACCACGGCCCGTGACGTGAGTGCGCCGTAGTAGCGCCGCGCCCGACCGGTGGCGCGGTCGTGGTCGGCCCCGGGCGTGGCGGCCCCCAGCACGACGACGACGTCGCCGTCGGGGGCCAGGTCGAGCAGCTCGAGGTCCATCTCGCGGCAGGCCGGCTGCATCTCGGCCCCGCCCTGAAGCAGGAGCGGGCCGGTCATGCTCCTGCTCCCCTGCCGCCGCGGGTCCTGTCCCCATCCACCCGGACAGCGTCCCCCGGCCGCGGCAACCTCACCACCCGGCCCGGTCCAGCGCGGTCTACGGTGCGGCCGTGACGGTGCTCGAGTCCTTCGACGGTCCGCTGGAACCCGGCGGCGACTACGACGGGCTGCACCTGGTCGACCTGGACCTCACCGGTCAGGCCGCCCCGGGGGCGCGCTTCATCGACTGCGTGCTCGAGCGGTGCCGGCTCGACGGCGTCCGGCTGGACGGTGCGCGCCTGGTCTCCACCAGGCTGGTCGAGGTGCAGGCGACGGCGCTCGACCTGAAGGGGGCGGCGCTCCAGGACGTCGAGCTGGTGGGCAGCCGCATCGGCGCCCTCCAGCTCTTCGACGGCCGGCTGGACCGCGTGAGGGTGGACGGGGGCAAGTACGACGACGTGAACCTGCGGGCCGCCAAGGTCCGTGACCTGACGCTGGACGGCTGCGTCCTGGGCATGCTGGACCTGTCCGGTGCGACGGTGAACGGGCTGGGCACCCACCAGGTCCGCACCGACCGGCTCGACGTGGGGTCGGCCTCGCTGCGACGGGTGGACCTGCGCGGGGCGGAGCTCCGTGGTGTCGACGGTCTGGCCGGCCTGCGCGGCGCCACCGTCTCGGCCCAGCAGCTGCTCGAGCTGTCCCCGGTGATGGCCGCCCACCTGGGGCTCACGGTCGACTGACCGGCCAGGGCCACCCGGCCCCGGGCCGCTGCAGCCGCAGGCTGCCGCCGACGTGGCCCGCCCCGCTGAGCGAGCCCGGGACGACGACGAACCCCACGCCCTCCGCCAGGCGCTGCAGGGCCGGGTCACGGGCCGGCAGCCGGAGCCCGACGTCGCCGGCGTCGGGCAGGGCCTGCAGCAGCGTCGCGAAGGCGGCTCGGCCACGGCGGGTACCCGGCACCACCACCCGGACCACGTCCAGGGCCCCGTCCCGCTCGACCCAGCCCAGCAGGGCCAGGACCGGGTCGACGGGCGCCCCCACCCACACCGCCCGTGACTCCGCCCGCGCCTGCGGGCCCGGGTCGTGCTCGCCCGCCGCCATGTCGACGTGCATCGGGACGACGCCCGGACCCGTGAGCCGGGCCACCTCGGCCCGGGCCCGGTCCAGCAGGGCGGCGTCGTCGACCGGGTCGGCCAGGACCATCCCGGTCCGGGCGGCCACCAGGGCGCGGTCGCGGCGGCCCGACTCCTCCAGCCGCAGGGCGGTGCCCAGCCAGGCCTCGGCCCGCGCCCGGCGGGGCTCAGTCACGCCCGCTGATGTCCTCCAGCTCGGCCAGGTCCTCCGCCGTCGGCTCCCACAGGCCGGCCCGGACGTTTGCCCGGACCTGCTCGGCGCTGGTGGCCCCGGCGATGACGCTGCCGACCGCGGGCTGGGCCGCGAGCCCGCCCAGCGCGACCGTGAGCAGGTCCAGGCCACGCTCGCTCCCGAACCGCTCGAGCGCCTCGATGGTGTCGAAGTCGGCCTGCTCCAACCGGGCCGCCATCCGGTCCGACGACAGCCGCGAGCCCACCGGCGCGGCTTCTCCGCGGCGGTACTTGCCGCTCAGCAGCCCCGACGCCAGCGGGTAGTACGGCAGGATCCCGACCCCGGCGTGCTCGCAGGCGGGGACCAGCTCGGCCTCGGCGGAGCGGTCCAGCAGGTTGTAGGCGTTCTGCGCCGACACGAACCGCTCGGTCCCGATCGCCTCGGCGGCACGATCGGCGTCGACGACCTGCCACCCGGCGAAGTTGGACGAGCCGAGGTAGCGGACCTTGCCCTCCCGGACCAGGTCGTCCAGGGCGGTCAGGGTCTCCTCGATCGGCGTCATCGGGTCGGGGGTGTGCATCTGGTACAGGTCCAGGTAGTCGGTCCCGAGGCGTCGGAGCGACCCCTCGACCGCCCGGCGCACGGCCGTGCGCGACCCGTGCGCCTCCCACGCCGGGGCGTCGACGCGACCCGCCGGGTGCCCGAACTTGGTGACCAGGACGACCTGGTCGCGACGCCCCCTCACAGCTGCCCCGAGCAGCTCCTCGCTCTCGCCGGGGTGGCTGCCGTACAGCTCGGCGCAGTCGAGGAACGTCACCCCCGCGTCCAGGGCGGCGCCCACCACCTGCTGGGTCGTCGCCGCGTCGATGCGGGCGCCGAACGTGTTGCCGCCCAGGCCCACCGTGGACACCACGAGGCCCGAGTCGCCGAGGTGCCGGTAGGTCATCTCGGGCAGGTCGGTCGTGAGGTCAGCCATGGCGGCGACGCTACGTCAGACCGGCGGGGCCCGCCGAGCCGAGGTGGCCGAGGGGTCGTGGGTGGTGGCCCTAGGGTGACGCCGTGACCGATGCCCGGCCGTGGTGGCGGCGTCGACCGATCCTCGCCGCCTCGATGGCCGTGACCCTCCTGGTGGTCTCCGTGGTGGCCGTGCTGGCGGTTCGGGCCCTGCTCGTCGTGGGCTCCATCGACCCGAGGGCCGACTACTGGGAGCGACGCGCCCAGCAGCCCGGGGACGTCGCCTACCTGGCGCTGGGCGACTCGCTGAGCCAGGGCATCGGGTCGTCCTCCCCCGACACGTCGTTCGTGTCCGTGCTGGCCGGCGACCTGTCCGAACGCACGGGCGAACCCGTCCGGGTCGTCAACCTGTCCGTCACGGGCGCCACGACGGCGGAGCTGGTCCGCGACCAGCTGCCCGTCTTCGTGGAGCTGCTCGCCGAGCTCGAGGCCGACGGGGTGCCCGTGGGCCTGGTGACCGTGTGCATCGGGGCCAACGACGCCGGCAGCACCAGCCCGGAGGAGTACCGGCGCGACCTGGTGACGGTGCTGGACGCCCTGCCCGCGGGCAGCTACGTGACCGACGTCCCGGACTTCAACGGGGGCCCGCGGCAGGAGCCGGCGGCCGAGCTCGCCGCCGTCGCCCGCGAGGAGGTGGCCGCCCGCCCGGGGCTGGTGCTGGTCCCGCTGGAGGCCGCGACGGGCGATCAGTCCACGGCGGAGTACGCCGGGGACTTCTTCCACCCCTCCGACGAGGGCTACCTGCGCTACGTGGACGTCTTCCGCACCACCATCGAGAGGACGAGCCGATGAGCGGGCGGACGCACCCGGCGCTGCGCGGTACACCGCTGGGCTTCGCGCACCGCGGCTTCACCCCACCCGGGTCCGGTGCCGGGGACGCCCACGCCTGGGAGAACACCCTGGTCGCGTTCGGGCACGCCCTGGAGCTGGGCCTGCGGCACCTGGAGACCGACGTGCACGCCACGGCCGACGGCGTGGCCGTGGTCCTGCACGACCCCGACCTGGCCCGCACGACCGGACGCCGAACCCCCGTCGGGCGGCTGACCTGGGCGGAGCTGGACGACGTGCGGGTGGCCGGCGCGCACCGCGTGCCCCGCATCGAGGAGGTCCTCGAGGCTTTCCCCCAGGCCGTCCTCAACATCGACGTCAAGGACCCCCGGGCGGTACGCCCTCTCGCCGAGGCGGTGCTCGCGGCCGGGGCCGGCGACCGGGTGCTGGTGGCGTCCTTCGACGGTCGTCGGGCCCGGGCCGTCCAGCACCTCGCCCCTGACGTCGCCCGGTCGGCGGGCATGGCGGCCAGCGCGGGTGCCCGGCTGGCTGCGGCCCTGGAGCGGGTGTCGGCCCGGCTGGGACGACGTCTGCTCGTCCAGGCCGCAGGCGGGGCGGACGCCCTGCAGCTGCCGGAACGGGCCGGGCGCCTCGACGTCGTGACCCCACGGCTGGTGCACCTGGCCCACGAGGTGGGGCTGCAGGTGCACGTCTGGACGGTCGACGACCCGGCCGACATGGAACGCCTGCTCGACCTGGGCGTCGACGGCCTGATGAGCGATCGCGCCGATCTGCTCTCCCAGGTGCTCGCCCGGCGGCAGGATGGCCCCTCGTGACGTCGAGGTCCCGCACCGCACCCCCCGGCCCGCTCGCCGACCTCGCCGCCCGCCGTCGGGAGCAGCGGTCCTGGTACGTGTACGACTGGGCCAACTCCGCGTTCGTCACCACGGTCGGCACGGTCCTGATCGGTCCGTACCTGACGGCCGTGGCCACCGCGTCGGCCTGCCCGGACCTGGCCGAGGGCGAGGACTGCACGGGGACCGTGGCCCTGCTCGGGGTGTTCGACGTGAGTCCCAACAGCCTGGTCGCGTTCCTGATCAGCATCTCGACCGTCGTGATCGCCGTGCTGCTGCCCTTCGTGGGCGCTGTCGCCGACCGCTCGTCCCGCAAGCGCGTCCTGATGGCCCGGCTGGGCTGGGCCGGCGCGGCCTTCGCGACCGCCCTCGTCCTGGTCACCGGGACCAGCTGGGCCCTCGGGGCCACGCTCCTGGTGCTGGCCAACGCCTGCCTGGCGGCGTCGCTGACGGTGTACGACGCGATCCTCGTCGACGTCGCCACCATGGACGAGCGGGACGGCGTGTCCAGCCGGGGCTGGGCCCTGGGCTACCTGGGCGGGTTCCTGCTGCTGCTGGTCAACCTGGGCATCGTGCTGGGGGCGGAGACCCTGGGGCTGTCGGAGTCGTCGGCGGTCCGCATCAGCCTGGCGATGGCGGGGCTGTGGTGGGCCGGGTTCACCGTCGTGCCGTACCTGGGGCTCAGGGACCGACCGGCGACCGACGTCGTGGGCGGGCACCAGAAGGGCCTGTCCGGGATGGTCGGCGGCACGTTCCGCCAGCTGGGCGACACGTTCCGTGAGGCGCGCAACTACCCCCAGACCCTGCTGTTCCTGCTGGCCTACGTGCTGTTCAACGACGGCGTGCAGACCGTCATCGCCGTGTCCAGCATCTACGGCTCGCTCGAGCTCGGCTTCGCGACCGACCAGCTGATCATCGCCATCGTCGTGGTCCAGGCCGTCGCCTTCGGCGGGGCGCTGCTGTTCGGCCGGGTCGCGAGGGTGCTGGGCGCCAAGCGCACGATCCTCATCAGCCTGGTCATCTGGACGGTGGTCGTCGGGACCGCCTACCTGCTCCCCGCCGGCGAGTTCGGGCTGTTCGTGGGGCTGGCGGCCGGCATCGGCCTCGTGCTGGGCGGCACGCAGGCCCTGAGCCGGTCCCTGTTCAGCCAGCTGGTGCCGTTCGGCAAGCAGGCCGAGTACTTCAGCCTCTACCAGGCGGCCGAGCGCGGGACGTCGTGGTTCGGCACGTTCACGTTCGGGGTGGTCCAGATGCTGACCGGGTCGTTCCGGCTCAGCATCCTGGCCGTGGTCGCGTTCTTCGTGCTGGGCGGTCTGCTCCTGCTGCGCGTCGACGTCCGCAAGGGGATCACCGACGCCGGCAACGAGGTCCCGGCTGTCGTCTAGGCCCGCCCGTGTGACGGCCGCCACGCCCACCTGCCCGCTCTGCCCCGGAACACCCTGCATCCGGGTGGCGTTCTGGTGACGTAGTAGTGGTAGCGCGCCCGCCTGGGTGCGCAGCACGCGAGACGGAGGTGTGTGGTGGCTGAACGAAGCAGTCTGCGAGGTTCCAGGCTCGGTGGGGTGAGCATGGAGTCCGACACGGCCGTGGAGCCCGCGCCCCGGCGTGTGGCCGAGTACCTGTGCCCCAACGGGCACACCGTGGTGATCCCCTTCTCGGTCGAGGCCGACGTCCCGGCGCTCTGGGAGTGCCGGTGCGGCGCCGAGGCCCTGCTGCGGGACGCGACGCGCCCGGAGCCCAAGCCGACCCGCCCGCAGCGGACCCACTGGGACATGCTGCTGGAGCGGCGGACCATCGCCGAGCTCGAGGTGCTCCTGGAGGAGCGGCTGGTGCTGCTCCGCGAGGGCAAGCTCCCCCGCTCGGCCTGACGAGCACGACCCGACCCGTCGGTCGGCACCGAACGCGACGCGCGTCTGCCCCCGCAGGCGCGCGTCCTGCGTGCCGCGACCTCGAGGACGGCGCCACCTCAGGGTTGGGGCACCTCAGGACGGGGTGGCGGCGCGGCGGCGGGGTCGCAGCCGACCGCGCACCTGCTGGAGCCGGTGCCGCACGCCCCACACGGTGACCCGCCACAGCGCCTCGCGGACTATCCCGGACGACATCTTGGACGCCCCGGCCTCGCGCTCGACGAACGTGATGGGCACCTCGACCACGTCCAGCCCGGCGCGCACCGCCCGCCAGGCCAGGTCGACCTGGAAGCAGTAGCCGGCCGAGGCGACGTCGGCCAGCGGGATCGCCCGCAGCGCGTGCGCGGTGAACGCCCGGTACCCGGCCGTGGCGTCGTTCACGTCGATCCCGAGAGCCAGCCGGGTGTAGGCGTTGCCGCCCCGGCTCAGCAGCCGACGGGAGGCAGGCCAGTTGACGACCTCCCCGCCCGGGACCCAGCGGGACCCGATGGCCAGGTCCGCGCCGGCCGCGACGGCGTCCAGCAGCCGGTGCAGCTGCTCCGGGGAGTGGGAGCCGTCCGCGTCCATCTCGCACACGACGTCGTACCCGTGCTGCAGGCCCCAGTCGAAGGCGGCCAGGTACGCCGCCCCGAGCCCCTGCTTACCGGCCCGGTGCAGCACGTGCAGCCGCGGCTCGTCCGCCGCCCGGGCGTCGGCGTACTCCCCCGTGCCGTCGGGGCTGCTGTCGTCCACGACCAGCACGTCGACGTCGTCTCGAGCGGCCAGCAGACGGTCCAGCAGCCGCGGCAGCGACTCGATCTCGTCGTAGGTGGGCACGCAGACCAGGGTCCGGGTCACCGTCGGTCCTCTCCCTCGGTGGGCGCGGGGCCGTCAGGGGCCGCCGCCACGTCCCCGGCGGGGTCCCCGTCGCCAGGGGACGGGGTCGTCGTCGCCCGGGCCCCCAGGGCCGCCGCGCCGTCGCGGCGCAGCGACACCACGCCGTGCCCGAGCACCAGCAGCAGGGCCACCGCGACCAGCGCGAGCTCGGGGGCCGGGCCCAGCACGGTGGCGGGGGTGCGGCCGCTGCGCAGCTCGACGTCGTCGACGAGCACGTCCGGGGTGAACACGTCCGTCCGGCGGCCGGTGGAACCGTCCGGCGCGATCATGGCGCTGGTGCCGACGTTGCTGATGTGGACGACGCTGCGCCCGTGCTCCACGGCTCGCACCCGGGACATGGCCAGCTGCTGGACGTTCTCGTCGGTGAGGCCGAACGTGGCGTTGTTGGTGGGCACGACCAGCAGGTCCGCCCCGGCCAGCACCTGGCGTCGGACCACGTCGTCGTCGACCACCTCGAAGCAGATCGCCGGCCCGACCAGCGCCCCGCCCATCTCCAGGACGGCGGCCCGCTCGCCCGGTGCGAAGTCGGTCACCTGGTCGACGAACGGGGAGAAGGTGCGGAAGAAGTCGCGGTACGGGATGTACTCCGCGAACGGCGCGATGGCCTGCTTGGCGTAGAAGCCGTTCTCGGCTCGGCCCTCGCCTCCGTCACCCACGTCGCTGCGGCCGCGGTACCCGGTCCGCGGGTCCCACAGCAGCATGGCGTTGGTGATGTTCTCGCCCGGGCCCTGCAGCACCGCGCCGAGCAGCACCGGGGCCCCCACGGCGTCCGTGGCGCGGGCGATCTCGGTCGCGGCGTCCTCGTTCAGCAGCGGGTCGATGTCGGAGGCGTTCTCCGGCCAGAGCACCAGGTCGACGGGGTCCTCGTCGCCGGCCTGGATCCGGGCGGCCAGGTCGAGGGTGCCCGTCACGTGGTTGTCGAGGACGGCCCGGCGCTGGGCGTTGAAGTCCAGGCCGGCCTGGGGCACGTCGCCCTGCACGGCCGCCACCCGGACCGGTGCGTCCGTCGCGGGGTCCAGGGTGCGGTCGACCCGGTCGGCGGCCGAGGCCACCGGCAGCAGGAGCAGCGCCAGGGCGACGAACGGCGTCGCCATCCGGGTGGGCCTCCCGGGACCGGGGCCGGTCAGCAGCCGCCGGACCTCCACCCAGGTGCAGACCGCGATCGCCGCCAGCGCCACCACCCCGAACCCGACCAGGGGCACCCCGCCCAGCGCAGCCAGCAGCACCATCGGGCTGTCGGCCTGCGAGAACGCCAACCGCCCCCAGCCGAAGCCGTCGAACGGCCAGCGGGAGCGCAGCGCCTCCGAGGCCACCCACACCGCGCCCGCCGTGACCGGCAGGGTCCACAGCAGCCGACCGCCGGTGCGGTCGGCCAACCGCCAGGCCAGCGTGAACCCCGGCAGGACCAGGGCGAGGAGCAGCGCCTCCAGGGTGGCCAGGGCCAGCCACGGCACCGCCCCGACGTAGATCCCGGACCACTGCAGCTGCGGGACCATGAACCCGAGGCCCAGCAGGACGCCGCAGCCGTAGGACGCGGCCACGCCGCGCCCGCGGGCCAGCAGCAGCGCCGCCGCCACCGCGGCGTAGGCCAGGCCCCAGGCGCCCACCGAGGGGAACGCCGCGTCCAGCACCACCCCGGACACCACGGCCAGGGGCACCGCGACCGTCCACGGCACCAGCGGCCGGTCGACGTCTCGCGGGACCTCGGGTGCAGGTGCAGCGAGCGCGGTCACCCCGTCAGCGTACGCAGCCGGCGGCGGTGGGCCTGCGCCCACTCCTGCCCGGCCCCGGGGTCGGCGACCAGCCACAGCGAGGGCTCGGTGAGCTCCAGCTCCAGCAGCAGGGGCTTCCCGTCGGGACCGGGGACGGTGTCGACCCGGGCGTACAGCAGCGGCGCGTGCTGCGGGACGCGTCGCCCCAGGAAGTCGGTGACCGCGCGGGCCACCTCCAGCTGGTCGGCGGTCGCGGTGGTCGCGGCGATGTCCTCCTCCGCGTACAACCCGTCGGTGGCCTCGGCGTCGGCGTGCAGCAGCTGGCCCTTGCGGAACGCGTGGGACACCTGCCCGTCCAGGACCACCATGCCGGTCTCGCCCAGGGTGTCGACCCCGTCCAGGTACGGCTGCACCAGCACGGCCCGGCCGTCGTCGAGCAGCCGGCGGGCGTGCGCGAGCGCCTGGGGCCGGTCGCGGTGGCGGCGGGTGTCCTTGGAGCCGGCCGACACGGTCGGCTTGACGACGACCTCGCCGGAGGCGGCGAACCCGTCCTGGACCGCGGGGCCGGGGTCCTCCCCCGGTCGCACGGTGCGGGTCGGCACGACGGGCAGCCCCGCCCCCACCAGCTCGTCCAGGTATACCGTGTCGGTGTTCCAGGCGATGACCTCGGCCGGGTTGGCCAGGTGGGGCACGGACGCCGCCCAGGCCAGGAACTCCTCGCGGCGCAGCGTGTAGTCCCAGGTGCTTCGGACCACGACGAGCGCCGACCGGACCTCGGGGTCCTGCCAGGCCGCCGCGTCGTCCCAGGCCAGGTAGCGCACCCGCAGCCCCGCCGACGCCATCGCCGGCAGCGCCAGGTGGTCGTCGGGGTCGCCGTCCGGCAGCTCCGCGCAGGTCACCCAGACGACGGTGGTCAGGTCGGCGTCCGGCGCCGGACCCCCCTGCCGGAGCTCCTCGACCAGGGCGTCGCCGCTCATGCCCCGGCCCCGGCCGGCACGACGACGGTCCCGCGGGCGCTGGTGGCCAGCAGCGACGGGTCGAGCACCTGTGACGCGGACGCGGACACCTCGGGCCTGGCCCGGCAGACCACCCGGGCCTCGAAGGCCACGTCGCGGCTGCGACGGCCGACCCTGACCAGCTCCGCCGACACCTCGAGCACGTCGCCGGCCCGCACCGCGGTGTGGAACGCGACGTCGGAGTAGCCGGCGAACAGCCCCTCGTCGCCGTCGGTGCGGATGCACAGCTCGGTCGCCACGTCACCGAACAGCGCCAGGCTGAACGCGCCGTCCACCAGGGAGCCGCCGTAGTGGGCGTCGGCGTGGGAGACGTAGCGCCGGTGGACGACGACGGTGCCGACGCCTGCGCTGGTCCCGTGGCCGGTCTCGGGCGCGGCGGTCTGCGGGGTGCTCACGTGCTGTCTCCTCAGGTGGTGGTGGTGGCGGTCGTGGTGGCCCTGGTCCCGGCGTGGCTGCGACCGGCGACGGCGTGGACCAGGTAGCTGGCGACCTCGCCCGGGGTGGTCCCCCGGCCGAAGATCCGGTCCACGCCCAGCGCGTCCGCCGCGTTCTCGTCGAAGCGGGGCCCGCCCACCACCAGCAGCGGTCGCCGGCCCGCGGGGAACGCCTCCCGGAAGGCGGCGCTCATGGTCGTGGTGTTGTGGACGTGGGCGTCGCGCTGGGTGACGACCTGGCTGACCAGGACCGCGTCCGCCTGCTCCTCGCGCGCGCGCTCCACCAGGTCCGGCACCGACACCTGCGCCCCCAGGTTCACGACCTTCATCTCGCGGTAGTACTCCAGGCCCTTCTCGCCGGCCCAGCCCTTGACGTTGAGGATGGCGTCGATGCCGACGGTGTGCGCGTCGGTGCCGATGCAGGCGCCGACCACGACGAGCTTGCGGTGCAGGCTCTCGCGGACCGCGGCGTTGGTCTCCTTGGGGCTGAGCAGCGGGTACTCCCGCTCGACCACCTCGACCGCGGCGACGTCGACGACGTGCGAGACGGGGCCGTAGACCACGAAGAACGTGAACGCGTCGCTGATGGCCCTGGCGTGCACGACCATCGGGGCGTCCATCCCCATCCGGCGCGCCAGCTGGGCCGCGGCGCCCTCGGCCCGCTTGCCCGCCGGCAGCGGCAGGGTGAACGACAGCTGGACCATGCCGTCGCCCGTGGTGTCGCCGTAGGGCCGGACCACGGGCGGCAGCCCGTCCGGCAGCCGCGCGGGACCAGGACCGGTGACGTCGGACGCCGACAGGTCGGGGCTCACACGAGCACCCCCTCGAGGATCTCGCTGACCGGGTTGACGTAGTGCTCGCCGCGGACGACGACGCCGTCCAGGCCGCGGCCGCCGTCGGCGGGCCGCTTCATGCCGCCGAACGTGCCGTGCTCGATGGCGGTGAGCAGCCCGCCCTCGCTGTCGACGATGCTCTGCAGCAGGTCGACGGCCTCGCCCAGGACGTGCTGGGCGCGGGTGGCGATGAGCCCGTCGGGCGC
Organism: Actinomycetales bacterium; assembly: GCA_038258055.1. Classification (GTDB taxonomy): domain Bacteria; phylum Actinomycetota; class Actinomycetes; order Actinomycetales; family JBBAYJ01; genus Aquipuribacter. The sequence continues at coordinate 18,872 of JBBSQH010000055.1, forward strand.
GGGCACGAAGTCCTCGGCCAGGTTGCCCGCCGCGCGCTGGACGTACCGGACGTTCTGCAGGGCCAGGTCCCGGTCGCTCAGCCAGGGCGTGACGACGGCCTCGGTCATCATCCCCACCAGCAGGATGTCCTGGTCGGTCAGGGAGCCCACCAGGTTGAAGAACCCGTCCAGCAGGTACCCGCGGAACACGTCGCCGGTCATGTGCCGCGTGGGCGGCATCCACTTCAGCGGCGCGTCGGGGAACAGCGTGCGGGCCAGCAGGGCGTGGGCCAGCTCGAGGCGGAACGACTCGGGCACCTCGGGGTCGATCTCGAACGCGTGGCCCAGACCGAGCAGGTGGTCCGGCAGTCCGGCCTCGTGGGCGAACGTCTCGTTGAGCAGCTGCGACACCGTGACGGTGTGGGCGGCGTCGACGGCGTCGGCGGTGGTGAGGTAGTTGTCCTCACCGGTGTTGATGATGATCCCGGCGCGGGCGTGGACCTGGCGGGAGAACCGCTGGTCGACGAAGGTGCGGACCGGGTTGATGTCGCGGAAGAGGATCCCGTACATCGAGTCGTTGAGCATCATGTCCAGGCGCCGCAGCCCGGCCAGCGTCGCGATCTCGGGCATGCAGAGCCCCGAGGCGTAGTTGGTGAGCCGGACGTAGCGGCCCACCTCGTGCGACACCTCGTCCAGGGCCGCGCGCATCAGCCGGAAGGTCTCCGCCGTGGCGTACGTCCCGGCGAACCCCTCGCGGGTCGCACCCTCGGGCACGTAGTCCAGCAGCGACTGCCCGGTGGAGCGGATGACGGCGATGACGTCGGCGCCGGCCCGGGCGGCGGCCTGCGCCTGGGGGATGTCCTCGTAGATGTCGCCCGTGGCCACGATCAGGTAGATCCACGGCCGCTGCGGCGGGTCGCCGATCCGGGCCACCAGGTCCTCGCGCTCGGCCCGGGCCTGGTCGATGCCGGCCACGCCCGCAGCCGCCGCCGCCCGGGCCCCCACCAGGGCGTGCTCACGGGCGCCGCCCGTGGGCAGGGTGAAGCCGACGGCGTCCACGGCGGCCTTCTGGGCCAGCACGGTGAGGTCGGGCGCCTCGGCGCGCGCGAGCGCGTCCCAGACCGGCACGGCGATGCCCTGCTCGAGGCCGACCTGACGTCTGACGGCGTCGACCAGGTGGTTCACCCACGGGATCCCCTCGGCGTCCGCGCCGGCCAGGCCGGCGGCGCGCAGCACGGCCCGCTCGACGCTGACCGTCGTGCGGGTGCGGGCCAGGTCGACCACCGGGCCGGAGGCGGCGTCGGCCAGGGTGCGGGCGCGCGTCACCTGCTCGGGGTCGAGGTGGAGGCGGGGGCGTCGCCTGGTCACGGGGTGCTCCTCATCGGGTGCTGCTCATGGGTTCTCGGTCATCTCGTGCTGCTCGTGCCGCTCGTGCCGCTCGTGCTGCTGGTGAGCTCGGCCGTGTCGTGGACCACCCGGCCGGCCGCCACCGTGCGCAGGCAGCGGGGCGCGCTCGCCCCGGGGCTCACGTCGGGCAGGGCGGGCACGCGGGAGCGGGGGTCGGTGCTCCAGGCCTGGATCCGGTCGTCGGGGGCCTGCACCACCAGCTCGCCGGCCTCCCAGACCGCGAGGTCGGCCGGGGCGCCGGGGACGAGCACGCCGGCCTGCTCGTGGACGTGGACGTCGTCGCGGGCGGCCCGGTGGGCGCCCCGGGTGTGCGCGGCGAACGCGGCTCGCGCGCTGATCCGCTGGTCGTCGTCGTGGTGGAACGCCGCCGCGGCGATCGCGCCCCACGGGTCGAGGGCCGTGACGGGCGAGTCGGACCCGAAGGCCAGCGGGATGCCCGCCGCGGCCATGCTGCCGACCCGGTTGAGCCGGCGGTCCTTGAGCCGGCGCTGGTAGAGCCCCTCTCCCCCGCCCCAGAGCCCGTCGAACACCGGCTGCATGCTGGCCACGACGCCCAGCTCGGCCAGCGCGGCCACCTGCGCGTCGTCGGCCGCCTCCACGTGCTCCAGCCGTAGCCGGGCGGTGCGCAGCCGCGAGCCGCCCAGGCGCCGGGCCGCGTCCTGGCAGCCCGCGATCACGGTGTCCAGGGCGGCGTCGCCGATGACGTGGAAGCCCGGCTGCACCCCGGCCTCGACGCACGCGGCGACGTGGGTGGCGATGACGTCGGCGTCGAGGTAGCCGTGCCCACGGTGGTCGGCGTCGCCCGTGTCGTTGTCGGCGTACGGCTCGCGGAAGTGCGCGGTGCGGGAGCCGATCGACCCGTCGGCGGACAGGTCCCCCGCCAGCCCGGCCAGCCGGGCGCCCTGCAGGTGCAGGGACGCGGCGATGCGTCGCACGTCGGCGGCGTCCGTCGCGGCCTCGCCCCAGTAGGGCACCACCCGGACCCCGACCCGTTCGGCCACCCCCAGCAGGACGCGCAGGTCGTCGACGCCCCCGATCGAGGGGCCCGACATCTCGTGCAGCGTGGCGAGCCCGCGCTCGGCGGCCAGCCTCAGGGCGCCCTCGTGGGCTGCGGCCCGGGAGGCGTCGGGGAGCTCCCGGGCGTGACGGCGGGCCGTCCGGTGCGCCTCGCGCTCCACCCGGGCGCTGCCGTCCCAGCCTGCGACGTCGCCGCAGCCGGCCCGTGACGCCAGCGGGGAGCTGACCAGGGCCGAGTGGACGTCCACGCGAGACAGGTAGACCTCGGCGCCGTCGGCGGCCCGGTCCAGCTCCTCGCGCGTCGGTGGCCGCCCCTCGACCAGCAGCGTCTCGTCCCAGCCGTGTCCGAGCACGGGCTGGCCGGGGTGGCTGCGGACCCGGGCGGCCACCGCGTCCAGGACGTCGGCGACCGACCGCGCCCCCGTGACGTCGACCCCGGTCTGCAGCAGCCCGGTGTCGAAGGCGTGGACGTGGCCGTCGACGAAGGCGGGGGTCACCAGGGCGCCGGCCAGGTCGACCACCTCGTCGGCGCTGCCGTCGGTGGCCATGGTGGCCGCGTTCTCGTCACCTCCCACCCAGGCGACGGTGCCGTCGCTGACCAGCAGCGCCTGCGCGTAGGGGTCGGCCGGGGAGTAGACCGCGCCGTGGCGGTAGAGGACGTTCGTCACGTGGCCATCCTGGACCCGTGCCGGGCGCCGAACAGCGCCCGCACCCCGTCGGTGCGCCGGAACAGGTCGAGGGCCAGATCGGCGTGGCCGGGCGTGTAGCCGTTGCCCACCAGCATGGTGACGTCGGCGGCCAGGCCCTCGGCGCCCAGGGCGGCGGCACTGAACGAGGTGGCCATCGAGAAGAACACCACCGTGCCGCCGTCGGCGGTGGCCAGCACGGCGCCGTGCTCGCAGCCGGGCACGTCGACGCAGACCACCGTGACGTCGGACCCGTGACCGAGCGCCCCGTGGACGGCGTCACCGGTGGCCACCGGGTCGGTGGCGTCGGCCAGCACCACGGCGTCGGCCAGGTCGGTGGCGGCCAGCGCGTCGGCCTCCGGTCGGACCGGGACGAGCCCCACGAGCCGCCCGGCGCCGGCCTCGCGGGCCGCGGCCAGCGACAGCGACCCGGACTTCCCGGCCGCCCCCAGGACCGCGACATCGGCGCGTAGCCCACGGGCCACCCGGTCCGCGACGACCCGGTGGACCAGCGCGGGGGCGCCGCAGACGTCCATCACGGCCAGCACGTCGGCCTCGTCGAGGTCGTCGGGGACGACCGCGGCGATGCTGCGGGCGAACAGCACGGCGTGCCCGCTCGTCGGCACCTGCTCCGAGTGCCCGTCCCAGCGCTCGAGGTCGTCGTCCAGGTACAGCGGGGTCAGGGTGAGGCTGACCAGGGTGGCCACCCGCTGCCCGACCCGCAGGCCGAGCGGGCTGTCCGGCCCGACCTCGGCCACCGTGCCCAGCAGCATCCCGCCGGAGCCCGTTACGGGGTTGTGCATCTTGCCGCGGCTGCGGACGATCGCGAGCACCTCGGCCCGCACCAGGTCCGGGTCGCCCCCGGCCGCCTCGCGCAGCTGCCGGGCGCTGGCGGCGTCCAGGTTGAGCCGGTCCACCCGGACCAGGGTCTCCCCCGGCCACAGCGCCGCCCGGGTGTCCAGGACCTGGGCCGCCTGGGGCAGGACGCCGCTGGGCGCGACCACCCGGTGCAGCCCGACGGGGGACTCCGCGGGCAGGGCCGAGGACGACGACAACTGGGGCACCAGAGGAGCCTACGCACAAGGTTTGTGCATGGGAAGCGTGACAGGCGCAAAGATCCTCCGTACGGTGGTCCCGTGACTGACGTACGCGGCGTCCAGCCCTACACCTATGCCCGTCGGGAGCTCGTGGAGCCGGACTGGCGCCGGATGCCGGGCTGGGCCGACGTGACCGAGGAGCAGTGGCGCGACGTGCAGTGGCAGCGCAGCCACTGCCTCAAGAACGTCCAGCAGCTGCGCGAGGTGATGGGCCCGCTGCTCACCGACGACGTCTACGACGACCTCGTCGCCGACCAGCAGCAGCGCGCCACCATGTCGATGCTGCTGCCGCCGCAGATGATGAACACCATCGTCCCCAGCACGGGTCAGGACGGCATGCCCGCCGCCGGCGCCGCGTACTCGGAGGCGTTCCGGGCCGACCCGGTCCGCCGGTACATGCTGCCGCTGCTGAGCGACCGGTTCACCGAGTGGGCCTCGCACCCGTTCTCCAGCCGCGACTCCCTGCACGAGCACGACATGTGGGCCGTGGAGGGCCTGACCCACCGCTACCCCACCAAGGTGCTGGCCGAGATCCTGCCGACCTGCCCGCAGTACTGCGGGCACTGCACCCGGATGGACCTGGTGGGCAACTCCACCCCCCAGGTCGAGAAGCTCAAGTTCACCCTCAAGCCCAACGACCGGCTGCAGGACATGCTCGACTACCTGCGTCGCACCCCCACCGTCCGCGACGTCGTGGTCTCCGGCGGCGACGTGGCCAACATGCCCTGGCCACGGCTGGAGCAGTTCCTGGCCGCGCTGCTGGAGATCCCCAACATCCGCGACATCCGGCTGGCCACCAAGGCGCTGATGGGGCTGCCCCAGCACTGGCTGTCCGCCCCCGTGGTCGAGGGCATGACCCGGGTCGCCGGCACCGCCCGCCGCCGCGGGGTCGCTCTGGCCATCCACACCCACATCAACGCCGTGGGCTCGCTCACCCCGCTCGTGGCCGAGGCGGCGCGCGCCATGCACGAGGCCGGCGTGCGGGACGTGCGCAACCAGGGCGTCCTCATGCGGGGCGTCAACGACTCCCCCGAGGCGCTGCTCGACCTGTGCTTCGGGCTGCAGGACGAGGCCTCGATCACGCCGTACTACTTCTACATGTGCGACATGATCCCGGCGGCCGAGCACTGGCGGACCTCGCTGGCGACCGCCCAGGACCTGCAGCACGCGATCATGGGCTACCTGCCGGGGTTCGCCACCCCGCGGATCGTCTGCGACGTGCCGTTCGTGGGCAAGCGCTGGGTGCACCAGGTCCACGCCTACGACCGGGTCCGGGGCATCAGCGAGTGGACCAAGAACTACCGCACGTCGGTCGAGGCGGCCGACCCGGACGCGCTGGACCGGACCTACCCCTACTACGACCCGATCGACACGCTGCCCGAGGAGGGCCAGGCCTGGTGGGCCGAGCGGTCGCGCCTGGACGCCGGGCTGGGGGCGCTCGTCGTCGGCTGACGGCGCCGCTCAGATCCGGGGCGGCCGGTCCTCGTAGGGGGTGCTCAGCACGACCGTGGTCCGGGTGGAGACCCCGGCCTTCTGCCGGATGGTGGTGAGCAGGTCCTCCAGGATCGCCGGCGAGGCGACCCGGACCTTGATCATGTAGTTGGCCTCACCCGCCACCGCGTGGATCGCCTCGACCTCGACCAGGTCCTCCAGGCGCACGGGGACGTCGTCGGGGGCGGACTGGTCCAGCGGCGTCAGCGAGATGAACGCCGTCAGCGGCAGCCCGAGCGACGTGGCGTCCACGACGGCCCGGTAGCCGCGCAGCACCCCTCGCTGCTCCAACCGGCGGACGCGGTGGTGGACGGCCGATGTCGACAACCCGGTCAGCTTGCCCAGGTCGGTGTAGGACATCCGCCCGTCGCTGGACAGCGCCCGGACGATGGCGCGGTCCAGGTCGTCGACGAAGGCCCTGCCGTCGATCGTGGTCATCGCCGCACACTAAGCCAGCGGACGGTAACGACGGTGCAACGATCTGCGAGCCGGGGGCGCCGACGCCGCAAAGCCCGCGTCCGTCGGCGCTTCAGCCCCGGGCCAGGGCGGCCGCGACGACCACCCGTTGGACCTGGTTGGTGCCCTCGACGATCTGCAGCAGCTTGGCCTCGCGCATGAGCCGCTCCACGCGGTGGTCGGTGACGTAGCCGGCGCCGCCCAGCACCTGCACGGCGTCGGTGGTCACCCGGACCGCCGCGTCGGTGCAGAACGTCTTGGCCATCGAGGCCGTGGCCCGGACCCGCGTCGGGTCGGACCCGCCCGAGGTCAGCCCGTCCAGCAGTCGCGCACCGTCCAGGTACAGCGCCCGCGACGCCGCCACGGCGGTCGCCATGTCGGCCAGCATGAACCCGAGGCCCTGGAAGTCGATGATGCGCCGCCCGAACTGCTCGCGCTCGCGGGCGTAGGCGACGGCGTCCTCCAGCGCGGCCTGAGCCAGCCCGACCGCGACCGCGGCGATACCGAGGCGACCGGCGTCCAGGGCGGACTTGGCCAGCCGGAAGCCCTCGCCCTCGGCGCCCAGCAGCCGGTCGCCGTCGACCCGGACGCCGTCGAAGGTGACCTGGGCCGTCCGGGACCCCGCGAAGCCCATCTTGTGCTCGGGCGCGGCCACGCTGATCCCGTCCGCGTCGGCCGGCACCAGGAAGGCCGAGATGCCGGCGCTGGGCGCCCCGCCGTCGGGCGCGGGCGACGTCCGGGCGAACACCGTGTAGCTGTCGGCCATGCCGGCGTGGGTGATCCACGCCTTGGTGCCGTGCAGGCGCCAGCCGTCGCCGTCACGTTCCGCGCGGGTGCGCATCGCGGCGGCGTCGGACCCGGAGTCCGACTCCGACAGGCAGTACGCCGCGAGCAGGTCGCCGCCGACCAGGTCGGGAAGCCACCGCCGGACCTGCTCCGGCGTCCCGGCCCGGGCGAGGCCGTGGCAGGCCAGGACGTGGACGCTGGTGCCCATGGCCACCGTCCCCCAGCAGCGGGCCAGCTCCTCCAGCACCTGCAGGTACACGGCGTACGGCTGCCCGCCGCCACCGTGCTCGGGGTCGTAGGGCAGACCCAGCAGGCCGGCCTTGCCCAGCAGGCGGTAGGCGTCGCGCGGGTACTCCTGGACCCGGGCGGCGCGCTCCTCCGCCTCGGCCGCGACGGGCGCCAGCTCGGCCTCCGCGATATCGCGCACGAGCGCGAGCAGCTCGGCGGCCTCGTCGGTGGGCAGGGCGCGCGCAGGGGCGGGGAAGGGTCGTCGTCGACCGGTCACGGCGTGTCCTCGGGGTGTGAGGGGTGGCGGGGCGCCGCGGGTGGCGGCGGGGGTCACGATATCCCGGGCCCGCGCGGCCCCGCCCGGCCGTCGGCCGGGCCTGACAGCATGAGCAGGTGAGCAGACTGCTGGCCGTCGACGCCGCCACGCTGTACTTCCGCGGGTTCTACGGGGTGCCCTCGTCCGTACGCGCGCCCGACGGCTCCCCCGTCAACGCCCTGCGGGGCTACCTCGACATGACGGCGATGCTGCTGGAGCGCTTCTCCCCCGCCGCCTACGCCGCCTGCTGGGACGCGGACTGGCGTCCGGCCTGGCGCACCGACCTGATCCCGTCCTACAAGGCCCACCGGGTCGCCGAGGGCCAGGAGGAGGAGGTGCCCGACGAGCTGTCGCCGCAGGTGCCGCTCATCGCCGAGGCCCTGGCGCTGCTGGGGCTCCCGCGGGTGGAGGCCGCCGGCATGGAGGCCGACGACGTCTGCGCGACGGTCGCGCGGAGGTGGACGGACGCCGGGCTCGGTCCGGTGGACGTGGTGAGCGGGGACCGCGACCTGCTCCAGCTGGTCGACGACGACGCGGGCGTCCGGGTGGTCTACGTGGCCAAGGGCGTCAGGGACGCCCCGGCGATGACGGGTGCAGACCTGCAGCGCAGGTACGGCGTGGCCGACGGCAGGGCCTACCTGCACATGTCGGTGCTGCGCGGTGACCCCTCCGACGGGCTCCCCGGCATCGCCGGGATCGGCGAGAAGTCCGCGGCGGACCTGATCGCCCAGCACGGCGACCTGCACGCGGTGATGGCCGCAGCGGCCGACCCGTCACGTCCCATGACCCCGGCCCGCCGCGCCAGGCTGGTGGGCTCGCTGACCTACGTCCTGGCGGCGTTGCAGGTGGTCAGCGGGGTCGACGACGCCGACGTCGTCCCCTCCGGCACCGACGACTGGCTGGTCCGGGGCCCGACCGACGCCGACGCGGTCACCGCGTTCGGCGAGCGGTGGGGCTGCGCCCGGCAGATGGCCCGCCTGACCGAGCTGGCCGCCACCGCGGCCGCCGGCTGAGCCCGGGGCGTCACCCGGCGAGGGCACCGGGACCGTCCAGCAGGCCCGAGGACCACCCCAGCAGCAGGGCGAGGGCCAGGACGACGAGCGCGGCCACCACGAACCACCCGTCCCGGGTCCGCAACGGGGCCGGTCGCCAGGTGGTCCGCGGCTGCAGGCCGAGGCCGCGCGACGCCAGCGACTGCGCCAGCCGCTCCCCGCGCCGCAGCGACACGACCAGCAGCGAGAAGGCGACGCCGGCGAGGAACCGCGGTGAGCGCGGCAGGGTGCCGTCCGCCCGCAGCGGTGCCCGGACGGCGTGGGCCTGCCGGATGGTCTGCCACTCCTGCGGCATCTGCTGCAGCATCCGGTAGCCGGCCAGCAGCGCGTACGTGACCCGGGCGTCCAGCCGGGCGTTCTGGTGCAGGCTCGTCATCAGCGCCACCGGTCCGGTGGAGGCGATGAACCCGATCGCCAGCACCCCGACGAGCAGGGTGCGTGCGGCCAGCGCCGAACCGACCTCCAGGCCCTCGACCGTGACCCGCAGCGCACCCCAGCGCCCGAGCACGTCGCCGGGCCGGCTCAGCGCGTTGACCACGAGCAGCCCGGTCGCGAACGCGACGAAGGGCAGGTGGGCCAGGGCGAGCGTCCGGCCCGGCAGCCGGGTGCCCACCGCGACCCCCACGAGGCCCAGCAGGTACAGCAGGTACAGCACCGTGGGCACGAAGGGGTGCAGCACGAACAGCATGGCCCCGGAGACGACGACCAGGACGACCAGCTTGGCCGTCGGGTCGATCGCACCCAGCGGGGACGGGGCCGCCCGCTCGTCCGGGGCCAGGCGCGACATGACGCTCATGCGGGCACCGCCACCGGCAGGTCGTCCAGGCGCCGCAGCACCCGGGAGAGCACCCCCGGCTCGTCGTCGGGCAGCTCCGCGAGCAGCCACGCGAGCAGGCCCGGCAGCCGCAACCCGGCGGTCCGGAGCACCTCGGCCCGGCGCAGCACGTCGGCCGTCGGGCCGTCGGCCCGGACGCCGTCCCCGGCCAGCACGACGAGCCGGTCCGCCACGGTCGCGACGCTGCGCAGGTCGTGGCTGACCAGCAGCACCGCCCGCCCGCCGGCCGCCTCGCGCCGCAGCGCCTCCAGCGTGGCCACGGTGTCCCGCCGGTCCAGGCCCAGGGTCGGCTCGTCCAGCAGCAGCGTGGGCCGGTCGTGCGCCAGCACCGCGGCCAGCCCGACCCGTCGCTTCTCGCCGCCCGACAGCCGGTACGGGCTCTGGTCGGCCAGGTGCTCCAGGCGGTGGGTCCGCAGGGCCGCGTCGACCGCAGCGACCACGGTGGCCGGGGCCAGCCCGTGGGCCACCTCCTGCCGGACGGTGGTGGCCAGCAGCTGGTGCTCGGCGTGCTGGAACACCATGGCCGGGCGCGCGCCCCGCACCGTCCCGCCCGCGGGCGCGAGGAGCCCGGCCAGGGTCAGCAGCAGCGAGGACTTGCCCACGCCGTTCGCGCCGACGACCGCGACGACCTCACCGGCGCGCAGCCGCAGGTCGACGTCGCGCAGCAGCGCGGGGGTGGGCGAGGACGGCTGACGGCGTCTGCGCAGGTCCCGGCGGCGGGGGCGGGTGGTGTCGGTCCGACGTCGGTCCCGCACCGCCAGGCCGGCGGCGTGCAGCACGACCTCGCCCGGTGGGTGCGGCTGCGGCTCGTCCGCCGCCGCCAGGTCCCTCAGCATGGCCCGGTTGCCGGCCGCGGCGAGCCCGCCGGCCACCCCGGTGACGGCGTGCAGCTCGGCCTCCAGGGGCAGCCAGCAGCCCCCGGCCCGGAGCTCGGCCGATCGCTGCCGCAGGACGTCGGCGGTGGCGCCGTCTGCCACCACCCGGCCCTGCTCGGACAGCACCACCGAGCGCGCGGGAAGACCCGCGGTCCCCGCCTCGCCGGCCAGCTCGTCCAGCCGGTGCTCGACCATGACCACGGCCGGGCCGTCGTGGGCCACGACCGACCGGACGGCCGCGCGGACGGCGGCCACACCCGCCGGGTCGAGCATGGACGTG
>JBBSQH010000056.1:0-28754 GCA_038258055.1 Actinomycetales bacterium
CGCCGGGCCCGCGCCGCGGCCGAGGCGCGCGACGTCCTGACCGACGCGTCCCACGCCGTCGAGGCCGCCGCCCGGGTCCTGGAGCGCGTCCAGGCCGGGGAGTCCGCCGCGCGGAGGGCCCGCGAGGAGGTGCAGCGTGCCGCCCGTGACGTGGGAGCGACCGTGCAGGCGCTGACCGCGGAGCACTCGCGGCTCGTCGAGGCCTCGCACGCGGAGGAGCTGGCCCGGACCGAGCAGCGGCTGCGCCTGGAGCAGCTGGTGGAGCTGGCCCGTGACGAGCACGGCCTGGAGGTCGACGCCCTCGTCGAGCAGTACGGGCCCGAGGTGCCGGTCCCCGTCCTGGACGACACCGTCGGGACGGGCCCGGCGCCCACCGACGACCCGCCCGACGGCGAGGAGGCGCCCGAGCCCGCCACGGAGCCCTACGACCGGACCCGGCAGCAGCGGCGGCTCCGCACGGCCGAGCGGGGCCTGGCCGAGCTGGGGACGGTGAACCCGCTGGCGATGGAGGAGTACACGGCCCTGGAGGAGCGGCACCGGTTCCTGCTCCAGCAGCAGCAGGACCTGTCGAGCTCCAAGAAGGACCTGCTCGGGATCATCCGTGACGTCGACGAGCGGGTCGAGCAGGTCGTCGGCGCGGCGTACGCCGACACCGCCCGGGAGTTCGAGCAGATCATCCCCCGGCTGTTCCCGGGCGGCGTCGGCCGGCTCGTCCTGACCGAGCCCGACGACATCCTCACCACCGGCATCGAGGTCGAGGCCCGGCCCGCGGGCAAGACGGTCAAGCGGATGAGCCTGCTGTCCGGCGGGGAGCGGACGCTGGTCGCCCTGGCGTTCCTGGTGGCCCTGTTCAAGGCCCGCCCGAGCCCGTTCTACGTCCTGGACGAGATCGAGGCCGCCCTGGACGACGCCAACCTGGGGCGGCTGCTTGTGCTGATGGAGGAGCTGCGCCAGTCCAGCCAGCTCCTGGTGGTGACCCACCAGAAGCGCACCATGGAGGCGGCCGACGCCCTGTACGGGGTCAGCATGCGGGGTGACGGCGTGTCGATGGTGGTCAGCCAGCGGCTGCGCGAGGTGGGCTGAGGCGCTGACAGACTGGGCCCGTGCTTGAGACCACCACCACGGACCTGCTCGCGATGTCGGCCCTGTCGCCGGACGAGACCACCTGGCTCGTCGTCGGCGGCGCGCTGGGCGTGCCCGTCGTCATCGGGCTCGTCGTCGGCCTGCTGCGCCGCGGGCGCGGCTCCGGCGGCAGCACCACCGACGAGCGGCCCCGTCCCGGCGTCGACTACGCCCCGGGGGTCGGTGACGACGCGGGGGAGCCGGTCGACACCCCCCGCCGGGACGTGCAGACGATCACGCTGCCCGACGCGGTCGGGCCCGACGTCCTCGACGTCCCGGTGGCCGACGCCCCGGCCCTGGACACACCCGACCCGGTGCTGGGTCGGCTCGGGCGGCTGCGGGCACGGCTGGCCCGGTCCAACAACGCCATCGGCAAGGGCCTGCTCGCCCTGCTCAGCAAGGACACCGTCGACGAGGCGACCTGGGAGGAGATCGAGGAGACCCTGATCGGGGCCGACCTGGGGACAGGTCCGTCGTTGGAGCTGGTCGAGCGTCTGCGCACCCGGCTGGCGGCCGAGGGCGGCGGTGACGTCCGGGCCCTGCTCCGCAGCGAGCTCATCCGGGCCGTGGACCCGACGTTCGACCGCAGCCTGGCCGTGTCCCCGACCCCCGGTGACGGTGCCCACCGTCCGGCCGTGGTGCTGGTCGTCGGGGTCAACGGGGTCGGCAAGACCACCACGGTCGGCAAGCTGGCCCGGGTGCTCGTCGCGCAGGACAAGGACGTCGTGCTGGGTGCGGCGGACACGTTCCGGGCCGCGGCCGCCGAGCAGCTGACCACCTGGGGCGAGCGGGTCGGCGTGCCCACCGTCCGCTCCGACGTCGAGGGCGCCGACCCGGCCGCCGTCGCGTTCGACGCCGTCAAGGCCGGCGTGGACCTGGAGGCCGACGTCGTCCTGGTCGACACCGCGGGCCGGCTGCAGAACAAGCGAGACCTGATGGACGAGCTGGGCAAGGTCAAGCGAGTCCTCGAGCGGCACGGCCCGGTCGACGAGGTGCTGCTCGTGCTGGACGCCACCACCGGCCAGAACGGGCTGACCCAGGCCCGGGTGTTCGCCGAGGCGGTCGAGGTCACCGGCATCGTGCTGACCAAGCTCGACGGCACGGCCAAGGGCGGCATCGTGGTCGCCGTGCAGCGCGAGCTGGGGGTGCCGGTCAAGCTGATCGGGCTGGGCGAGGGGGCCGACGACCTGGCCCCGTTCGAGGCCGAGGCGTTCGTGGACGCCCTGCTGGACTAGGGGCACCCCGTGCCGGACGGACCGGGGCTGCCGCGTCAGCGGGGCGGCGGGGACGACGGCGGGCGCGCCGACCGCGCGCACGACGAGGACCGGACGGCGCGCGAGCCCGTGCCCGGCGAGGTCCTGGGGTCCCGTCGGGACGACGAGCCGCTGCTCGGCGGGGCGCCGCGCCGGTTGATGATCCGGCTCTTCGTGCTGGCCGGGGTGGGCGGGGTCGTCCTGCCGGGCGTCCTCCTGCTCGTCGCCGACGACCCGGCCGTGTGGGCCCTGGTGAGGGTGGCGACCGGGGTGGCCGCCCTGGTGCTCACGGTCGGCTGGCGCATCTTGCGGGTGCTGCACCGGGCGGGCCGTCTGCGCTGAGCGGACGGCCCGCCCTGGGTCCGTGGTGCCTGAGCCGTTTCGGTCGCCTCGGTCGCCTCGGTCGCCTCGGTGGCGCGACGAGCCTCAGGCGGCGCAGCCCGTCAGGTCGAGCGCGTCGGTGGCCGGGTCGGCCAGCGGCTCCACCAGGGTGACCAGGTGCCGGGCGTAGGCCCGGGTGGTGAGGAACGACGGCATCCGTTCGGCGAGGACCGCCTCCTCGAGCAGCCCGGCGGCCGTGGCGAACCGGTCGGCGTCACCTCGGGCCCCGTCCCCGCCGGCCGCGGTGGCCGCGGCCAGCTCCTCGGCCAGCAGGGCCCGGACCAGGTCGGGTGTGACCGTCGAACCGTCGGCCAGCGTGACCTCCTCGCGCAGCCAGTGCCACACCTGCGAGCGGGAGATCTCGGCCGTGGCCGCGTCCTCCATCAGCCCGTGCAGCGCCACCGCGCCCCGCCCGCCCAGCCAGGCGGCCAGGTAGTGCAGGCCGACCGAGACGTTCTGCCGCAGCCCCGCGGCGGTGACCTCACCCGGGGTCGACGCGACGTCCAGCAGGTCGGCCGCCGTGACCGCCACCTCGGGACGGTGCCGGTGGACCTGGTTCGGCCGGTGGCCGAGCAGGGCGTCGAACACCTCGCGGCAGGTGCCGACCAGACCGGGGTGGGCCACCCAGGAGCCGTCGAAGCCGTCGGCGGCCTCCCGCTGCTTGTCGGCTCGGACCTTGGTGACGGCCGCCGCCGTGCGCACGGGGTCCGAGCGGTCCGGCACGGCGGCGGCCATCCCGCCGATCGCGTGGGCGCCGCGCTTGTGGCAGGTCGCGACCAGCAGCTCGGTGTAGGCCCGCATGAACGGTGCCGTCATGGTGACGTCGGCCCGGTCCGGCAGCAGGTAGTCCCCGCCGCGCGTGCCGTAGGTCTTGATCACCGAGAAGACGTAGTCCCAGCGGCCCGCGTTGAGCCCGGCGGCGTGCTCACGCAGCTCGTAGAGGATCTCCTCCATCTCGAACGCAGCCGGCAGGGTCTCGATCAGCACCGTGGCCCGGATGGTGCCGCGCGGCAGTCCGAGCAGGGCCTGCGCGGTGACGAAGACGTCGTTCCACAGCCTGGCCTCGAGGTGGCTCTCGAGCTTGGGCAGGTAGAAGTACGGCCCCCGGCCGGCCTGCAGCTGCAGCCGGCCGCAGTGGAACAGGTACAGGCCGAAGTCCACCAGCGCCCCCGACAGCGGCCGACCGTCGATGCGCAGGTGCTTCTCCGGCAGGTGCCAGCCGCGCGGGCGCACGACGACCGTCGGGGTGCGTCCGTCCACGTCGCCCGTCACCTCGTACCGGCGGCCGTCGGGGGAGTCGTGGGTGAGCTCGCCCAGGCTGGCGTCCAGCAGGTTCAGCTGGCCGCCGATCACGTTGTCCCAGGTCGGGCTGGTGGCGTCCTCCAGGTCCGCCAGCCAGACCCGCGCCCCGGAGTTCAGGGCGTTGATGGCCATCCTGCGGTCGGTCGGACCCGTGATCTCGACGCGGCGGTCGACCAGGCCGGGGGCGGGCGGGGCCACCTTCCAGCTGGGGTCGGTGCGGATCCAGCGGGTGCCGGTGCGGAACCCCAGGTCGGCCCCGGCCTCCAGCGCGTCCCGGCGTCGGGTCCGGGCCGCGAGCAGGTCGCAGCGCTGCTCGGCGAACGCCTGGTCGAGGCGGCCGACGAACTCCAGCGCCTCGGGGGTCAGGATGCGCTCGAAGCCCGGGCGGAGGGGTCCGAGGACGTCGACGCGGGTCGCGCGGGGCGAGCGGGCGTCGTGGGAGATCTCGGTGAGCGTCATGGTCGTCTCCTGGTCTGGTCGTCTCGGTCGCGCACGGGTCAGTGGAACTGCTCGGACTCGGTCGACCCCGTCAGCGCCAGGGTCGAGCCGGTGGGGTTCAGCGCGGTGGCCACGGCGTCGAAGTAGCCCGTGCCGACCTCGGCCTGGTGCTTGACGGCGGTGTAGCCGCGGTCGGCGGAGGCGAACTCGGCCTGCTGCAGCTCGACGTAGGCGCTCATGCCGCGGCGGGCGTAGCCGTGCGCCAGGTCGAACATGGAGTGGTTGAGGGCGTGGAACCCGGCCAGGGTGATGAACTGGAACCGGTAGCCCATCGCGGCGAGCTCGCGCTGGAACCGCGCGATGGTCTCGTCGTCCAGGCAGGCCCTCCAGTTGAAGCTGGGGGAGCAGTTGTAGGCCAGCATCTTGCCGGGGTGCTCGGCGTGGACCGCCTCGGCCACGGCGCGGGCCTGCTCCAGGTCGGGGGTCCCGGTCTCGACCCAGATCAGGTCCGCGTACGGCGCGTAGGCCAGCACCCGGCTGACCACCGGGTCCATGCCGTTGCGGACCCGGTAGAAGCCCTCCGCGGTGCGCTCGCCGGTGCAGAACTGCTGGTCACGGGAGTCGACGTCACTGGTCAGCAGGTCGGCGGCCAGGGAGTCGGTGCGGGCCACGACCAGGGTCCGGGTGCCGGCTACGTCCGCGGCCAGGCGGGCCGCGTTCAGGGTGCGGATGTGCTGCTGGGTGGGGACCAGCACCTTGCCGCCCAGGTGGCCGCACTTCTTCTCCGAGGCCAGCTGGTCCTCCCAGTGCACGCCCGCCGCGCCCGAGGCGATCATCTGCTTCATGAGCTCGAAGGCGTTGAGCGGGCCGCCGAAGCCGGCCTCGGCGTCGGCGACGATGGGGGCCAGCCAGTCGGCGGGCCCGTCCGTCTCTCCGGTCTGGTGGCCGATCTGGTCCGCGCGCAGCAGCGCGTTGTTGATGCGGCGGACCACGGCGGGCACGGAGTTGGCCGGGTACAGCGACTGGTCGGGGTAGGTCTGCCCCGACAGGTTGGCGTCGGCGGCCACCTGCCAGCCCGACAGGTAGATCGCCTCGAGACCTGCGCGGACCATCTGGACGGCCTGGTTGCCGGTCAGCGCGCCGAGGGCGGGGACGTAGGTCCGCTCGGCCAGCAGCTGCCAGAGCCGCTCGGCGCCCCGGCGGGCCAGGGTGTGCTCCTCGGTCACCCGGCCCCGGAGCCGGACGACGTCCTCGGCGGTGTAGGTGCGCTCGATCCCGGCCCAGCGGGGGTCGGTGGCCCACTCGTGGGCGAGGTCGGCGGCGGTGGGCAGGGCCGGGTCGAGAGGACCGGTCCCGGTCTTGATCGGAGGGCTGCTGACCGGGGTTCCCGCGGCGACCTCCGCCGCGTGCTCCTGGCCGGCTCCGGTCTGGGTGGGGAACGTGGTGGTCATGGTCGTCTCCTCGGGTGCTCCGGGGCCACCGTGGACCCGGTGAGAGGACTCTGACTCCCGTCACCGGCGAGAAGCACGACTTCTTCGCGTGAAGAACGTCGTTTCTTTCGCTATCGTCAACATAGTGACCGCCATGGACGTGACCTCCGCCACCTCGGCCACCTCCGACGCCCTGACGGTGGGTCGCCGCGTCCGGCACCTGCGCCGGGAGAGGGGCTGGACGCTGGAGCAGCTGGGCGCGGCCGTGGGCCGGGCGGGCTCGCAGCTGTCGCTGGTCGAGAACGGTCGTCGCGAGCCGAAGCTCGACCTGCTGCGCGCGCTCGCCGAGGCCCTGGGTGTCGGCGTGCAGGACCTGCTGGGCGCCGAGCCACCCAGCCGTCGGGCGGCGCTGGAGATCGCCTGGGAGCGGGTGCAGCGCAGCCCGCTCTACGCCTCGCTGCACCTGCCCGAGGTCAAGGTCGGCCCCCGCACGTCGACCGAGGTGCTCGAGGCCCTGGTCGGGATGCACTCCGAGCTGGTCCGTCGGGCCACCGAGCAGGCCGCGACACCCGAGGAGGCCCGGCGCGCCAACCGCGAGCTGCGCGAGCAGATGCGGGCCCGGGACAACTACTACCCCGACATCGAGCAGGCCGCGGACCAGCTGCTCCGCGCGGTCGGCCACGGTGCGGGCCCGTTGTCCCAGCGCGTGATCGCCGAGCTCGCCGGCCACCTGGGCTTCACCGTCCACCGGGTCGACGACCTGCCCCGGTCGGTGCGGTCGGTCACCGACCTGCGCAACTCGCGCCTGTACGTGCCGCTGGACGCCAACGGCCTCGGTCACGACGCGCGGACCGTGGTGCTGCAGACCCTGGGCCACTTCGTGCTGGGGCACAGCGACCCCGACGGCTACGCCGACTTCCTGCGGCAGCGGGTCGAGTCCAACTACTTCGCGGCCGCCCTGATGGTCCCCGAGCGGACCGCCGTGCCCCTGCTGGCCGGGGCCAAGGCCCACGGCGAGCTGGACGTCGAGGACCTGCGCGACGCCTACGCGGTGTCGCAGGAGACCGCCGCCCACCGCTTCACCAACCTGGCCACCCGGCACCTGGGCCTCCCGGTGCATTTCATGCGGGTCCACCGCAGCGGGGTCATCCACAAGGCCTACGAGAACGACGGGGTCCGTTTCCCCACCGACGCCACCGGCGCCATCGAGGGCCAGACCGTGTGCCGGCACTGGACGGTGCGCGTCGTGTTCGGCGCCACCGACGGCTCGGCGCCCTACCGGCAGTACACCGACACCCCGACCGGGACGTACTGGTGCACCGCGCACGTCGACCGGCGTCCCGGCGCCGGCGCGGACGACAGCGACGACTTCTCCGTGGCCGTGGGGGTGCCGTACGCCCACGTCAAGTGGTTCCGCGGGCGGGAGACGACCGAGCGGTCCACCTCGCGCTGCCCGGAGGAGACGTGCTGCCGCCGGCCGCCGGAGGACCTGACGCGACGCTGGGGCGGCTACGCCTGGCCCAGCGCCCGGGCCCAGAGCCACCTGCTGGCCACCCTGCCGCCGGGGACGTTCCCGGGCGTCGACGACACCGAGGTCTACGAGTTCCTGCAGGCCCACGACGCCGCCGGCTGACGAGGGCCGGGGCCCGGTCGTTCGCGGGGCCGGCGGGTACCCGTGACCGAACGTCGAGCAACCATGCGCGATCGGTTCCCGTGTCACGCACCTTTCACATCCGGGGCCCGCTCGTCACGTGCCTGTAACCGGGCGCGGCAGGCGACGAAACACCCGGACGCCACCTTGGGCGCACTGATCGGCACGGGACCGACCCCCTGCGCCGTCCCGCGACTCGGAAGGTGACAACCACATGGTGGACACGGGCACAACCGCCTGGATCCTGACCAGCGCCTCTTTGGTGCTGCTCATGACCCCAGGCCTCGCGATGTTCTACGGCGGCATGAACCGTCACCGTGGCGTCCTCAACATGATGATGATGAGCTTCGGTGCGCTCGGCCTCATCAGCGTGCTGTGGGTGCTGTACGGCTACTCGGTCGCCTTCGGCACCAGCCAGGGCGGCCTCGTCGGCGACCCCAGCGAGTACTTCGGCTTCGCGGGTCTGATGCCCGGCGCGGACCAGCTGCAGGCGGCCGAGGCAGGTGACGTGGTCCCCGGCTCCTACCCGGACATCGCGTTCGCCGCGTTCCAGGCCGTCTTCGCCATCATCACGGTCGCGCTGATCTCCGGTGCGATCGCCGACCGCGCCAAGTTCTCCGCCTGGATGGTCTTCGCGGGCATCTGGGCCACGGTCGTGTACTTCCCGGTCGCGCACTGGGTGTTCGCCTTCCAGGACGGCGAGGGCGGCTGGATCGCCGACGGCATCGAGGCCATCGACCTCGCCGGCGGCACCGCGGTCCACATCAACGCCGGCGCCGCGGCGCTCGCGCTGGCCATCGTCCTGGGCAAGCGCAAGGGCTTCGGCAAGGAGCCGATGCGGCCCAACAACCTGCCCCTGGTCATGCTCGGTGCGGGCCTGCTGTGGTTCGGCTGGTTCGGCTTCAACGGCGCCAGCTTCCTCACCTCCGACGGCATCGCCGCCTACGTCTGGGTCAACACCCTGGTCGCCACCGGCGCCGCGATCCTCGGCTGGCTCGTGGTCGAGCGTCTCCGCGACGGCAAGTCGACCTCGCTCGGTGCCGCCTCCGGTGTCGTGGCGGGCCTCGTGGCCATCACCCCCGCCTGCGGTGCGGTGACGCCCGTCGGGGCCATCTTCATCGGGCTCATCGCCGGTGTCGTCTGCGCCTTCGCCGTCGGCCTCAAGTACAAGCTGGGCTACGACGACTCGCTCGACGTCGTCGGCGTCCACCTGGTCGGCGGCCTCGTCGGCACGCTCCTCATCGTGTTCTTCGCCGCCCCGTCGGTCGCCGCGGCCTACGACGGCTACCCCGCGGGCCTGTTCTACGGCGGCGGCCTGGAGCTGCTGCCCCGCCAGGCCGGCGGCGCGTTCGCCGTCCTCGCCTACTCCTTCGTGATGACGCTCATCATCGGCTTCCTCATCCAGAAGACCATGGGCTTCCGCATCGACGAGGACGCCGAGGACGAGGGCATCGACGCGACCGAGCACGCCGAGTCCGCGTACGAGTTCAGCGGCATCGGCGCCCGGGGCTTCAGCCCGAAGTCCGCCTCGTCCAAGTCGGAGGTCTCCGCATGA
Organism: Actinomycetales bacterium; assembly: GCA_038258055.1. GTDB lineage: Bacteria > Actinomycetota > Actinomycetes > Actinomycetales > JBBAYJ01 > Aquipuribacter. The sequence continues at coordinate 9,133 of JBBSQH010000056.1, forward strand.
AGCTGATCACCGCGGTCATCAAGCCGCACAAGCTCGACGACGTGAAGAACGCCCTCGAGGCGTTCGGGGTCCAGGGCATGACCGTCTCGGAGGCGTCCGGCTACGGCCGCCAGCGCGGCCACACCGAGGTCTACCGCGGCGCGGAGTACACCTCCGACCTGGTGCCCAAGGTCAGGATCGAGGTCCTGGTCGACGACACCGCGGCGGCCGACGTCGTGGACGTCATCGTCAAGGCCAGCCAGACCGGCCGCATCGGTGACGGCAAGGTGTGGGCCAGCCCGGTCGACGAGGTCGTCCGGGTCCGCACGGGGGAGCGCGGGGTCGACGCGATCTGATCTCGCACGGTCTCTGAGCAACCAGGATGCGCCGGCGCGTGGCAACCCACGCCGGCGCATCCTGGTGCCGGGGCCGGGACGACCGCGGCAGGAGGTCCTGGTGCGGGCACGTGAGCAGGGGGAGGAGCAGCGATGAGCGGCACAAGGACGACGGGGGCACCCGGGCAGCCGGGGGACCTGCCCCGGGACCTCGGCAAGGACCTGCTGGCCGCCTCGGTGAGGTCGGCCCTACCCGGTCCCCGACGCCGTCGGGCGCACAGCGACCTGGTCGTGTCCCGCCTGCAGCAGGTGTGGCACCGGGCCCTGGTCACCACCGGTCTGGGGGTGGCGGTGGAGCCCGAGACCCCCGCGCGCAGGTCAGGCGGCTCGCGGGTGCCGGCCGGTCCCGGGGAGGAGCCCGGGAGCGCCGCCGGCACCGGAGCGGGTGACGCGGACCCAGGTGACGAGGACCCAGGTGACGAGGACTCGGGTGTCGTCGACGTCCAGGGCCCCCCTGGGGTCGCCCTGGCCATGGTGGGCAGCCTGGCGCGCGGGGACGCCGGCCCGGCCAGCGACGTCGACCTGCTGCTGCTGCACGAGGGACGCCGGCTGCCGGTCGAGCGCCTCGGCGACCTGGCCGACGCCCTCTGGTACCCGCTGTGGGACGCCGGTCTGCGCCTGGACCACTCGGTCCGCACCATCGCGCAGTGCCGCGAGGTGGCCGCCGGGGACCTCGCGGCCGCCGTGGGCCTGCTCGACCTGACCCTGGTCGCCGGGGACGCCTCGCTGGTGTCCCACGCCCGCACCGTCCTGCTGCAGGACTGGCGGGCCTCGGCCCGACGGCGGCTGCCCCAGGTGCTGGACAGCCTCGCCGAGCGCGCCGGCCGTCACGGCGACGTGGCCTACCTGCTGGAGCCCGACCTCAAGGAGTCCCGCGGCGGTCTGCGCGACGTCACCACGCTGCGGGCCCTGGCCGCGTCCTGGCTGACCGACCGGCCCCACGGCGCCGACATCGAGTCCGCGCACACGTTCCTGCTCGACGTCCGTGACGCGCTGCAGATGGTGACGGGTCGACCGGGCGACCGGCTGGGCCTGGCCGACCAGGACGCCGTGGCGGCGGTGCTGAACCTGGGTGACGCCGACGACCTGCTGCAGCAGGTGGCGCAGTCCGGGCGCGCCATCGCGCACGCGGTCGACACCACCGTCCGGCGGGCCCGGCAGTCCCTGCCCCAGCGGCGCTGGCGGCCCGGTCCGCGGCGGCCGCGGCTGCGCGCCCTCGGGCACGGCCTGGTGGAGCACGACGGCGAGCTCGTGCTGGGGGCCGGGACGAACCCCGCCGACGACCCCGCCCTCGCGCTGCGCGCAGCGGCGACGGCCGCCCGGGCGGGGCTCCCGCTCAGCCCGGTGACGACCGAGCACCTGGGGGAGGCCTCGCCCGACCTGCCTCAGCCGTGGTCGTCGGCCGCCCGGGAGGCGTTCGTGGAGCTGCTGGCCTCGGGTGAGCACCTGCCCGGGGTGTGGGAGTCGTTGGACCTGCAGGGCCTGGTGACGCGCTGGGTGCCGGAGTGGGCGGCGGTGCGCAACCGGCCGCAGCGCAACGCCGTGCACCGATGGACCGTGGACCGGCACCAGGTGCAGACCTGCGTGGAGGCCCACGGGTTCCTGCGCGACGTCTCCCGGCCGGACCTGCTGCTGCTGGTCTGCCTCCTGCACGACCTCGGCAAGCGGCCCGGCGCGATGGACCACTCCCGTACCGGGGCCCCGCTGGCGCGGGCCGTCGTCGAGCGGATGGGGTTCTCGGCCGCCGACTGCGACGTCGTCGAGCGGCTGGTGCTGGAGCACCTGACCCTGGTCGACCTGGCCACCCGCCGCGACCCCGACGACCCGACCACGGTCGAGGCCCTGGTCGCCGCGGTCGGCGGCCGGGCCGACGTGCTGACCCTGCTGCGGGCCCTCACCGAGGCCGACGCGCTGGCCGCGGGACCGGCGGCCTGGAGCCCGTGGCGCGCCCGGCTGGTGGACGACCTGGTCGCCCGGGCCCGGGCCCTGCTGCGGGGCGACAGCGCCCCCGGCCCGGCGCCGCTGACCGACGCCGAGGCGGCCCTGGTGGACGCCGCCCGCGACCACGGCGGCTGCCAGGTCCACGTCAGCGAGCTGGAGGGGCTGCTCGCGGTCACGGTCGTCACCGCCGACCGCCCCGGCCTGTTCGCCGACATCGCCGGCGTCCTGGCCGTGCACCGGCTCGGGGTGCGCTCGGCCCTGGTGCGGACCCTGCAGGGCACGGCCGTGGACACCTGGTGGGTCGAGGCGTCCGGCGAGGTCCCCGCGCCCGCCGTGCTCCGGGTCGACCTGCAGCGTCTGGAGGCCGGTGACACCGCCGTGCTGGACCGGCTGGCGCGTCGCGACGCGTCGCACCGGCTCCGGCGCCCGGCCAACGACCGGCCCGCCGTGGTCGTCGTGCCCGACGCCAGCCAGTCCGCCACGGTGCTGGAGGTGCGCTCCCAGGACCGCCCCGGGTTGCTGGCCGGGCTCGGGCGGGCGCTGCTGGAGCGGGGGGTCGACATCCGCTCCGCCCACGTCGCCACCCACGCCGGGCAGGCCGTGGACGTGCTCTACGTCGTCGAGGCCGCGACCGGTCAGTCGCTCAGCCCGCCCCGGGTCGGGGTGGTCGTCGCCGCGCTGGTGGAGGCCGCCGACCCCGAGCTCGCCGCGAGCACGGGCGGGCAGGCCTGACGGCGCGCGGGCGCGGCCCGGCTACCCTGGCCGGACACCACCGACTGCTGAGGAACCCGCGTTGTTCGCCTCTCTCTCCGACCGACTCACCTCGACGTTCAAGACCCTCCGGGGCAAGGGACGGCTGAGCCCCGCCGACGTCGACGCGACCGTGCGCCAGATCCGCCTGGCGCTGCTGGACGCCGACGTTGCTCTGCCCGTCGTGCGCGCGTTCACCGCGTCGGTGCGCGAGCGCGCCCTGGGCGACGAGGTCAGCAAGGCCCTCAACCCGGGCCAGCAGGTCGTCAAGATCGTCAACGAGGAGCTCGTCGCGATCCTGGGCGGGGAGTCCCGGCGGCTGCGGCTGGCCAAGAACCCGCCGACCGTGATCATGCTCGCGGGCCTGCAGGGCGCCGGCAAGACGACCCTGGCCGGCAAGCTCGGGCACTGGCTCAAGGAGCAGGGACACAGCCCCGTCCTGGTCGCCGCCGACCTGCAGCGGCCCAACGCCGTCACCCAGCTGCAGGTCAACGGCGAGCGGGCCGGCGTCGCGGTCTTCGCCCCCGAGCCCGGCAACGGCGTCGGCGACCCCGTCGACGTGGCCCGCCGCGGCGTCGAGCACGCCCGGGCCCGCGGCCACGACGTGGTCGTGGTCGACACCGCCGGCCGCCTGGGCGTCGACGCCGACCTGATGCAGCAGGCCTCCGACATCCGCGACGCCGTGCAGCCCGACGAGGTGCTGTTCGTCCTCGACGCGATGATCGGGCAGTCCGCCGTCGACACGGCCAAGCAGTTCGACGAGGGCGTCTCCCTGACCGGCGTCGTCATGACCAAGCTCGACGGCGACGCCCGCGGCGGTGCGGCGCTCAGCGTGGTCACCGTGACCGGCAGCCCGATCCTGTTCGCCTCCACCGGCGAGAAGCTCACCGACTTCGAGGTGTTCCACCCCGACCGGATGGCCGGGCGGATCCTCGACATGGGTGACGTCCTCACCCTGATCGAGCAGGCCGAGAAGGCCTTCGACGCCGAGCAGACCGCCAAGATGGCGGACAAGCTCCAGCGCGGCGACGACTTCACGCTGACCGACTTCCTCGACCAGATGCAGGCGGTCCGCAAGATGGGCCCGCTCAAGAACATGCTCAAGATGCTCCCCGGCATGGGGGACATGAAGGAGCAGCTCGAGCAGTTCGACGAGCGCGAGCTGGACCGGGTCGAGGCCATCGTCCGGTCCATGACCCCCGCCGAGCGCGAGGACCTCAAGCTGCTCAACGGCTCGCGCCGGATGCGCATCGCCAAGGGCTCCGGCACCCAGGTCAGCGACGTCAACGGCCTGGTCGAGCGGTTCACCCAGGCGCAGAAGATGATGAAGCAGATGCGCTCCGGCGGCGGGATGCCGGGCATGCCCGGGATGCCCGGCGGGATGCCGGGCATGGGTGGCATCGGTCCCGGCAAGCGCGGCAAGAAAGGCAAGGGCAAGCAGCAGCAGCGCCCCAGCAAGGGCTCCCGCTCGGGCAACCCCGCCAAGCGCGCCGCCGAGGCCGCGGGCCTGCCCGCCGCACCCGCCCAGGCCCCCGCGGGCTCCTCGTTCGGCCTCGGAGGACAGGCCCAGGGCGGCCAGGTGGACCCGAACGCGCTGCCCGAGGGCTTCCGCGACGCCTTCGGCGGCCGCTGAGACCCGGACGACGCAGGGCTGATGTGGCCGGGCCGATGACGAGAGGCGTCCGACCATGACCGACGTGCTGCACCTGGGCGGACCCGTCCGCGTCGACGCCGAGCGGGTGCGTGAGCAGGCGTGGGTGGTGGGCGGCCGGCTCACGTACGAGCCCCCCACGGCGCCGGGGACCGACGTGCGCCGCCTGGACGGCTGGGTGCTGCCCGGCCTGGTGGACGCCCACTGCCACATCGGGCTGGACGCCCACGGCGCCGTCGACCGCGAGACCGCCGAGACCCAGGCCCTCACCGACCGGGACCACGGCACGCTCCTGGTCCGCGACGCCGGGTCCGCGGCCGACACCCGCTGGATGGACGACCGCGACGACCTGCCGCGCATCATCCGCGCCGGCCGCCACATCGCCCGTACCCGCCGCTACATCCGCGACTACGCCGTCGAGATCGAACCGGGCGCCCTGGTCGAGGAGGTCCGGCACCAGGCCGGCCGCGGCGACGGCTGGGTCAAGCTGGTGGGGGACTGGATCGACCGGGACGTCGGCGACCTCGCGCCGTGCTGGCCGGGCGACGTGCTGGTCCAGGCGGTCGCGGCTGCCCACGAGGCCGGCGCGCGCGTGACGGCCCACTGCTTCAGCGAGGACAGCCTGCCCGACCTGCTGGCCGCGGGGATCGACGGCATCGAGCACGGCACGGGGTTCACGGCCGGCACGGTGGACGCCGCCGCCCGGCAGGGGGTGGCCGTGGTCCCCACGCTGGTCAACATCGCGACGTTCCCCGACCTGGCCGCCGCGGGCGAGGCGAAGTTCCCCACCTGGTCGGCCCACATGCGCGCGCTGCACGCCAGGCGGTACGAGACGGTCCGGTCGTTGCACGAGGCCGGGGTCCCGCTGTACGTGGGCACCGACGCGGGCGGCACCTTGCCGCACGGCCTGGTCGCCGAGGAGGTGGCGGCGCTGGTCGAGGCCGGGCTGCCCCCGGCCACCGCGGTCGGGGCCGCGAGCTGGGCCGCCCGGTCGTGGCTGGGTCGCGACGGTCTGGTCGAGGGCGCCCGGGCCGACCTGCTCGTGCTGGCCGAGGACCCGGTCGTCCACCCGTCGACCCTGCGCAGCCCTCGTGCGGTCGTCCTCGGCGGGCGCGTCGTCGTGGCACACTAGACGGCTGTACCCGCCCGTCCCGGCCCCTCTCACCGTGGCGGCGCGAGTCCATCTGCCCGACCGGGCCCGGGTCCCCCCCACGGCGACCGGTCGAGCGACCACACAGACTCAGGAGAACAACCCCTCGTGGCAGTCAAGATCCGTCTCAAGCGCCTCGGCAAGATCCGCGCCCCGTACTACCGCGTCGTCGTCGCGGACTCCCGCACCCGTCGTGACGGCCGTGCGATCGAGGAGATCGGCAAGTACCACCCGACCGAGGAGCCCTCGCTCATCGAGATCAACTCCGAGCGTGCGCTGTACTGGCTCGGTGTCGGCGCGCAGCCGACCGAGCAGGTCGCCGCGCTGCTGAAGGTCACCGGCGACTGGCAGAAGCACAAGGGCCTGCCCGGCACCGAGGGCACCCTGCGCGTCAAGGAGCCCAAGCCGGACAAGAAGCTGGCCTACGAGGCCGCCATGCGCGACGCCAAGGCCGACCTGGCCGGCGACGCGACCACCCCGCGCAAGAAGGCGGCCAAGGCCGAGGCCCCCGCCGAGCCCAAGGCGGCGGAGCCGAAGGCCGACGAGCCCAAGGCCGACGCGGCCAAGGCCGAGGAGCCGAAGGCCGACGCCAAGGTCGAGGAGCCGAAGGCCGACGCCAAGGTCGAGGCCCCCGCGGCCGACACCAAGGCCGACGAGCCCAAGGCCGACGACGCGCCCAAGGCCGACGAGGCCCCCAAGGCCGAGGAGTCCTGACGTGCTGGCCGATGTCGTCGAGCACCTGGTGACCGGGATCGTCGAGCACCCCGAGGACGTGACCGTCGTCGAGCGCGACAACCGTCGCGGGCCGCTCGTCCAGGTCCGGGTGCACCCCGACGACATCGGCCGCGTCATCGGTCGGGCTGGTCGCACGGCCACCGCGCTGCGCACGGTCGTCAACGCGCTGTCGGACTCCGGTCCGGTGCGCGTGGACATCGTCGACCTCGACGGCCGCTGACCCGCCGCACGTGGACACCGCACCTCACGGGGCGGCCGAGCCTGAGCAGAACCTGCTCGTGGTCGGCCGCCTCGGTCGTCCCCACGGCCTCAAGGGCGAGCTCACCGTGGCCGTCCGCACCGACGACGCCGAGGGACGGTTCGTCCCCGGCGCCTGGTTCCTGACCGACCCCGACGTCGGGGCGCTGGTCCTGGCTGCCGCCCGCACACACACCGAGCGGTGGGTGCTGCGCTTCGAGGACGTGACCAGCCGCGAGGACGCCGAGGCGCTGCGGGACGTCACGCTGCTCGTCGACGCGGCCGCGGACGAGCCCGAGGAGGACGCCTGGCCGGTCGAGGACCTGGTCGGCCTCCGTGCGCAGACCCCCGATGGCCGCCTGCTGGGCACCGTCACCGCGCTGCAGAGCGGTGCGGCCCAGGACCTGCTCGTGGTGCGGGCCGGGACCGAGGACGTCCTGGTGCCGTTCGTCGCCGCCCTGGTCCCCGTGGTGGACGTCGCCGCGGGTCACGTGGTGGTGGACCCGCCCGGCGGGCTGTTCCCCGGGCCGGGCCCGGAGCAGGACTGACCCGGCGTGCGCGTCGACGTCGTCACGGTCTTCCCCGACTACCTGGCCCCGCTCCGGCTGTCGCTGATCGGCCGCGCCGTGGAGCGCGGCCTGATCGACCTCGACGTGCACGACCTGCGGGACTTCACCCACGACGTGCACCGCACGGTCGACGACTCACCGTTCGGCGGTGGGGCCGGCATGCTGATGACCCCGCAGCCGTGGACCGAGGCCCTGGAGCACGTGCGCGCCGAGGGCGCGCAGCAGCTCGGGCCGGACGTCCCGCCCCACCTGCTGGTGATGTCGCCGGCCGGTCGCCGGTTCGACCAGGCCATGGCCCACGAGCTGGCCGCGCAGCCGTGGCTCGTGCTGGCCTGCGGTCGCTACGAGGGCATCGACGAGCGGGTCCTGGACGACGCGGCGACCCACCACCGGGTGACGCCGGTGAGCATCGGCGACTACGTGCTGGCCGGGGGCGAGGCCGCGGCCCTGGTCCTGGTCGAGGCCGTCGGTCGGCTGCTGCCGGGTGTGCTGGGCAACGCCGCGAGCGTCGTCGAGGAGTCGCACAGCGACGGCCTGCTCGAGGCGCCGGCGTACACCCGGCCTGCCGTCTGGCGGGACCGGACGGTGCCCGCCGTGCTCACCAGCGGCGACCACGCCAAGGTGGCCCGGTGGCGTCGGGACGAGTCGCTGCGCCGGACCGCCGACCGTCGCCCCGACCTGCTGCTCGCCACCGGGGTGTCCGGCCTGGACCGGGGCGACCTGTCCGTCCTGGCCGGTCTGGGCTGGTCGGTGGACGGCGAGCACCTGGTGCCGCCGGCCTGAGAGGACCGGGCGGGGCCTGACGATTCACGTCGGCGGCCCCGGCTGTGGCATCCTCTAGCGGTTGCCGGTCCACCTGCCGCAGGGGGACACCGGCCGAACGGGCCCTGGTGGCCCGCACACCCAGACTCGCACCTCGATGACGCCGGGCCCCGCCTGGCAAGGCCGGTGGCCTGTGGCACCGACCGGGAAGGCACGCATGAACACCCTGGACAACCTGGACGCAGTCAGCCTGCGCACCGACGTCCCCGAGTTCCGCGCCGGGGACAACGTCAAGGTCCACGTGAAGGTCGTCGAGGGCACCCGCTCCCGCATCCAGGTCTTCCAGGGCGTCGTCATCCGTCGCCACGGGGGCGGAATCGGCGAGACCTTCACGGTCCGCAAGATCAGCTTCGGTGTCGGCGTCGAGCGGACCTTCCCGCTGCACAGCCCGGTGATCGACAGGATCGAGGTCGCCAGCCGCGGCATCGTGCGTCGCGCCAAGCTGTACTACCTGCGCGACCTGCGCGGCAAGAAGGCCCGCATCCGCGAGCGTCGTGTCGACGTCCCCAAGGCCGCCGCGAAGGCCAGCACCTCCAAGTGAGCCGGGTCGTGCCCCTGCGGGGGCGCGACCTGATCGGCGCAGGGGCCGGGGGGTCCCTCACCGGCCTGCGGGTACGGTGAAGCGCCACCAGTCCTGCGCGCACCGTTCCCGGGTGCGCACCAGCCGAGGAGCGCGTGTGCCGGACCGGGGTCGACCACCCAGCCCCGCTGAGCAGGGCGACCCGGACTGGCGGGACCTCGTCGACGACCCGTCGGCCGCGAGCCCGTCCGCCCCGGCGGACGACGTGACGGACCAGGGTGGCCCCGTCGACCCGGTGGACCCGGCCGGTCCGGGGGACGACGACCGCTCCGGCGCCGCGACCTCGACCCGGCGCCCACGGAGCTCGGCCTGGAGCCGGCTCTGGCGGGACCTGCGCGAGATCGGGGTCACCGTCGTCGTGGCCCTGGTCATCGCGGTGCTCGTCAAGACGTTCCTCGTCCAGCCGTTCTTCATCCCGTCGGAGTCGATGGAGTCGACGCTGCTGGTGGGGGACCGCGTCCTGGTCAGCAAGCTCGAGCCGGGCCCCGGCACGCTCGAGCGCGGTGACGTCGTGGTGTTCGTGGACCCGGGGGGCTGGCTGCCCGCCGCCACCGACGAGCCGTCGCTCGTGGTGCGGGCCCTGACCTTCGTCGGTCTGCTGCCGGCCAACTCCGGCGAGCACCTGATCAAGCGGGTCATCGGCCTGCCCGGGGACACCGTGGCCTGCTGCGACCCCGACGGCCGCCTGCTGGTGAACGACGTCCCGATCGACGAGCCCTACCTGTTCACCGGCGACGTCCCCTCCACTATCGAGTTCAGCGTCGAGGTGCCCGAGGGCCGGATGTGGGTGCAGGGCGACCACCGGTCGGTGTCGGAGGACTCCCGCTACCAGCTGGGGCAGCCCGGGGCCGGGATGGTCCCCCTGGACAACGTCGTCGGCCGGGCCGTCCTGGTGATGTGGCCCTTCGACCGGTTCACGACCCTGCCCACCCCCGACGACGTCTTCGACGAGGTCGGCGGGCTCGACGGGGTCTCGTGAGCGCCGCCGTCCCCGGTGGGCGTCGGCCCTCCCGCCCGGCTGACCCGGTCGGCCGACCGTCCCTGCGGCTCGCCCGGGCCGCGATGCGCAGCCACGGCCTGGTCCGCGTGGGGGGCATGGACGAGGTGGGCCGCGGTGCCCTGGCCGGCCCCGTCAGCGTCGGCGTGGTCGTGGTCGACGCGGCCACCCGCAGCGCGCCCACGGGTCTGGACGACTCCAAGCGGCTCAGCCCGGCGGAGCGGGAGCGGCTGTTCCCCCTGCTGGTCCGGTGGGCGCCGGCCTGGGCCGTCGGGCACGCGGACAACGACGAGATCGACGCGTGGGGCATCCTCGTGGCGCTGCGGGTGGCGGGCTTGCGCGCCCTGGCCCAGCTGGGCGCCTACCCGGAGCGGGTGCTGCTGGACGGCACCTACGACTGGCTGCACCGACCGGTCCCCGCCCCCCGCGAGGAGACGCTCTTCGACGCCTTCGAGCCGCAGGCGCCCGCCGGTCCCGACGAGCTGGTGACGCTGGCCTCGAGCGCGCCCCCGGTCGACCTCATGCCCAAGGCCGACCGCCGCTGCGCCGCCGTGGCAGCGGCGTCCGTCCTGGCCAAGGTCGAGCGCGACCGGATGATGAGCGAGCTGGGGGAGCGCGACCGGCGCTGGGGCTGGCAGGACAACAAGGGCTACAGCGCCCCCGAGCACCTGTCGGCCCTGCTGGAGCACGGGCCCTGCGGCTGGCACCGCCGCTCCTGGCGCCTGCCCGGCCGTCGCGACGGGGACGGCAGCGACGGTCGGGACCCGCAGCCGGGTGACGTGGGGCCGGGTGACGCGGGGCCGGTGGACGTGGGGCCGGTGGACGTCGGGCCCGTGGACGTGGGGCCGCCCGAGGGCCTGTACCCGCACTCGCCCGGGCCGTCCGGCGCGGCCGTGCGAGACTGGTGAGGACGAGCAGCACCCTCCCCGGCGAAGCGGAGGCCCGGTGCACCAGGCCGCACCCAGAGACACCGACGCCGCTGCCACGCGCCGCGCTCACGAGCGGTGGCAGACCCGCACCGACGGTCCCGCCCAGGTCCGTCCGCTGGTGCACGACTCCTGGCGCCGCTGCGAGGCGGCCGGGGTGGATCCGGACCACCCGGCGCTGGACGTCGACGTCGACGACGACACCCTGGCCGAGCTGAGGCGCGCCAGCCCGCTGACCGCGGCCATGCCGCTGCTCGGCCGGATGCTGCTGGACACCTCCGACGACCCTCACGTGCTGGCCGTCTCCGACGCCGAGGGCCGGCTCCTGCACGTCCGGGGCGACCGGACCGTGAGGACCCGGATGGAGTCGCTGGGGTTCACGCCCGGGGCCCGCTGGGACGAGGCGCACGCCGGCACCAACGCCCCCGGCACGGCCCTGGCCGTCGGGTCCGCCGTCCAGATCACCTCCGGCGAGCACTGGGCCACCCCGGTGCACCAGTGGTCCTGCTCGGCCGCCCCCGTGCACGACCCCGTCAGCGGCGACGTCGTGGGTGCGGTCGACCTGTCGGGCGGCCCGGAGGTCGCCTCGCCGTACGCCCTCGCGCTCGTCCGGGCCGCCGTGGCCGTGGTGGAGGCCGACCTGGCCGCGCGCCGGACCGTCGAGGCGCCGCGACCCGGGCCGTCGGCCTGGCTGCAGGTGCTGGGCGTCGACCAGCCCCTCCTCCACGTCGCCGGGCGGACCCACGCCCTCACCCCGCGGCACGCCGAGGTCCTGCTCGTCCTGGCCGGCCACGACAGCGGGGTCGGCGGTGACGTGCTGGCGGAGTCGTTGAGCCACGGCCGGCTGTCGCCGGTGACGGTGCGGGCGGAGGTGTCCCGGCTCCGCACCGTGCTGCGCCGGCTGCTGGGGGTCGAGGCGATCGGCACCCGGCCCTACCGCCTGCTGGTCGAGGTGCGCAGCGACGCCGACGACGTCGCGGCGGCCCTGGCCCGGGGCAGCCACCGCCGGGCGCTCGAGCTCTACGGCGGTCCGGTGCTGCCGTCCTCGGAGGCACCGGTGGTCACCCGCGCCCGGCACGAGCTGCAGGGCAGCCTGCGCGGCAGCGTGCTGCGGGCCGGGTCGACCGACACGCTGTGGCGCTGGGCGTCCACGCAGGGGCGGGACGACATCGAGGTCTGGCAGCGGCTGCTCCGCGAGCTGCCGTACGGCTCGCCGCGCCGGGCCCAGGTCACGGCGCACCTGGCCGACCTGGCGGCGGAGGGCTGAGCCCCCGGCGCCCCGCGGCCCGTGACCGGGGTCGTGAGGAGCGGTGCGCCGCCTGGGCGACTCCTGCGCGACTCCTGTGCAACGCCCGTGCAACGTCGCGTGCCTACGGTGCGAGAGGACGGCAAGGGTGCCGTCCGCACGAGAAGGAGACCTCGCATGACCGTCTACTCCGCGCCCGGTACCGAGGGCAGCGTCGTGAGCTACGACAGCAGGTACGACAACTTCATCGGTGGTGAGTGGGTCGCCCCCGTCAAGGGGCGCTACTTCGAGAACCCGAGCCCGGTGAACGGCAGGACCTTCACCGAGATCGCGCAGAGCACCTCCGACGACGTCGAGCTGGCTCTGGACGCCGCCCACAAGGCCGCCCCCGCCTGGGGTCGCACCTCGCCCGCCGAGCGCTCCGTCGTCCTCAACCAGATCGCCCAGCGCATCGAGGACAACCTGGAGATGCTCGCCGTCGCCGAGACCTGGGACAACGGCAAGGCCGTCCGCGAGACGCTCGCCGCGGACATGCCCCTGGTGGTCGACCACTTCCGCTACTTCGCCGGCGTGCTGCGCGGGCAGGAGGGTCACCTGTCGCAGATCAACGACGACACCGTGGCCTACCACTTCAAGGAGCCGCTGGGCGTGGTCGCCCAGATCATCCCGTGGAACTTCCCGATCCTCATGGCCACCTGGAAGCTCGCCCCCGCGCTCGCGGCCGGCAACGCCGTGGTCCTCAAGCCCGCCGAGCAGACCCCCGCCTCGATCATGCTGCTGATGAACCTGATCGGGGACCTGCTGCCCGCCGGCGTCCTGAACGTCGTCAACGGCTTCGGCGTCGAGGCCGGCAAGCCGCTGGCCAGCAGCAACCGCGTCGCCAAGGTCGCCTTCACCGGGGAGACCACCACGGGCCGGCTGATCATGCAGTACGCCAGCCAGAACCTGATCCCGGTCACCCTGGAGCTGGGCGGCAAGAGCCCCAACGTGTTCTTCGAGGACGTCGCCCGTGCCGACGACGACTTCTACGACAAGTGCCTCGAGGGCTTCACGATGTTCGCCCTCAACCAGGGCGAGGTCTGCACCTGCCCAAGCCGCGGCCTGATCCAGGCGTCGATCTTCGACAAGTTCCTCGCCGACGCCACCGAGCGGGTCAAGCACATCGTCCAGGGCAACCCCCTGGACACCGACACGATGATGGGCGCGCAGGCCAGCAACGACCAGCTGGAGAAGATCCTCAGCTACATCGAGATCGGCAAGGCCGAAGGGGCCCGCATCGTGACCGGTGGCGAGCGCGCCGACCTGGGCGGCGACCTCACCGACGGCTACTACATGACGCCGACGATCTTCGACGGGAACAACAGCATGCGGGTGTTCCAGGAGGAGATCTTCGGCCCCGTCGTGTCGGTCACGTCGTTCCGCGACTACGACCACGCCATCGAGATCGCCAACGACACCCTCTACGGGCTGGGGGCCGGCGTCTGGTCGCGCGAGATCAACACCGCGTACCGGGCCGGGCGCGACATCAAGGCCGGCCGGGTGTGGACGAACTGCTACCACGACTACCCCGCCCACGCCGCGTTCGGCGGGTACAAGCAGTCCGGCATCGGGCGGGAGAACCACCTGATGATGCTCGACCACTACCAGCAGACCAAGAACCTGCTGGTCAGCTACTCGCCCACCAAGCTGGGCTTCTTCTGATCCGCACGTCCCACCCCTGACGACGCTCCTGGCGCCGGCGGCCACCCCGCCGGCGTCGGGGGCTCGCCGCCCCGAGGAGTCCCATGAGCACCGAGACCCACACCGCCGAGGTCCGACGCGTGGACCTCACCGAGGCCGCGGCCCAGCTCCTGCGGGAGCTGACCGAGGACAACGGGCCGCTGATGGTGCACCAGTCCGGCGGCTGCTGCGACGGCAGCTCACCGATGTGCTTCGTCCAGGGGGAGTTCCTGACCGGGGACGGCGACGTGCGGCTCGGCGCGCTCGACATCGGTCTGGACGTGCCCGTCGAGGTCTGGATGTCCCGTCCCCAGTTCGCCTACTGGAAGCACACCCACCTGACCGTCGACGTCGTGCCCGGCCGCGGTGCCGGGTTCAGCCTGGAGGCCCCGCGCGGGGTCCGGTTCCTCATCCGGTCCCGGCTGTTCACCGACCACGAGAGCGACTGGCTCGAGGAGCACTGGGTCGAGGGCATGGGCTGAGCGCGCCGGGCTGAGCGCGCCGGGCTGAGCGTGCCGGCGGGTGTGCGCCCCGGTCGGTGCCACGATGGGGTGGTGAGCGCCGAGGACCTGGAGAAGTACGAGGCCGACCTCGAGCTGGAGCTGTACCGCGAGTACCGCGACGTGGTGGGGCTGTTCAGCTACGTGGTCGAGACCGAGCGCCGGTTCTACCTGGCCAACGCCGTGCAGGTGACACCGCGCGGCGAGGGCGGGGAGGTGTGGTTCGAGGTCCACCTGACGGACGCCTGGGTGTGGGACCTCTACCGGCCCGCCCGCTTCGTCAAGGACGTCCGGGTGGTGACGTTCAAGGACGTCAACGTCGAGGAGATGGCCAAGTCAGACCTCCAGGTGCCCAAGACCGGCGGCTTCGAGGGCTGACGGAGGTCCGCGGCCGCCGCTGACGGCGCGGCTGCGCCCTGTGTCCACAGCGCGCTGGGGGCCATGTCGTCCACAGCCGGCCGCGGGGGCACGACGGGGTCCGGACGGTCGGGGCCACGGTCGGGCCATGGCGACAGCAGGGGCGAAGGCGGCCGTGGGCATCTTCGGCGAGCAGCTGGTCCACGACCGGCTGGTCGAGGCCGGGTGGCAGGTGCTCGACCGCAACTGGCGAAGCACCGCCCGGGACTGCCCGGGCGAGCTGGACCTGGTCGCCCTCGACCCCGACGGGGTCCTGGTCGTGGTCGAGGTGCGCACCCGGCGCGGCGAGGTGTGCGGCACGGCCCTGGAGTCGGTGACCCCGGTCAAGCTCCGTCGGCTGCGGCGGCTGTTCGGGGTGTGGTGGTCCGCGCAGGACCCCCGGGCCAGGGTCCGTCACGCGGGCGGCGCCCGGGTCGACGTCGTCGCCGTCCAGCTCCAGCGTTCCGGGCCGTGCCACGTCACCCACGTGCGGGGTGTCGGCTGATGGGGCTGGGGCGCACGTTGTGCGCGGCGCTGGTCGGACTGGACGGTCACGTCGTCGAGGTCGAGGCGCACGTGGCCCCCGGCCTCGTCTGCTGGGTGGTCGTGGGCCTGCCGGACGCCGGCGTCCTCGAGGCCCGGGCCCGGGTGCGGTCCGCCCTCGTGGCCAGCCGTCAGGCACCGCCGCAGGCGCGGGTCACCGTCAACCTGTCCCCGGCCGGGGTGCCCAAGTCCGGCACGGCCTTCGACCTGGGCGTGGCCATCAGCGTGCTGGCGGCGGTCGGTCAGGTGCCGGGCTCGGTCGCCGGCGTCGGCCACGTCGGAGAGCTGGGCCTGGACGGGGCGGTGCGGGCCGTGCCGGGGGTGCTCCCGGCGGTCCTCGGGCTGCAGCGCGCGGGTGTCGAGCAGGTCGTGGTCCCGGCGGCCAACGCCGACGAGGCGCGCCTGGTCCCGGGGCTGCGCGTGCACGGCGTCCGCAGCCTGGCCGAGGCGGTGGCCCTGCACCGGGGGGAGCCGTGGCCCGCGCCCGGGTCGGACGGCGGCGAGACCGGGGCCTCGGCGGTGGTCGAGGGCGCAGAGCCGGGCGCCTCGTCCACGTCGGCCGGTCACCGGGGCGTCGCGCCGGCGGTCGTCGGTGACCTGTCGGACGTGGTGGGCCAACCGATGGGCCGGCGCGCGGTCGAGGTCGTCGCCGCGGGCGGTCACCACCTGCTCATGCTCGGACCGCCCGGGGCGGGCAAGACCATGCTGGCCGCGCGCCTCCCCGCCCTGCTGCCGGACCTGGGGGACGAGGACGCGCTCATCGCGACGGCCGTCCACTCCCTGGCCGGCACCCTCGCCGTGCCGCAGCTCATCCGCCGACCGCCGTTCGAGAGCCCCCACCACACCGCCAGCGTGAGCGCCGTCGTCGGCGGCGGCACCGGGCTGCCGCGCCCAGGGGCGGCCTCCCGCGCCCACGCGGGGGTCCTGTTCCTCGACGAGTGCCCCGAGTTCCGACGCGGCGTGCTCGACGCGCTCCGGCAGCCGTTGGAGCAGGGGGTCGTGGAGGTGCACCGGTCCCGGGGGGTGGCCCGGCTGCCGGCCCGGTTCCAGCTGGTCCTCGCGGCCAACCCCTGCCCCTGCGGCAAGGCCTCGGCCGGGGCGCGGGGCGCCACCTGCTCGTGCACGCCGATGGCCCGGCGTGGGTACCTGGCCCGGCTCTCGGGACCGCTGCTGGACCGGGTGGACCTGCAGGTCGACGTGCCTGCGGTGACCGCGGCGCGCTGGGCGCAGCCGGAGGCGGGCGAGCCCACCTCGGTGGTCGCGGCCCGGGTCGCGGCGGCGCGCCGGGCGGCCGGACGACGCTGGGGCGCTGCGGCGCGGACCAACGCGCAGGTGCCCGGGTCCCTGCTGCGTTCGCGGCCGCACCGGCCGTCGGCCCGGGTGCTCGCGCCGCTCGTCGAGGGTGTCGACCGGGGCACGCTGACCGCGCGCGGGTTCGACCGGGCGCTGCGGGTCGCGTGGACGCTACATTGACAGACGTGAAGCCGACGACTGCACCAACCTGCGCGACCGTCTACCTGCGCCAGTCCTCCGACCGTGACGGCACCGGCCTCGCCGTGTCCCGCCAGCGTGAGGACGCGCTGGAGCTGGCAGCACGGCGCGGCTGGCAGGTGCTCGCCGTGCACGAGGACAACGACACGTCCGCCGCGGGCAAGCGGGCACGGCCCGGATTCGACGCCGCCCTGGCCGACGTGCAGCAGGGCCGCGCGTCCGTCGTGGTCGCGTGGGCACTGGACCGCCTCACCCGCAACGCCCGCGACCGGATACGACTGGTCGAGGTGTGCCGCGACGCCGGGGCCACCGTCGCGCTCGTGCGTGGCAGCGACATGGACATGTCCACCCCCGCTGGTCGTCTCGTCGCGGGTGTGCTCGGTGAGGTGGCGCAGGCCGAGATCGACACGAAGTCAGACCGCCAGGCCCGGGCGCAGCAGCAGGCGGCGGAGGCGGGTCGCCGCGTCGGCGGTCGCCGACCGTTCGGCTATGAGGCCGACGGGGTGACAGTGCGCGAGCGTGAGGCGGCAGCGGTCCGCGAGGGGTACGGGCTACTGCTGGCCGGTGCCAGCCTGAGCGGTATCGCCGCCCGGTGGAACGCTGCCGCGCTCGCCAGCGGGCAGGGCTCGCCGTGGCGTCGAGACAGCGTGCGGGCGGTGCTCGCCAACCCCCGCAACGCTGGACTACGGGCGTTACGCAGGGTCCTGGTGGTCGGTGCGGACGGTGCCCCCGTGCGGGCGGTGTGGCCCGCCCTGGTGCCCGAGGAGACGTGGCGGGCCGCTGTCGATATGTTTGCCGACCCCCAGCGCCGCACCGCGCCCCGCTCGGCTCGGGCGCTGCTGACGGGTCTGGCGCTGTGTGGGACCTGCGGGGTGACGATCCACGGTGGCGGCGGAGCGCGGCGCGGCTTCCGCAACTATCGCTGCCCGAGCGGGGCTCACTTCTCGCGCATGGCCGAGCCCGTCGAGGACTACGTGGGCCGGCTCGTCGTCGCTCGCCTCGCCAGGGAGGACGCGGCGGACCTGCTGGCCGACACCGACCGCCCCGACGCCGGGCAGCTCCGTACCGAGGCGTCCGCGTTGCGGGTGCGGCTGGACGCCCTGGCCGTGGACTACGCGGACGGGGTGCTCACACGGGAGCAGGTGCGTGCGGCAACGGCCCGGCTGCGGGAGCACCTGAGCGACGTCGAGGCGCGGATGGCCGACGCCGGGCGGGTGTCGGTGCTCGGGCCGCTGGTCGGCGCCGAGGACGTCCGGGCTGCCTGGGCAGGCATGGACGCCGATCGGCAGCGGGCGGTCGTGGGTGCACTCATGGTGGTGACGGTGCACGCGCCGGGGCGAGGGGTGCGCACCTTCCGACCCGAGTCGGTCGGCATCACCTGGCGCACCTGACCTGTCGACGTGGCATCGACACTCTGTCGACACGGTGTAGACAAGGCTAGAGGCTTGCATACCGTGCGCGGATTGCGTAGGGTAGGGACCAGCATCAGGGCAGCAGGTGAAGGCAGCCCGCACCACCCGACCAGCCGGGCAAACGCTGGCCGACCGAGGCGCTGACGGCGGCTCGACCGCGAGGACATGACGGCACGCGCGGCCCGGCTTGACGGGTCGCACCCCGCAAGGTTCCGCCCGCCCGGCCGTCTTCACCGGTCGCCACGAGCGGGGGACCTTCAGCTACTCGCTGGAGGTCTCGTCGTGTCCGCACAACCGTCCGCCCCCGCCGTCGCCCCCGACGACCCACTGCTGCACCCCCGCGAGGTCGCCGCCCGCTACGGCTGCTCGCTGCGCCTAGTCCAGCTCCTGTGCAGCCGTGGCCGCCTGGAGCACGTCCGTGTGGGCCGGAACATCCGCATCCCCGCCTCGGCCGCCGAGGCGTACCTCGCCGCCCAGCACCGCCCCGCGGTGACCGCATGAGCCCCGACGACCTCGACGCATACGCGGCAGCCCTCGCCGCCGAGGCCCCTCCGCTGAGCGAGGCGACGCGGGACCGCCTCGCCGTCCTGCTGCGCCCGGCGAGCCCCGCCCCGCTGCCCGCACGTCGCGCCGTCATCGGTCGGCCCCGTCCCGCCGTCACCCGCCGCGCCCGCACCTCCGGCGGTGTGCGGTGAGCCCCGGAGACGGCAGTAGCCGCCCGGGCGGGGGCGGCTACTCGTCCGGTGAGGACACGACCACGGTACCCGAGGTGTGTCGGGTTCAAAGCTTGCGGTCCCCGCGCTGCCAGAGGACTGCGACGTGCTCACCGCAGCACTGGCCTATGCCGCCGCCGGTTGGTACCTGGCGCCCGTCAAGCGCGGCACGAAGGACCCCGGCAGCGTGCTCGGCAAGGGGTGGCAGCACCAGACCTCCCGCGACCCCCAGCAGCTCGCCGCGTGGCTCGCAGGTACGTCGCACGGCGTCGCGCTGCACGCCGGCCGGTCGGGCGCCGTGGTGGTTGACATCGACCACCCCGAGCTCGTGCCTGACGTCCTGGCCCTGGCGATCAAGGAGACGGACGCCCCTCGGCAGACCACGCGCACTACAGGTGAGCGGGGGCACGCGTTCTTCACCATCCCGCCCGGCCGCACCCTCGGCAACTCCACCGGCGGGCTCGGCAAGGGCTGGGGCGAGATGCGCGGGGCCAACGGCGTCGTCGTCGCCTTCCCCTCGCAGCACCCCGAGCCGGGCGGCCGCTACGCGCTGGTGAGCACCGGCCCCGTGCCCGTACTGCCTGACGACGTCGCCGTGCTGCTGCCCGACGCCGGCCCCGCCACCGACGCGGCCAGCGACGCCGGCGTGGCCGCGTTCCGGGCCGAGCACACCGAGGCGCTGCGACCCGCCGCGCTCGCACCCGTCCTCGACCAGTTCGCTGCGACGTGTCGAGGGGGCGGCAGCCGCCACGAAGCGGTCCTGACCGCCGCGTGCTGGGCGGCACGAGAAGCCGCCGCCGGGTTCTACCCCGCCGCCGACGCCTTCGACCAGCTCGGGGAAGCGTTCGCGGCTGCCATCGCGGGCGAGCG
>JBBSQH010000057.1:0-28568 GCA_038258055.1 Actinomycetales bacterium
CCGCCTGCGACCGGCGAGCGGTCCTCGCGACAGCGGCCGCTGTCCGGCCGTGGCCGCGGCGAGCTCCGCCAGCATCGCCTCGGCCGCGCCGGGCGGCAGCGTCGTGGGCGTCCCCTCGACCGGGTCCGGCCGAGCCGCGGCCGGGACCGCGGCACCCGGCCGGCCCTGCCGCGCGGGGTCCTCGGGGACCTCGCTGACCTCGGGGACCTCGGGGTTCGTCGAGCGCTCCGCAGCACCCGGGGACCCGCCGGGGGGCGGGTCCGCGGCGTCCGCGCCCGCCCCGTCCCGGTCGAGCCGCGCGTGGCAGAGGGTGCACCACGGCTGGGCCGCCGCGACACGGGCGCCGCAGGAAGGGCAGCGCTCCCCGTCCTCGACCGTCCCGCCCGGCTGCTGCTCGCTCATGCCCACGTCTCCCCCTCCAGCTCGTCCTTTCTCCGGTGGAGCCCACGCTTCCACTCCCGGCGCAGGTGGTCGGGGAGGTCCCGCGCGCGCCACCCGGTCGCCCCACGGGGCGACGGGCCCGGTGACGAGCCGGTCACGGGGTCGAGCCGCACGTACAGGTGCACCACGGTCCCGGCCCCGACGGGCTCCAACCAGACCTCCGCCGTGCCCTGCAAAGGCGCCGACGACCCCGATGACGCCCGCGACACGGCGTCCCACCGCATCCCCTTGAGGCCGCGGTCCTCCCGCACCACCAGGTCGAGGTCGGGCAGCCACCCCGACCAGCGGCCGGCCGTCGCGGCCAGGACGACGCCCGGGGCGGCACGGACGAAGGTGTCGTCGAGCACGTCCACAGCAGGCACGCCCCCAGGATGCCTCCCCCGCCCGGCCGGACTCCACTACCCTCCAACAACCCGCCAAGTCGTCTCGATGAGGAGCAAACGTGCGCGAGTTCACCGTCCCAGCGGCCGTCGAGCCGTACCCGGGTTCCATGGCCGACGTCGTCGTCGACCGGGCGCGCACGTCCCCGGACGCGGCCATGTTCGCCCGCAGGGACGGTGAGACGTGGACCGACGTCACCGCGGCGCAGTTCCTCGCCGAGTGCACGGCGCTGGCCAAGGGCCTCATCACGGCGGGGATCGGGCCCGGGGACCGGGTGGGACTGATGTCCCGCACGCGCTACGAGTGGACGCTGGCCGACCACGCGATCTGGTTCGCGGGGGCCGTGACCGTGCCGATCTACGAGACGAGCTCCGCGGAGCAGGTCGCCTGGATCCTGTCCGACTCCGGCGCCAAGGCCGTGTTCGTGGAGGCGGAGCACCACGCCGCCACGGTGGCCTCGGTGGCCGACCGGACCCCCACCTGCACCAGCACCTGGGTGTTCGACGGCGGCGGGCTGGACGCGCTGGCGGACTCCGGCACCGACGTGGCCGACGACGCGGTGGACGCGGCCCACGGCAGCCGCACCGCGGCCGACCTGGCCACCATCATCTACACCTCCGGCACCACGGGCCGCCCCAAGGGCTGCGAGCTGACCCACGGCAACTTCATCGACCTGTGCCGCAACGCCGAGGCCTCGCTGTGGGAGGTGCTGCACATGGAGGGCGCCTCCACCCTGCTGTTCCTGCCCCTGGCGCACATCTTCGCCCGCTTCATCCAGGCGCTGTGCGTGGTCACCGGCGTCCGGATGGGCCACCAGCCCGACCCCAAGGACCTGCTCCCGGCGCTGGGCTCCTACCACCCGACGTTCATCCTGTCCGTCCCGCGGGTGTTCGAGAAGGTCTACAACTCGGCCGAGGCCAAGGCCACGTCGGAGGGCAAGGGCAAGATCTTCGCGGCCGCGGCGCAGACCGCCATCGAGTGGTCGAAGGCCCAGGACACCGGCGGGCCCGGTCTGGTGCTCGGGCTCAAGCACCGGGTGTTCGACAAGCTCGTCTACGTCAAGCTGCGCGACCGCCTCGGCGGTCAGGTCAAGTACGCCGTGTCCGGCGGCGCCCCGCTCGGCGAGCGCCTGGGCCACTTCTTCCGCGGCATCGGCCTGATCGTCCTCGAGGGCTACGGCCTCACCGAGACCACCGCCCCCAGCACCGTCAACGTGCCCGAGCGGGTCAAGATCGGGACCGTCGGCAAGCCCATCCCCGGTTGCGGGGTGCGCATCGAGGACGACGGCGAGATCTCGCTGACCGGCGTCAACGTGCTGACCGGGTACTACAAGAACCCGCAGGCGACCGCCGAGGCCATCGTCGACGGCTGGTTCCACACCGGTGACATCGGTGAGCTGGACGACGAGGGCTACCTGCGCATCACGGGCCGCAAGAAGGAGATCATCGTGACCGCGGGCGGCAAGAACGTGGCCCCTGCGCAGCTGGAGGACCGGATCCGCGCCCACCCGATCGTCGGGCAGTGCATGGTCGTCGGCGACCAGCGCGCCTTCGTCGCCGCCCTGGTCACCCTGGACCCGGAGATGCTCCCGCTCTGGCTGGCCAACCACGACAAGCCGGACACCATGACGGCGACGGAGGCGGCCGAGGACCCCGACGTGCTCGCGGCGATCCAGAGCGCCGTCGACGACGCCAACACCCTGGTGTCCAAGGCCGAGTCGATCCGCAAGTTCAGCGTGCTGCCCGTCGACTTCACCGAGGAGACGGGGCACCTGACCCCCTCGATGAAGCTCAAGCGCAACGTCGTCCTGAAGGACTACCAGGCCCAGGTCGAGAAGCTGTACGCGACCTGAGCGGGACCTGTCGCACACTGGGGGCATGACGGGCCCGTCCCCCCTGGTCCACGTCGAGGGCCTGCAGGTGCGCTTCGGCGCGGTGCAGGCCGTCGGCGGGGTCGACCTGTCGGTGGCCCCGGGGCAGGTCCTGGCCCTGGTCGGGGGCAACGGGGCCGGCAAGTCCACCACGATGCGCGTGCTCGCGGGAGTGGTCCCGCCCACGGGCGGCAGCGTCCACGTGGCGGGGGTCGACGTCCGCGCCGACCCGTTGGGGGCCAAGCGTCGTACCGGCTACTGCCCCGACGTCGGCGGCCTGCTGCCGCGGGCCACCCCGTGGGAGCACCTGCAGCTGTCCGCGAGCCTGCGCCGGCTGGAGGGATGGCAGCCGCGCGCCGAGCAGCTGCTCAAGCGGTTCGAGCTCGCCGACGTCGCCGACCGGGTCACGGCCGGGTTCTCCCACGGCATGGGCCGTAGGTTGTCGGTCGTGCTCGCCGGGCTGCACCGCCCGCCCGTCCTGCTGCTGGACGAGCCCTTCGACGGGGTGGACCCGCTGGGCGTCGAGGCCACGTTCGAGCTGGTCGACGACCTCCGCCAGACCGGGTCCGCCGTGCTCGTCTCGACCCACCAGCTGGACCTGGCCACCCAGGTCGCCCTGGACGCCGTGGTGCTGCGGGGCGGCACCGTCGTGGGCCGGTGCCCGACGGCCGAGCTCGTCGGCCCGGCCGGCGTGCGTCGCTACCGGCAGCTGCTGGGCACGTGAGCGACCGGCACGTCCTGCACGAGCTGCGGGTGCTGGTGCGGTTCCGGCTGAGCACCGGCGGGCAGGACCCGCGTCGCGCGGTCGCCGTGGCCGCCTCGGTGGTCCTGCTGCTGGGGGTCCTGGTACCGCTGGCCGTCGCGGGGTGGGGCCCGCGCCAGCCGGCGTCCCCGCTGGTGACGCTCGGTCCCAGCCTGTGGTTCGCGTTCCTCGTGCTGACGGTCGGGACGTCCCTGGCCTCCGGCGGCGGACGGGAGCTGATGCCCAGGCAGGCCGGCGTCGCGTTCCCGGTGAGCGCGGCGGCGGATCAGGCCGGGGCGCTGCTGCTCACCCCCCTCAACCTGGCCTGGTCGGTGCAGGCGACCCTCGTGCTCACGACCACCACGTACACCGCCGGTCCGGGGTGGCCCGGCGTGACGGCGCTCCTGGCGGCCTGGGTCTGGGTGCTGACCGCCACCACGGTGGCGCAGCTCCTCGGCTGGTCGGCCGAGCTGGTGCGCACCGTGGCGAGCGGTGCGGCCCTGCTGCGGCTCACCTGGGTCCTGGGCGTCGTCGCCGTCGCGGTCGTGCTGGCCACCCAGGACGTGGGCTCGGTGCTGGCCGGGCTGCCCACCCTGCCGCTGTACGTCGTGGCCGTCGCGGGCGCGGGGCCGGCCTACGTCCTGGTCCAGCTGCTCCTGCTCGGTCTCGGCACCGGCGCCCTGCTGCTCACCGTGCCGGTGGTCGAGCGGCTGCAGCGTCGACCCAGCCCGACGCAGGCCGACGCCGAGACGCGGGCGCTGCGGCGCGCGGCGATGCCGTCCGGGCCGTTGCAGGCGGCCGTCGCGACCGACGTCAGGTCGGTCGTGCGCTCGAGCCCGTTGCGGCGCGGGCTCCTGCTCGTCCTCCTGGTCCCGCTGGCCCTGGCCGTGCTCCTGCCGCTGCCCTGGACGGCGGTGGTGGTCCTGCCGGCGCTCGTCGCGTCGGGCACGGCCCTGCTGCACGGGGTCAACGTGGTGGCTCTCGACGGGGCGGGAGCGGTGTGGCGCGAGTCGTTGCCGCACTCCCCCGACACCACGCTGGTCGGTCGGCTGCTGGCGCTGGCGACGCTGTGCGGCGCCGCGTCGGCGGGGCTGGTGCTGGTCGCCTCCGTGCGCGCCGGGCCGCCCGACCTCGCGGAGGCGGTGGCCGCGGCCACCGCCGTGGTGGTCGCGACCGCGCAGGTGGTCTCCCGCTGCGCACGGTGGTCGGTGCGCCACCCCTACCCCGCCGAGCTGCGTCACGGCCGTGACGCACCCGCCCCGCCGGTCGCGATGGCCGGCTACGCCGTACGGCTCACGGCCGCGACGACGGTCGGGGCGCTGCTGCTCACGACGGCGGCCGCGACCGGTGGGGAGCTGCTGGTCCTCGCGGTGGGCAGCGTGCTGCTGTCGCCCAGCCTGCTGCGGCTGCGCCGGTCGTTCGCCGAGCACGCCGACCAGGGCACCCGGGCCCGGATGGTCTCCGGGGTCACAGGCGGCTGAGCGGACCGACCGGCGGGTCGACGACGTCACACCCCGTGGTCACCCGGTCGTGGTCGGTTGCTGACGCGGGGGGCCGGGTACGACAGGATGTGCCGGTCCGGGAGGGTTCGCCCTGCGCCGGCAGGCGTGCAGGTGGTCGTGGAGGCGGTGGCATGGGACGAGTGGTGGCGCGGTCGGACTCCGGTGCGGCCGCCGTCGAGTTCGCGCTGATCTCCGTCGTGCTCTTCACGTTGCTGTTCGGGATCATCCAGTACGGCTTCTACTTCTTCCAGGCGACGTCGGTCGCGTCCTTCACGAGCCAAGCCGGACGCCTGGCGGCGGTCAGGGACAGCTGCACGGCGTGGCAGGACGACCTCGACGCGCTGGCCGACGCCGGCGGTGCTTCGGGGCGGGTGTCCGAGGTCAACGTCACCGGGCCGGCATCGCGCGGTGACCTGCTCACGGTGACGGTGGAGTGGGAGCCCACTGCGATGGGGGTGGTCCCCCTCCCGTCTGCCGACGTGAACCGCCAGGCAAACGTGGTCCGCACCGAGCGCCTCGGTGGGATCTCCGACGCTGGTTGTCGATGGTCGCCTTGACGCCGCGGCGGACGAAGGTGGCGTGGCCGTGGGCGCGGGGCAGGGAGGAGGGAGCGACCAGCGTCGTCTTCGCACTCGTCTCGCTCCTGATCTTCGCCGTCGCTGCTCTGGCGGTGGACCTGACGAACCTGTACGCAAACCAGGCGCAGGTCAGGGTGCAGGCGGACGCTGCCGCTCTTGCCGCCGCTCAGGACCTGCCCGACTCCTGCTCAGCCTTCTCGAGCGGCCTCGAGGCACTGCGGGGGTACCAGACGGCGAACCGCCGCAGCACCGACGTCGAGAGCGCCGTCGTCTCGGTCCTCGACGCTGAGGGGCGACCGCTACCACCGTTCGACGAGGACGGCGTCAACGACGGCACCTGCAGCAGCGAGGGCGTGTCCGTCCGTGTGACGGCGCCGACCCGCAGGGTGCCGTTCCTCTTCGCGGGCATCTTCGGGGTGTTCGGGCAGGAGTCCAATGGCGGCGCAGGAGTGGTGAGCGCCGTGGCCAGGGCGACGGCATTCGCCCCAGACCTGATGCCGCTTTACGTCCCCTCCCATGACGATGCCTCCTCCGACCCGGGCCCTGACTGCATCGCCCTGCAGCAGGACCGCGGGCCGCTGTACGTGCTCACCGGGCCAGCACCCGAACCCGAACCAACCCCCGAACCTGAACCCGACCCCGAACCGGAGCCCGACCCCGAACCGGAGCCCGACCCCGAACCGGAGCCCGACCCCGAACCGGAGCCCGACCCCGAACCGGAGCCCGACCCCGAACCGGAGCCCGACCCCGAACCCGAGCCCTGCCCCTTCACCCCCGACTCCGGGTTCGGAGTCGTGGACGTACCCCGGGCGGACGGGCGAACGAACGCCGATGCTTTCACGGTCAACGTGTCAGCCGGGGTCGCCCGGCGGGTCGGCCCCACGGCCGACGCCGCCCCGACGGAGACATGTGCGCCCCCGGGTCCGTACGAGGACAGCGACACGGTGACCTGCGTGCAGGTCGACCCCGTCCCTGAGACCAGCGCGACCGGGCTCCGAAACGCACTCGACGCACGCCTGGACCAGGGCGTCCCGTCGTGCGACGACTCCAGCCGGGACGCCGTGGACGCCTTGATGAGCTGCTACGCCACGCCGGGGACCGACCTCTCCGCCGTGCTGGGTGGTCGACCCGAGAGCCTGGACGAGAGGATCCTCGCGGATCCACGCTTCTTCGTCGTCCTGGCGCTGCGAGCACGATCACCCGCTGACGAGGGAGTGCCAGTTCAGCAGCTGCTTGGCGCCTTCTCGACGGTCGCGGAGCTGGGCACCTGGGAGGGCACCGATGCTCCCCCGACGCAAGGAGTGTCTTTGCGTGCCGTCGTGTTCCCGCTGACCGCGCTGCCGGACGTCGTGACCGAGACCGTCGACGGACGTCCGCAGGCCGTGACCCTCGTGAACCCGGTCGTGGACGACACAACCGGGCCGCGTCCATGAGCCCGCTGACCGCAGTGGGTCGGTGCGAGCACATGCGACACGGACGTACTTCGCGGCAGCAGCGCCACGAGCCGTCGAAGCCGCGAGGGACGCGTGGCCCGCGCCGCGGGCCTCCCGGACGCATAGGGTGTGGCGGTGCCGCCGACGGCGTCACGTGCGAGCACGAGGGACGGGGGACCAGATGGCCGGTCGGGTGATCGTGCTGGTCGCTGCCGTCCTCGTCGCCGTCCTCGGCGCGCTCCTGGTGCTCTTCTACGCCCAGAACACCATCGAGGACGCCCGGAGCCAGCTGGAGCCAGTTGACGTCCTGGTGGCCGGCGAGGCGATCCCGGCCGGGACCACGGTGGCCGAGGCCACCACCGGTGGTCTCCTCGTCAGCCAGTCCCGCCCGACCGACGCCCTGCCCGAGGGCTACCTGGTGGACACCGAGGACGTGCGCGACCTGGTGATCGCGACGGCCATGGTGCGCAACGACGTCCTGGCCCTTGACCGGCTCGCGGACCCGGACGCCTCCGAGGAGCTGCAGATCGGCCCGCAGGAGATGGCGGTCACCATCGCCCTCGACGACCCCAACCGGGGGGCGGCGTTCGTGGAGCCCGGGGACCGGGTCGCGGTCTTCGTGACCACGACGAGGACGCCCCTGGACGCCGAGGGGGAGGAGGTCGGCCCCGGGCTCGACACCACCCAGCTGCTGGTGCCCGAGGTCCGGGTCGTGGGGGTCGGCTCCCGCACCGCGCCCGACGTGGCGCAGTCCGACGACACCAGCCGGGCGCTGGTCACGGTGTCGGTGCTGCAGGCCGACGCCGAGCGGCTCATCCTCGGGCAGTCCCAGGGCGAGCTGTACCTGGGCCTGCTGACCGAGGGCGAGGACGGGTCGGTCGTGACGCGCAGCAACGGCGTGAACGAGGACCTGCTGCTGCAGGGGTCCCCATGACCATCGCCGTCGACCCGTCGCCGTCCGCCGAGGCGCTGCGCCCGGACCTGCTCGTGCTGACCTCCGTCCCGGACGTCACCACGACGCTGCAGGGTCAGCACCGCCCCCGCACCGTGGTGCTCGGTCCCCACGTGGCCCTGCGCGACGCCCTCGCGCTGGCCGGCGAGCTCCGCCTCACCCGGCCCGAGGTCGGGATCGTGCTGCAGCGCGCCACCGTGGACGCCGCCGTCCTGGCCGAGGCGCTCCGGGCCGGGGTCCGCGAGGTGGTCCCGGCCGACGACACGGCCGGGCTGGTCGAGGCCGTGCGGCGCAGCGACGAGCTCGGCACCGCGCTCCTGCGACGCGTGGAACCGGCCGCGCACAGCGGGCTCGGCCAGGTCGTCACGGTCTTCTCGGCCAAGGGCGGCTGCGGCAAGACGACCATCTCGACCAACATGGGGGCCGCGCTGGCCGACGGGGGCCGTCGACGCGTCGTCGTCGTCGACCTCGACCTGGCCTTCGGCGACGTCGCCATCGCGCTGCAGCTGTTCCCCGTCCGCACCATCGCCGACGCCATGCCGATGGGGGTCGACGACCTCGACTTCGCCGCGCTGCAGACCCTGCTGACGCCGCACTCCCCCGGGCTGACCACGCTGGTGGCCCCGGTCGAGCCCGGGGCCGCCGACGGCATCCCCGCCGCCCTGGTGACCCGCATCCTGGAGCTGCTGCGCGAGAACTTCGACTTCGTCGTCGTCGACACCCCGCCCGCCTTCGACGACCAGGTGCTCGCGGCCTTCGACCTGTCCGACTCCATCGTGCTGCTGGCGACGCTGGACATCCCGGCGCTGAAGAACCTCAAGCTGACGCTGGAGACCCTCGACCTGCTCAGCTACCCCCGCGAGCGCTGGCGCATCGTGCTCAACCGCTCCGACTCCAAGGTCGGCCTGTCCATCAGCGAGGTCGAGAAGACGCTGCGGACCGGGATCACCGCGCAGGTCCCCAGCAGCCGGGACGTGCCGGCGTCCATCAACCGCGGCGTGCCCATCGTGCTCGACGACCCCAAGCACCCCGTCAGCGTCGCGATCCGGCAGTTCGCGGAGAACGACGTCGCCGGTGCCACCCCCGTCACCGTGCCCGAGCAGGTGCGTGGTGACCGCCGGGGGTTCCTGCGTCGGCGCCACCGCGCCTGAGCCGGACGACCGATGAGCCTCGCCGACCGTCTCGCCGCCGCCCGCGCCACCCAGCAGCCGTCGCCGGGCGCCCGGCCGGTCGACCCCGGCAACCGGATGCGGCGCTCCGAGCGTCACGACCCGTTCGCCGACCTGCGTCGCGAGGTCCACCGGGCGCTGCTGGCCGCCCTCGGCCCCCAGCTGTACGAGGCGACCCTCACGGCCGCCGAGCTGGAGCAGCGGGTTCGCCGCACCCTCGTGGACGTCCTCGCCGGCGGGGACACCCCCCTCACGGCCGCGGACCGGATCCGGCTGAGCCAGGAGATCGCCGACGACATCCTGGGCTACGGCCCCATCGAACCGCTCCTGCGCGACCCCGACGTCACCGAGATCATGGTGAACGGCCCAGACCTGGTCTACGTCGAGAAGGGCGGCCGGCTGCACGAGGTGGACACCCGGTTCGCCGACGAGGCGCACCTGCGACGCACCATCGACAAGATCGTCGGCCGGGTGGGGCGACGGGTCGACGAGTCCACGCCGATGGTCGACGCCCGGCTGCCCGACGGCAGCCGCGTCAACGCCATCATCCCGCCGCTCGCGGTGGACGGGTCCCTGCTCACGGTGCGCAAGTTCGCGACCGAGCCGCTGACGGTCGACGACCTCGTCTCCTTCGGCAGCATCCCCGCCGACGTCGCCCTGTTCCTGCGGGCCTGCGTCGGTGCCCGGCTCAACATCATCGTGTCCGGGGGCACGGGCGCCGGGAAGACGACGACGCTCAACGTGCTGAGCGCGTTCATCCCGGGTGACGAGCGCATCATCACCATCGAGGACGCCGCCGAGCTGCAGCTGCACCAGCAGCACGTCCTCCGGCTCGAGTCACGGCCGCCGAACATCGAGGGCCGCGGCGAGGTCCGGATCCGCGACCTGGTCCGCAACGCGCTGCGGATGCGCCCCGACCGGATCGTCGTCGGCGAGGTCCGCGACGCGGCCGCGCTGGACATGCTGCAGGCCATGAACACCGGGCACGACGGCTCGATCTCGACCGTGCACGCCAACAGCCCCCGGGACTCCCTGGCCCGGCTGGAGACGATGGTCCTGCTGGCCGGTATCGACCTGCCGGTCCGCGCCATCCGGGAGCAGGTGGCCAGCGCCGTCGACCTGATCGTCCACCAGACCCGGTTCCGGGACGGGGGACGGCGCGTCACCCACGTGACCGAGGTGGGCCGGCTGGCCGGCGAGGAGGTCACGCTCACCGACCTGTTCGTCTTCGACCGTGCCGCGGGTCTGGACGCCGAGGGCCGCCCCGTCGGCCGGCTGCGCGCGACCGGTCACCACCCCGGGTTCGCCGACGAGCTCGCGGCCGCCGGGTTCGCCGTCGAGCCGCGGATGTTCACGGCGCCCGGCGGCGCACCGTGAGGACGGCGCCGGCGCGGGGCCGACGCGCCGCCCGGACCGCCTGGGGAGTCCTCGGTGGGCTGCTGGCCGTGACCCTCCTCGGGGCCCCACCGGCCGGGGCGAGCCCGCCGGACACCGGCAACGAGCCCGCCGTCCGGATCACCGACATCGGGACGACGGCTTCCGACCTGCGCTTCATCGTGACCTCCTCGGGCCTGCCGGAGGGCGCCGACCTGACGGACGCGGTCGTCGAGGTGGCCTTCGCCCCGTCCGGCGAGGACGCGGTCCCCCTCGAGAGCACCCCGACGCCGGTCGCCGACAGCGTCGTGGTCCCCCGGCAGACCGCGGTCCTCGCCGTCGACGTGTCCGGCTCGCTGGGCGAGGACGGCCTCGAGGACGTCCGTGACGCGGTCGACGTGTTCCTGGACACCGTGCCGCCCGAGGTCGAGGTCGGCCTCGTGACGTTCGAGGCGCCCCCGGTGGAGCGGGTCCAGCCCACCACCGACCGTGAGGCGGTCCGCGACGCGCTCGCCGACCTGGAGCTCGCGAACGCGACCGGTCTGTACGACGCGGTGGTGGCGGCGACCGGGATGCTGCCCGGCGAGGGCTCCGAGCGGGTGGTGCTGCTGACCGACGGCCAGGACGAGGGTCCCGACGACGGGCCGGGCAGCGTCGCCACGCAGGACGAGGCGGTGGCCGCGGTCCGGGCCTCCGGCGCCGAGCTGACGGCGATCGCCTTCCGGGAGGGTGCCCCCCGGGAGGCGCTGCAGCGGCTGGCCGCGGCCGGTCGCGGCCAGCTGGTCGACGCGGCCGAGGGCGACGACCTCGACGCGGCGTTCGACGTCGCGGCCGCGAGCTTCGCCACCGAGCTCGAGGTCACCGCCCAGGTCCCGCCCGGGCTGGCAGGGCGTCGGGGCAACATCCAGCTCGACGTCCAGACCGGGTCGCTGAGCCTGACCGACCAGGCGTTCGCGACGCTGGCCGACGCCGCGCCCCCCACCGACGAGGCGTCCGAGCCCGCGGTGGAGCCCAGCGAGGTGGCGGCACCGCCCCTGCGCGACGTCCCTGCCGTCGAGCTCTCGCTCGGCGCACCCCTGGTGTGGGCGGGGCTCGCGGGGCTGTTCCTCGCCCTGGCCACGATCGTGGTCGTGCTCGTCACGCTGGCCCGGCGCCGGGACCGTCCGGAGGCGCAACGGGAGCGACAGCTGTCCTACTACACCCTCAGCGGGGCCCGCTCCGCGGGCGGGGACCCGGCCCCCGTCCCCCAGGTGACCCGCCTTGGGGACAACGCCGTCGCCCGCTCCGCGGTCCAGCTCGCCGACCGGGTGGTCGAGCGGCGCGGTGGCCTGGTGGGGCTGGGCCGGCGCCTCGAGGTCGCCGACGTGCCGCTGCGACCAGCGGAGTGGGTGGTGCTCCAGGTCTCGCTCGCCGTCGCCGTGGGGCTCGTCCTCCTGCTCCTGTCCGGGCTGCGGCCGTGGGCCCTGGTCGTCGGGGTCGTGCTGGGAGCCGCCGGCCCGGTCGTGTACCTGTCGGCCCGCGGAAGCCGCCGACGCCAGGAGTTCCTCCGCCTGCTCCCGGAGACCCTCGGGCTGGTGGCGTCCGGGCTGAGGGCCGGCTACTCGGTCAACCAGGCCCTCGAGGCCGTGGTCAAGGAGGGCCAGGAGCCCATGCGGGCCGAGTTCCACCGCGCCCTGGTCGAGGCCCGCCTGGGCGTCGCCGTCGACGAGGCGCTCCAGGGCATCGCCGACCGGATGCAGAGCCAGGACTTCGGCTGGGTGGTGATGGCGATCCGGATCCACCGCGAGGTCGGGGGCAACCTGTCGGAGATCCTCGACACGGTCGGCGCCACGCTGCGTGAGCGCTCACGGCTGCGGCGTCAGGTGGACGTCCTGTCGGCCGAGGGGCGGCTGTCGGCGTGGATCATCGGGCTGCTGCCGGTGCTGTTCTCCGCCTACCTCCTGCTCACCCGGCCGGAGTACCTCCTGCCGCTGGTGCAGACGCAGCTCGGCATCGCCCTCCTGGTGCTGGGTGGGGTCCTGTTCGGGGTCGGCGTCCTGGGCCTGCGCTGGGCCGTGAAGGTCGATGTCTGACGTCGCGGCCCGGGCCGCGACCGCGCTGGTGGCCGCCCCTGCTGCGGCCCCGCCGCAGCTGCTGCTGGTCGCCGGGGTCGTGATGGTCGCCGTGGGCCTGCTCACGGTGGTCGTGGTGGTCGTCGCC
The DNA here is from genome assembly GCA_038258055.1 of Actinomycetales bacterium. GTDB lineage: Bacteria > Actinomycetota > Actinomycetes > Actinomycetales > JBBAYJ01 > Aquipuribacter. Next base: position 12,642 of record JBBSQH010000057.1, read on the forward strand.
CCCGTGGTGGGCCGCCGCAGCGGCGTGCCCCGCTCCCTGGCGGCGCTGGCGCGGGTGCACGCCGCCCCCCGGTCGGCGCGGGAGCGGGAGCTCCAGCGTCCGGTGACCGAACGCGTCCTGGACCCGCTGATGCACACCGTCACGCGGATCGGCCGGCGGCTGACCCCCCGTGAGCAGCTGACGCGGGTGCAGGCCCGGCTGGACCTGGCCGGCAACCCCCCGGCCTGGGACGTGGACCGGGTGGCGTCGTTGCGCGTGCTCCTGGCGTTCGTGCTCGGCAGCGTCAGCCTGCTCGTCTGCGCCATCGTGCAGCCGGGGGTGCTGCAGTCGGTCGGGATCATCCTCGTCGCCGTGGCCGTCGGCTGGGTGGTCCCGTCCCTGATCATCTACCAGCTGGCCTACGACCGGTCCGAGGCCGTGCTCAAGGAGCTGCCCGACGCCCTCGACCTGCTGACGATCTCGGTGGAGTCGGGTCTCGGTTTCGACGCCGCGCTGGCGCAGGTGTCACGGAACTCCTCCGGCCCGCTGGGCCAGGAGCTGTCGCGGGTGCTGCAGGAGATGCAGATCGGCACCGGCCGGGCCGACGCCCTGCGCGCCCTGGGCGAGCGGACCGACGTCGACGACCTGCGCTCGTTCGTGTCGGCCATGGTCCAGGCCGACTCCTACGGCGTCCCGATCGCCGGCGTGCTCCGGGTCCAGGCGCGGGAGATGCGCACGCGGCGCGGCCAGCGGGCCGAGGAGGCCGCGCAGCGCGTGCCGGTCAAGATCCTGTTCCCGCTCATCTTCGGCGTGCTGCCCGCGTTGTTCGTCGTGGTCATCGGCCCCGGCGCCATCCAGGCCTACTTCGCGTTCCGGGGGTTCTAGACCCGTGCGAGCCTGCCCAGGGCGGCCGCCCCGCTGTGGAACGGTGTCCCGGTGAAGGGTCAGCAGCTCGTCGACGGACCGCTCCTCCCCCTCGTCCTGCGCGCGCTGCTGCTGCTCGCCGGCGTCCTGGTCGCCTTCGTGGCCCTGGACCGGAGCGGCGGCGACACCACGCTCGTCCTCGGCCCGGCCCTGACGCTGCTGGTCGTCATCGCCCTGGGCGCACTGCCGCTGCCCGGCCCCAACGCCCGGCTGCTGCAGTCCTTCGCCGAGATCAGCGCCCTGGGCTTCGTCATCGGCAGCATCGGCACCCTGGGGCCGTCATTCGTCCCCCTGATGCTCATCCCGGCCTTCGCCGCCGGGCAGCGCGGCGGGCTGGCCCTGGGTGCGGGTTCCGCCGCCGTCGGCGGGGCCAGCTGGGTGCTGGCCATCCTCAGCTCCCAGCCGGCGGGCGGGGCCTCCCCGCTCGGCGAACCGCTGCTGTGGACGTTCGTGCTGGTGGCCACCGGCCTGATCGGCGGCTGGGTGCGGCGGCTGACCCTGCAGACGCAGGGCGCGGGCGACGGCGCCTACGCCGACGCGTTCCGGCTGCTCACCGAGCTGCAGGAGCTCGCCCGCGACCTGAGCCTGGGCCTGGACCCGGTGACGCTGGGGAACGCGCTGCTGGAGGAGGTGGCCACCCTGCACCCCGACGGTCGGCGGACGCTGGCGGTCAGCACGACCGAGGGGCGGCTCACCCCGCTGGTGGCCTCGGGCCCGCCGGCCGCGGACGACGACACCGACGTCGACGAGACGACGCTGCGGGCGGGGCGGACCGGACGTCGGGAGTCCGACAACCACGACGGGCTGCGTCGTGAGGCGTTCCCGGTCCGGATGGGCACCCGGGTCGTCGCCGTGCTCAGCGTCCGCTCGGGTGGCCTGACGCCCGCGGACGTGCCGACCATGGAGCGGGCGGTGTCCGAGGCGGGTCCACGCCTGGCCGCGGCCCTGACCTTCGACGAGGTGCGTCGGCTGGCGACCGTGGACGAGAGGCTGCGCCTGGCGCGCGAGATCCACGACGGCATCGCCCAGGAGCTGGCCAGCGTCGGCTACCTCCTGGACGACCTGGCCGAGCGGGTCCCGGACGACGCGGCCCGCGAGGTCGGGGACGTCCGGGACCACGTGCGCCGGGTCACCGGCGAGCTGCGCCTCAGCATCTTCGACCTCCGCTCGGGCGTCGACGACGAGATCGGCCTGGGAACGGCGCTCAGCGAGCACGTCCAGCGCGTCGGCCAGCAGAGCGACCTCGTCGTGCACACGGTCCTCGACGAGCACGGGGCCCGGCTGCCGGTCGGGGTCGAGGTCGAGCTGCTGCGGGTGGCCCAGGAGGCCGTGACGAACGTGCGCAAGCACGCGCAGGCCAACAACCTGTGGGTCGAGTGCACGGTGGACGCCCCGCGGGCGTGGCTCCGGATCGCCGCCGACGGCGTCGGGCTGCAGCCCGCCGGTCCGCAGTCCATGGGCATGCGAGGCATGCAGGAGCGCGCCCGGCGGATCGGCGGTGACCTGCTCGTCCTGGCTCGTCCGGGCGGCGGCACCGTGGTAGAGATCAGCATCGGCGACTGGGACGAGGAGACGGGCACACCATGACTGGGGACGCAGCCGCCGCACCGCGGCGCAGGACCGACGACCACGACGCCACGGGACGCAGGGTCGTGCTGGTCGACGACCACGAGCTCATCCGCCAGGGCCTGCGCCGGGCGTTCGAGCGGGCCGGTGACTTCGTGGTGGTCGGCGAGGCCGGTTCGGTGGCCGAGGGCCGCGCCCTGGTGGCCGAGCAGGCCCCGGACGTCCTCGTGACCGACGTACGGCTGCCCGACGGCAGCGGCATCGACCTGGCGGCGGCGGTCCGCCGCACCATGCCGGACATCGGGATCGTCGTCCTCACCATGTACTCCGGCGACGAGCACCTGCTGGGGGCCCTGGAGGCCGGGGCCAGTGCGTTCGTCAACAAGGACGCCCCCAGCGACGACGTCGTGGCCGCGGCCCGTCACGCGGTGGCCTCGCCCAGCTCGTTCTCCGCGGCCGACCTGGCGGGTGCGATGCAGCGCCGGCTGTCGACGCCCGCCGGGCCGTCCCTGTCACCCCGCGAGACCGAGGTCCTGGTGCTGCTGGCCGACGGTCTGTCGGCCGGTCAGATCGGCCGACGGCTGTTCATCAGCGAGTCGACGATCAAGACCCACATCGGCAAGATCTACGACAAGCTGGGCGCCGCCAACCGGGCCCAGGCCGTCATGACGGCCGTCCGGCAGGGCCTGCTGACCCCGGGCGACGGCAAGGACTGAGGACCGGCATCCTCCGAACGGGGGATGCCAGGTAGGTCCGGTCCACCGATACCGGACGGCCCAGCACAGCACCCACCCTGTGTACCTGCGCAGTTATCGGGAGTCGTCATCCCCGACCCCACCCTGAAAGGACCTGCTGATGTCCGCTCGTCTCCGTCGTGTGCTCTCCTCCGGTGACTCTGGCGCCTCCGCCGTCGAGTACGGCCTCCTCGTCGCGGGCATCGCCGCCCTGATCGTGGGCATCGTGTTCGTCTTCGGCACCTTCGTCACCGGCATCTTCGAGGAGACCTGCACGGAGATCGCCACCGAGGCCGGCACGGCCATCGACCTCCCCACCTGCCCCGAGTGAGCCGACGCCCCTGCTGCGCGTGAACGGGCCGGCGTCGCTCCACCCATAATCGACCGGTGACCGACGACGCACGTGCGCCCGCTGGACCGGCGACCGGGATGGCGTCGTCGACCACCCTGCTGGTCCTGTCCTGGGTGAGCGCCCGCGCGCTGATGGCCGTCGTGTACGCCTCGGTCGACTTCGTCGGCCGCTCCTTGGCCTGGGGCGACCTGGCGTTGTACGAGTTCTGGGCCGACCAGATCCGCACCACGGGCGCCATGCCCGACGGCGTCACGTGGATGTACCCGCCCCTGACCGCGGTGGTGCTCGTGGTCGTGGACGTGCTGCCGGGACCGTTCGGCGCCGGCTTCGTCGTCACGATGCTGGCCGTCGACCTGGCGGTCCTGCTGCTGCTGGCGGGCGCCTGCCGGCGCGGAGGTCACCCGGTCGGGGCCTGGGCCTGGGTGCTCCTGGTCCCCCTGCTGGGGCTGATCGGCTGGGCGCGGCTTGACCTGCTCCCGGTCGCGGCCGCGGCCGGCGCCCTGCTGCTGGCCACGCGTCACCCCGTGCTGGCGGGGGCGCTCGCCGCGGCCGGCACGGCCGTCAAGGGCTGGCCCGTGGTCCTCGGCCTGCTGTTCCTCGACCGGCCGCGGTGGGTCATCAGCGCCGTCGTCACCGGCTCGGCGGTGGCTGCGGTGACCACGCTGCTGCTGGACAACACCTGGACGTTCCTGGCGAACCTGTCCGGACGCGGAATCCAGGTCGAGTCCGTCATGGCCCTGCCGTGGACCCTGCAGCAGGCGCTCGGGTCACCGGTGCAGGGTGACTTCGTCAACGGCACCTACGAGGTGCTGGAGCCCGGCGCCGCGTTCCTGGCCCGGTCCGCCACGGTGGTGATGGTGGTGGCCGTCGTCGCCGCCCTGGTGCTGTCGCGCCACCGCGCCCCGGAGCTGCGCTGGTACGCGGCGGTCACCGCCCTGCTCGCCAGCAGCCCGCTGCTGTCGACGCAGTTCGTGCTGTGGCTGATCGGCGGCGTGGTCGTGGCGGCGGCGCTGCCGGGCACCGACGGCTCGATCGCCCGGCGGACCCTCCCCCTGGTCACGGTGGTCGTCGCCCTCACCCACCTGACGGTCCCGCTGCAGTGGGGCGGACTGGTCGGTGACGGCCGGCTGGCCGCGACCACGCTGCTGGCGCGCAACCTGCTGCTCCTCGTCCTCGCCGTCTGGCTCCTGCTCGCCGTCCGCGGCGGCGCGCCCGAGCCGGCCCTCGACCCGCCCGCCGGGAGCGACGGCGGAACTGGCGCCGAGACGGACGTGGTCCCCGTGGCGTCGCCGTCGACGACGGCGTCGCATCCTCCCGCGGTCACCAGCGGGGTACCGGCTCCCCCGCCAGCAGCGCCCTGAGCCGCTGACCCGTCCGCTCCCAGGTCCACGCCCGCCGTACCCAGTCGCGACCTGCCGCCCCCCATGCGGCCGAGGTCACGGGGTCCGCCAGCACCCGGCCGACCGCCGCCAGCAGCGCCGCCTGGTCGGTGGCGTCCAGCAGCAACCCGGTCCGGCCGTCCAGGACGGCCTCGACCGTCCCACCGGCACGGCCGGAGACCACCGGCAGGCCCGCCGCGGCCGCCTCCAGCAGCACGATGCCCAGGGACTCCGTGACCAGCCCGCCGAGGCGGTCCGCGACCGGGAGCACGAAGACGTCGGCCCCGGCGTACAACCCCGGGAGGTCGTCGTGGGCGACCCGGCCCAGGACCTCCACCCCGGCCATGCCCTGGGCCCGCGCTCGCAGCCGGGCCAGCTCCGGTCCGGCCCCGGCCAGCACGAGCCGCGCCGAGGGGTGCGACCGGCGGACCTCGGGCCAGATGTCCAGCAGGCGGCCGTGGCCCTTGCGCGGCACGGCGCGGGACACGCACAGCACGACCGGTCCGGCCGCACCGGTCAGCACGGCCTGCTCGCGAGGGGCGTGGGAGAACCGGGCCGCGTCGACGGCCGGGCTCAGCTGCACCAGCCGGGCCGCGGCCCCCGCGTCGAGGGCCGAGGCGATCGGACGCCGGACGACGGCGGAGTCGAAGGTCAGGACGTCGACCGAACCGCCGATGCGCCGCAGGGCGGCGCGGCTGACCGGTAGCCGCGCCCACCAGACCTCGTGCCCGTGCGCGCTGGCCACCACCCGCCGGATGCCGCTCGTGCCGTCGCCGCGCAGCGCCGGCGCCATCAGGGCCAGCGGTGCGGCCGAGGGGAACCAGACGGCCGAGGCCCCGTGCTGCCGCGCCGTGCGACGGACGCGGGCGGCCAGGCCCGGGCCCGGCAGCAGCAGCCGGTCGGGGTCGCGCACCACGGGGTAGGGCAGCGTCCGGTCCCACGCGTCGGAGTCGCCCTGGGCGCAGGCGTGGACCACGACGCGGTCGGGGTCCAGGTGGGACACCACCCGGTCCACGTACGTCTCGATGCCACCGGCCCGGGGCGGGAAGTCGTTGGTGACGACGAGGACCTTCGGCTCCTGCCGGTGGCTCATCCGGCGGCGAGCGCGCGCAGGTACTCGCCCCAGCGGCCCTCGAAGGCCTCGCGACCCTCGCCGGTGGCCTCGAGCAGCGCCCGCTCGGTCCGCTCCCCCGCGTCACCCTCGCCCTGCGAGGCCCCGGCGTACGTCGCCAGCAGCGCGTCGGTGCCGATCTGGTCCTCGAGCAGCAGGACGGCCAGCCAGGCGCTCTCGTAGGCGTCGCCGACGACGTCGGCGTCCGAGGCGCCGAAGTCGTCGGGGCCGGGCAGGTCGTCGGTCCGCGCGGTGCCGGCCGCGACCCGCTGCAGCAGGCGGGCGGCCACGACGTCCCGGTCCACGACCCCGGGCACGACGGTCGACCAGCCGACCAGGTCCGCGAAGCCCTCGGCGAGCCAGATCTCCTGCTCGTCGCCGTAGATGGCCCCCGAGGCCACGTGGACGAGCTCGTGGGTCACGGTGACCTGCCAGGTCTGGTCGACCAGGTCGTCCCGGGCCAGCGGGTTGAGCACGATCAGGTCACCGCCGCCGTCCGGGGTCCTGACATCCGTGGTGACGGCCGCGAACACGTCGTCGGTGGCCGGGCGGGGCCCGGGCACCAGCTCCGCGTACTGCTCGGCCGTGGCCGGGGCCAGCACCAGCGACAACCGGGGCCAGCCGGTGCCCAGGTAGGAGTCGACCGTGACGGCGCCGGAGTCGGCCCACGACCCCACCTGCTCACCCCAGCCGTCGGCGGCCTCGGCCGCGTCGTCACCGGGGACGTCCGGGTGCCAGGACAGCACGACCGCCCGCTCCCCGACCGTGGTCGACACCGGGCCCAGGTCCCACGGGGCAGCCGTACCGATCTCGCCCTCGGCCGGGTAGGGCGTCCACGACACCACCTCCAGCGAGCCGGCCGGGGCCGTGGCCCCGACGTCCGCCGTGGTCGGGGCCAGCACGACGGTGTCCGTCCGCTCGACGACCGGCCCGTCGGCCAGCTCGTAGACGGTCTCGACCCGGGCCTGCCACTGCTGCGAGTCGGCCCCGTCGGCCCCGTCGCTGCCCGCGGGCTCCAGGCTCCCCGGCACCAGCGAGGACTCGAAGCGGGTGACCGGCATCGAGGCGAGCACCGCGAGGGCCTCGTCGTCAGCGGCCACCCCGGACGTCGACCAGCCGTCGCCGCGGCCCGACCTCACCGCGACGTCGCGGCGGAGGAGGAGCTCGGCGAGCGTCGACGCCACCTGCTGCCCAGGGTCGGCGCGTCGGAGGTCCGGCTCGGCGGCGCGGGGAAGCGCCGCCTGGGCGGACGGGGTGACGGGCTGACCTGCGGCGACGGGGGCGTCGGGGGCGAACGAGACCCGGACCAGCAGAGATCCGGGCGAGGCGATGAGGGCGACGAGCAGCATCAGCCCCACCAGACCAGCCGCGGGGCCGATCACCGACGAGGGGGTCGGTGTCGCCCTGGGGTCCGGCAGCGCCCGGTGCCTGCGCTCTGCCACCCGCCCACGGTAACCGTCCCGACCCCGTCCGGACGGGACCCCGACGTGGGTGCCGCCGTCCGGGTCAGGCCGGGCGGGCGTCGGTGACCAGCCGGAGCGGTGGCACCAGGCCGCCCGCGGCCAGCACCCCGACCGCCGCCACCTCTGAGGACGTCAGGTCGGTGGTGCGGCGCACGGAGGGCGGCTCCAGGGGCACGGAGGACGGACGGGTGGACAGCAGGTGGGTGACGACGCAGTCGCCGCAGGCGCGGGGACGGGCCGTGCACGTTTCGCAGTCGATGAGCATGGTCGGGACGCTAGGGACGGGCCCGGACACAACCGGGTGCACGCCGGCCGGGACCCCTCCTGCGGCCGTGCGCGCCCGTCCCTCCCGTCGCGCCTGCGCGGATCTGTCCGGCCCCCGACCTAGCGTCACCGTCATGAGCACGCACCCCCTCACGGACCCGGTCGGCACCGTCGCCGTACCGATGGGGCCGGGGGTGCCCATGCAGGTGCAGGGCAGCTTCGAGGACCTGGGCCGCCCCCTGCACGACACCACGTTCTGCGTCGTCGACCTCGAGACCACGGGCGGCAGCCCGGCCGACGACGTGGTCACCGAGATCGGTGCGGTCAAGGTCCGTGGCGGCGAGGTCCTGGGCGAGCTGCAGACGCTGGTCGACCCCGGCCGGCCGGTCCCACCCCAGATCGCCCTGCTCACCGGCATCACCGACCGCATGCTCGTCGGAGCCCCCCAGATGGGCGCGGCGCTGTCCGCCTTCCTCGACTTCGCCGAGGGCACGGTGCTGGTGGCGCACAACGCCGGCTTCGACATCTCGTTCCTCAAGGCGGCCTGCCGGCGCCAGCAGCGTCCCTGGCCGCGGTTCGACGTGGTCGACACGGTCCTGCTGGCCCGGCGCCTGGTGTCCTCCGACGAGGTGCCCAACCGCAAGCTGGGCACGCTGGCGCGGTACTTCCGGGCCGCCACCACCCCCGAGCACCGCGCCCTGGCGGATGCCCGCGCCACGGTCGACGTGCTGCACGCCCTGCTCGGGCGGGCACGCGGGGTCACCACCGTCGAGGACCTGGTCGACTTCTGCCACACCGACGACGGCCGCCGCTCCCGCCGGCACCTGGTGGCGGGCCTGCCCAGCTCCCCGGGGGTGTACCGGTTCGTCGACGCGGGCGGCCGGGTGCTCTACGTCGGGTCCTCGGTCGACGTCCGGACCAGGGTGCGCAGCTACTTCACCGCCTCGGAGAAGCGCCGCCGGATGACCGAGATGGTCACGGTCGCCCGGAGCGTGGAGCACGTCGCCACCGCCACGGCCATCGAGGCGCAGGTGCGCGAGGTGCGTCTCATCGCCGAGCATCGACCGGCCTACAACCGGCGGTCCACACGACCCGACAAGGCGGTGTGGGTCAAGCTCACCGACGAGTCCGCCCCCCGGCTGTCGGTGGTGAGCGTGCCGGGGCCCGACCACCCGTCGGCGTCCTACGTCGGGCTGTTCTCCTCCCGGGCCCGGGCCCGGGAGGCCGTCGACGCGGTCCACACGGCCTTCGACCTGCGCCGCTGCACCCCGCGGATCACCCGGCGCGGCGGTGGCACGGCCTGCGCCCTGGCGGGCATGGGCCGCTGCGCGGCGCCGTGCGTGACCGGCCCGGACGACACCTACGCCGATGTCGTAGCCCAGGTGCGGGACTGCCTCACCGGCGACCTGTCACCCCTGGTCGAGCACGTCATGCGGCGGGTCCGCAGGCTGTCGGAGCAGCAGCGCTACGAGGAGGCCGCCGCGGAGCGCGACCGGCTGACCGCGCTGATCCGCGGGGTCGACCGCGCGCAGCAGTCCGCCGCCCTGACCCGGACGGGCGAGCTGGTCGCGGCCCGGGCCCGCCAGGTCGGGGGCTGGGAGCTGGTGTGCGTCAGGCACGGTCGCCTCGCCGGCAGCGCCGTGTCCCGGCCGGGCGAGCCCGTGCACCCGACCATCGACGCCCTCGTCGCCACGGCCGAGGACGTGCCCGCGCCCAGCGGGCCCGCCCCGGCCGCCCTGCCGGAGGAGACCGCGCTGCTCGTGCGCTGGCTGGAGACCCCGGGCACGCGGCTGGTGCGCTCGGGCGACGGGTGGGCGCTCCCCCTGGGGGCGGCGGCGCGCTGGTCCCAGCTGCACCTGGTCGACGGCAGCCGGCACGGCACCTCGCTGTGGCGGGTCCCCGGGGACCACGGCTGAGCGACCGCCCAGCCGGTCCCTCAGCCCAGCCGGTCCCTCAGCCCAGCCGGTCCCTCAGCCCAGCCAGTCCCTCAGCCCAGCCAGTCCCTGAGAACCCTGGCGGCCGCCCCGCTGCGCAGCGCCGCTCGTGCCCGCTCGAGCCCGGGGGCCAGGGCACCGGGCAGGTCCGCCGCCACGTCCGCCGCGCTGCGCCCACCCTGCGCCAGCTCCAGCGCCAGCAGCCCGGCGGCCGCGTTGAGGACGACCACGTCGGTCACGGGACCCTCGGCCCCGGAGACGACCGAGCGCACCACCTCGGCGTTGACCCCGCGGTCCCCGCCGCGCAGGTCGGCCACCGTCGACGTCGCCATCCCGACGTCGGCGGCCTCGAGCACCGTCTCGACGACCTCGCCGCGCACCACGACCCGCACGCTGGTCGGGGCCGTCGTGGTCAGCTCGTCCAGGCCGTCCTGACCGCGCACCACCAGGGCCGTGGTGCCGCGGGCCGCCAGCACCCCGGCGATGATGCCCGCGTGCCGGGTGTCGGCCACGCCCAGGGCCATCGCCGCGGGGCGCGCGGGATTGGTGAGCGGGCCGAGGGAGTTGAACACTGTCCGGATGCCGAGGGAGCGCCGGACCGGACCGACGTGGCGCATCGCCGGGTGGAAGCGCGGGGCGAACGCGAACGTGATGCCGTTCGTCAGCGCGCTGGCCGCCACCGCGTCGGGGTCCAGCTCAAGGTCCAGGCCCAGCTCCTCCAGGACGTCGGCGGTGCCGCAGCTGGACGAGGCCGCGCGGTTGCCGTGCTTGACCACGACGGCGCCGGCCGCCGCCGCCACCAGCGAGGCCATCGTCGACACGTTGACGGTGCGCGCCCCGTCCCCACCGGTGCCCACGATGTCCAGCACCGGCCCGGGCACGTCCAGCGGCACGGAGTGGGCGAGCATCGCCTCGGCCAGACCGCTGACCTCCTCGACCGTCTCGCCCTTGGCGCGCAGCCCGACCATCAACCCGGCCAGCCGGGCGTCGCCGGCCTCGCCGCGCATCACCTCGTCCAGGGCCCAGCGGGTCTGCTCGCGGTCCAGGTCGCGACCCGACGCCAACGACTCCAGCACCCCGGCCCAGCCGGGCGGGGCGGGGACGGGGGCCGGGTCGGTGCTGTCCTGCGCCGGCAGGGCGGTCACGCCGGCGCGGAGCCGGCGCGACGACGGGCCAGCGTGGCCACGGCGTCCGCGACGGCGCGCGGGTCAAGGGGGTGAGGGACGGCGGCCTCCGCCTTGGACCACGCCGCGAGCCACGCGTCCTGGGGCCGGCCGGTCAGCACGAGGACCGGCGGGCAGTCGAAGATCTCGTCGTGGAGCTGCCGGCACACCCCGAGGCCACCAGCAGGAGCGGCCTCGCCGTCGAGCACGATCACGTCGAACCCGCCTGCGTCGACCGCTCGCAGCAGGGCCGGCAGCGTGGCGTAGTCCTCCAGCTGCACCAGCGGCAGGTCCGCGGCGGGTCGACGGCCGACGGCCCGACGCACCTTGTCGCGCGTCGTCGACTTGTCGCTGTAGACGGCGATCCTCAGCCGCGTCTCACCGGCGGGGGCCGGGGCGGGACCGCCGGGGGCGGCGGCGCGGTCGGCGGGGGCGGATGCTGCGCTCATGCCCGGGAATCTACCGGGCGTCCCGCTCGTTGCCGGAACGGTTCACCGTCCGGCGCCGTGCCGGGGGGTGGTCTCTCGTTCTGCCCGGCTTCCAGTTAACCTGACGTCGTGGCAGCAGCAACGGCAGTCGGCACCGGCGCCCCCGCAGTGGTGAACCGTCCCAACCTCACGTCCGTGGGCACGATCGTGTGGCTCGCGAGCGAGCTGATGTTCTTCGCGGCGCTCTTCGCGATGTTCTTCACGCTCGGCTCCATCAGGCCCGACGAGTACGCCGCCGGCCAGGAGATGCTCAACATCCCCTTCGCCGCGGTGAACTGCATCATCCTGGTGTCGAGCTCCGTGACCTGCCAGTTCGGCGTCTTCGCCGCCGAGCGGCTGCAGCCGGCCCGGACCGGGAGCATCTTCCAGCTCTCCCGGTGGGGCATGCGGGAGTGGTACGTCCTGACCTTCGTGCTCGGCGCGATCTTCGTGTCCGGCCAGGTCTTCGAGTACGCCGAGCTGGTCCACGAGGGCCTCACCATCAGCTCCTCGCCCTTCGGCTCCACGTTCTACCTGACGACCGGGTTCCACGGCCTGCACGTGACGGGCGGCCTGCTGGCCTTCCTGATCGTGATCGGCCGCACCTTCGCCGCCAAGCGCTTCGGCCACGCCGAGGAGACCGCTGCGGTCGTGACGTCCTACTACTGGCACTTCGTGGACGTCGTCTGGATCGCACTGTTCATCTCCGTCTACTTCAGCTGAGGGGCCTTACGCCGTGAACGCCGTCTTGAGGCACCGCCGCCACCCGCTCGCGCTCGTCGTCCTGCTCCTGGGCGCGCTGCTCGTCGCGGGCATGGCCTACGCCGCCGTCGCCCCCACGGGAGCGCAGGCCAGCGAGGCCACGGGCGTCGACGACATCGCCCTGGGCGAGGAGCTGTTCCTCGCCAACTGCTCGACCTGCCACGGCACCGACGGCGCGGGCGGCTACGTCAACGCCGACGGTGACGCCGCCGGCCCGTCCCTGATCGGCGTCGGCGCCGCCAGCGTCGACTTCCAGGTCGGCACCGGTCGCATGCCGGCCCAGGCCTCCGGCCCCCAGATCAGCAAGCGGGAGCCCCAGTTCACCCTGGAGGAGACCCGGGCCATGGCGGCCTACGTCGCCTCCGAGTTCGGGCCCGGCCCGGCCATCCCGGACGGCGAGTTCCTCGACCCCGCCAACGGTGACGTCGCCGAGGGCGCCGAGCTGTTCCGCGTCAACTGCGCCATGTGCCACAACTTCGCCGGCTCCGGTGGCGCGCTCACCCGCGGCAAGTACGCCCCCAACCTGCGGGGCGTCGAGCCGGTGCACGTCTACGAGGCCATGGTCACCGGCCCGCAGTCGATGCCGGTGTTCAGCGACGACACCCTGACCCCGCAGCAGAAGAACGACATCATCACCTACCTCGACTACGTCGAGACCGAGCCGTCCCCGGGCGGGCTGTCGCTCGGCTCGCTGGGCCCGGTCGGCGACGGCCTCTTCATCTGGGTCGTCGGTATCACTGGACTCATCGCCTGCGCGGTGTGGTTGGGAGCCAAGTCTTCATGAGCGAGTCACACGACGACACGACCGCCCGGTCCGTCAGCACGGTCCGCGAGACCGGTCCCGACGCCCCCGGCACCGCGGCGGGCGGCACCGGTCGCACCGGCACGGACGTCCAGACCCGTTCCGCGGCCCTGCCGGAGCGGTTCGACAACCCGGGCCTGCCGCCGCACCGGCCACGCATGGCCGACACCGCCGTCGCGGCCGCGCGTCGGGCCGAGCGTCAGGTCGCGTTCCTGTTCTTCCTGTCGATCGTCGGCACCGTCCTGACGATCGTCGGCTACTTCGCCGTCCCGCTGCGCAACGACCCCGAGAGCGGCCGGGTGCTGCTGTCCAACATCCTCCTCGGCTCCGGTCTGTTCCTGACGCTGTTCGGCATCGGCACCGGTGCCGTGCACTGGGCCAAGACCCTGATGCCCGACCACGAGGAGATCGACGAGCGCCACCAGATCGAGGGGACGCCCCAGGAGCAGTCCGAGGCGGTCGACATCCTGGCCAACGGCGTCGAGGACTCCGGCATCGGCCGTCGCCCCCTGATCCGCAACACCCTGGTCGGCGCCCTCGCGCTGGCCCCGCTGCCCGCGGTCGTGCTGCTCAAGGACACCGGGCCCAATCCCGAGGGCGTCCTGGCCGAGACCATCTGGCAGGCCGGCACGCGCCTGGTCACCGACCCCACCGGCGTCCCCGTGCGGGCCGCCGACCTGAGCGTGGGCGAGGTCGTCCACGTGCAGCCGGAGGGCATCGAGGAGTCGAGCCACGTCCTGGACGAGAAGGCCAAGGCCGCGGTCCTGCTCATCCGCCTAGAGCCGAACGAGCTGGCCGAGGAGTCCCTCGCCGGTGCCTACGCCGGCATCATCGCCTTCTCCAAGATCTGCACCCACATGGGCTGCCCCGTCGCCCTGTACGAGCAGCAGACCCACCACCTGCTCTGCCCGTGCCACCAGTCGACGTTCGACGTGACGCAGAATGCGGCCGTCATCTTCGGCCCGGGGAAGCGACCCCTACCCCAGCTGCCCATCGACGTGGACGATGACGGATACTTGGTGGCGACGGCACCGTTCTCAGAGCCTGTCGGCCCCAGCTACTGGGAACGAGAGCAGGACAAGCGCCGGATGACTGAGGAGTCCTGATGAGCGCGACCACCGCACCCGCACCTCGTCCGGCCCCCCCGCAGGGTGCAGCCGCCAAGCTCGGCGGCTTCGCCGACTCGCGCCTCGGCCTGTCCGGGGTCATCAAGGCCAACGCCCGGAAGATCTTCCCGGACCACTGGTCGTTCATGCTGGGTGAGATCACCCTCTACAGCTTCGTCATCTGCCTCGTCACGGGCGTGTTCCTGACGTTCTTCTACGTGCCGAGCGTCGGACTCATCGAGTACGAGGGCGCCTACGAGCCCTTGCAGGGCAAGCTGGTGTCGGAGGCCCTGGCCTCGACCATCAACATGTCGTTCGAGGTCCGCGGCGGTCTGCTCATGCGGCAGATCCACCACTGGGCCGCCCTGGTCTTCGTGGCGGCGACCATCGTGCACATGGCCCGGGTCTTCTTCACCGGTGCGTTCCGCCGCCCCCGCGAGCTCAACTGGGTCATCGGCGCCATCCTCGCCCTGCTCGCGATCTTCGAGGGCTTCGCCGGCTACTCGCTGCCGGACGACCTGCTCTCCGGCACCGGGCTCCGGATCGCGGCCGCGATCATCCTGGCGATCCCGCTGATCGGCACCTACGTCCACTTCTTCGCCTTCGGCGGGGAGTTCCCCGGCGAGGCGTTCATCCCGCGGCTCTACACGATCCACGTGCTGCTGCTGCCGGCGATCTTCCTGGCGCTGATCGCCGCCCACCTGTTCCTGGTGGTGCTGCACAAGCACACCCAGTACCCCGGGCCCGGCCGCACCAACAACAACGTGGTCGGCTACCCCCTGCTGCCGGTCTACATCGCCAAGGCGGGCGGGTTCTTCTTCATCGTCTTCGGCGTCATCGCGCTGATCGCGGCCTTCGTGCAGATCAACCCGGTGTGGGCGTACGGGCCTTACGACCCGTCGCCGGTCACCGCCGGCTCCCAGCCCGACTGGTACATGGGCTGGCTGGACGGGGCGGTTCGGGTGATGCCGGGCTGGCTCGAGGTCACGGTCTTCGGCTACGTGCTGTCCGGGAACATCCTGATCCCGGCCGTGGTGCTGCCCGGGCTGCTGACCACGCTGCTGGTCGCCTACCCCTGGATCGAGCGCCTGGCCACGGGTGACGCCCGTGAGCACCACCTGCTCGACCGCCCCCGCAACGCCCCCACCCGCACCGGCATCGGCGTCATGGCGCTGACGTTCTACTGCCTGATGTGGGCCAACGGCGGCAACGACATCATCGCCACGCACCTGAACCTGGCCATCAACGACATCACCCGGTTCGTCGGGGTCTCGATGTTCGTGGCTCCCCCGCTCGCGTTCCTCATTACCAAGCGCATCTGCCTGGGGCTGCAGCGACGGGACCGGGAGCGGGTCCTCCACGGCGTCGAGACCGGTCAGGTGTACCGGCTCGACAACGGCGAGGTGCTGGAGCGCCACACCCCGATGTCGGACTACGACCGCTGGACCCTGGTCCAGCACGAGAACTACGTCCCGCTGGAGCCCGGTCCCGCCACGGACGCCAACGGGGTCAAGCGCAAGGGAGCCCTGCTCAGCAACGTGCAGCGTCGCCTGTCGCGGTTCTACTTCGAGGACCGGGTCGAGCCCGTCACCCCGGCCGACCTGGCCGCGGCCCACAGCCACGGCGACCACGACGCCATCGAGGGCTCGCACGAGGCGCCCGGTGCCGTCGAGGCCCGTTCCGGCCGTGAGGTCGGCTCCGGACAGGCCTGATCCGAACACCCCCAGGAGGGGGCCCCCCGCCCGCACGGGGGGGGGGCCCGCGCGGCGCCCGCCCCCCCGGGCGCGCGCGGGGGGACGGGGGCCGCCCCCGCGGGGCGCCCGGCCGCGGCCCACAGCCACGGCGACCACGACGCCATCGAGGGCTCGCACGAGGCGCCCGGTGCCGTCGAGGCCCGTTCCGGCCGTGAGGTCGGCTCCGG
>JBBSQH010000058.1:0-28322 GCA_038258055.1 Actinomycetales bacterium
CCAGTCGTCCGCCGACCAGCTACGCCCCGACCAGCTACGCCCCGACCAGCTACGGCCCTGCCAGTCGTCCGCCGACCAGCTACGCCCCGACCAGCTACGGCCGGACCAGCTACGGCCGGACCAGCTACGACCCGTCCAGTCGGTGCAGCGGGGGTCCGCCGTCACGGAGGCGGCGGCCAGGTCGACGTCGGCACCCACGGGGGCGGAGTCGCGGTCCGGGGTCCGGTCCGCGAGGACGTCCTCGACCGCGCCGGCGACGTCCAGCAGCCCGGCGCCCTGCACCGGGCTGTCGTCGGACGCGAGCGGCTGGGCGCTGCCCGTGAGCAGGTCGCGGACCTGGTCCGGGGTCAGGGTCGGGTCGGCCTGCAGGAGCAGCGCCGCCGCCCCGGAGACCACGGCGGCGGACTGCGAGGTGCCGGTCCCCCGGAACAGGCGGCCGCTGCGGTCGCCGGGGACGAGGCCCTCGGGGTGCTCGCGGTCCGCGCGCGACCCCGGCCGGCGCAGGCCGGCCACGGACCGGCCGGGCGCGACCAGGTCGGGGCGGCGGGTGGCGGTACCGGGGTTGGTCCAGTCGCCCACCTGGTCGTCGGCGGTGGTCGACGTGCCGGCGTGGTCCGTGGAGCCGACCGCCAGGACGGAGGCGTGGGCGGCGGGCATGGTGAGCGCGCCCGTGCCGTCGTTGCCGGCCGCGGCGACCACGAGGACCCCTGCGTCGCGGGCGTCCTCGACGGCGTCGCCCAGGCGTACGAGCGCGGCGGGGTCCGTCGTGGGGGCGCTGTACGACAGGTTGAGCACGCGGATGTCGTGCTCCTGGTGGTGGGCCACGACCCAGTCGATGCCGTCGACCACCTGGTCCACGCCGACCCGACCGTCCGCGCCGCCGACCTTGACGTCGACGACCGCGGCGTCGGGGGCCATCCCGACGAAGTGCTGCGGGTCGGCCTCCTGGCCGGGGACGACGTCGCGGTCCCGGCCTGCCGCCAGACCGGCCATGTGCGTGCCGTGGCCCATGCCGTCCGCCGGGCCGGGGCGGCGCGAGGGGACGCCGCGGGACAGGTCGACGGAGTGCGTGACCTTGCCCGCCGGACGGAGGCCCTCGACGTCGCCCACACCGGTGTCGACCACGGCGATGGTCACGCCGTGCCCGGTCAGACCGCGGGACGGGTCGGCGGGGTCGACCTGCGACCACACCTCGTGGGCCCCGACCTGCCGGGCGATGCTCCAGGCCGAGCCGGGGTCGTCGACCGCGGACCAGTCCGGCGCCGTCGTCGTGGTCCCGGTGGCCTGCGCGGCGGGGATCCCGGTCACCAGGGTCGCCAGCGTGAGGCAGGCCAGACCGGTGACGGCCGCCCCGACGAGGCGTCCCCGGGTGGGGGCGGCGGTGGGGGCCGTTCGGGTGGTGGCGGGGTGCTGGGGACGGACCTGGGCCCAGGGATCGACGGTCGACATGGGAGCCTCCTCTGCTCACACACGCCTTCGTCGGCCCTGCGGCAGGCATGAAGCGACGCGGACCTTGATCAACCCTTCGGTGGACCTTTCGACGCCGGACGGGGGATGACCACGTGGAGGTCGGGACGTCTGTGGCCCCCCTCGGTCTCGGCGGCGGGCGGGGGTTGGGCCGGGGCACATCCGGGAACCCAGCACCCGGCCGGGTGCACCGGCCGCACGCCGAGCAGACAGGAACCACCGTGGCCGACCCCACCCCCGGTACCGAACCCACCCAGGACGAGCCCACGCAGGACGCGCCGGAGCCCTCGCACGAGCACGGGCACGACAGCCCGGACCACTACCCCACCGAGGACGACCCGGCCTGACCGGTTGGTGCGCGACCGGTCGCCGAACGGGCGGCCGGTCGACACACGGGGCGGGCTCCGGGGTTCTGTCCGGGGCCGGGTTCATCCTCGTGCCATGGCTCTCCTCCTCTCCGCCGCCGACGTCCAGGCCCGTCACGACGAGGACGCCCTCGCCCTCCTGGACTCCCGGCCCGGCCTCCGCGAGGCGTTCGACGCCGAGCGCCACGAGTCCCGGCCGGACCGGCGGACCCTCTACTTCGACGCCGTCACGGGGTGGCGGTTCGTGGACCTGTGCGACCTGTGCGGGGGCGACGTCGGCCTCCTGGACGACCCGCAGCCCCTCGCCGCTCTCTGCGACGCCTGCGACGAGCTCGAGCGGGGCGAGGACCCGGCGACCTCACGTGGCCTGGACCACCTCGCGGGCTGACCGGTCCCCGCGCCGCTCGAGCACACGCAGCAGGTCCACCAGCAGGTAGGCCAGGCCCGCGTAGGCGAGCCCCGCGCCCCACGGGAGCCAGCCCACGGGCGCCGTGCCGAACAGCACGTGCATGAAGGGGGCGTAGGTGAAGACCAGCTGCAGCCCGACGGCTGCGGCGATGCCCGCGAGCACCCACGGGTTGCTGCGCCAGCCCAGCTCTCGCAGCGAGCGGTCGAAGGACCGGCACGACAGCAGGTAGGCGGACTCCACCAGGACGAACAGGTTGACCGTGGCGGTGCGGGCCTCGGCCACCTCCGTGCCCAGGGCCAGCAGGGCCTGGAACAGGCCGAACGCGCCCACGAGCAGCAGCAGCGACACCAGCAGCATCCGGCGCAGCGGACGGCGGCCGACCAGCGGCGCGTCCGACGCCCTCGGGGGCCGGGTCATGATGCCGGGCTCCTTGGCCTCGACCGCCAGCGGCAGGCCGAGCAGGACGGCGCTGGTCAGGTTGACCCAGAGGATCTGCACGGGCGTGATGGGCAGCTGGCTGCCGAGCAGGATCGCCGTGAGGATGACCAGGCCCTGCCCGATGTTGGTGGGCAGGGCGAACGCGATGAACTTGACCAGGTTGTCGAAGACGCCGCGTCCCTCCTCGACCGCGGCCTCGATCGACGAGAAGTCGTCGTCGGTGAGCACCATGTCCGCGGCCTCCTGGGCCACCTCGGTGCCGCCCCGCCCCATCGCCACCCCGATGTCGGCCTGCTCCAGGGCGGGCGCGTCGTTGACTCCGTCGCCGGTCATCGCCACGACCTGCCCGCGCGACTGCAGCGCCCGGACCAGCCTCAGCTTGTCCTCCGGGGACACCCGCGCGAAGACGTCGGTCCGGGCGGCCACGTCCGGCAGGTCCTCGTCGGCCAGCTCGGCCAGCTCCTCGCCCGTGACCACGACCGGGACCTGACCGAATCCGGCCAGGCCGACCTGCTGGCCGATGGACCGGGCGGTGGCGGCGTGGTCGCCGGTGATCATGGTGACTCGGACCCCGGCGCGAAGGCACGCCGCGACGGCGCCCACGGCCGCCGGTCGCGGCGGGTCCGCCATCGCCACCAGCCCCAGCAGCTCGAGCTCGACGCCGTCGAGGTCCGACGGCGTCAACGTCCCGCCCGCCGGTCCGGTCGAGCCGGTGGCGCAGGCGAGCACCCGCAGCCCCTCCGCTGCCAGGCCGTCGACGACGTGGCCCCAGCGCCGGGCGTCCAGCGGACGCGGGCCGTCCGGGCCCCGCTCGGTCCGGCAGCGGGCCAGCACGGCCTCGGCGGCCCCCTTCACGTGCACCACGTCACGGGCGTGACGGGCGTCACGGGGGTCCGGGCCACCGGGGCCGCCGGGGCCGCGGTGACGGGTGGCCATCAGGCGCCGCTCGGAGGAGAACGGGAGCGTCGCCGTCCGGGGCGCAGCCGCCAGCAGCGCGCGCACGTCGACACCGTCGACGTCGGCGGCCGCCAGCAGCGCCGTCTCCGTCGGGTCGCCGAGGTAGCCGCCGTCGACGTCGGGACGGGCGTCGTTGCACAGCACGCCGACCTGGAGCAGGAGCACCGCCGTCGGACGCTCCCCCTCGTCGTGCCGGCCCGGACGGTGGGTCCCGTCGGCCGTCACGACCTCCACCACGCTCTGCCGGTTCTGGGTGAGGGTGCCGGTCTTGTCGGTGCAGATCGTCGTGGTGCTGCCCAGCGTCTCCACCGCCGGGAGCCGACGGACGATCGCCCCGCGGCCGGCCATGCGCGTCACGCCGATGGCCAGGGTGATGGTGACCACGGCCGGCAGGCCCTCCGGGATGGCCGCCACGGCCAGGGCCACCGACGCCGTGATGATGTCGACCAGGGGCTGGCGGCGCACCAGCCCCACGACGAACCCGAGGACCGCCAGGCCGAGGATCACGAACGTCAGCAGCCGGCTGAACTCCGCGATCGTCCGGGTGAGCGGGGTGGCCAGGTCGTCCGCGCTCTCGATCAGCCGCTGCACCCGTCCGAGCTCGGTGCCGGCCCCGTGCGCCACCACGACACCGCGGCCGCGGCCGCGCGTCACGAAGGTCCCCGACCAGCCCATGTTCGTCCGGTCGGCCAGCATCGCGTCGTCGGCGAGCTCGGTCGACCGCTTGTCGACCGGCAGCGACTCGCCCGTCAGCGCGGACTCGTCGACCGACAGCTCGTCCACCGAGACCAGGCGCAGGTCGGCCGGGACGCGCTCGCCCTCCCCCAGCACGACGACGTCCCCGGGCACCACCTGCTCGCTCGGCACCTCGTGGGCCTGACCGGCCCGCAGCACCGTGGCGTCGTCCTCGACCATGGCCGCCAGCGCGTCCAGCGCCCCCTGGGCCCGCTGCTCCTGCACGAACCCGATGACGGCGTTGGCGACGACGACGGCCCCGATCACCGCGGCGTCCACCACCTCGCCCAGCACGGCCGCCGCGACCCCCGCGGCCACCAGCACGTAGACCAGCGGATCGGCGAGCTGCCGCAGGAACCGCAGCACGACGCTCTCGCGCCGGGCCGTCGGCAGCAGGTTGGGCCCCAGCCGGGACAGCCGCTCGGCGGCCTCGGCGTCGGTCAGGCCGTGCTCGGCGTCCGTGCCCAGCAGCACGACCACCTCGTCGACGGTTCGGGCGTGGTGGCCGGCGTCCTGCTCGGTCGTGGACATCGGGTCTCCTGACGGCGGGGCGGCCGTGACCACCGCCACCACCGTCCCACGTGCGGGCCAGGCGTAGAACTCGCCGGGTCCGGGTACCCGGACGTCGATGAGGCGTGACGAGGACGAGCACGACCAGCAGGACGAGCACGACCAGCCGGCACCCCGGGTGGTCGGGGACCGCTACCGCCTCGTGTCCTCCGTCGGGCGCGGGGGGATGGGCGTCGTCTGGTCGGCCCACGACGAGCTGCTGGACCGCGAGGTCGCCGTCAAAGAAGTCACCTACCCGACCTCGTTGGACCAGCAGCAGCGTGCGCAGCTACGGGACCGGACCCTGCGCGAGGCGCGGGCCGCGGCCCGGATCAGCAGCGGGGCCGCCGTGACCGTCTACGACGTGGTCGAGGAGGACGGGCGGCCGTGGATCGTCATGGAGCTGCTGCCCGCCCGGTCGTTGGCGGACGTGCTGCGCGAGCAGGGACCGCTGGCCCCGGACGACGCCGCGCGGGTGGGGCTGCGGCTGCTCGACGCCCTGGGTGCCGCCCACGCCGCCGGGGTGCTGCACCGTGACGTGAAGCCGGCCAACGTCCTGTACGACGCCTCGGGGCAGGCCGTGCTCACCGACTTCGGCATCGCGTCGCTCGAGGGCGACGTGTCCCACACCACGACCGGGGCCGTTATCGGCTCGCCCGGCTACGTCGCCCCGGAACGGGCCCACGGCCGACCGCCCAGCCCGGCGTCGGACCTGTGGTCGCTCGGGGTCACCCTGGCGACGGCCCTGCACGGCCGCTCGCCGTTCGAGCGCGACACCGCGCTGGCCACCATGGTCGCCGCGGTCCAGGACCCCCTGCCCGAGCAGGTCCGGACCGGGCCGCTGGGCCAGGTCGTCTCCGCCCTGCTCCGCAAGGACCCGACGGCACGGCCCGGCATCGACGAGGTGCGCCGGCAGCTGACGACCGCCCTGGAACACGGACCCGGCCCGCACGCGACCGCGGCCACCGCCCCCCTCCCCCGGAGCCTCCCCACGTCGCCGTCCGCGGTGAGCGACGGCGAGCGCACCCAGGCCCTGCCGTCGCTGGCCGACGCGCCCCCGGCCTCCCGACCGGCGCCCCCCGCAGCCGCCCCTGGTGCCCCCACGGCCGCAGGTCCCCTCCCCGCCACCCGGACCGTGGCAGCTGCCGGCGTCGGGTCGGCGACTCCCCCGCGACGGCGGTCACGGGCGCTGCCCGTGGTGGTGGCGGCGCTGTCCCTCCTGGTCGCGGGGGCCGTCCTGACCCTGCTGCTGGACCGGCAGGACCCGGCCGACCAGGTCGACCCGGCGGACCAGGCCGCCGTGCCCGCCGCCTCGCCCGACGTGACCGAGGAGGCGGCCGGGGCCGCCGCGGGCGACGCGTCGGGGGCCGACACAGACCCCGGTGCGGCGGACGCCGGCCAGGACCCGACCGACGACGCAGCCGCCGATGCAGCCGCCGAGGCGGCCGCGGCCGAGGCCGAGGAAGCAGCCGCCTCCGAGGCGGCCGCGCAGACCGACCCCGCCACCACGCCCGACGGCTTCCAGGTGCACGAGGACCCGGCGTTCCAGGTGGCCGTACCCGAGGGGTGGGTGGTGGAGCCCGACGGCGACACCCGCACCCGCTTCACCGACCCGGAGTCCCGTCGCTACCTGCTCGTCGAGGAGGGCGGCGAACCGGCGGGCGACCCCGTGGCGGACTGGGAGGAGCAGGAGCCTGCGGTCGCCGACCGGCTCGACGGCTACGAGCGCATCAGCATCGAGGCGGCCGACTACCGCGACTTCGACGCCGCCGACTGGCAGTTCACCTGGGAGGCGTCGGGCGGCACCCTCCGGGTGCTCAACCGCGCCGTCGTGGCCGACGACCAGGCGTTCGCCCTCTACTGGTCCGTTCCCCAGGAGGAGTGGGACGACAGCCTGCCCGTCCTGGAGGACATCGCCGGGTCCTTCCAGCCCGCCGGCTGACCGACCGCGCGTCCCCTCCCACCCCCCCCCGGTCATGTCCCGGGCGGGTCCTCCGCTGCGGATGACGCGCGGCTCCGGTCACGGCGCGACGGTGTTCCCCCGTCGCGACGAGAGGACCGGGCATGACGCTGCTCCGCCTGCTGGGCTGGTCGGGCGTGCTGGGCTGGTCGCGCCTGCCCGGCCCCGTGGGGCCCGTGCGCCGGGCCCACCTCGTGCGCCTGACGCGCCTGGTCGCCCTCACCCGCCCCCGGGTCTCGAGGCCGTGACCGCCTCCGCCGACCGGCCCGCGCAGGTGGCCGTCGCCGGCTCGGGCGTCGTGCTGCTCACGCTCGCCTCGGGACAGTTCCTGATGTCGCTGGACAGCTCCGTGATGAACGTGTCGATCGCCACGGTCGCCGAGGACCTCGGCACCACCGTCACGGGCATCCAGACCGCCATCACGGCCTACACCCTCGTCATGGCCTCCCTCATGATCACCGGCGGCAAGGTCGGGCAGATCCTCGGCCGCAAGCGGGCCTTCTCGATCGGCTGCGTGATCTACGGCCTGGGCTCGGCGGTCACGGCGCTCGCCCCGGACCTGGTGGTGCTGATGATCGGCTGGTCGCTGCTCGAGGGAGTCGGGGCCGCCCTGATCATGCCCGCGATCGTCGCGCTGGTGGCCACCAACTTCGGCCGCGACGACCGACCCCGCGCGTACGGCCTGGTGGCGGCGGCCGGCGCGATCGCCGTGGCCGCGGGACCCCTGGTCGGGGGCCTGCTCACCACCTACGCGTCCTGGCGGTACGTCTTCGCCGGCGAGGTCGTGATCGTCCTGGTGATCCTGCTGCTGGCGCGACGGATGGCCGACTCCCCGGCCGAGCCGGGGGTGCGCCTGGACCTGGTCGGGACCCTGCTGTCCAGCGTCGGCCTGGGGCTGATCGTCTTCGGGGTGCTCCGGGCCGGCTCGTGGGGCGTGGTCCGGCCCAACCCCGGCAGCCCGGTCTGGGCCGGCCTGTCGCCCGTGGTCTGGCTCCTGCTCGGTGGAGGACTCGTCGTGGTGGGGTTCCTGCGCTGGGAGGAGCGTCAGGTCGCACGCGGCGGGGCCGCACTGGTGGACCCGGCCATCCTCCGGGTGCCCCGGCTGCGCGCCGGTCTCACGTCGTTCTTCTTCCAGTACCTGATCCAGGCCGGGCTGTTCTTCGTCATCCCGCTGTTCCTGTCGGTGTCGCTGGGGCTGTCGGCGGTCGAGACCGGCGTCCGGATCCTGCCGCTGTCGGTGGCCCTGCTGATCACGGCGGTCGGGGTGCCTAAGGCCTTCCCGGACGCGTCGCCACGGCGGGTCGTGCGGTTCGGGTTCGCGCTCGTCCTGGCCGGCACGGCGTCGTTGCTGGCCGCGCTGGAGATCGGTGTCGGTCCCGAGGTGGTGACCGTGCCGCTGCTGCTCGCGGGCCTCGGGGTCGGGGCGCTGGCCTCGCAGCTGGGCAGCGTGACCGTCTCCGCGGTGCCCGACGAGCAGAGCGGGGAGGTGGGTGGGCTGCAGAACACCGTGATGTTCCTGGGTGCGTCGCTGGGGACCGCCGTGGCCGGCGCCGTGCTGGTGTCCGCGCTCACGACGTCGTTCTTCACCGGCATCGCCGACGACCCCGCCGTGCCGGACGAGCTGGCCTCGACCGCGCAGGTCCAGCTGGCCTCCGGGGTGCCCTTCGTGCCCGACTCGCAGCTGGAGGGGGCGCTCGCGGACGTGGGCGTCACCGGGGCGACGGCCGACGCGCTCGTGCAGGACAACGCGGCCGCCCGCGTGGCCGGGCTGCGTGCGGCGCTGGCGGTCCTGGCGCTCGTGGCGTTGGTCGCCCTGGCCGCGACCCGGGGGTTGCCCGAGCACCAGGCCGGGCGCCAGAAGCCCGTGGACACCGCGGCCTAGCCTCGGGTCGCGGGCGGTTCGACGGACCTGGCGCGGGTGCACGAGGTCGCGGTCGAGACGTCGTTCGCGGGCGTGGTGCGGGTCGACCACGGCGACCGCACTCTGCTGTCACGGCCTACGGCCTCGCCGACCGGGCCCACCGGGTACCCGACGACCTCGGGACGCGGTTCGCCCTCGCCAGCGGCACCAAGGCGATGACGGCGCTGGTGGTCATGTCGCTGGTGCACGACGAGTCCGGCGACGGCGGGTCGTACGCCCCCGTGGACGACCCGCACCGGTTCCGGGTCGGCCTGCACGACGGCCGCGTCGTCCCGGCGGCGACCGCGGCCGCCATGGTGGAGCACCGCAAACGAGGACCCGGACGAGCAGATGCGCCACGGCCTGGGCTTCTGGCGGCACCGGAACGGGCCTGCCGTGGTCCTCGAGGGGTACGACCCGGGCATCAGCTTCCGCAGCAGCCACGACCCGGAGCGCGCGCTGACCTGGACGGTGGTGTCCAGCGCGAGCGAGGGCGCCTGGCCCGTGATCCGGGCGCTCGAGGCAGCCCTCGACGTCTGACCCACTTGTGCCGATGGGTTGACACAAGCATCCGCCGGCCCGATGCTCGGCTTGTACCGATCGAGCGGTACAAGGTGGAGGTGTCGACGTGAGGTTCCTGCTGCTGGTCCCGGTCCTGGTCGTCCCGGTCGTGGCGGTCGTCGTCCTGCTCCTCGCCGTCACGCGGTCCAGCCACGACGCGCGGATGCGGCTGGCGCGCCGGCTCGAGGGCCGCCGCGGCCTGCTGCGGCTGCTGGGCGCGGCCCTCGGGTGCGTCGCCGCCGGGTACCTCCTCGCCGAGGACACCCTCGGCCTGGGGCTGCTCATGGCCGCCCCCGCCGCGGCCCTCGGCCTCCTGGTCGGGGTGCTCGCCGCGGAGCTGGTGGTCCGCCCGCCCGACGGGCCCCGTCGCAGCGCGTCGCTGACGGCGAGAGTGGCCTCGGACTACCTGCCGCCGCGGCTCGGTGCGGCGGTGGCGACGACGGGCGTGACGCTGGTGGCGCTGGCCGGCGTGACGACCGCGGCCGGCTCCCCCGACGACCTGGGGCGGCCGGGCCGGTGGCTGACCTACGCGTGCTCGGCGGTCGAGACGTCGTCGCGCGGTCCCTGGCCCGGCTCCTACTACACGGTGCCGCTGCTGCTCGTGGTCCTGGCGGGCACGGCCCTCGCCCTGCTGGTGCTGCGGACCACGGTGGCCCGACCGCCCCTGCTGCCGGCGAGCACACCGGGGTGGCCCGAGGTGCCGGAGCAGGCCGTGGCCGCCGACCACGAGCTGAGGGGGCAGGCCGCCCGGTCGGTGGTCGCCGGTCTGGGCGTCCTGCTCGCCCTGCCGCTGGCCGGCACGTCCACCCTGGCCGCCTGGGCCGTCGGGAGCACCGTGGGGTGCGCGCCGGACTGGTGGGCCCTGGTGGCGGCCGGGCTGCTGGTCGTCGCCGTGCTCGCCGGGGGGGTTCTCACCTGGTGCCTGGCGGTGCTGCTCGTCGGCCGGCGGCAGCCCGCCCTGGCCCACACCGGCGCGGTGCGATGAGCGAGGGCCCGCAGCTGTCTGTCGACCTCGCCGACCCCACCCCCGCCTACGAGCAGCTGCGCCGTCAGCTCGACCGTGCGGTCAGGCACGGGGTGCTGCCGCCCGGGCACCGGCTGCCGACCATCCGGCAGCTGGCGCGCGACCTCGGGCTCGCCGTCGGCACGGTGGCCCGGGCCTACCAGGAGCTGGAGGCCGCGGGGCTGGTCAGCGGGTCCCGCGGTGGCGGGACCAGGGTCCTCCCCGCAGCGGTCGGGGTCCCGGAGGACGTCGACGTCCGGCGTCGCGAGGCGGTCGCCGAGCTGGCCGGTCGCTACGTCGCCGAGGGCCGGCTGGCCGGGGCGCAGGACGACGACCTGCAGGCGGCGGTCCGGACCGCGCTCAGAGCCAGCGCGGCAGCGGGGGCAGCGCTCCGGTCGTGACCAGGTCCCGCCCGTCGGTCCGCCCTGCCACCCAGAGCAGCAGCGCCGCCGTGGTGCCGCGCACGGTCACCGGGTCGTTCGCGCCCTCGGGCCCGAACGGGACGGGCGCGTCACGGTCGTCCGAGACCAGGCTCACGCGCGGGCAGGACGGGTCGGCCGACAACGTGCCGGTGACGTCCGCGAGCAGCTCGTCCAGCAGGGCGGGGGGCGCAGCGCCGAGGACGGCCGCAGCGTCCGACCCCGGCTCGTCGAGGTCGACCCGGTGCAGCCACACCTCGCGGACACGCAGCCAGGGCAGCACGGCGGCCCGCACCTCGCGCCCGGCCGCCCCGGCGCGGACCGTGGCCTGCCAGGCCCGCCCGTCGAGACCGGCCAGCGTCCGGTCCAGGTCGGCCGCGGTGACGGCCAGGTCGTCCCGGAGCGCGTCCGGCGGCTGCTGGGCGGTCCGCTCGATGTCCGCCTCGCGCGTGGCCGCGTCGACGTACATCGGTGTCTCGACCCCGGTGCGCGCCCAGGCCGCCAGCCGGCCCAGCGCCTCGGCGTTGCGGGCCAGGTGGGCCACGACGTGCGCGCGGGACCAGCCGGGCAGCACGCTGGGCTCCCGCAGCCCCTCGTCCGGGAGCGTCGCGACCGCGTCGACGAGCAGCCGGGTGCCGTCCCGCAGCCAGGCGCTGGTGAGGGCCACGTCGTGCCGGGGCCGCGGGGTGGACGACTGCGGGGCGGGCATCGCCGGGGCGGGGGACGGCATGCCGGACGACGGCGCAGCGGGCGGCGGCCCTGGCTCCGGTCCGGTCACGGCTCGAGCCGGCTCAGCCGGGTGACCTGCACCGGGTCGGCGAGAAGCCCAGGCAGGTGCTCGCGCAGGTCCAGCACCCACGGGGTCAGGTCGTGGGCGGCGTGGGCGTCAGGGGTGGCCCACTCCTCGACGAACGTCAGCCGGAGGGGGTCGTCGGGGTGGTCGTGCAGCTCGTAGCGGAGGCAGCCCTCCTCGGCGCGGGTGCGGCCCACGATCGCGAGCAGACGCTCCCGGAGCTCGTCGACGCTGTCGTCACGGGCGGCGAACCCGACCACCAGGACCACGGTGTCCGTCATGGGCCCACGGTAGTGACCACCCGCCCGGGCGGCACCGGTGGAGCGGGCCCTACCGTGGCGGGTGTGGGTGAGGTCTCGGGGGTGCGGCCGCTCACCCCCGAGGGCCTGGCGGCCCTGGCCGTCGAACGGGCAGCGCCGCTGCTGGCCCCCGCCCGCGACGCAGGCGTGGCGGTGAGGCTGGGGGTCGACGGGGCCGTGGCCGCGGAGACGGACGCCGTGGCCGCCGCGGTCGCGGACGCGGCCATCGCCCAGGGCGTGGCCGTGCTGCGGGTACAGGCGGTCGACTTCCTGCACCGGCGCTCGGTGCGCCTGGAGTGGGGGCCGGAGGACGTGGACGCCGCGTTCGACCGGTGGGTGGACTGGGCGTCCCTGCAGCGCGAGGTGCTGGACCCGGTCGCGGACCCCGCCGTCATGACCTGGCTGCCGCGCTTGCGCGACGCCGCGACCGACCGGTCGGCCCGCGAGCCCGTCCGCCCCGCGGCGCCGGGCGCCCTGCTGGTCGTGGCCGGGCCGTACCTGCTGCGGTGGGAGCTGAGCGGCAGCGTGGACGTCACGGTGCACCTGGTCACCTCCCCCGCCGCGCTGGCCCGCCGCTTCCCCGACCCGGGCGACCCACGGCCGGCCGCGTGGGCGCGCTACCTCGACGAGTGCGACCCGGCCGGCAGGGCCGACCTGGTGGTGCGGCACGACCACCCCGGGCGCCCGGCGCTGCTGGGCTGACCGGGCTCGGTAGCGTCCGCGCCGTGACCCGTCCCCCGCTGCTGCCCGGCGACCCGGCCTCGCCGGTCGTCCTGCACGTGCCGCACGCCTCGCGCGCCGTCCCGGCGGACGCCCGGGCCGGGCTGCTGCTCGACGACGCCGAGCTGGACCGCGAGCTGGACCGGATGACCGACACCGCCACCGACCTGCTGGCCGCCGCGGCCGCGAGTGCCGCCCGGCTGCGCCCCTGGCGGTGGGTCAACCCGTGGTCGCGCCTGGTCGTGGACCCGGAGCGGTTCCCCGACGTCCGCGAGCCGATGCGGGCGGTCGGCATGGGGGCGGTCTACACCCGCACCTCCGAAGGCCGGGTGCTGCGCCACCCCGACGCCGGCCACGAGGCCCACCTGCTGGCGACCTGGTTCCGGCCGTACGCCGACGGGGTCGCCGACCTGGTGCAGGACCGGCTCGAGGCCTGCGACCGGGTGGTCCTGGTCGACGTCCACTCGTTCCCGACCGAGGCGCTGCCGTACGAGCGGGCCGCCGACGCCGCCCGGGCCGCCCACCGACCGCAGGTCTGCCTCGGCACAGACGCGCAGCACACGCCCCCGGCGCTGCTGGCGGCGGCCCGCGAGGCGTTCGACGGGCTGGACGTCGGCCTCGACCGGCCGTTCGCGGGGACCTACACACCGCTGCGGCACCGGGGACGGGACCTGCGGGTCGCCTCGCTGATGGTCGAGGTCCGCCGCGACGTCTACCTCGACGACGACCTGCAGCCGACCGCCGGCCTGGGCGGGCTCGCGGAGCGGCTGGCCCGGCTCGTGGACGCCGTCACCGACTCGGCCTGAGGTCGGAGGGTCCACCCGCAGGTCAGCCGCGGCATGGGGCGCGGTCGAAGGCCTGCAGCGTGGCCGCGTCGCCGGCCACCGCGGCGAAGCGGCCCCGGCCCCAGACGTGCAGCAGCAGGTCGCGCTCGGGGGCGGTCACGGAGGCGACGGGCGCGACGTCCGACGCAGGCAGCCAGTCGGTCCCCAGCAGCCAGCGCCGCTCGACGTCGGTGGCGTGCAGCGCCAGCGGCCCGGGCAGCGGCACGCGGGAGCGACCCAGCCGGCTCGGCATCATCTGGAGCAGCTCGTCGACCCCGTCCGCGCCCAGCCCGGCAGGCAGGTCCGCGAGCGCCGTCGGGGTCGGGTCGACGGGCGAGCGGACGTCCCACACGTGGACGGCCGTCTCGTGCACCTGCCGCCGCGGCCAGAACCCCGCGCGACGGTCGGTCCGGTCCAGCGTCCAGCACTCCCGCTCGGGGTCGACCTCGCCCAGCACCGCCAGCAGCTCGGTCGCCGCGGCGCGGTAGGCGGGCACGAGCTCGTCGTCGACCACGTCGGGCCGTTCCAGGCGCGGCGGCCGGGTGCCCCGGCGCACGACCTCGGCCGCCCAGCGGTGCACGCCCAGCAGGTGCGCCCCGACGTCGCGCACCCGCCACCCGCCGGTCGCCACGGGCACCGCGTCCGGGTCGGCCGCCGCCAGCGCGGCGGCGAACATCTCGGTCAGACCGGGCAGGACGGCCAGGTGGTCGAGGGCGGGGCGGCGGCTGTCCACGCCCGCCTCACGCGAGCCCGTGGTGGTCCAGCAGCCGGCGCGCCGTCTCGCGGTCGGTGTCCCGCAGGTCGGGCGGGTCGACGACGAACGCCCCGCCGCCGGCCACCGCGAGCAGCAGCCCGACCCGGTCCCGGACCGGGGGCAGCACGCCCGCCACTACCTGCACGCCGTCGGCGTCGGACTGCTCCACGGTCACCGACTCCGAGAACCTCTCGGCGACCCACACCCGGTCGGCGGGCACGACCAGACGGACCGGGACCTCGCGACGGGCGGCGGCGATCCGGTCGTCCGCGTCGGCCGGCCGCTCGAACGTCTCCTCGAGCACCTCGTGGGCGCGCACGCCGGACACCAGGTAGGTCCGCAGCCCGCCGTCGGCGTCCAGCGGGCCGGCGTCGACCTCGTAGCCGCGCCGGGTGCTGACGACCCGCCACGGCTCGACGACGCGCTCGACGACCCCGGGCTGCCAGGCGCGGGCGTAGGTGATCCGGACCCGGCGGTGCTGGGTCGCCGCGGTCCGCAGGTCCGCGGCCACGTCGGCCATGAACCCGCCCCGGCCCTCGACCCCGCCGAGCACCGACGTCCCGAGCCGCGCCACGGCCGCCGCCAGCACCTCGTTGTCGGGCTCCAACGCCGACAGCTCCGACGCGGCCCGGTAGAGCACGCCCAGGTCCGAGGCGGACAGGAACGCCACACCCAGCTCGTCGAACGGGCTGTCGTCGGTGAGCCGGACGACCTGCGCGTCGGCCAGGTCGGACTCCGCCAGCCAGCCGTCCGGACCGGGCGACAGGAACTCCAGCGCGCACGAGCGCAGCCCGACCGAGCCGGTGTCGACCACGTCGGCCAGGAAGAACACCTCGAGCTCCTCGCGGAGCTGCGCCTCGGGCACCCCGAGCTCGTCGGCGACCCGGGCGATGGGCAGCCCGTCCGGGTGCAGCCGGAGCAGGCGCAGCGCGCAGGGCACGTGGGCCAGCCGGCGCGCGTACAGCGCCACCGACCCGCTCACCGTCGCCCCTCCGCCACGGCGAGCAGGTGCTCGCGGACCTCGTCGCGCAGCTCGGGCGGCCCGAGCAGCCGGACCCGGCTGCCCAGCTCGAACAGCCGACCCCGGAAGGCCGAGCGGTTGGTGACGGGCACCTGCAGCACCACCTCGTCGACGTGGCCGCCCGCGGCCACCGGGTCGGTCTCGGTCGTGACGGCGTCCGGGTCGGGGCCGGCGAACATCGACGTCACGTGCGGCACGTGCTCGGCCGTCGTGGCGACCACGGCCACCAGGGGCGGGTCCACCGCCCAGGCGATCGGGTCGATGCGCAGGTGCTCGTCCGACGGCGGGACCTCGGCCGTGCCGGGTTGGCCCAGCACCACGTCGACCAGGCGGTCGAGCCGGAACGTCTTGACGTCGTCGCCGTCGACCTCCCGGGCCCGCAGGTACCAGCCGCCCGTGCGCAGGTGGACCCGGTGGGGGTGCACCTCCCGGGGGCGGCCGCCGTACTCGAAGCCCAGCAGGCAGTGCGCCTGGACGGCCCGCTGGACCGTGTCGAGCGCGGCGACGTGGTCGGTGCGCGGCACGAACGACCGCGGCGCCTCGGGCCCGGGACCCAGGTCCGCCGCGATGCCGGACAGCTGGGCGACCCGGGCCGCCCGCTGCAGCTCGGCCTGCTCGGCGGCGGAGAAGTCGACGCGCAGCCGCAGGTCGCCAGCGACCAGCCGGTAGCGCCCGGCCTCGCCCTCGTCCCCGACCGCGGCGATCTCCCAGCCCAGGTCGGTCAGGTGCCGGATGTCGCGCGTCAGCTGCCGGCGGCGGTCCTCCGGCCGGTCGGAGCCGTACTCGACGTGGTCCAGCAGACGCTCGGTCGTGGCGGTTCGTCCCGGCGAGCGCGACAGGACGAACAGGATCTGGGTGAGCCGTTCCATCGGTCCGCGCTGGTCCCGTCCTCCTGCTGCCACGGGCACCACTGTGGCCCACACCGGGGGCGGAGTGCGCGATGGTGGGGCCGTGGCGACGGCGCGGACCTGGAGGCTGACGGGGTGACGGGACCGACGGACGGCGTGGCACCCGACGACCGCCCGGTGGTGCTGGCCGTGCGCAGCCTCGCCGCCCGGGCGGAGCGGGGGTTCGCCAAGCCGGCGGTGGGCAGGTTGGACCTGCGGGCCTCCCACGGCGCGGTGGGGGACCTGCACGCCGGCACCCGGCGGCTGCGCGAGGTGCACCTGGTGGACGTGGCCCGCTACGAGACGCTGCGGGCAGGCGGCGCCGGCGTCGCCGTCGGCTACCTGGGCGAGAACGTGACCACGCGGGGCCTGGACCTGCTGTCCCTCCCGCTCGGTTCCCGGCTGCGGCTGGGACCGGAGGCCGTCCTGGTGGTGACCGGTCTGCGGTCCCCCCGCCACGAGGACCCGGCGACCGACCCGGTGGGGCTCAGCCTGGACCCCGACGGCGTACCCGTCGGTCGGGTGGGTGTGTTCGCGGTGGTCGAGGTGGGCGGGGTGGTCCGAGCCGGTGACGCGGTGGTGGTCCTGGAGCTGGGCACCGGGACGCCGCCGGTCCTCTGACCCGCCCCGGCGGGCGCCGCGGGATCAGTCGTGGCGGCGGTCGGTGCGCGACCGCTTGGCCGCGTACATCCGCTCGTCGGCCAGGCCCACCACCGCGCCGACCAGGTCGGGACCGGGCCAGGTCCCGCGCGGTCCGGCGTGCGTGCCGCCCGGTCCGGCGGGTGCCGGTGGCCGCAGCTCGTCGCTGGACGCCGCCCCCACCGACAGCGACCAGACGGCGTCGGCCGTGTCGTCACGCACCCGGCGCGCCCGGGCCGCCGCCGCGTCCACCGCGTCCGGCCCGCCCGACGTCAGCAGGACCACACCGAACTCGTCCCCACCCAGGCGCGCGACCACCTCGGCGTCGGTGAACTCCAAGCGCAGCCGGTCCGCGACGGAGATCAGCAGCGCGTCCCCCGCCTCGTGACCGCGGGTGTCGTTGATCAGCTTGAGCCCGTCGACGTCGCAGTACAGGACCACCAGACGGCGGCGGCCCCCGCTGCGCTCGGCCAGGGTCATCGCGCGCTGCATGACCCCGAAGAACCCGCGCCGGTTGGCCAGCCCGGTCAGGTCGTCGTGCTCGGTGAGCCGTTCCAGCTCCGCCTGCGCCCGCAGCAGCTTCAGCATGGTCATCCGCCGTCCGACGTGCAGCATCAGCCCGGCCAGGGTGGCCACGCCCAGGTCGGACAGGTGACGCGGCCAGTCCGGGTCCGTCACCAGGCCCCTCGTGGCCGCGAACCAGCCCAGCCACAGCGCGGCGACGAGCGCGGCCGCGACGGGACTGGAGGTGATGCCGGCCGCGACCACGAGCAGCACGATGACCACCAGCACGGTGTTCGCGAGGTCCTGGGTCACCCACAGGTGCGCGACGGCGTTGGCCGCGGCCGCCGCCGACAGCAGGGCGGTGAGCAGCAACCGGCCCCCGCGGTCGGGCCGGAGGCCGACCAGCAGCGCCAGGACGACCACCGCGGCGACCCCGCTGAGGCCGTCCACCCAGGCCAGCAGCACGTGGTGCTCGTCGCGGTCGTCCAGCAGGTGGATCACGACGTAGGTCCAGTAGAGGGCCATCAGTCCCGCGATGGCGATGCGCAGGCCGTCGCCCCAGGTGCTCCGGATCCCCGTGAAGCGCTCGTCGGCGTCGCGCCGGTCGACGGGTCGACGGTCGCGGTCGGTCACCTATTCACCACCGAGCGCCGCCACCAGGTCATCGTGCACCGACGGCGCGGGTCCTGTCCCGTGCCCGGGAGCGTCGCACCGGTCGTACCCTCGCCGCGTGCACCTCACCGCGCTCGGGCTCAGCCCCCTGAAGGGTGGCTCGCGCCACCAGCCCCGCTCGGCCCGGCTGACCGGCTCAGGTCTCGAGGGCGACCGCCGCTTCGCCCTCGTGGACCCCGTCGCCCGCCGGGTGCTGCGCACGGTGGAGAACCCCTCGCTGCTGGCGCTGCGCGTGGCGGTGACCGGGGGCCGGCCCGAGACCTCGGAGCAGGGCACGCGGCAGGACCGCGACGTGCTGACGGTCCACGTCCCCGGGGCCGAGCCGGTGTCGGCGGCCGTGACGGGTTCCCGCCGGGTCCGGGCCGACTACTGGGGGCGGGAGCCGGAGCTGACGGTGCTCGACGGGCCCTGGGCCGAGGCCCTGTCGGCCTACCTGGGCCGGGCCGTGGTACTGGCCGAGGCGGCCCCCCGCGACGTCGTCTACGCGGGCGGGGTGACCGTGGTGACGACCTCGTCCCTGCGGGAGGTGGCCCGCCGGGCGGGTCTGCCGACGACCACGACCACGCTGCTGGACGACGCCGAGCGGTGGCGGGCCAACCTGGTCGTGGACAGCGGCGACGCACCGCCCTTCGTCGAGGACCGGTGGGTGGGTGGTCGGCTGCGGGTCGGCGGGACCGAGCTGGAGGTCCGCGCCACGGTGCCCCGCTGCGCCGTGGTCCGGCTACGACCGGGGCAGGGCACGCGGGAGGACTGGGACCCGCTCGCCCTGCTGGTCCCCGACCGGCTGGTCGGCAAGGAGATCCGGTTCGGTGTCGACGCCGAGGTCGTCGGGCCGGGGTCGGTCCACGTCGGGGACCTGGTGCGACCGGCCTAGCCCACCGGGCCGGGCACACTGGCCGGCATGCTGCCGACGCTCTTCGCCTCGATCGACGGACTGCCGCTGCACCCCCTGGTGGTGCACGCCGTCGTCGTGCTGGTCCCGCTGTCGGCGCTGGGGGCCGTGCTCGTCGCCGCCCGCCGGAGCTGGGCCCCCGCCTACGGCCCGCTGGTGGCGGTGGGTGCCGTGGCCGCCGCCCTCGCGGCGCTGGTCGCGCAGCAGGCCGGCGAGGCCCTCGAGGTGCAGCTGGGGTACGAGCAGCCGTCGGAGCTCCTGCTGGAGCACGGCCGCCACGGGCTCTACGTGGTCAACCTGGGCGTCGCGTTCGCCGTCGCGTCGGTGGCGTCGCTGGTGCTGACCAGCCGGCTGGGGGCGAGCACCCGCTGGCCGCGCGTGACGGCGTGGGTCGCCGCGGCGCTGGGGGTGGCGGCGACGGTGTTCGCGTTCCTGGCCGGCGAGACCGGGGCCGAGCAGGTGTGGGGGTACGTCCTCGACCAGGGCTGAGCCGGCCGGGCTCCCGGCGCGGGGTCTGTCAGTCCCGGGCGACCACGGCCCGCACCTTGAACCAGCCCCAGACGGCCGTGGCGAGGAACAGCACCAGGCCGATCACGAGGAGCCAGAACAGCCCCTCCACGAGCAGGCCGACGAGGGTGAGCCCCAGCCAGAGGGCGAGCAGGACGATCAGCAGGACCTTCATGGCACCTGACGGTAGGCCCCGCGGAGCTGCGTCGCGACATCGCGGCCGAAGGACCACAGCAGCAGGGCCAGCGCCGCGGCGCAGGCCGCGACCGCCCAGGTCACCGGCACGACCGGCACGACCGCGGCCAGCAACGCGGGGCCCTGCACCCCCGCCACCCACCGCCTGGCGTGGGAGTGGGGCAGCGGTCCGCGCAGGGCGGGCAGCAGCAGTCCGGCGGCGGCGTAGCCGTAGCGCAGCAGCCCGGCGAGCACGACCCACGCCCCCACCGCCGGGGCCGCGGCGAGCGCGAGCACCAGGACGGCCGCCGCGTCGGTCTCCATGTCGAAGCGGGCGCCGCGCTCGGTGACCGTGGTCCGTCGGGCCACCGCCCCGTCGACCGCGTCCAGCAGGAGCATGGGTACGGCGAGGGCCACGATGAACCAGGCCCAGGTCGTCGCCGAGGGCTCGCCGTCGGCGGGCCGCAGCAGCACCAGCAGCGCGACCAGGACCAGGAGCCCCGCCCTGACGAGCGTGACGCGGTCCGCCGGTGTCAGGCTCGCCCGGTGGACAGCAGCCGTCAGCACGACACCACCCTGCCCCCTCCCGGCCGCGCCCGGTCGCTCTGGGTCGAGCGCCCCGGGGTCGCGGCGGTCCGCGAGCACCCGCTGCAGGCTCCCGGGCCCGACGAGGTGCGGGTGCGGACCCGCTTCAGCGGCATCAGCCGGGGGACGGAGCGCGCAGTCCTCATGGGAGAGGTTCCCGCCGAGCACGCCGCACGGATGCGGGCCCCTTTCCAGCAGGGTGACCTGCCCGGTCCCATCAGCTACGGCTACCTGGCCGTGGGCACGGTCGAGGCGGGACCGACCGTCCTGCTGGGCCGCGACGTCTTCGTGCTGCACCCCCACCACGACCGGTTCGTCGTGCCGGCCGCGGCCGTGCACCTGCTGCCCGAGGTCGTCCCCGCCCGCCGGGCCGTCCTGGCCGGGACGGTCGAGACGGCCCTCAACGTAATCTGGGACGCCGGCGTGACCCTGGGCGACCGGGTGGCGGTGGTGGGTGCGGGGACGGTCGGGGCGGCCGTGGCCCGCCTGGCCGCCGGGGTGCCCGGCACGAGCGTCGACCTGGTCGACCCCCAGGGGCAGCGGGCGCTGACCGCGTCGGTCCTCGGGGTCGGGTACCGCCACCCCGACGAGCTGGCCGGGCCCGAGCACGTCGGCACCTACGACGTGGTGGTGCACACCTCCGCGAGCGCGGCCGGGCTCGCCCTTGCCCTGCGGCTGGCCCCGGACGACGGCGAGGTCGTCGAGGTGTCGTGGTTCGGCACGCGCTCCCCCGCCGTGCCGCTCGGCGAGGACGTCCACACCCGTCGGGTCGGCATCCGCCCCAGCCAGGTGGGGGCCGTGGCCCGGGTCCGTCGCGCCCGCCGCAGCCACGACGAGCGCCTCGACCTGGCGCTGCGCCTGCTCGGCGACCCCGCGTTCGACCACCTCCTCGGCGAGGACGTGCCGTTCGAGGAGCTCCCGGACCGGCTGCCCGGTCTGCTGGGCGTCGCCGGGGCCCCGGGCACGGGTCCAGGGGGCGAGGACCGGGGCCGCGGTGGCGACGGGCGCTGCGCCGTGGTGGCCTACGGGGCATGAGCAGCCAGCCGGCCGGCCCCGTCGTCGAGCACGCCGTCACCGTCGAGGACTCGATGATGGTGGCCCACTCCCTGCCGCGAGAGGTGTTCGGCCCGGCGCAGGGCCTGCACGGGGCCACCTACGTGGTGCGGGCCACGTTCTGCTCCGACGCCCTGGACGACGACGGGATCGTGGTGGACATCGGCGCGGCGGGCGAGCAGCTGGCCGAGGTCCTGTCCGACCTGTCGTACACCAACCTGGACGAGCACCCGGAGCTGGCGGGGGTGATCACCACGACCGAGGTGCTGGCGTCGTTCGTGGCCCGCCGCCTGCTCGACCGCGCCACGGCCGGCCGGCTGCGCGGCCGTGGCGACGACCTGACGACGCTGCGGGTCGAGCTCGGCGAGAACCCGCAGGCCTCGGCCGCGGTGACCGTCCGGCTGCGCGAGCCGCGCCCGGGACCCGCGACGTGGCCGTGGGCCTGAGCGACGGGTCACCGGGCCGCTGCTCGTCGCCGGCGCTGGTCGTCCCCGGTGACGTCGACGCCCCCACCGGGGGCAACGTGTGGGACCGGCGGGTCCGGGACGCCCTGGTCGCCGCGGGCACCCAGGCCGTCTGGCACCCGGTCCCCGGCTCCTGGCCGGCACCGTCGGTCGCGGACGCCCGCGGCCTGGACCAGGTGCTGACCGGCCTGCCCGAGGGCTCCCCGGTCCTGCTGGACGGCCTGGTCGCCGGCGGCGCACCGGACGTGGTCGTGCCCCACGCCAGACGGCTGCGCCTGGGCGTGGTCCTGCACCTGCCGCTCGCCTCGGAGACCGGCCTGGACGCCGCGACCGCCGACGCCCGCGACGCCGCCGAGCGACGCGTCCTGGCCGCGGCGGACGTGGTCGTCGTCCCGAGCCGCTGGGCGGCCGGCTGGCTCGCGGACCACGGGCTGCGCCGCCCGCCCGTGGTGGCCACCCCCGGCACGGGCGCCGCCCCGTCGTACCCCGACGCGACGTGGGGCGGCCGACACCTGCTGTGCCTGGGAGCCGTGACCCCGCGCAAGGCCCAGCGGCGACTGGTGCAGGCCCTCGCCGACCTCGACCTGACCGAGGGGCCGGACGCCGACGAGGGCTGGCAGCTGCGTCTGGTCGGACCCCACCCGCAGCCCGACGAGCTCGCCGGGCTCCGGCACGAGGTGGACGCGGCCGGGCTCGGCCCCCGGGTCACGGTGACGGGACCGCTGGTCGGTGAGGCCCTGGAGGAGCAGTGGCGCTGGGCGGACCTGCTGGTCGTGCCGTCTCAGGTCGAGACCTTCGGGATGGTCGTCACGGAGGCGCTCGCCCGGGGCCGCCCGGTCCTGGCCACCTCCGGCAGCGCCCTGCCGGAGGCCCTCGGCACGACCCCCACGGGGCCGCCCGGGCTCCTCGTGGCCCCCGGCGACACCGGCGCCCTCGCCGACGCCCTGCACCGGTGGTCGGGCGAGGCGGACCTCCGCGCCGACCTGCGTGCCCGGGCCCGTGCCCGGGCGGGCACCCTGTCCGGGTGGGACCTGACCGCGACCGCCGTGCTCGAGGCCTTCCGGTGACGGTCCTGCGCGGCGCCGGCCCCACCGGCCCCGACGAGCCGACCGAGCCGGCCGAGGGCGCTGGACCGGCTGGGCCGGCTGGACCGGTCGGGGGCTACGACACGCGGTGGCTCGACCTGCGGGCCCCGGCCGACGACCGGGCCCGGTCCGCGGACCTGCTCCGGCGGCTGCTGGGCGACGTGGCGACCATGGACCGGGCCGGGCTGCACCTGCTCGACCTGGGCTGCGGCGCGGGCGCCATGCAGCGCTGGTGCGACGAGCGGCTGCCAGGTCCGGCCCGGTGGACCCTGCTCGACCCCGACCCCGGGCTGCTGGCCGTCGCGGTGTCCCGCAGTGCCCCGGGCACGGCGGTCACCGCGCGGGTCGGCACGGTCGCCGATCTGGACGACACCCTGCTGGGCGACGTGGACGCCGTCGTCTGCTCGGCCCTGCTGGACGTGCTCGGTTCCGACGACCTGCACCGGCTGGTCGACGTGGTGGCCGGGGCGCGGGTCCCGCTGCTGGCCGCGCTGACCGTGACCGGGGAGGTCCGGATGTCGCCCGGGGACCCCGACGACGCCCGGGCCGCCCGCGCCGTCCACGCGACGGCCACGTCCGACGGGGCCGCGGGGCCGGCGGCGCTGGACCTGCTGCGCACGGCCGCCGGACGGCGTGGCGTCACGGTCGTCGAGCGGCGGACCCCGTGGTGGCTGGACGCCGGGGCCGACCGGGACCTGGTGCGGGCCTGGTGCGACGGCTACGTGGCCGCCGCCCGGGCTCACGACGACGGTCTGGACCGGTGGGGCCGGGCGCGGTCCGCCCTCCTCGACCACGCGGGTCTGGCCGTGGCGGTCGAGCACGTCGACGTCCTGCTCCTGCCCTCGTGAGCGTCCGGACCCGGCTCGCCCTGCGGGTCGTGGCCAGCGTCGTCGCGCTGGTCGTGGTGGCCCTGGTCGTCGGGGAGCAGGCGGTCCGCGCCGGGACCGCGGTGCTGACGCCCGGGCCGGTGGCGCTGGCGCTGCTGCTGGGGCTGCTGTGGCGCTCGCTGGCCGCGACCCGCTGGCTGCTGCTGTCCCGGGCCCTGGGGGCCGGGCTGACCTGGCCGGCGGCGGTGGCCGAGTACTTCCGCAGCGAGCTGGTCAACCAGGTCGTCCCGGGCGGGGTCGTCGGTGACGTCGACCGGGCCCGACGGCACGGCAGCGACGTCGGCCTGCTGCCGGCGGCCCGGGCGGTGTTCCTGGAGCGGACCGTCGGTCAGCTCGTCCTGGTGGCCGCCACGGCCGTGACCCTGCTGGCCCGCCCGGAGCTGCTGCGGGTGTCCGTCGGCGTCGACGGCACGACCGTGACGGTCCTGGGGCTGGTCCTCGGGCTGGTCGTCCTGGTCGCCGTCGGGCTGTGGCTGCCGTGGCGACGGGGCCGGGCCGGGAGGCCGGTCACGGGTCGGTCCCGGGCGACCCCGGACGCCGGTCACCGTGACGTAAGGGGTAACGGTCGGGTGCGCGGCGGGGCGACGACCGCGTCCCGCCGGCTCGCGGCAGCCCTGACGGTCGCGGTCCTGCTGTCGGTCGCGGTGCTGGCCTGCTTCGTGGCGCTGTTCGTCCTGGCGGCCCGGGTGACGAGCGACGAGCCGACCCCGCTCGGCGTGCTGGTCCCGGCCGTGCTCGTGGTGCTGCTCGTGTCGGGAATCCCGCTGACGGTCGCCGGCTGGGGCGCCCGGGAGGCCGGCGCGGCGCTCTGCTTCTCGGCCGTCGGACTGGCGTCGGCGGACGGGGTGGCGGCAGCGGTCGGCTACGGCCTGCTGTCGCTGGTGTCGGCGCTACCCGGCCTGGTCCCGCTGCTGCGCCCACGCCGACGGTCCGGTCCTGGCGTCACCGCCGGTGACGGCGCCGCTGACGGTGACGGCGTCGCTGACGGTCACGGCGTCCAGGCCCCCGACGGCGCGCAGGTCCAGGTCGAAGCAGACGTCGTCGCCGAGGCGGAACGACCGTGACGGCGGCCTGACGGCGTCACGGGCCAGCGCCGGACCGGGCAGCCCGATCCCCGTCGTGCCGTCGGTCCCGAGCAGCACCGGGGCGACGCTCAGGTGCAGCCGGTCCAGCACCCCCGCGCGCAGGAACTCCGACACCGTCCGCCCGCCGCCCTCGACGAGCACCCGCCCCAGCCCCAGACCGGCCAGCGCGTCCAGCACGACGGCCGGGGCGAAGCGGCCGCGCTCGTCGACCGGCAGCGTCAGGACCCGCACGCCGTCCGGGACCGCCCCGACCCCGGTCGCGGCCGCCTCGCCGAGCACCCATGTCGCCCCCGCCCCGTCACCCAGCACCCGGGCGGACCGCGGGCAGCGACCGGTGGGGTCCAGCACCACGCGGTGCGGGTCGGTACCGAGCACCGCGCGGACCGTCAGCCGGGGGTCGTCGGACACCACGGTCCCCACCCCCACCACGACCGCGTCCACGTAGGCCCTCAGCTGGTGCAGGTGCGCCCGGTCGACCTCACCGGTGACGAACACCGCGTCCCCGGTGCGGGTCGCGATGCAGCCGTCCAGGCTCTGCCCGAGCTGGGCCAGGGCGTACCGGGCCCCGCCGGCCAGCACTGGCCGGTACAGCTCGTGGCCACCGGGCTCGGGGCCACCGGGCTCGGGGGCGCCGGGCCCGGGGGCTCCGGGCTGGGGGGCGCCGGGCTGGGGGGTGCCGGGCCCGGGGGCTCCGGGCTGGGGGGCGCCGGGCTGGGGGGTGCCGGGCTCGAACACGCCCTGCCCGGGAGGCACCGCGGTCACCGGTGCATCCGCGGGATCAGCCCGAGGGCCTCGGCGCCGCTCAGCCCGGTCAGCCGCAGCAGGTCGGTCAGCAGGGACCGGCTCTGGGCCAGCACCGTCGCCCCCGACAGCCCCAGCGGCACGTCGAAGGCCGAGGACCGTTCGGCCAGCGCCACCAGCTCCAGGCGCAGCGCGGGCTGCTGCGCCCGGTCGTCGTACCCCGCCGCCATGTGCTCCACCACCCCGGCCAGGTCCCAGACCAGGCGCAGCACCTCCTCCGGGATCGGGTCGTCACGCTCGACGGCGACGTCGGCCCGACGGACCAGCACGCGCGCGTTGCGGACCGCGAGGTCGAGCACCGTCGCGGCGTCGGCGTCCAGCCGGGCCCGGCGCGACCGGCTCCGCCGCAGCACCGACAGCGCCGCGGCGTCCGCGCGCTCCTGGGTGGCCTCGCGCAGCTGGGTGAGCGAGTA
This sequence comes from Actinomycetales bacterium, assembly GCA_038258055.1. Lineage (GTDB taxonomy): Bacteria > Actinomycetota > Actinomycetes > Actinomycetales > JBBAYJ01 > Aquipuribacter. Next base: position 25,823 of record JBBSQH010000058.1, read on the forward strand.
CTCGGTGTCCCGGGCTCGCTGCAGGGTGCGCCGGGCCAGGTCGACGTCGTCGGCGCGGTTGGCCGTCACGGCGTCGCGCAGCAGCGAGGCCAGGGTGCGCAGCACCTCCACCGCGTGCTCCCGGGGCCGACGCAGCGGGCCGACAGGCGACAGCACCGCGATCAGCAGGGCCGTCACGCCGCCGACCACGGCGTCCAGCCACCGGTCGAGGCCCTCGTCGGGGGCCGCCACCAACGTCGTGACGATCGCAGCCTGCACGCCGGCCTGCATGACGATCAGCACGCCGGCGTCCAGCAGCACCGCCAGGCTCATCGCCACCAGCACGGCGAGCACGAGCACCAGCACGCTCGGCCCCACCAGCGACACCACCAGGTCACCCACGCCGACCCCGATGGCGACCCCGACCACGATCTCGGCCGTGCGGCGCCAACGCTGCCGGTACGACGCGCCCAGGCCGATGATGGCGGCCGCGGGGGCGAAGAACGGCTGGTCGTGACCCAGCACGGCCTCGGCGAACCAGTAGGCGATACCGGCGGCCAGCGCCGACTGCACCAGCAGCGGGGAGGTGCGTCCCAGACGCCTCACGCGCTCGGGGAGAACCCTCCCGCTGCTGCTCACCGCGCCATGATCCCAGGCCCGGCCGACGCGGCCAGCGGGGCCGTGGACCACCCCGTGGGGACGCCCTGCACGCCCCTCGCGGGCCGGTGGTGCACAATAGGGGGCAGCGGCACGCCGATCTGGCGTGACCGACCGTCGTGGAGCACTGCACCGGCGCCGACGCAGAACATGCGTCAAGGCCGCCGAGGTCGTTTGTCTGCGGCGCCCCGACGACGCCTGAGAGGCGACTTCTTCACGCATGCCTGAGACCCACCCGAACACCCCTGCCCTGGGCTTCGCCGACCTCGGCGTCTCCGCCCCCCTCGTGCGCACCCTGGCCTCCCAGGGCATCGAGGCCCCCTTCCCGATCCAGGCCGCCACGCTGCCGGACTCCATGGCCGGACGCGACGTCCTGGGCCGCGGTCGTACCGGCTCGGGCAAGACGCTGGCGTTCGCGCTGCCCATCGTCAGCCGGCTGCTGTCCGAGCGCGGCTCGGCCACCACCCCCAAGCGTCCCCGGGCGCTGGTCCTGGCCCCCACCCGCGAGCTGGCCACCCAGATCGCCGAGGTCCTCAAGCCCCTTGGCGAGACCAACGGCCTGTCCGTGACGACCGTCTTCGGCGGCGTCCCGCAGGGCCGTCAGACCCAGGCGCTGAGCCGCGGCGTCGACATCGTCATCGCCTGCCCCGGGCGCCTCGAGGACCTGATGGGCCAGCGCGAGGTCTTCCTCGACAAGGTCGCCATCACGGTGCTGGACGAGGCCGACCACATGGCCGACCTGGGCTTCCTGCCCGCCGTCACCCGGATCCTCGACGCCACGCCGACCGGCATCCAGCGGATGCTGTTCAGCGCGACGCTGGACAACGGCGTCGACCGCCTGGTCAAGCGCTACCTGCGCAACCCCCGCACGCACTCGGTGGACTCCGCCGAGTCGCCGGTGTCGACCATGACGCACCACGTGCTGTCGGTGCAGGACCCGCACGCCAAGTCCGACGTGGTCCGCGAGCTCGCCTCCGGCACCGGCCGGCGCGTGCTGTTCATGCGCACCAAGCACGCCGCCAAGAAGCTGGCCAAGCAGCTGACGACCTCCGGGATCCCCGCGGTCGACCTGCACGGCAACCTCACCCAGGGCGCGCGCCAGCGCAACCTGGCCGCGTTCTCCGGCGGCGAGGTCAACGTCCTCGTGGCCACCGACGTCGCCGCCCGCGGCATCCACGTCGACGACGTCGAGCTCGTCGTGCACGTCGACCCGCCCACCGAGCACAAGGCGTACCTGCACCGCTCGGGCCGCACCGCCCGCGCCGGCTCCGACGGCGTCGTCGTCACCCTGGTCCTGCCGGACCAGGAGCGCGAGGTCAAGACGCTGATGCGCCTGGCCAAGGTCAACGCCCGCGCCGACCGCGTCGCCCCCGGCAGCCCCGTCGTCAGCACCCTCGTCGGCGAGGTCGCCCCGCGTCGGGAGTACACCTCCCCCGCGGAGAAGATGGCCGCGCAGCAGGGCCAGACCGGTACCGGCCGTCGCGCCCAGGGCCGGGCCCGCCGGTCCGGCGCCCCCGCGTCCGGCGGCTCCGGCGGCGGCCGCAGCGGCTCCGGCCGTTCCGCGAGCACGGGCGGGTCCGCCTCGGGCCACCCGGCGACCGGCTACCACGGTTCCCCCCGCCCCGGCGGCGGTCACCCCGGTGGCGGCACGGGCGGCACCGGCGGCTCGCGCCGTCGCGGCGGCTCCGGCCGTCCGGCCCGCACCCGCTGACCCGGGACGACCCGAGCACCAGGCACCACCCGCGAGGGCCTCTCCCGACCAGGGAGGGGCCCTCACGGCGCCCCCCCCCCCCGGGGGGGGCGGGCGGCCCCGCGCGGACGGGCCCCCCCCCCCCACCCCCCCGCCCGCGCGCGTCCGACCCCG
>JBBSQH010000059.1:0-27977 GCA_038258055.1 Actinomycetales bacterium
GGCGCGCAGCGCGGCGTCGGGGGGCCGGTCGGTGACCAGGACGTCGACCCCGGCGAGCCCAAGCAGCCGGGCCGGCGCGTCGACCTGCAGGGCGGCGCCCCCGGCGACGACGACGACCCGTCGCGCCGCGGCGGCCAGGGCCTGCGCCACCTCGGCCTCGTCGCTGTCCGCCGCCGTGACGCCGAAGCGGTCGCTGACGCCGTGCACCCCGAGCACCGCGACGTCCAGCACCAGCCTCCCGACCGCGTCGTGGGCGGCCCCGCCCGCCAGCTCGTACGTGCGCGGCCGCACCGTGCCGCCCGTCACGACCAGGCGGACGTGCGGGCGGGCGCACAGGGCGTAGGCGATGTCCAGGGCATTGGTCACCACGGTCAGCCCGACGCCGCCACCGGGCGGCACGAGGTGGTCGGCCGTGGCCAGCCGGCGGGCGACCTCGGCCGTGGTCGGTCCCCCGTTCACCCCGACCACGTCCCCCTCCCGCACCTGCTCGACCACGGCCCCGGCCATGGCCTGCTCACCCCGGGCGCGGGCGCCCGTGCCGGGCCCCAGCGGGACCTCGTACCCGCGACCGGCCGCCGCGGCGCCACCGTGCGTCCGGAGCACCAGGTGCCGCTCGGCCAGGGCGTTGAGGTCGCGGCGTGCGGTCGCGGCCGACACGTGGAGCCGGTCGGTGACCTGCTCCACCGTGACCTGGCCGGACTCCTCGACCATGCCCAGCACCCGGACGAGCCGCTGCGACCTCATCCGGCCGGGTCGGACCCGGCCGGCACCGAGACCTGCGCCCCCCGCTGGGCCACGTCGGCGCGGAGCCGGTCCAGCACGGTCGCGTCCAGCGGCGAACCCGGTCGGGACAGCCCGGTGACCGCCGCCCCCAGGGCCCCGTCGCGCGCGTACCGGGTGTCGGCCCCGGACAAGGCGTCGGTGAGCGCGGCGGAACGGGTCCGCCCGGGCGCGAGCAGGCCGTGCAGCATCACCCCGCCGCCGAGGACGAGCGGTCCCCCGCCCGACCGCGCCACCCGGACCAGGACGGCGACGTCGTCCTGCGCCTGCTGGACGAGCGCGTCCGTGACCGGGTCCCCCGCGGCCGCGAACGCCAGCGGCGCGAAGCGGGCCAGCTCGACCGGTCGTCGTCCGTAGAGCAGCCCCATCAACCGGTCGAGCGCCACGGCCCGGCCGCGCAGCAGGGAGTCGTCGGGCCGGACGCCGAGCTCGGCGAGCAGTGCGGTCGTCAGCGCGGTGGCCGGCGCGATGCCGTCGAGCTCACCGACCACCGCCCGCACCACCCCGTGCCCGACGGCGAAGCCGGACCCGGCGTCGCCCAGCAGCCAGCCCGAGCCGCCGTGGACCCGGACGACCTCGCCGTCGACCACGCGCGCGGCGACCGACCCGGTGCCCGCGACCACGGCTCCGCCGCTCGGCTCGCCCGCACCGGAGTGGTACATCGCCAGGATGTCCGACACGGTCCGAAGGCGCCCGGGCGGCCCGACGAACCCGAGCCCGGCGGCGAGCACGTCGGTGGGCAGCAGGCCGCGGGCCCCGGCCAGTGCGACCAGCACGTCCGTGACCGCCGAGGCGGGCCGGCCGGCGTCGGTCAGGGCGGCCGCGGCGGCGCCCGTGATGGCGGCCAGGGCGGCCTGCGGGCCGGCGGACGTGGGGTTGCCGGCCGCACCGAGCCCGTAGCCGAGGCAGCGCCCGTCGGGCCGGACGAGCACGGCCCGGGTGCTGGACCCTCCGGCGTCGACGGCCAGCAGGAGCGACGGCACCTCCGGCGTGGGGCCCGGCGGTCCCGTCACGGCACGCGCAGACCGGACGGGTGGACCTGCCGGACCTCCAGCGACCCGTCCAGCAGGACCAGGTCGGCCAGGAACCCGGTCTGCACCCGTCCGAGCACCGACCCCAGCCCCAGCGCGTGGGCCGGGGTGGACGTCGCCGCGGCCACCAGGTCGACCAGCGGCAGGCCGGCCGCGACACCGGTGCGCAGCGCCCGGTCCATCGTCAGCGTCGACCCGGCCAGGGTGTCGGTGCCGGCCACCACGGCACGCCCGTCGGTGACGACCACCTCGAGCCCGCCCAGCTCGTAGCGACCGTCCTCGCCCGCCGCGGCGGCCATGGCGTCGGTGACCAGGGCCACGCGCCCAGGCGCGGCGGCCAGCAGGACGGCCGCCACCCGCGGGTGCACGTGCTCGCCGTCCAGGATCAGCTCCAAGGTGACGGACGGGTCGTCGAGCGCGGCGACGACGGGTCCCGGGGCCCGGTGGTGGATGCCCGGCATGGCGTTGAAGGCGTGGGTCAGCAGGCTCGCCCCGGCCCGGAACGCCCGGGCGGCCGTGCCGTGGTCGCAGTCGGTGTGCCCGACGGCCACCAGGACGCCCGCCTCGCGGAACGTCGCCGTCGCCGCCTCGGCGCCCTCGCGCTCCGGGTCGAGCGTGACCTGCCGCAACGTCCCCCGGGCGGCGTCCAGCAGCCGGTGCACCCGCTCCGGCGTGGGGTCGACCAGCCGGTCGGGGTCGTGGGCCCCCTTGCGTGCGTGCGCCAGGAACGGCCCCTCCAGGTGGCTGCCGAGCACCTGCGGGTGGGTCTCGGACAGGTCGGCCACGGTGGCCAGCCGCTCGCACAGGGCATCCACCGTGTCGGACACCAGGCTGACGACCGACCGCGTGGTGCCGTGGCGGCGGTGCGCGTCCGCGGCCCCCAGGACCCCTGCGGGCCCGTCCTCGTGCGCGTGCCCGCCACCGCCGTGCACGTGCAGGTCGACGAAGCCCGGCACCAGGTAGCCGCCGCCGCCGTCGACCACCTCGGCGCCCTCGGCGTGCTCGCGCCAGCCGTCGCCGGACCCGGTGGCCGTGATGCGGCCGTCGCGGCTGCTCACCCAGGCGTCGGTCACGACCCCGGCCGCGTCCACGACCGTCGTCGACCGGACGACCAGGGGTCCACCGGGCCGGGTCGCGGTCACGGCTGCACCTGGCCCACTACTTCAGCGTCCCCTGCGCGACGGACCCCTGCAGCCGGCGCTGGAACACCAGGTACACGACGAGCACCGGGATGATCGTCAGCACCGCCCCGGCGAACAGCGCCCCGAAGTCCACGGAGTAGCCGGCCTGGGACGCGAAGGAGGCCATGCCCTGGGTCAGGACGTAGGAGTCCGGGTCGGAGTTGAGCACCACCGGCAGCAGGAACTGGTTCCACAGCCCGACGAAGTTCAGGATCGCCACCGAGGCCATGCCGGGCCGGGCCATGGGCAGCATGACCTGGAAGAACGTCCGCCACTCCCCCGCCCCGTCCAGCGCGGCGGCCTCGGCGATCTCGCCCGGCAGGTCCGCGAAGAAGCTCATCAGGAAGAACACCGTGAACGGGTAGGCGTAGGCGGCGTACGCGGCCACCAGGCCCGGCAGGGTGTTGAGCACGCCGAGCTGCTGGAGGATGAAGAACAGCGGCACCACGGCCAGGAACACCGGGAACGTGAGCCCGGCCACGACCAGGGTCCGGACCAGCGAACGACCGGGGAACGTGAACCGCGCCAGCACGTAGGCCGACATCGCCCCCAGCAGCATCGTGATGACCAGCGCGCTGCTCACCACCAGGACCGAGTTGAGGAAGTAGCGACCGATGCCGGCGGTGTTCCAGGCGCTGACGTAGTTGCCGAACTGGGGCGAGGCCGGCAGCGAGAACGGCGACGCGAAGATCTCCTGCGAGGTCTTGAGCGACGACATGACGGTCCACAGCAGCGGCGCGATCACCAGGACGGTCCACACCACCAGGATGCTGTGCGAGGTGGCCGACACGGCCCGCTCGCCCCGCGGCACCGTTCCGGTGCGGCCCTTCCGTCCCGGGCGGACGGGGCGACCGGTGCGCCCGGGGCCGGTCCCCGAGCGGCGGACGTCGGTGGCGCTCATGCGCCGAGCCGCCGCTCGAGGAGTCGGGACACCGACAGCACGGCGGTGACGAAGCCGAACGTCACCAGGGCCAGCACGACGCCCATGGCGCAGGCCAGCCCGAACTGCCCCTGCGAGAACGCCGTGGTGTAGATCTGCTGCGTGATGACCAGCGTCGAGCTGTCGGGCCCGCCGCTGGGGTTGAGCGCCTGCATGTAGACGAACGCGTCCAGGGCCAGGATCCCCATGTAGACGTAGGCCGTGCGGACGCTGCCCAGCACCCCCGGCAGGGCCACGTGCACCGCCGAGCGGAACCGCCCCGCGCCGTCCAGCCGCGCGGCCTCGAACCGCTCGGCGGGGATGCCCTTGATGGCCGCGACGAACAGCACCATGTAGAAGCCGATGAACGACCAGACGATGACGACCATCGACGCGCTCATGGCCGTGTCGGGGTCGCCCAGCCACGCGAAGTCTGCGAACCGGTCGAACCCGAGCGACGTGAGCGCCCCGTTGAGCAGCCCGTTGGCCGGGTTGTAGATCTGGCTCCAGATGATGCCGATGACGATGGCCGGCACCACGTAGGGGAAGAACGAGACCACCCGGTAGAACCCCGAGCTGCCGAGCCCGCGGACCCCGCCGTGCGTCGACCCGCCGAAGGTGACGAGCACGGCGAGCGCGAAGCTGAGCACCAGGGTGACGACGGGCACGACCAGCAGCAGCGTCGCGCTGTTGCCGAGCGCGGTCAGGAACCGGCTGTCGGAGGCCAGCCGGGCGTAGTTGTCCAGCCCGATGAACGGCTGCTCGGCGCTGAAGCCCGTCCACGCGGTCAGCGAGTAGTACGCCGCCTGCGTGAACGGGTACAGCACCAGCAGGACGTACAGGGCGAAGGGCAGGCCCAGGAACACCACGATCATGCTCACCCGGTCGAACCCGGCCCGCCCGACCATCAGGCGATCTCGATCTTCACGATCGCGTCGTCCTCGCGGATCCGGTCGAACAGCTCCTGCATGCCGGTGGCCAGGGCGGCCGCGTCGGACTCCCCGGACAGGAAGCTGTTGAACAGCACGTTGACCTCGGCCGTCATGCCGTACGTGGACACCATGTTCCAGGAGAACGTCTGGTCCCCGGCGGCCTCGAGCATGTCGAGCTGGGCCGCGAGCGCGGAGGACCCGAAGGCGTCCTCCGGCACGGTGTCGCGCACGATGGTGGAGGCGAGCTTGGTGCGGGCGAACTCCGTCGCGGTCTCCGGCGACAGCATGATCCGGAGCATCTCCTTGCCGCCCGCGACGTTGGCTGCGTCGCTGGGCACCACGTAGGGCTCGTTCGGGGTGTTGCGGATGGACTCGTACGGCAGCGCGGCGTCGTCGCTCACCAGCGGGGCCGGCGCCCCGGTCATGACGAAGTTCTCGGCGGTCTGCTCGATCATCTCGTTCTCGATCCAGGACCCCGACGGGTAGAGCAGCGCCTCCTGCGCCTGGCTCCACTGCGCCTGGGCGGCCGTGAACTGGGTGCCCGCGCCACCCGGGCGCATGTAGCCGCGTTCGACGACCTGCTCCATCGCCGCCAGGACGTCGGTGACGGCCGGCAGGCTCCACGCGTCGGCGGCCAGGTTGTCCATCGCCAGGCGCACCTCGTCCCCGCCCTGCTTGATGGCGGAGTCCACGGCCAGCGTCAGGTAGTACGAAGCGGCCTCGGTGCCCCAGCAGAACAGGTACTTGCCCTGCTCCTGCGCGGCGGCGCCCAGCGTGAGCGCCTCGTCCCAGGTGCGCGGCGGCGCCCAGCCGTTGTCCTCGAAGAGCGTCTCGGAGTACCACATCGCGTACACGGTCAGCACGTAGTTGATGGCCGCCAGCTTGCCGTCGTACATCCCGACGTCCAGGACTCCCGGGAACAAGGTGTCGGCGATGACCGTCCCGTCGACGTTGACGCTGTCGACGACCTCCTGCAGGTCCTCGAGGTCGTTGACGATGGCGCTCAGCCCGATGGCCCCGGCGCCGGAGTTGTCGAGCAGGTCCGGCGGGTTGCCCGACACGAAGCGCGGCTGCATCTGCTGGGCGATGGTGGTGGACGCGGTGATGTCGACCGTGGAGCCGGGGTGCAGCTCGCCGAAGACGCCGCCGGCGAACTCCGCGTAGTCGACGCCGTAGCCGCCGTCGAAGATGACCGCGTCGACGCTGCCCTCGGTGACGCCGAACGGGTTGTCGGCGTCCACGGGACCCGTGGCCGGGGCCGCGGCCCCGGACTCGGCGGTCGCGGGGCCGCTGCCGGATGCCGCACAGGAGGCGAGCGTGATGCTGAGCGGGGCGGCGACCCCCGAGGCGGCGGACGCCCGCAGGAACTGGCGTCGGTGGAAGGGGGTCCGGGCGGTGGTGTCGGTCATCGTCGGCTCCGTCGGTCGGTGGTGGGTGGGTCAGGTCGTCTGCTGGGGCACCGTCGGTGGCTCAGGGCCGCTCAGGCGCCGCGCCGGATGCGGCCGGCGTACCTCGCCTCGAGCTCGTGGTTGTGCTCGTCGCCGCCCGGCACGTTGGCGGACACGTACAACGGCACCTCCAGGCCCTGCTCGGCCAGGCGCGCTGCGGTCCCGATGGTCAGCAGCTGCGCGAGGTAGGCCGACGTCAGGGACGACACCGCTCCCACCGCGACCCCGCCGACCGGGTCGAGGGTGGCGTCGCCGTAGGGCGCGAGGTTGTCGAGCACGACGTCGGCGACCTCGGACAGCCGCTTGCCGCTGGGGTGCTTGGGGGTCACGCCGGCCGTGTGCAGCAGGCTGGTGACCGCGATCACGGGGTGACCGTGCTCCTGGGCGAGCAGCGCCATCCCGACCACGGAGCCGTTCACCCCGGAGTTCGACGCGATGACGAACACGTCGTCGGGCTCGCGGCGGACCGTGGCGAACAGGTCCTCGGCGATGTTCGGGTCGCGCTCCAGCGGGGGCTTGCCGCCCAGCTCGTCCAGGGAGTGGTGGCCGAACAGCACGGCGTCGCGCAGGGCGATCCGGTTGGTGGGGATCAGGCCTCCGGCCCGGCCGGCCACCTCCATCGCGAAGGCCTCCGAGTGCCCGGTGCCGAAGGCGTGCACCACACCACCGCGGGCGATGGCGGTGGCCAGCAGCTCGACGGCCGCGTCCAGGCCACCGTCCTTCGCGAGCGCCGACACCTGCTGCAGCCGGCTGACGACCTCGTGCTCGAAGGTGGGGACGTGGCCGGTGGGTGCCGAGGGCTGCACGGGGGGCTCCAGAGGTCGTGGGGTCGCTCGACGACGGACCGCACGAGGGCGCGCCCGCAGTCATGCCGGTGCTGACTGGTTCTGATCGATTGACTGACGATCGATCGAATTCGGACGCTAGCACCGGGCGCAGGCGCTCCGGAAGGATCTGACGGTAAAAAGTTTCCACCAAAGCGCACCAGCGGTCAATGCTTCCCGAGTTCGGGCGTGAGGCAGCGACGGGTCCGCGCACCTGCCCGGGCGCGGACGCAGGACGCCCCCGACCGGCGGGTCGGGGGCGTCCGGTGGGGCCGGGCTCAGCGCTGCTGGGCCACCGCGTAGAGCACGATGCCGGCGGCGACACCGGCGTTCAGGGACTCGGTCTCGGCGGCCATCGGGATCGAGACGACCGTGTCGCACAGGTCCCGGACCAGCCGGCTGAGGCCCTCGCCCTCGGACCCGACGACCAGGCAGACGCCCGTGCCCTCGACGTCCAGCGACGGCAGCTCGACGTCGCCCTCGGCGTCCAGGCCGACGACCATCAGCCCGGCGTCCTTGTAGGCCTGCAGCGCACGAGCCAGGTTGGCGGCACGGGCCACGGGCACGCGCACGGCGGCACCGGCGCTCGCCTTCCAGGCCCCGGCGGTCATGCCGGCGCTGCGACGGGACGGGACCACGACCCCGGAGGCGCCGAACGCCCCGGCCGAGCGGACCACGGCGCCCAGGTTGCGGGTGTCGGTGACGCCGTCCAGGGCGATGATCACGACGTCGCTGCGCTTTCGACCCTGCAGCAGGTCGTCGGGGTGCGCGTAGTCGTAGGGCGGGATCTGCAGGGCGATGCCCTGGTGCACGGCGCCGTCGGTCAGCCGGTCCAGGTCGCCCTTGCCGACGCTGAGCACCGACATCCGGGCGTCCGAGGCCAGGCGCACCGCGTCGCGGACCCGGGTGTCGGAGTCGAGGCCGTCCTGCAGGTACAGCCCGGTGGCCCCGATACCGGCCTGCAGCGCCTCCAGGACGGAGTTGCGGCCCGCGACGTACTCCGAGCCCGTGCCCGAGCGGCGGCCCTGCCCGGCGCGGGTCGGTCGACCACCGGGCTTGAACGCGCCGCCGCCCGAGCCACCGGGACCGCTGCCGGGTCGCCCCTTGCGCATGCCGGCCAGGGCCTTGGCGTCGCGCTCGGCCTTCTTCTCGGCGGACTCCTTGGCCAGCTTGCGGTCGTTGGCCGGGTGGGACGGCCGGTCGGCGGCCTTGGGCGTGGGACCGCGACCCTCGAGCGCCTTGCGACGCTGCCCGCCGCTGCCGACGCTGGGTCCCTTCTTGCCGCGGCGGACCGCACCTCGTCGTCCCGTCTGGCCGGCCATCAGCTGTCTCCCTGCTGTGAAGCTGTCGTGGTGGTGCCGGTGCTGGTGCTCTCGGCCAGGGACCAGCGTGCGCCCTCGGCGGTGTCCTCGATGACCACACCCGCGGCGACCAGGCGGCCCCGGACGGCGTCGGCGGTGGCCCAGTCCTTCGCGGCGCGGGCGGTCGCGCGGGCATCGAGCTCGGCCCGGACCAGCCGGTCGAGCGCCTCCGTCGAGCCCGACGACCCGGCGTCGACGGCGGGCTCGATGCCGAGCACCGACGCCATGGTCCAGACGCTGCGGGCGGCCGCGAGCACGGTGTCGCGGTCGCCGGCCGCCAGCGCGGCGTTGCCGTCCCTGACGACACCGTGCAGCGCAGCCAGCGCCGAGGGCACCGACAGGTCGTCGTCCATGGCGGCGACGAAGGCGGGGGCCGGGTCGCCGGCGGGGGCCTGCGGGCCGACCTGGTCGGTGCCCAGCAGCTCGCCCGCCCGGCGCAGGAAGCCCTCGACCCGCTCCCAGGCGGCAGCCGCCTCGGTGAGCGAGGTGTCCGAGAACTCGAGGTTGCTTCGGTAGTGCGCCGACACCAGGTAGTACCGCAGCACCTCGGGCCGGACCTGCTGCAGCAGGTTGGCCACACCGAGGGAGTTGCCGAGGCTCTTGCTCATCTTCTCCCCCGCCGTGGTCAGCAGGGCCGAGTGCAGCCAGACCCGCGCGAACGGGTCCCCCGCGGCGTTGGACTGGGCGATCTCGTTCTCGTGGTGCGGGAAGCGCAGGTCGAGGCCACCGCCGTGGACGTCGAACTCGGCGCCCAGGTACCGGGTGGCCATGGCTGAGCACTCCAGGTGCCAGCCCGGCCGCCCACGACCCCACGGCGTCGGCCAGGACGCGGTGGCCGGCTCGGAGTCCTTGGCGGACTTCCACAGCGCGAAGTCGCGGGGGTCGCGCTTGCGCCCGGCGAGCTCGGGGTCGGTGTCGTCGGCCGGCTCCAGCTCGTCCAGGCCCTGCCGGGTGAGCCGGCCGTAGGCGGCAAAGCTGCGGACGTCGAAGTAGAGGTCGGCGGTGCCGGGCACCGCGTAGGCATGGCCGGCGTCGACCAGCCGCTGCATCAGCTCGACCATCTCGGTGACGTGCCCGGTGGCGCGGGGCTCGTAGGTGGGCGGCAGCACCCGCAGCGCGTCGTAGGCGGCGGTGAACTCGCGCTCGTAGCGGTAGGCGTGCGCCCACCACGGGCGCCCCGCCTCGGCGGCCTTGGTGAGGATCTTGTCGTCGACGTCGGTGACGTTGCGGACCAGGGTGACCTGGTAGCCGCTGTGCAGCAGCCAGCGGCGCAGCACGTCGTAGACCACCTGGGCCCGCAGATGGCCGATGTGCGGGCTGGTCTGCGGCGTCGCCCCGCAGACGTAGATGCCCACGTGGCCGGGGACCACGGGGTCCAGCGGGGCGGTGGTGCGGCTCAGGCTGTCGTGCAGGCGCAGGCCGGGGCCGGGTGGGGTCGCTGGTTCGGGCACCGGGCCAGGGTACGGGCGCCCGGCGTGCCCCCGCGCCGACGGCAGCAGGGCCGCCACCGGTGACGGGGACGGCCCTGCGGACGGACGGGGGCGGTTCAGCCGAAGCGGCCCGAGATGTAGTCGTTGGTCGCGGCGACCTTGGGGTTGGAGAACATCGTCGTGGTCGCGTCCATCTCGATGAGCTTGCCCGGCTTGCCGGTGCCGGCGATGTTGAAGAACGCGGTCCGGTCGCTGACCCGGGCGGCCTGCTGCATGTTGTGGGTGACGATCACGATCGTGTACTGCGCCTTGAGCTCCTGGATCAGGTCCTCGATGGCCAGGGTGGAGATCGGGTCCAGCGCCGAGCACGGCTCGTCCATCAGCAGCACCTCGGGCTCGACCGCGATGGCGCGGGCGATGCACAGCCGCTGCTGCTGGCCGCCGGACAGGCTGGAACCGGACTCCCCGAGCCGGTCCTTGACCTCGTTCCACAGGTTGGCGCCCTGCAGCGCCTTCTCGACCTTCTCGTCCGCGGTCTTCTTGTTCATCCGCTTGGCGTTGAGCTTGTACCCGGCGATGACGTTGTCGTAGATCGACATCGTCGGGAACGGGTTGGGGCGCTGGAAGACCATCCCGATCTGGCGCCGGACGTTGACCGGGTCCGTAGACGAGGCGTAGAGGTTCTGCCCGTCGACCAGGACCTCACCGGTGACGTAGGCGCCGCGGATGGCCTCGTGCATGCGGTTCAGGGACCGGATGAAGGTCGACTTGCCGCACCCGGACGGACCGATGAACGCGGTCACCGAACGGGGCTCGATGACCATGCTGACGTCCTCCACGGCCTTGAACTTGCCGTAGAAGATGTTGAGGTCGTTGACCTCGATGCGCTTGGACACTGGGGCTACCTCTCGTACCGGCCGGGCCGGGTCAGCGGTTGGTCGTGGGGGCGAACATGAAGGCGATGAGTCGACCGATGCCGTTGAGCAGCATCACGATCAGGATGAGCACGAGGGCGGCCGTCCAGGCCCGCTCCACGAACGCCTCGGGCGGCAGGCCGCGTCGGATGAACTGGTCGTAGGCGTACACCGGCAGGGTCGAGACCCGGCCCTCGGTCATCGAGAAGTTGAAGCCGACCGTGAACCCGAGGGTGATGAGCAGCGGGGCGGTCTCGCCGATGACCCGCGCGATGGCGATCGTGATGCCGGCGACGATGCCGCCGATGGACGTGGGCAGGACGACCTTGGCGATCGTGCGCCAGCGGGGCACACCGAGCGCGAAGGACGCCTCGCGGAGCTCGTCCGGGACGAGCTTCAGCATCTCCTCGACAGACCGGATGACCACGGGGGTCATGAGGACGGCCAGCGCGATCGCACCGGCCCAGCCCGAGCGATGCCCAGGATCACCCAGCACCGTGGCGAACAGGGCGAAGGCGAACAGACCGGCGACGATGGACGGGATGCCGGTCATGACGTCCACCAGGAACGTGATGGCCGTCTTGAGCGGCCCCCGGCCGTACTCGACCAGCCAGATGGCGGCCATGATGCCGACCGGGATGGACACCAGGGCCGCGAGCCCGGTGACCTGGAGGGTGCCGACGATGGCGTGGGCGGCGCCGCCGCCCTCACCCACGACGCCGGCCATGGTCTCGGTGAAGAAGGCCGGGTCCAGGCGCGCCGCGCCCTGCGAGACGGCGGTCCAGAGCAGCGACAGCAGCGGGGCCATGGCCAGCACGAACGCGATGGTGACCAGCGAGGTGACCACGCGGTCCACCGCGCGACGCCGGCCCTCCACGACCGCCCCGACGACGAAGATCGCCACGGTGTAGGTGAGCGCGGTGAGGAACGCGGCACCCGTGAACGAGAAGGCGGAGAACGCGAACAGGATCCCGACCGACGCCGCCGCGCAGACCAGCAGGAGCACGGGAGAGAGCTGCGTCGGCAGCCGCCCGCCGATGCCGGTGCCGGTGGGCCGGTCCGGCTCGACCGCGGGCTCCCGGGGGCCGGGCGTGCCGAACCGCTCAGGCGTCAGCCCGGAGGCGTCCGCCGCCGCGACGGACTCGGGTCGCGCGTCGGGCCGGGTGCCGACGCTGGTGGGCTCGTCCTGCGGGCTCATCCGGCTGCTCCTGAGAAACCACGGGCCGCGACCAGCCGCGCGAGGTAGTTGACGAAGAAGGTCAGCACGAACAGCACCAGGCCGGTGGCGACCAGGACGGCGACGCCGATCCCGGTCGCCTCCGGGAAGTTGAGGGCGATGTTGGCCGGGATGGTCGACGGGTTCTGCGAGCTGAGCAGGTTGAACGTGATGGTCCCGGGGACGACCGACAGGATGATCGTGACGGCGAGCGTCTCGCCCAGGGCCCGTCCCAGACCGAGCATGGCGCCGGAGATGATCCCGGAGCGGCCGTACGGGAGCACCGCCATCCGGATCATCTCCCAGCGGGTGGCCCCCAGCGCGAGCGCGGCCTCCTCGTGCAGGCGCGGCGTCTGCAGGAACACCTCGCGGCAGACCGACGTCATGATCGGCAGGATCATCACGCCGAGGACCAGGCCGGTGGTCAGCATCACCTTGCCGCTGTTGGCGACCGGTCCGGCGAACAGCGGGATGAACCCGAGGTTCTCCTGCAGCCAGACGAACCCGGGCACCAGGTACGGCGCGAGCACCGTGATGCCCCAGAAGCCGAAGATGACACTGGGGACGGCCGCCAGCAGGTCGACGACGTAGCCGAAGGTCCGGGCGACCCGCCGAGGCGCGAAGTGCGAGATGTAGAGGGCGATGCCGATGGCCACGGGGGCCGCGAAGAGCAGCGCCAGGGCGGACACCCAGATCGTGCCGAACAGCAGGGGCAGGACCAACCCGATGAACCCGGAGGCGCCCACCTCCTCCTCGTCGGCCGTGAACCCCGGGTAGCCGCGGACGAAGAGGAACAGCGCGACCCCGGCCAGGGTCACCAGGATCGTCAGGGCGGCCGCGAGGGCCACCCCGGAGAAGATCCGGTCACCCGGGCGGACCGGGGCCTTCTGGCCGGGCGGCGGTGGTGCGGCGGACTCCGGCGCGCTGCGCGTTTCCGTCGTCATGGGCGTCCAATCGGAGCTGAGTGGGGGACGGGGCCGGGCGGCCACCGAGATGGTGACCGCCCGACCCGCCTGTGGTCCAGTTTCGTGTCAGCCGGTGGTCAGGGCCAGGGCCGGCCCCGGCCGGGCTGACGGGGGCTCACTGGATGGAGTCGATCGCCGCCTGCACGTCGGTGCGGAGGGTGTCGGAGATCGGGGCGGAGCCCGCGTTGTCCGCGGCGATCTGCTGGCCGTCGGCGCTGGCGACGTAGGTCAGGTAGTCCTTGACCAGGCCGGCCTTCTCGTCGTCCTCGTAGTCGGCGCACGCGATGTGGTAGCTGATCAGGACGATCGGGTACGAGCCGGCCTCGGTGGTGTCGCGCGCCAGCTCGATGGCGAGGTCGCCCTCGCCGCGGCCCTCCACCCGGGGCGAGGCGTCCAGCACCGCGGCCGCGGCCTCGGGGGAGAACTCGACGAACTCCTCACCGACGCCGACCGCGACGGTCCCCAGGTCACCGGCCTGCGAGGCGTCCGCGTACCCCACGTAGCCGTCGCCGGCCTGGACGGCCTGCACGACGCCGGCGGTCTGCGCCGCGGCCTCGCCACCCAGGTCGCCCGGCCAGGTCTCGACCTCGCCGAAGCTCCAGACGTCGCCGGCCACGGTGTCGAGGTAGGAGGTGAAGTTCTCGGTCGTGCCGGAGTCGTCGGAGCGGTGCACGGGCACGATGGGCGTGGCGGGCAGCTCGACGTCGGGGTTGGCCTCGGCGATGGCCGGGTCGTCCCAGCTGGTGATGGTCTCGGCGAACACGCCGGCGATGACCTCCGGCGGCATGTTGACGCTGTCGACGCCCTCGAGGTTGAAGATGACCGCGACCGGCGAGATGTACAGCGGCAGCTCGATGATGTCGGGAGAGGCGCAGACGTCGCCGACCGCGGCCAGCTCCTCGTCGTCCAGGAACGCGTCGGAGCCGGCGAAGTCGGACCCGCCGCCGAGGAACAGCTCACGGCCACCGCCGGAGCCGATCGGGTCGTAGTTGACGGTCATGCCGGGCTGGACGCCGTTGTAGCCGGCGACCCAGGCCTGAACGGCGGCCTGCTGCGAGCTGGCGCCGGCGCCGACCAGGGTGCCGGTCAGCTCCTCGCCGGCCGGCGCGTCGCCGCCGGCGGCGTCGGTGCTGGCGTCGTCGGTGCCGCCGTCGTCTCCACCGCAGGCGGCGAGGGCGAAGGACAGGACGACCGCGACGGGGATGGCGCCACGGGTCAGGGTGGAGCGCTTCACAGTTACCTCCTGGAGGGGCCCGCGGGGTACGGGCTCGGCTCGTTGCGACTCGAAACTAACTGCGCCGCAGAGCCCCTCAGGGCCCCTCAGGTGGCCAGGAGGTGAACGGATGTCGAACCTTGCCCGACCCAGTCGAGGTCAGGTAACGATCCGGTAACGGTGGTTCCGGGCGGTCACCGGGTCCGGACGCTCGGTGATGGCCGGCGGGACCCCCGCCGTGACGACGAACGCCCGCCGTGGGCCGCGATCATCATGGTCTGCAGGTCGGCGAGCGGCCGGCCCTCGGCGTCCAGGTGGTGCCGGTCCCACTGCCCGTCGGGCTGCAGGTGCCACGACGCGGTGCCGGGGTCCATGGACGTGTCCAGCAGGCTCATCAGCTGGTCGACGTGACGCCGGTCCCCCAGCCTGACCAGGGCCTCGACCCGCCGGTCCAGGTTGCGGTGCATCATGTCGGCGCTGCCGATGTAGACGACCGGGTCGCCGCCGCCGACGAAGGCGAAGATGCGCGAGTGCTCCAGGAACCGGCCCAGGATGCTGCGGACCCGGATGTTGTCGCTCAGCCCCGGGACGCCCGGGCGGACCGCGCAGATGCCGCGGACGACGATGTCGACGTCCACCCCGGCCTGGGACGCGCGGTACAGCGAGTCGATGAACGCCTCGTCGACGATGGAGTTCACCTTGAGCCGGATCCCCGCGGGCAGGCCCTTCTCGTGGTTGCTGATCTCGCGCTCGACCAGGTCGACCAGGCCCTGGCGCACCGTGCGGGGCGCCACCAGCAGACGTCGGTAGGACGAGCTGGGCGCGAAGCCCGACAGCTGGTTGAACAGCACGGCCAGGTCGTCGGCGACCTGCGGGTCCTTGGTCAGCAGGCCCAGGTCCTCGTACAGCCGCGCCGTCTTGGGGTTGTAGTTGCCCGTGCCGACGTGGACGTAGCGGGCCAGCCCACCCGGCTCGCGCCGGACGACCAGGCTCAGCTTGCAGTGCGTCTTGAGCCCGACGATGCCGTAGACCACGTGCACGCCGGCCTGCTCCAGCTTGCGCGCCCAGCTGATGTTGGCCTGCTCGTCGAATCGCGCCTTGATCTCGACCAGGGCCAGCACCTGCTTGCCGGAGTCGGCCGCGTCGATCAGGGCGTCCACGATCGGGGAGTCACCGCTGGTCCGGTACAGCGTCTGCTTGATCGCCAGCACGTTCGGGTCGGCGGCAGCCTGCTCGAGGAACGCCTGCACCGACGTGGAGAACGAGTCGTACGGGTGGTGCAGCAGGACGTCGCGGCGGCTCACGGCGGCGAACACGTCGCTGGCCTTGGCGCTCTCGACCTCGGCCAGGTCACGGTGGGTGCGAGGCAGGAACGTCGGGAACTGCAGCTCCGGCCGGTCGACGTCGGCCATGATGAACAGCCCGCGCAGGTCCAGCGGCTCGGGCAGCCGGTAGACCTCGTCGGGGGTGACACCGAGCTCGCGCAGCAGCAGGTCGGCGTCCTCCTCGGCGATGTCGTCGGCCAGCTCCAGCCGCACCGGCGGCCCGAACCGACGCCGCAGCAGCTCCTTCTCCAGGGCCTGGAGCAGGTTCTCCGCGTCGTCCTCCTCGACCTCGAGGTCCTCGTTGCGGGTGACCCGGAACGTGGAGTGCCGGACGACGTCCATGCCGGGGAACAGCATCCCCAGGTGGGCGGCGATGACGTCCTCGAGCGGGACGAAGTCGGCGCGGTCGTCGTCCTCGCCCAGCTCGTGCGGCACCCGGAGGAACCGGGGCAGCACCGGCGGCACCTTGACCCGGGCGAAGTGCTGCTTGCCGGTAGCGGGGTTGGACACCACGACGGCCAGGTTCAGCGACAGCCCGGAGATGTAGGGGAACGGGTGCGCCGGGTCGACGGCCAGCGGCGTCAGGACGGGGAACACCTGGGCCCGGAACAGCTCGGTGAGCCGCGAGCAGGCGTGGTCGTCGAGCTGGTCCCAGCGCAGCACCG
This sequence comes from Actinomycetales bacterium, assembly GCA_038258055.1. GTDB lineage: Bacteria > Actinomycetota > Actinomycetes > Actinomycetales > JBBAYJ01 > Aquipuribacter. Next base: position 16,205 of record JBBSQH010000059.1, read on the forward strand.
TGATGCCCTGCTCGGCCATGGCCGGGGCGATGTCGTCGCGGTAGACGCGGGCGTGGCGCGCCATCAGCTGCTCGGTGCGGTGCGAGATCTCGGTCAGGATCTCGCGGGGCTCGAGGCCCGACGCGGCCCGCACGGCGATGCCGGTCGCGATCCGCCGCTTGAGCCCGGCGACCCGGACCATGTGGAACTCGTCGAGGTTGCTGGCGAAGATCGCCAGGAACCGAGCACGCTCCAGCAGCGGGACGTCGGGGTCCTCGGCCAGCTCGAGCACGCGCTCGTTGAACGCCAGCCACGACACCTCGCGGTCGGCGAACCGGTCCTCGGGCAGGTCGTCGGGCTCGTCCGCCGCCGCCACGGCCGGCACCGACGGCGCGCCCAGGTGCTCGACGATGTCGTCACCGCCGCGGGCGTCGGCGGTGCGGAGGTCGGTGGAACGCCGCGTGGGCGTGCGGGCCGGCTGCCCGCTCGCCGCCGGGCCGGCCTGCGCGCCCGCGTCGTCCTGCGTGGCCGCGTCGTCCTGCGTGGCCGGGTCGTCCTGCGTGGCCGGGTCGACCTGGGTGGCCGGGTCGGCCTGGGTCGCCGCCGCCTCGCCCGCGGTCAGGTCGGGCGCCGGGTCCGTGGGCTGCTGCTTCGCGGTGCCCTTCGTCGACGTGGCCTTCTTGGTGGCCGTGGTCGTGGTGGTCTTCTTGGTGGCCGCAGCCCGCTTGGTCGCGGCGGCCTTCGTGGGGGCCGGTGACCGCTTCGCCGCGGGGGCACGCTTCGTCGCGGGCGAGGGCGTACGGGCGGGTCGGCGCGCGGTTGCCATGGGTCGATGCTGTCAGACCTGGCGGCGGAACTGGACGTCGACGTCCCAGCGGGCGAAGCCCAGACCCTCGTACGTCCGGACCGCCGCGCGGTTGTCCGCGTCCACGTAGAGCATGGCCTGGGTCAGCCCCCGCTCCCGCAGGTGCCTCAGTCCCACCAGCGTCACCAGTCGGCCGAGCCCGCGTCCCTGGGCCGCGGGCGACACCCCCACGACGTAGACCTCGCCGATCGCCTCGTGGGCGTGCTCGGCCTCGCCCTCGGCGTGCCGGGTGGCGCCGTGGACCTTGGTCCAGTGGAACACGAGGAGCTCGCCGTCGTCCGGCGAGCCGTCGGCGCGGACGGCCAGGAACAGCCCGGCCGGGTCGAACCAGTCCTCGCGCAGCCGGGCGTCCAGGTCGGCCCGGGTCCACCGGCCCTGCTCGGGGTGGTCCACGAACGCGGCGGCGTTGACCGCCAGGACGGCGTCGGCGTCGGCGGGCTCGTAGGTGCGCAGCGCCACTGCGTCGGGCACCTGCACCTGGGGCAGCGACGCGTACAGGCTGCGCCGCATCTGCCAGAGCTCCCGGACCCGGTCGAAGCCCATGGCCGAGGCGAGCGCTCCCGCGTCGGGGGACTCCCCGTGGGCCCACAGCCGCAGCCGGCCGTCCGCCAGCTCTCGTGACAGGTCCAGCAGCGACGCGACCAGGCGGCGGGCGTGGCCGCGCCGGCGGTGGTCCGGGTCGACCACCAGCTCCGCCGAGGCGCCCTCGACGGAGTCCGTGGGGTCCAGGTGCGCGTAGGCGACCACCGAGGAGCCCGCCGGCTCCCGGACCAGGAGGTGGCGGCCGGGCTCCTGGCCGCCCTGACGCAGGTGCAGCAGGACGTGCTCGGACAGCGGCGCGACGCCGTCCACCGACGTGGCCCGGGCGACCAGGGCCAGCACGTCCTGGACGTCGGCCGCCGGGAGCCGGTCCACCTGCTCGACCGCGGCGACCTGGTCGGGGACGTCGTGGGTGCGGCCGGACGTGGGCGGGACCATCCGACGACCCTAGCCGGACCACCCACCGAGGGCCCCACGCAATGCGAGCGTGCGGCCACGCAGCGTCATGGCACACCGGAGCCCCTGGAATTCCGGGCCGGGTTGTCGCACCGTTCACCCGGTGCTCACCCGGATGCACCAGGTTGGGTGCGCACATGTCCGGACCGTCCTCCCGGGGCGGCCGGTCAGACCCCCGTGTCACCGACCCCCCAGGAGAAACATGTCTCAGGCACTACGCGGCACGGTCGCCGTCGTCGCCGCCGTGGCCCTCGCCGCCACCGGCGCCGCGACCGCCGGCACCGCATCCGCTGCCCCCGGCAACGAGCGAGGCAAGGCCGCCGCTCGGCAGGCGCAGGCCGAGCGTCCGGCGTTCACGCTCACCGTGGCCCACAACAACGACGGCGAGTCCGCGCTGACGCCGACCGTCATCGAGGGCGCCGAGTACGGCGGCGTGGCCCGGTTCTCCTCGGTCGTGGACCGGCTGGAGCGCAGCTCGGTCACCGGCCGCGCGCCGGCCGGGCAGTCCTCCAAGCGTGGGTTCCTGCTGCTGAACTCCGGCGACAACTACCTCGCCGGCGCCGAGTTCAACGCCAGCAACCAGCCGGGGGCGCCGTTCTACGACGCCGTCGCCGTCGACCACCTGGACTACGACGCCCTGGCCATCGGCAACCACGAGTTCGACTTCGGCCCGGACGTGCTGGCCCGCTTCATCGAGTCCGTCCCCGACACCACCTTCGTCTCGGCCAACCTGGACGTGTCCGGCGAGCCCTCGCTCGCAGCCCTGGCGGAGGACGGCTCCATCGCCGCCAGCACCGTCGTGCGGGAGAAGGGCCGGCGCATCGGCGTCATCGGCCTCACCACGCCGCTGCTGCCCTCGATCAGCTCCCCCGGCGGCGTCGTGGCCGAGCAGGAGCTCGTCGACATCACGCAGGCCCAGGTCGACCTGCTGACCGACAGCGGCGTCGACATCATCGTGCTGCAGTCGCACCTGCAGAACATCCAGGAGGAGGTGGCCCTGGTCACGGAGCTGACGGGCGTCGACGCCGTCATCGGCGGCGGCGGCGGCGAGCTGCTGGCCACGCCGGACGACCTGCTGGTCCCGGGCGACGTGCGGGCGGGCGACTACCCGCTGGTGTCCACCGACGCCGCCGGCAGCGAGGTCCCGGTCGTCACGACCCTGGGCAGCTGGCGCTACGTGGGCGCGCTCACGCTCAACTTCGACTCCGCCGGTGAGGTCCTCAGCTGGGACGAGGACACCTCGGGCGTCTACCGGGTGACGTCGACGGGCCCGGACGCCGTCGAGCCCGACGAGTTCCTGGTCGAGAACGTCCAGGAGCCCGTGCAGGCCTACCTCGACCAGCTGGACGCCAACGTGCTGGCCACCAGCGAGGTCAACCTGGACTTCCAGACCCCGGACGTGCGCGGCCGTGAGTCCAACGGCGGCAACCTGATGGCCGACATGATGTTCGCGGCCGCCACCAAGCGGGCCGCCGAGTTCGGCGTCCCCGCCCCCCGTCTGGCCTTCCACAACGGTGGCGGCATCCGGGGCAACATCGACCAGCCCGTCGGCCCGTTCACCGAGGCCGACACGTTCCGGATCGCGGCCTTCGCCAACTTCGTGTCGATCGCCCCGGAGATGACCGTGGCCGACATCAAGGCCGTCCTGGAGCAGGGCGCCAAGTCGCTGCCGGGCAACACCGGTGACGGGGCGTTCGCCCAGATCTCCGGCGCCAGCATCGTCATCGACACCTCGCGGCAGGCCCGCGTCACCCAGATCGTCGACGGCGCGACCGTCGAGGTCACCCCGGGTGAGCGGATCCGCAGCATCGTCCTGGACGACGGCACCGTGCTCGTCGCCGACGGCCAGGTCGTCTTCGCCGGGACCATCCCGGTCGCCTCGAACGACTTCTCGCTCGCGGGCGGCGACGGCTACCCGGTCCAGGAGTTCGTCCGTCTGGGCGTGCAGTACCAGCAGGCCCTGTCGCAGTACCTCACCGACGACCTCGGTGGCGTCGTGACCGCGGCCGACTACCCGGTGGCCGGCGAGGGCAGGATCACGATCCTGCCGTGACGAACGGCTGAACGAGCACGGGCACCGCAGCACGACCCGCACAGCAGGAGGGCCCCGACCGACCGGTCAGGGCCCTCCTCGCGTCGCAGGCGCCGGACTCAGCCGGCCGCGTCCTCCTCGGCCGCCGCCCGGCTGACCACGAGCCGGTAGCCGACGTTGCGCACCGTGCCGATCAGGTGCTCGTGCTCGGGACCGAGCTTGGCCCGCAGCCGACGGACGTGGACGTCCACCGTCCGGGTGCCGCCGAAGTAGTCGTAGCCCCAGACCTCCTGCAGCAGCTGGGCACGGGTGAAGACGCGCCCGGGGTGCGTGGCCAGGAACTTGAGGAGCTCGAACTCCTTGTACGTGAGGTCGAGCACCTGGCGCCGGACCCGGGCGGTGTACGTGCTCTCGTCGATGACGACGTCGCCGGCCACCACCTCGCCGGGGGTCTCGTCCACGGAGGCCTGCGCGACCCGTACCGCCATGGCGAGCCGCAGCCGGGCGTCCACCTCGGCCGGGCCGGCGTCGCTCAGCACGACGTCGCTGACGCCCCAGTCGCCGGACACCGCGGCGAGACCACCCTCGGTCATGACCGCCAGGACGGGCAGGTCCGGGGACGTGGTGCGCAGCAGCCGGCAGAGCGCCCGGGCCGCGGCCAGGTCACGCAGGCAGTCGACCAGCACGACGTCGGCGTCGCCCAGGTCCACGAGCGCGCCGGGCACGCCCGGCAGCACGTCGACCCGGTGCGGCAGCAGAGCCAGCGCGGGCAGGGCCCGGGCGGACGGGCTCAGCGCGTCGCCGAGCAGCACAAGTCGTGCCACACGATCCTCCTCGCTACCGGTGTCCCCCGCTGCGGTCGAAGGATAGGGCGTGCCCGAGGGCTCGTGGCACGATGCCCGGGTGCTTGCCCGCCTGCTCGTCCTGCTCGGCGCGCTGGTGGCGGCAGCCGCGGTCGCCCTCGTCCCGCTCCTGGCTCGCGGGACCTACGGCGACTGGTGGGCCCCGGTGGCGTTCGTCGCCGTCGTAGCGGCCGTCGGCTACGGCTGGACCCGGCTGCTGCAGGTCCCCGTGGGCTGGGGAGTGGGCTGGGTCGTCACCATCACCGGCGCCGTCGGCGCCCTGGTGGTCGGGGTCGGCGGCGAGGAGGGCCTCCGCTGGATACCCACCACCTTCGCCCTGGGTGTGATCGCCGCGTTCGTCCACCAGATGGGACGCCGGGACGGTCGCCCGAGGCTGGTCGAGTCCGTGTCGGCGACCGTCACGGGCCAGGCGCTCGTCCTGCTGGGGACCGGCTGGCTCGTCGCGGACGCCGGGACGGGCAGCGTGGGCCCGGCCGTGGTCGGCGCGCTGGGGTGCACCGCGGCCGCCCTCACGATGACGCTGCCGTGGCCGCGGGCCCTCACCCTGCCGCTGTCGGTGCTCAGCGGCGCGCTGCTGGCCGGTGCCGTCGCGTCGGCGGTGTCCTCGCTGCCCGTGGACGTCACGGAGGCCCTCGTGATCGGGGCGGTGTCCGGTCTGACGACCGCCGGGCTGCACGTCCTGCTCTACCGCCAGCCCACCACGTCCCACCGCCGTGCGGCGGTGTCTGCGGGCGCCGCGTGCGTGCTGGCGGCGGGGCTCGCGGTCCACGTCGGCGCCCGCCTCACCCTGGGCTGAGCCCTCGAGGGGCGTTCCCTCGGTGTGGCTGGCGGTCACCGCGAGGGGCCGCCCCCCAGGCGGGGCCGGCAGGACGCGCCGCAACCCCACCGGGTGTGCCGTCGTGGTGGCGGATCGCGGGGTGGGGACGGCGCAACCGCACCGGGTGTGCCGTTGTGGTGGCGGATCGAGCGGTGGGGGCGACGCAACCGCACTCGGTGTGCCGCTGTGGTGGGCGATCGCCGGGTGGGGACCGGCGAGACGACATCTGGTTCGGCGTCTTTGTGTCGGAGCACCGGGTGGGGCGGGCACGCCGGCCCTGGGCACCTCGTCCACGATCCGGGTCCTGAAGGGAAGCGCCGGGGGACGGCGGGTGTTGGGTCTGCCGTGGACCCGGTCTCCTCACGTCTGCTCGTCCTGCTCGTCGTCGTGCTCGCGGTGGTCCTCGTCGGGGGCGTGTGGCGCGCCCGGGAGCACCGCCGCGGCCGGCAGGCCTTCGCGCCTCCCGCCAGCGACCCCCGGCGCCGACCGCTGGTGCCCCCGACCGAGACCGCGCCGGTCGGGCTCGACGGACTGGGCCGGACGGCGACCCTGGTGGTGGTCGGCACCCGCAGCTGCAGCGACTGCGCCCGCACCCTCGCCCTGCTGCGCCGTGAGGTGCAGGACGGGGAGGACGTGCTCGTTCACCATGTCCTGGCCGAGCAGGCGCCGGGCCTCGTCGACCGGTTCGAGGTGCGGACCGCCCCGACCGTCCTGCTGGCCGACGCCGCCGGCGACGTGATCGGGGTGCACCCAGGTCCGGTCGACGCCGACGTGGCCCGGCAGGCGCTGGTCGAGCTCTCGGCCGGCCGCGTCCCGTTCGGGGCTCCCGCTGCCGGCACCGCCCGCGCGGCCGTGGTGGACCGGTGACGGCGCCCCGGGGCCCCGCGCCCGGCGGCCTCGCGCCCGGCGACGCGTCTCCCGGCTCCCGCCCGGCCGGGGCGATCGACCCCCGGGGACCGCGCTTCGCCGCGGGGATGACCTCGTTGGTGCTGGCCGCGGTGGTGGTGACCGGCTCCTGGTGGTTGCTGGCCCTGCAGGCGCTGCTCTTCGCCACGACCGTGGCCCTGGGTCCTGGTCGCGGGCCCTGGGGCCTGCTCTTCCGCAGGGTCGTCCGGCCCCGGCTCGCGCGGCCCACCTGGTGGGAGGACCCGGCCGCCCCGCGCTTCGCCCAGCTCGTCGGGCTGCTCGTGGTGGGCACGGGTCTGCTGCTCGTGGCGGTGGGGGTCCCCGGGGCGGCGGTCGGCTCGGCCGCCGTGGCCCTGTTCGCGGCCGGCCTGAACGCCGCGTTCGGCATCTGCCTGGGCTGCGCCGCCTACCGGGTCCTGCTGCGGCTGCGCACTCACCCCGCCGCGGCCTGAGTCGACGACGGCGGTGATCAAGACGCCATCGATCAGGGGGAGCCTCATCCCGTCGACGACCGCCGCGATCAAGACGCTGTCGACCGAGACCGGCCCTGCCCCGTCGACGACCGCCGCGATCAAGGCGTCGTCGACCGCCGGTGCGCCCACCGCGGCGCGCCTGACTCGCGGTCAGTACACGAGCGCGGTGGCCGTCGGTTCGAGCGCCTCGGCCACGAACACCGCCGCGCCCGCGATCCGGACGCCGTCGAGCAGGTCCTCGGCCGTCAGCCCGCGGCGCGCCGCGCACTGGGTGCAGACCGTCACCCGACCCTCGGCCAGGACGGCGGCCAGCAGCTCCAGCGGGTCGGCCGCGTGCTCGAGGGTGAACCCCGCCGTCCCGGCCCGGGCCAGGTCCACCGCCTCCCCGGTCAGCCACAGCGACACCTCCGCCCCGGCGGCCAGGGCCGTCGCGGCCACCGTCAGGGCCTGGTTGCACCGCTCGGGCGCCTCCGCGCCGCACGTGACCTTGACCACCAGCCGTGCAACCTGCGCCCCGGGGGCCGTCGTCGTCATGCCGGCGAGGCTACGATGCCCATGTGCTGTGGCTAGAGGTCGTGTTCACCGGACTGCTGGTCCTGTCGTCGCTGGCGATCGGCTGGGTCAGCCTCGTCGTGCTCTACAAGCTGTTCGCCGGCCAGCGCTGAGCGTGAGCTCCCCCTCCGGCCCCCGACCCATCGAGATCCCCGAGGACCTCGCTCGTCCCCTGGTGGCGATCGGCTGGCTCGTCGGCACCTGGCAGGGCGCCGGCGAGGTGGTCTACCCGTCGATGGACGCCCCCGTCCCGTTCGGGCAGGAGGTCGTGGTCAGCCACGACGGCCGGGCGTTCCTGCGCTGGGACTCCCGCACCTGGGCCCTGGACGCAGACGGCGGTCTCGCGGAGCCCCTGGCCACCGAGACCGGGTTCTGGCGGGTCCCGTCCGGCGAGGCAGGTCTGGACGGCACCGAGGTCGAGCTCCTCCTGGCCCACCCGATGGGCTACGTCGAGCAGTACCTGGGCCAGGCCCACGCCGGCAAGATCGAGCTCAGCACCGAGCTGGTGGCGCGGTCCCGCGACGCCAAGGAGTACTCCGCCGCCACACGGCTCTACGGCTACGTCGCCGGGGACCTGCTGTGGGCGATGGACATGGTCGCCGTCGGGCACGGCATGAGCTCGCACGCCTCCGCCCGGCTGAAGAAGGTCGCATGAACCGCATGAGAAGGGCAGTCGCATGAGCGGCACCGCCGCTGACGCCGTGATGAGCGCGGAGGGCCTGGACGCCGGCGTGGCCGCGCACTACGGCGACCCCCTCAAGGAGCAGAAGCTGCTCGAGGAGGGCCTGGCCGTCGTCGACCTGAGCAACCGGGGCGTAGTCACCGTCACGGGGCCGGACCGGCTCACCTGGCTCAACAGCCTGTCGACCCAGAAGCTCGACGACCTGCAGCCCCGCCGGTCCGTCGAGGCCCTGCTGCTGAGCCCGCACGGGCACGTCGAGCACGACCTGCACGTGGTCGACGACGGCACGACGACCTGGCTCGTGGTGGAGAGCAGCACCACCGCCGACCTGGTGACCTACCTCGACCGCATGCGGTTCATGCTGCGGGTCGAGGTCGCCGACGTCACCGCCGACTGGGCCGTGCTGGGCGAGCCGGTGGGCCGGGAGTCCGTCGACGGCGAGCCGCTGGCCTGGGTCGACCCCTGGCCCCGGACCAGCCCGGTGTCCGTGGCCTACGGCAGCCCGGACGACGTCCACCCCGGCCTCGGGTGGGCCTGGCGCGAGGTCCTCGTCCCGCGGGCCGACCTGGCCGCCGCCCTGGCCGACCGCCCCCGCGCCGGCACCTGGGCCCTGGAGGCGCTGCGCGTGGCCGCGGGGCGCCCGCGCCACCTGCACGAGACCGACCACCGCACCATCCCCCACGAGCTTGACCTGCTGCGCACCGCGGTGCACATGCAGAAGGGCTGCTACCGAGGGCAGGAGACGGTCGCCCGGGTGCACAACCTGGGTCGCCCGCCCCGACGGATCGTCCTGCTGCACCTGGACGGGTCGGGTCACACCCTGCCGGGCGAGGGCGACGAGCTGCGCAACGGCGAGCGCGTCGTGGGCCGGCTGACCACGGTCGTCCGCCACCACGAGCTCGGACCGATCGCCCTGGCGGTCATCAAGCGCAACACCCCCGCGGACGCCGTGCTCGACGCCGGCGGTGTCGCCGCCTCCCAGGACGTGCTGGTCACGCCGTGAACCCGGACGACCTGCACCCGGACGCCAGGTGAGCCGGTTCCTCGCCCGCCCGGCCGCGACCATGATCACCGTCGCCCCCACCGGCGCGGAGAACCTCAAGGCCGACGTCCCGCAGCTGCCCACCACCCCGGAGGAGATCGCGGCCGAGGCCGCGGCCTGCGAGGCCGCCGGCGCCGCCATGATCCACATCCACGTCCGCGACACCGACCACGCCCCCACCCTCGACCTGCCCCGGGTGCGCGAGACCGTCGCCGCCGTCCGCGAGGCCTGCTCGCTGGTGGTCCAGCTGTCGACCGGCGGCAGCGTCCACGACGCGATGGACGCCCGGCTCGCGGTGCTCGACGCCGAGCCGGACTCCTGCAGCCTGACCCTGGGCACGGTCAACTTCGGCGACGACGTCTTCATGAACCCGTGGGGCTTCGTCGTCGAGCTGTTCCGCAGCAGCCGCGACCGCGGCATCGTCCCCGAGTTCGAGGTGTTCGACCTGGGCCAGCTGAGCACGCTGCGCCGCCTGCTGGACCGCGAGGGGCTGCCCGCGGGAGAGCGGGTGCACGTCGACCTCGTGATGGGGGTCCCCGGCGGGATGCCCGGCACCGCGGACGCCCTGGTGGCCTGCGTGGCGGCCATGCCCGAGGCCGTGACGTCCTGGTCGGCCACGGGGATCGGCCGCAGCCACCTGCCGGTGCTCGCGGCCTCGCTCGCCGCGGGTGGCCACCTGCGCGTGGGCATGGAGGACACGGTCGTCTGGGGCCGGGGCGCCGACGGTCCCGTCCCGGTCGCCTCCAACGCCGACCTGGTGCGCCGGGCCGCGCTCGTGGCGACCGAGCTGCAGCGCCCGCCGCTGGGGGTCGGCGCGGCGCGCGAGCTGCTGGGCCTGCCGGCCCGGTAGCACCGGCGGACCCCGCGGACTCGCCGCGGACCCCGCGCGGGACGTGGCGAGGGCCTACCATCGCGGGCATGCAGCAGACCGGGGGCCGTCGACGGATCGACCACGTGCTGGCCGACGAGTTCCTCGCGGACCTGCGCGACATCCCCGTCGAGGAGCTCCGCGCACGGCGCACCGAGGCCGAGCAGGAGGAGACCGACCTCAGCTTCGCCCGCAGGCTCCTGCACGGCCGGCTCGACCTGCTGCGCGCCGAGCAGTCCGCCCGGGCCGCCGGCGGCAGCCCGGGGTCGGGCACCCCATCGGGCACCGACGAGCTGGTGGCCAGCCTGTCGCGGACCCTGGCCGACCCCCCGGGTCCCAGCCACGGCCTGGGCCGTCATGTCGTCGCCGAGCCGAGCCGCGTGGGCGAGCACCGCCGTGCCGCCGAGGCCGCGGTCGCCGACCCGGCCACCAGCGACCCCTCGGGCCTGGACGACGAGCAGCTGGCCGGGGCGATAAGCCACCTGGACGCCCTGCAGCGCGAGATCGGCGACATGCGGACCGCCGTGCAGCAGGCGTCGGACGCCCTCAGCGCAGAGCTCGGACGCCGCTACCGCGAGAGCGTGCTGAACGTCGAGGACGTGCTCGACCGCGAGGACCCGGGCACCACCGCCTCCTGAGCCGACGGCGGCCCGTGCCGGTGTGACGGAGGCCACTTCCTCCCGCTTGCAATTGCTAGCACTTTGCTTGCACACTCGTCGACGTGAGCGACGACACCAGCACCGACCCGGGACGCCCCGGCAAGGCCGAGCGGGCAGGAGCAGCGGCCGGATCGGTCGCCGGTGCCGTGGCCGGCACGGTGGCCGGGTCCGTCGGGGGCGCGGTCGACGGCGCTCGCACCAAGGTCGAGGACCTGGGCGGCTTCCTGCGCGAGCAGCGGCAGCAGGCCCGGATGTCGCTCCGCCAGCTCGCCGAGGTCGCCGGGGTCAGCAACCCGTACCTCAGCCAGGTCGAACGCGGCCTGCGCCGACCCTCCGCCGAGGTCCTGCAGCAGATCGCCAAGGGCCTCCGCATCTCCGCCGAGGCCCTGTACGTCCGCGCCGGCCTGCTCGACGAGGTCGGCGGCAGCGACGTCCCCGGGGCCATCGCCACCGATCCCCACCTCGACGAGCGCCAGAAGCGGGCGCTCCTCGACGTCTACGCCAGCTTCGTCGCGGCGGCCACCGCCGGCAGCGACAACCAGAACGAGCACGACCACCGGACCATCACCCGCACCAGGAGGACCCCATGAGCACGACCACCCGCAAGGCCGGCACCACCCGCACGGCCGCCACCGCCGCCCCCCGCAACCTCGTCGTCGACGCCGCCACGTCCGGCGCCTACGCGGCCCTCGGCGCCACCGACCTGGTCGTGGCCCGTCTGCGTGGCGCCCAGGCCAAGGACGTGGACGTCCGCACCCTGCCCACCAAGGCGGTCGAGCAGCTCCAGTCGCTGCCCACCGCCGCCGTGAGCACCGCGCTGGACCTGGCCGGCCGGGCCGAGAAGTCCTACGACGACCTCGCCGCCCGCGGCAAGGACCTCGCCCGTCGCATCCGCGGCCAGAAGGCGTCGGCGGAGCTCGTCCGCCGCAGCCAGGTCGCCGTCAGCCGGACCAAGGCCGCCGTGACGACCGTCCGCGGGGCCGCGGCCAGCACCACCGCCGCCGGCGCGGCCACGGTCGCCGCCGAGGTGGCCAGCACC
>JBBSQH010000060.1:0-27851 GCA_038258055.1 Actinomycetales bacterium
CCACCGCCGCGGCCTGGGCGCTGGGCGGGCGCGCGGCCGAGCGGGTGTCGCGACGGTCGCGGGCGGCACCGCCCAGGTCGGCCACCCGCCCGGCGGCCTCGGCCAGGCGGTCCCGGTCCAGCGAACCGCCCCGGACCGCAGCGACGAGCGCGTCCACGACGCCGTGGACCCGCTCGCGTCCCCAGTCCGCGCCCAGGCACAGCAGGTCCGCCCCGGCGGCCACCGCGGCCACGGCGGCGGCCTCGACCGATCCGTGGGCCTCCGGGCCGCTGACGCCGACCATGTCCAGCGCGTCCGTCACCACGACGCCGTCGAAGCCCAGCTCCTCCCTCAGCAGCGTCGTCAGCCGGGCGCTCGTCGACGCCGGCTGGTCGGGGTCCAGCGCGGGCACGCGCACGTGGGCGGTCATGACCGCCTCGGCGCCGGCCTCGACGGCGGCGGCGAACGGCACCAGCTCGCGGGAGCGCAGCACCTCCTCGTCGGCGCCGACGACGGGTGCGGCGACGTGCGAGTCCTGCCGGGTGTCGCCGTGGCCGGGGAAGTGCTTGACGCAGGCCGCGACCCCCGCGTCGGCGAGACCGCGGACGGCGGCCGCGCCGTGACGGGCCACGTGGGCCGGGTCGTCCCCGAAGCTCCGGCTCCCCACCACGGGGTTGTCCACGGCGCTGTTCACGTCCAGGACGGGCGCCAGGTCGAGGTCCACCCCGACGGCGGCCAGCCGGGCACCCAGGTCGGCGTGCACCTGCCGGGTCAGCGTGACGTCGTCCGCCGCCCCCAGCACGGCCGCGCCCACCGTCGTGCTGCCCCGGTGCTGGTCGAGCCGGGTGACGTCGCCGCCCTCCTCGTCCAACGCGACCAGGCACGTCGGGGCCAGGGCGTGGACCCGGCCGACGAGGGCCGTGGCCTGCGCGTCGCCACCGGTCAGGTTGGACCCGAACAGGCACAGGGACCCCAGCCCGTCGTGCAGGTCCTGCTCGACCCAGCCCGGCAGCTCCGGTCCGGTGAAGCACCCCATCACCACCCCGAGCGCCCACCGGTGCAGGACCCGCCCCGTCGTGTCGTCGGGTCCGGAGTCAGCCACGTCGCCCACGGGTCCAGCATGGTGGACGCGCCGGGCTCCTCGTCGTCGGAGGTGGGTGCCACCCTGGCGCGCATGTCGCACCCGCGGATGTACGACGAGGCCGACCCGCTGCTGGCCCGCGCGAGAGCCGTCTGCCTGGCCCTGCCCGAGGCGGTCGAGAAGGAGTCCCACGGGCGCCCGACGTTCTTCGCGGGCAAGCGGGTGTTCGCCCAGTTCGGCATCGAGGGCGAGGGGGACACCCGGTTGCTGGTCCGCCCGGAGGACAGCGACCGCGAGGCGCTGCTGCAGCACCCGCGTGCCTCCGTCCCCCCGTACTACGGGCCCAGCGGGTGGCTCGCGTTCGAGTGCCGCGACCTGCCGGGCCAGCCGGACGCCGACTGGGTCGAGCTCGCCGAGCTGGTCGAGGACTCCTACCGGCGGGTCGCGCTGGTGCGGATGGTCAAGGCGCTCGACGGCGCCGGTTGAGGCACCCGCACCCGGCCGGGAGGTCCCAGCGGGCACGATGGGCGTCGTGACCGCTCTCCGTTCGCTCGTCGCCCTGCTGGTCGTGGTCGGACTGCTCGGGGGCGTCGCGCTGGCGGCGGAGTGGTTCGCCCGCGACCAGGTCGAGGCGGTCGTCACCGACACCGTGGCGCGCCAGCTGAGCCAGGTCAGCGACGACGGTGCCGACTTCGCGGACGTCGAGGCCTCGGTCGACGGCTCGGTCCTGCTCGGGCTCGCCCGCGGGCGGTTCGACGGCGTGACCGTGACCACCGGGGCCGGGGCCGTGCAGGGGGTGCCCGTCCGGGCTCTGGCGGTGCAGGCCGAAGGGGTGGCGACCGACGGCTCCACCGCCCAGCGGCTGACGGCGTCGGTCAGGGCCGAGGCGGCCGGCGCGCTGAGGACGCAGCTCGACGAGGAGCTCGGCGAGGCGGTCCTGACCGGCACGTCCGCGCTGCCCCCGGACCGGTTGCTGGTCCAGGCGCCCTTCGAGGTCCCCGTGCTGGGGACGCTGCCGGTGGAGGTCGAGCTGCTGCTGCGGGTCTCCGACGGGAGGCTCGTGGTCGAGCCGGTGCGGGCGCAGGCGGCCGGGGTGGAGATCGACCCCGACCAGTCGGGCACGCTGCGCACCTTCGGCGTGGACGACGAGCTGCCCGAGGGGTTCGACGTCACCGCCGTGGAGGTGGTCGACGAGGCCGGGACGGCGGTCGTGGTGGCCGACCTGGCCTGCGCCGACGGCTGCCCGTTCTCGGGCTGAGCCCGGTCCGCGACCGCCCCCAGGGCGCTCAGGCCAGGGCCGCGCGCACAGCCTGCTCGAGGGTGACCGGGGCCCGGCCCAGCAGCCGGGACAGGTCCCCGGTCTCGATCCGGAGGGCGCCGTCGCGGATGGCCAGGTCCGCGCCCGCCAGCATCTGCGCCACGGGCTCGGGCAGCCCCGCCTGCTGCAGCGCGGACGCCAGGTCCTCGGCCGTCAGGTCCCGGTACTCGACCGTCGTCCCGGACACCCGGCTCACGGTGCTCGCGAGGTCGGCGAGCGTGAACGACTCGTCCCCGCCCAGCTCGTACGTGGCGCCCTCGTGGCCCTCTCCGACGAGTACCGCGGCGGCGGCCTCGGCCAGGTCGGCCCGGGCCGCACCGCTGATCCGGCCGTCGCCCGAGGCGCCCAGGACGGCGCCGGTCTGCAGGTAGACGGGCAGCTGGGCGGTGTAGTTCTCCAGGTACCAGCCGTTGCGCAGGAACGTGGGCTGCACGTCGAGGTCGAGGACCAGGCGCTCGGTCGCCAGGTGCTCGGCCGCCAGCGACAGCCGGGTGGAGTCCGCGTGCGGCGCGCTGGTGTAGACCAGCCGGCGGACGCCGGCGGCCACCGCGGCGCGGGCCAGGGTCTCGTGCTGCGGCACGCGTCGACCGACCTCGGACCCCGAGACGAGCAGCACGGTCTCGGCACCCTCCAGCGGCTCGGCGGTCGTGGCCGGGTCGTCGAAGTCCAGCCGGGCCGTCCGGACGCCCCGCTCGGCCAGGTCCGCCAGGGTGTCGACGCGTCGCCCGGTGGCGACGAGCCGGTCGGGGGCGACCCCGCGCTCCAGCAGGGTGGTGACCACGTGGCGGCCGAACGGTCCGGTGGCGCCGGTGACGACGATGCTCATGCGTTGCTCCTGTCGGTCGGGACGCCCGACGTGGACGTCCCGACCGTGGGCAACCCCGACCGGGTGGCGGTGCTTCCCCGGGGGCTCAGATGGCCGGCACGGTCGCCAGCGCCTCGCGGAACCGCTCGGGGCTGACGTCCTCGTCGGTCATCCGCCCCGACAGGTAGCTGTCGTAGGCGGCCAGGTCGAAGTGCCCGTGCCCGCACAGCGCGGTGAGGATGACCTTCTCCTGGCCGGACTCCCTGCACTCCAGGGCCTCCCGGATGCAGGCGGCCAGGGCGTGGGTCGGCTCGGGCGCGGGCAGGATCCCCTCGGTCCGGGCGAACTGCAGGCCCGCGGCGAACGCCTCGGTCTGCTGCACGCTGATGGCCTCCATCAGCCCGAGCTCGTAGACGTGGCTGATCAGCGGCGCCATGCCGTGGTAGCGCAGCCCGCCGGAGTGGATCGGGTCCGGCACGAAGTCGTGGCCCAGGGTGTGCATCTTCATCAGCGGGGTCAGCCCGGCCGTGTCGCCGAAGTCGTAGGCGTACACGCCGCGCGTCAGCGACGGGCACGACGACGGCTCGACGGCCCGGATGACGGCGTCGTTGCGCCCGGCCAGCTTCTCCCGCAGGAACGGGAACGCCAGGCCCGCGAAGTTCGACCCGCCACCGGTGCAGCCCACGATGACGTCGGGGGTGTCGCCCACCTTGGCCAGCTGCAGCAGGGCCTCCTCGCCGATGATGGTCTGGTGCAGCAGCACGTGGTTGAGCACGCTGCCCAGGGCGTAGCGGACCTCGGGGTCGGGGGCGGCCATCTCCACGGCCTCGCTGATGGCGATGCCGAGCGAGCCGGGGTGGTCGGGACGGTCGGCCAGCACCGCCCGACCGGACTCGGTGAGCTGGCTGGGGGAGCGGTGCACCACGGCGCCGAACGCCTCGATCATCATCCGGCGGTACGGCTTCTGGTCGTAGCTCGCGCCGACCTGCCACACCTCGCAGGTCAGGTCGAACAGCGCGCACGCGAACGCCAGCGCCGTGCCCCACTGCCCCGCGCCGGTCTCGGTGGTCAGCTTCTTCACGCCCGCCTGCGCGTTGTAGTACGCCTGCGGGACGGCCGTGTTGGGCTTGTGCGACCCGGCCGGGCTCACGCCCTCGTACTTGTAGTAGATCTTCGCCGGCGTGCCGAGCGCCTTCTCCAGGTTGTGCGCCCGGTACAGCGGGCTCGGCCGCCAGAGCTTGTAGACGTCGAGGACGGCCTCGGGGATGTCGACGTACCGGTCGGTGGTCACCTCCTGCTCGATGAGCGCCATCGGGAACAGCGCCTCGAACGCCTCCGGCCCCACCGGCTCGTGAGTCCCGGGGTGCAGGGGCGGCGGCGGGGGCGAGGGCAGGTCGGCGACGAGGTTGTACCAACGCGTCGGCATCTCGGACTCGTCGAGGAGGATCTTGTGCTGAGGCATGGCGGACGTTAACCCGGCGCCGTCGCCGCGGGAAGGGCGACCTACGACCGGGGCCGGTACTGCGCCACTAGGGGGCACTCGAACAGGTCGGGCCGGGCACCGCCCACCTGGTTGAGGTACCGGGTCACCCGGGCGTACGCCACGCCGAGGGTGGGCTGGGAGTAGTGGACGGCGTGGCGCTCGCAGAAGGACCGCACCACGGGCTGCGCGCGGCGCAGGTGGGGGCGAGGCATGCTCGGGAACAGGTGGTGCTCGATCTGCAGGTTGAGCCCGCCCATGAGCACCTCGACGCCGCGCCCACCGGCCACGTTGCGGCTCATCAGCACCTGGCGGCGCAGGAAGTCCAGGCTGAAGTCCTTGGGCACGATCGGCATGCCGATGTGGTTGGGGGCGAACGCGAGCCCCATGTAGAGACCGAAGAGCGCGACCTGGACGCCCAGGAAGGCCACGGCCTTGCCGGGCGGCAGGACGAGCAGGACCACCGTCAGGTACCCGCCGAGCCGCGCCACCAGGAGCACGGCCTCGACCCGGCGGCGCGAGAAGCTGCGGCGGCCGAACACGGCCCGGACGCCGTGGGCGTGCAGGGCCAGGCCCTCCAGGAGCATGAGCGGGAACAGGAACCAGCCCTGCCGCCCGGCCAGCCACCGGCCGAGGACGGTCCGGGAGGCGACGGCGCCAGGGGTGTAGGCGAGCACCGCCGAGGCGATGTCGGGGTCCTTGCCGACCCGGTTGGGGTTGCCGTGGTGGCGGTTGTGCTTACCGGTCCACCAGCCGTAGCTCATCCCCAGCATCAGGTTGACGACCACGAGCGCGGTCCAGTCGTTGGCCCGGCCGCTGGCGAACACCTGGCGGTGCGCGGCGTCGTGGCCCAGGAACGCGACCTGGGTGAGCACCACCGCCGCCACCCCGGCCAGCCGCAGCTGCCACCAGGTGTCGCCGAGCAGGACGTGGACGGCCACCAGCACCAGCAGCAGCGCCCCGCCGGCGATGATGCGGGCCAGGTACCAGCCGGGGCGGCGGGTGAGCAGCCCCAGGTCCTTGACCTGCGCGGACAGCTCGGCGTACAGCGTCTGCTGGTGGTCACGGACCGGGCGGTCAGGGATAAGCGTGCTCATGCGAGCCTCCGTCGGCGGGGTGCACGTCCTGTGTGCCCCACGGGTCCGGGTGCTGCACGCAGGGCCAGTGTGCGCCTTCCCCCGGCACCGGGCGAACGGTGAGGGGCGTCGATCTCCACCGGATCTCCACCGTTCCTGCCGGTGACCGACGGCGGCCCGCCGATAGCGTCGTCGGCATGCAGAGCAGGGGGTCGACGGGTCGTCGCGTGCTGGTGGTCGAGGACGACCCGGCGATCGCCGACGCGGTGCGACGACGGCTGGACAGCGAGGGCTACCTGGTCGAGGTCGTGCACGACGGCCGCTCCGCCGTGACGGTCGCCCAGGCCGACCCGCCCGACCTGGTCGTGCTGGACGTCATGCTCCCCGGGCTGGACGGCATCGAGGTCTGCCGCCGGATCCAGGCCCGCCGCCCGGTGCCGGTCCTGATGCTCACCGCGCGGGCGGAGGAGACGGACCGGCTGATCGGCCTGGCCGTCGGGGCCGACGACTACCTCACCAAGCCGTTCAGCCCCCGGGAGCTCGTCGCCCGGGTGGCGGCGCTGCTGCGCCGGGTCGAGCGGGCGGCCGTGCTGGCCGCCGAGCAGCGGGCCCCCGCGGCCGCCCTGCACGTCGGCGGGCTGCGGGTGGACCCCGGGACCCGCCGGGTCGTCGTCGGTGACGAGCCGGTCCACCTGACCCGGACCGAGTTCGACCTGGTGGTGGCCCTGGCCCGGCGGCCCGGCACCGTGGTCGAGCGGGAGCGGCTGCTCGTCGAGGTCTGGGACTGGCCCGACGACGGCTCGGGGGCCCGCGCCGGCGCGGCCCGCGCCGTCGACAGCCACGTCAAGGCGCTGCGCCGCAAGCTCGGCCCCGACCGGATCCGCACGGTCGCGGGCGTCGGCTACGCCCTGGAGGTGGTGGCGTGAGGGGCGAGGCCGGGCACGGCGTGGACCTGCGGCCCCTGGACCCGGTCCGCTCCATCAAGGTCAAGCTCGGCCTGGTCGTCGCGGCCAGCCTCGCGGTGGGTCTGCTGGTCGCGCAGCTGGGCCAGCGGTCGCTCGGGGTCCCGGTGCTGTGGACGCTGGCGCTGGCCATGGCCGTCGCGCTGCTGCTCACCCACGTGCTGGCCCACGGCATGACGTCGCCGTTGCGACAGATGACCGCCGCCGCCCGCGAGATGGCCGCCGGGCGCCCGGCCACCGAGGTCGCGACCAGCAGCCGGGACGAGGTCGGCGAGCTGGCCCGGGCCTTCACCACGATGGCGCGGGAGATCGCCGAGGCCGACGAGCAGCGCCAGGCCCTGCTGGCCAACGTCGCCCACGAGCTGCGGACCCCGGTCGCGGCGCTGCGGGCGGAGCTGGAGAACCTGGTCGACGGGGTGCGGGCGGCTGACGACGAGGCCCTGGGTGACGCGCTCGCCCAGGTCGAACGGATGGGGCTGCTGCTCGACGACCTGCTCGACCTGGCCCGCACCCAGGGCGGGGCCGAGCAGCTCGACGCGACCGACGTGGACCTGACCGTGCTGGTGGCCGAGGTGGTCGCGCAGGTGAGCAGCGCGCACCGGGGGCGTCCGGTCCACGTCGACGTCGCGGTCGGCACCCGCGCCTGGGCCGACGAGCAGCGGCTGCGGCAGGTGCTGACCAACCTGCTCGACAACGCCTGCCGGCACGGCGGGGCCGACGGTCGGGTGCAGGTGTCGGCCCGGCAGGTCACCGGCGCCGCCGCTGCCCCCCGCGGCTCGGCCGGGCCGGTGGTCCTCGAGGTGCAGGACGACGGGCCCGGCATCCCGGCCGACGAGCGGTCGGAGGTGTTCGAGCGGTTCCGGCGCGGCGGGGGAGGTCTGCCCGGCGACGGCGGGACGGGGCTCGGCCTCGCCATCGCGCGCTGGGCCGTGGCGCTGCACGGTGGGCGCATCGCGGTCGTGCCGAGCCAGGTGGGTTGCCGGGTGCGGGTCGAACTGCCGGGGCGGGTCGTCGGATGAGCGCCGTCGCCGGTCCCGCCCCCGCCGCGCCGCCCATCCTGGGCCCGCCGCGTCCGCCCTGGTGGCCGCCCCCGCAGCGCCGCACACCGTGGTCGGTGCTGGTCGCGTGCTCCCTGGCCGGGCTCCTGGCCGCCACGACCCTGCTCGGTCAGCGCGCCGGGCTCCCGCTCACCGTGCTGCTGCTCACGGCTGTCGTGGTGGTGGGGCTCCACCGCCGCGGTCGGGCCCGGCTGACCGGCGACCGCCCCGCGCTGGTGCTGGCCGCGCTGCTGGCCCTGGTGCCGCTGCTGCGCGCCGAGGGGCAGCTGGTGGCCCTGTGCACCGTGGCCTGCCTCGGCCTGCTGGCGATGGTGTCCTTGGAGCGGTGCCGCTGGTTCGGCCTGGCGGCCGCGCCGGTCCTCTGGGCCGTCGCCGGTGTCCGCGGCCTGGCGTGGCTGGTCCGGCGGCCCCCGGTGGCCGTGGGCTCGCCCGCCCACCCGTGGGCGTGGGTCCGCGGTGCCGCGGCCGGTGTCGTCCTGGTCGTGGTCCTCGTGCAGCTGCTCGCCGCGGCGGACCCGGCCTTCGCCCGGCTGGTGACCCTCCGGCTGCCCGACGAGCTCGGTCCCCGGCTCGTGCTGGGCGCCCTGGCGGCCCTGATGGTGCTGGGGCTGGCCGTGGCGTCGCTGGCCCCGCCGGCGCCCGAGCGCGGCGCCCCGCGCCCGAGCCCGGCCGCCGCGGAGTGGGCCCTGCCGCTGCTGCTGGCCGACGCCGTCCTGCTGGTGTTCCTGCTCGTGCAGGGCACGGTGCTCTTCGACCCCGACGCCGCCCTCGCCGGCACCGGCGTCACCCCGGCGCAGTGGGCGCGCGAGGGCTTCGGGCAGCTGGTCGCGGTGACGGTCCTGCTGCTGCTGACGCTCGGCTGGTCGGTCCGGCGCGTGGACCGCGGCGACGCCCGCCAGGTCAGGCTGCTCCTGGTCGGGGGCGGCGCGATGTCGCTGCTGGCCCTGGCGGTCGTGGCGAGCGCGCTGTCGCGGATGGCGTTCTACACCGGCCAGTTCGGGGCCACCACCATGCGCCTGTACGTCGTGGTGTTCGAGGTCTGGCTCGCCCTGGTCGTCGTCCTGGTCGCCGTGACCTGGCTGACCCGGCGGTCGGCGCTGCTGCCGCGGGCCGTGGCCGTGACGGCCGGGGGAGCGGTGCTGCTGCTGGCGCTCCTCTGCCCGGACGCGACCGCGGCCTCGTACAACGTCGACCGGTTCGCCCGCAGCGGCGACCTCGACCTGGCCTACCTGCAGCGGCTGTCCGCCGACGCCGTCCCGGCGGCGACCCGGCTGCCCGAGCCCGAGCGCTCCTGCGTCCTCACCGCGATGGCCGCCGGGTCCCGGGCGGACGCCTGGTACGCCGTCAACGTCTCCCGGCTGCGGGCCGCCCCGGTGCTCGACAGCACCGACCTCGCCCCCGGTGCCGTCTGCCGGGCGGCGGTGGGTCGGGCCGGCTGAGGCCGGTCGGGACCGACGGCTCCGGGTGGTCCCGCCCGGCCCTTAGGGCCCAGGCTGGGCGGACGTCGACGAGAGGTGCCCGCATGTCCGTCACCACCCGGTCGCTGCACGAGGGCTGGACCCTGCGCCCGGCCGCCGGCCCGGTTCCCGACCACGTCCGTGCGGCGGGACCCGTGCCGGCGAGCGTCCCCGGGACCGTCCACACGGACCTGCTGGCGGCGGGGCTGGTCCCGGACCCCTACCTGGACGACAACGAGGCGTTGCTGGCCTGGATCGGGCTGACCGACTGGGTCTACGAGACCGGTTTCGACTGGCAGCCGGGTGGCGGGGACCGGCGGTCGCTGGTGTGGCACGGGCTGGACACGGTCGCCGTGGTCGAGCTCAACGGGACGCCGCTGCTGGAGGCGGCGAACCAGCACCGTACCCATGTGGTCGACGTGACCGACCGGCTCGTAGCCGGGGCGAACACGCTGACCGTGCGGTTCGCCAGCGCGGTCCGGTACGCCGACGCGCAGTCCCTGGCGCTGGGGACCCGCCCGCACGTCAACCACCACCCGTACAACGCGGTCCGCAAGATGGCCTGCAACTTCGGCTGGGACTGGGGGCCGGACCTGGTCACGGCCGGGATCTGGAGGCCCGTCGAGCTCGTCGAGTGGGCGACGGCTCGGCTGGCCGGCGTCCGGGCGACGACGTCGCTGGTGGCCGGGGGCGGCCGGCTGCAGCTGGCCGTCGACCTCGAGTGCGCGCCCGAGGCGCCGGGGGACCTGACGGTGCGGGCGTCGGTCACCGGAGGAGGTGGTGCCGGAGCCGGTCACGAGCCGGTCCCCGCCGGGGCCACCACCGTCCACCTGGACGTCGAGGTGCCCGGGGCCCGCCCGTGGTGGCCGCGCAGCCACGGCGACCAGCCGCTGTCCGACGTCGTGGTCGAGGTGGTCGACGGCCGCGGTCGGGTGCTCGACGGCCGGAACGTCCGGGTCGGGTTCCGCGACGTGGAGTGGCGCAGCACCCCCGACGAGGCGGGCACGGCGTTCACGCTGCTCGTCAACGGTCAGCCGGTGTTCGTCCGCGGCGTGAACTGGATCCCCGACGACGCGTTCCCGCACCGCGTGGACCGGGACCGCTACGCGAGTCGTCTCGCGCAGGCGGCCGACGCGGGGGTCAACCTGGTCCGGGTGTGGGGCGGCGGGATCTTCGAGGCCGACGCGTTCTACGACGAGTGCGACGAGCGGGGCCTGCTGGTCTGGCAGGACTTCCTGTTCGCCTGCGCCTGCTACGCCGAGGAGGAGCCGTTGCGGGGCGAGGTCGTGGCTGAGGTCCGCGACAACGTCACCCGGTTGTCACCGCACCCGAGCCTGGTGCTGTGGAACGGGGGCAACGAGAACCTGTGGGGGTTCGTGGACTGGGAGTGGGAGGTCCGGCTGGACGGCAGGACGTGGGGCGAGGGCTACTACCTCCGGCTGCTGCCGGAGCTGCTCGCCGAGCTCGACCCCGCCCGGCCGTACGTGCCGGGCAGCCCGTTCTCACCGGCCGGACCGGACGGCGAGGTCCGCCACCCCAACGACGACGCCCACGGCCTGACGCACGTCTGGGACGTGTGGAACGAGCGCGACCACCTGGACTACCGGGCCCACCGACCCCGGTTCGCGAGCGAGTTCGGGTGGCAGGGTCCCCCCACCTGGTCGACGCTCCGCCGGTCGGTCTCCGACGACCCGCTGACGCCGGAGTCGCCCGGCATGCTCGTGCACCAGAAGGCGACGGAGGGCCAGCGCAAGCTCGAGCGGGGCCTGGTCCGCCACCTGCCCGTCCCGGACGACATGCGCGACTGGCACTGGGCCATGTCGCTCAACCAGGCCCGGGCGGTCCGGACGGCCGTGGAGCACCTGCGCAGCCTGGGCCCGCACTGCTCCGGCAGCATCGTGTGGCAGCTCAACGACTGCTGGCCCGTGACGTCCTGGTCGTGCGTCGACGGTGACGGCCGCGCCAAGCCGACCCTGTACGCGCTGCGCCACGCCCACGCCGACCGGCTGGTCACGGTGCAGCCCCGTGGTGCCGGCCTGGCCGTGGTCGTGGTGAACGACCACCCAGACGCGCTGACGGGCGACCTGGTCGTCCGTCGGCTCACGCTGGCCGGCCGTCTGCTCGCGACGGTCACCGTCCCGGCCGGCACGCCGGCCCGGTCCACGCGCGAGCTGCCCCTCCCGGCCGAGGTGTCGACCCCGGCCGACCCGCACGACGAGGTGCTGGTCGCCACCGTCCAGGACCCGGGCGCGGGCGACGCGGCCGCGCTGCGGGGGCTGTGGTTCTTCGTCGAGGACCGTGACCTCGACCTGGTCGAGGACGCCGTGCGGGCCACGGTCGAGCGCACCGACGACGGCCACCGGGTCCAGGTCGAGGCGACCGCGCTGGTCAAGGACGTCGCGCTGCTCCTCGACGGCCTCGACCCGGACGCCACCGTCGACGACATGCTGCTCACCCTGCTGCCGGGGGAGCAGGTGACGTTCACGGTGAGGGGCGCCGCGCGCACCGACCCGCAGGCCCTGGTCGGTGCGCACGTGCTGCGGTCGGCCAACCAGCTCGTCAGCGGCTGGCCCCGAAGACGTCCTTCGGGATGTAGCCGGTGACGACCTGCGTCCGGTCCACCACCTCGGCGTTGTGGTAGTTCACGGCGATCGAAGCGAAGGAGTAGGCCTTGGGGACGGTCAGCCCCTGGGTGGTCACGAGGAAGTCGACGGTCTTCTCGACGGCCATCCGCATCGCCCGGTCCAGGTCCCAGTGGATCC
Source organism: Actinomycetales bacterium (assembly GCA_038258055.1). Classification (GTDB taxonomy): domain Bacteria; phylum Actinomycetota; class Actinomycetes; order Actinomycetales; family JBBAYJ01; genus Aquipuribacter. The sequence continues at coordinate 11,979 of JBBSQH010000060.1, forward strand.
CCATCATGATCCAGTGGGTGTCGTTCTCGGCCCAGGGCAGCTCGGTCTCGGCGTCCTTGATGAGCGTGATGCGGAAGTTGCCGACGAGGGAGTGCTCCACGGCGGTGCCGCTGACCTCGCCGTCGCCCTGGCAGCTGTGGGGGTCACCGATGAAGACCTGCCCGCCGGGCTGGAACACCGGCAGGTAGAGCGTCGAGCCCGAGCACAGGTCCCGGACGTCCATGTTCCCGCCGAAGGTCCACGGCGGGGTCGAGCTCTGCACGCCGGTGGCGGGCGGCGGAGCGTCCTCCGTGTTGCCGATGAACACCCCGCTCTGCGGGGCCACCGCGACGATGCCCGGGAAGGGCTGGGCCGGGATGGTCAGGCCGTCGGCGAAGAAGACGACGTCCTCGCCCCGGCTCTTGCCGACCCGGTACATGTGGGTGCGGACGTCGGGCCACACGCCGGCCGGCATGCCCGGCGGGATGACGTCCGGGATGTCGAGCCCCGCGTCACCCTCGCGCCAGCCGGGGTAGAACGTCGCCATCACGCCGCTGGTCGCCGAGGTGTTGTTGAACCCGAAGGGCGCGCGGGTCTCGACGTCCATGATGTCGATCGCGAGCGTGTCACCCGGCTCGGCGCCTTCGACGTAGATCGGGCCGGTGAGCACGTGGCCGCCGTAGCGCCGGCCGGTGGCCTCCCGCTCGGCCCGGGTCTCCCAGAACCCGATCGCGTCGGGCAGCACCGCCTCCGGGCCGGCGCCGAACGCCGCGAAGTAGTCCACGGGATGGGTCGCCTGGGTGGCGCCCTGGTGGGAGAGCATGTCGACGCGGACGGTGCGGCCGGAGGCCATGACCAGGGCCGGGTCCATGTCGATCGGGAAGCCGCCCCAGTGCAGGTTCTCCGGGGTGGCCCTGACCTGGTGGTTCCACCGCCCGCGCGCCCGCCGGTCGACGTCCCGGCCGCGACCTCCCGGCGTCTGCGCCTGCGCCGGGGCGGCGAGACCCGCCGCGAGCGGCGCGGCCAGGGCCGCGGTCAGGACGCTGCGGCGGCTGGCCGAGCTCCAGTGGTTGCTCGTCATGTCGACTCCTCGGGCTGGGGGGGCGGGACCGGGGGTGTGTGTCCCGGGGCGGCAGCTCGCCGGTGGTGCGCCGCGGCCGGTGACGGTCGAGACACTGTCGGCGGGGTGTTTCGCGGGTGTCACGACGTTGGAACCAGTGGGTCAACGGTTGTTGCCGCCCTCCTGACCTCACGCGTCCCCGCTGGTGGGACCCGCTGGGTCGGTCACGACGCCTCGGGCGATACTGGCCGTCCCGGACCGCCTGGCCGGGGGGACTGCTGGAGGCCTGACGTGACCGTTCTCGAACCGCCGGTGACGGCGGGGCGCGGCACGCGCGACACGGCCGGGGTCGTCGCCGAGCTGCGCCGTCGGCTGGGCGGGGTCGGCCCCGAGGTCGTCGACGACGGCGTCCGGGTCCGCGCCGAGTACTCCACCGACGCCTCGAACTACCGGGTCGTCCCGGCCGCGGTCGTGGTGGCCCGCGACGTCGACGACGTGCTGGCCGTCGCCGAGGTCTGCCGGGAGACCGGCACCCCGCTGACCATGCGCGGCGGCGGCACCTCGGTGGCCGGCAACGCGGTCGGGCCCGGGGTCGTGGTGGACGTCAGCCGCCACCTGACCCGCATCCACGACATCGACCCGGAGGCGCGTACCGCGACCGTCGACCCCGGTGTCGTCCTCACCTCGCTGCAGGCCGCCGCCCGACCGCACGGGCTGCGCTTCGGGCCCGACCCGTCCACCCAGGCCCGCTGCACCCTGGGCGGCATGATCGGCAACAACGCCTGCGGCCCGCACGCCGTGGCCTACGGCCGCACGGCCGACAACGTCGTCGGGCTGGACGTGCTCGACGGGACCGGGCGTCGGTTCGCCGCCGGGGCGGGTGACGAGCCCGTCCCCGGGGTGAACGCCCTGGTCGACGGTCACCTGGGTCTGGTCCGCACCGAGCTCGGCCGGTTCGGCCGGCAGGTGTCGGGCTACTCCCTGGAGCACCTGCTGCCCGAGAAGGGCCGGGACCTGGCCAAGGCCCTGGTCGGCACCGAGGGCACCTGCGGGATCGTGCTCGGCGCGACCGTCCGCCTGGTCGACCTGGCCCCGGCCACCGCGCTCGCCGTCCTGGGCTACCCCGACATGGCCACGGCCGCCGACGCCGTCCCGGCCCTGCTGCCCCACGCCCCCCTGGCCGTCGAGGGCATCGACGCGCGCCTGGTCGACGTCGTCCGCCACCACAAGGGCGACGCCGCCGTCCCGCCGCTGCCCGACGGCGGCGGCTGGCTGTTCGTCGAGGTCGGCGGGGCCGACGAGGCCGAGGCGTTCGCCGCCGCCCGCCGCCTGGCCGCCGCCGCCGGGACCAGCGCGGTCCGCGTCGTCCCGCCGGGGCCCGAGGCGCTGGCGCTGTGGCGGATCCGCGAGGACGGCGCCGGGCTGGCCGGGCGCACCGCCACCGGCGCGCAGGCCTGGCCCGGCTGGGAGGACGCCGCGGTCCCGCCCGAGCGCCTCGGTGACTACCTGCGGGGCTTCGAGCAGCTGATGAAGGCGCACGACGTGGACGGCCTGGCCTACGGGCACTTCGGCGACGGCTGCGTCCACGTCCGGATCGACCTGCCCCTGGCCGAGGCGCCGGCCCGGCTGCGGCCGTTCCTCGAGCAGGCCACCGACCTGGTCGTGTCCCACGGCGGGTCGCTGTCCGGGGAGCACGGTGACGGTCGCGCCCGCAGCGAGCTGCTGCGCCGGATGTACTCCGCGGACGCGCTGCGGCTGTTCGCCGGGTTCAAGCACCTGTTCGACCCGCAGGACCTGCTGAACCCCGGCGTCCTGGTCCGCCCCGACGCCGTCGACGCCCACCTGCGCCGGCCGCAGGCGCACCCGACCATGCCCGCCGGCGGGTTCTCGCTGCTGCACGACTCCGGCGACCTGACGCGGGCCGTGCACCGCTGCGTCGGGGTGGGCAAGTGCCGCGCCGACACCGGAGCCGCGGGCGGGTTCATGTGCCCGTCATTCCTGGCCACGGGGCAGGAGAAGGACTCCACCCGCGCCCGCGCCCGGGTGCTGCAGGAGGTCACCAACGGCACCCTGGTCGGCGGGGTCGACCACCCGGCCGTCGCGGAGTCCCTGGACCTGTGCCTGTCGTGCAAGGCGTGCGCGAGCGACTGCCCGGCCGGGGTCGACATGGCCACGTACAAGTCCGAGGTGCTGCACCGGACCTGGAAGGGCCGGCTGCGCCCGGTCACCCACTACTCCCTCGGCTGGCTGCCGCGCTGGTCGTCGCTCGTCGGGGCGGTGCCGGGCCTGGCCGCGGTGCTCAACCTGGTCCTGACCGTCGGGCCGCTGCGCCGGCTGGTGCTGCGGCTGGGCGGGATGGACCCCCGTCGTTCCGTGCCCCGCTTCGCGACCTCGACCCTGCGCCGGCGGTGGGCCGGCGACCGCCGGGGCGGCTCCGTCGAGCCGACCCCCGTGCGCAACCGGGTCGTGCTGTGGGCGGACTCCTTCACCGACGGGTTCAGCCCGGACGTGGGCAGCTCCGCGCGGCGTGTGCTGGAGGACGCGGGCTACGACGTCGTGCTCGCCGGGCCGGGTGCCTGCTGCGGCCTCACCTGGATCTCGACCGGCCAGCTGGACGGCGCGCGCACCCGGCTGCGCGGCACCCTCGACGTGCTCGGCCCGTTCGTCGACGCCGGTCTGCCCGTCGTCGGGCTCGAGCCGTCCTGCACCGCGGCCCTGCGCGGCGACCTGCCCGAGCTGCTGCCCGACGACCCGCGCGCCGCCCGGGTGTCGGAGGCCGTCCGCACCCTGGCCGAGCTGCTGACCGACCGCGTCGCCGACGGCTGGTCCCCGCCCGACCTGACCGGCCTCGACGTCCTGGCCCAGCCGCACTGCCACCAGCACGCCGAGATGGGCTACCGCGCCGACCTGGCCCTGCTGCGCGGCGCCGGCGCCCAGGTCCGTGCGCTCGCGGGCTGCTGCGGGCTGGCCGGCAACTTCGGCATGGAGGCCGGGCACTACGACGTGTCGGTCGCCGTGGCCGAGCACGCCCTGCTGCCCGCCCTGCGGGAGGCCGCCCCGGGCACCGTCCTGCTGGCCGACGGCTTCAGCTGCCGGACCCAGGCCGACGACCTGGCGGGGGTGCAGGGCCGTCACCTGGCCCAGGTCCTGGCCGACCGGCTCAGCCGCTGAGGGCTGAGCGTCGCCGAGTGCTCAGCGGGTCGGCCTCACCCGCCGGGCTCAGCGGTCGCGGAGCGCCCCCACCAGCTCGGCCTTGGTCATGCGCGAACGGCCCTCGACGTCGAGCTCGGCCGCACGGCGCCGGAGGTCGTCGACCGTCCACTCCTCGTAGGGCGGGGCGTGCCCGCCCTTGGCGCCCACCGCGTCACGACCTCGGGCGGCGGCGGCGTTGGCGATGCGGGCGGCCTTCTGCTTGGACGCGCCGTCCTCGCGGAGCGCCTCGTAGGTGTCCCGGTCCTTGATCGGGTCGGCCACGTCGTCCCTCCTCGGTCAGGTCCCGGCGACGTCCGTCACCGGTCCTCCTGGTCGCTGCCCCGTCCGGGACCGGCCACGTCCTCGCCCGCCGGCTCGGCCAGGGCGCCGTCGTCGTCGACCGGCAGGTCCGCCCGGCCCTCCCCGGCGCGGCCGCCGTGGATGCCCTGGTCGACCTCGTCGCCGTCCGCCGCCGGCTGGTCCGGCGTCGCCCCGGTGAACGCGGCCACCGACCCCCGTGGACCCGTCCGCTTGATGACCGTCCGCGCGATGATCTGCTGCTGCGTCACCGCGCGCTCGGAACGGCCGCGGCCCAGGAACGTGATCGTCCACTTCAACAACGTCGTCACCCGGTTCTTGAAGCCGACCAGGTACAGCAGGTGCACCGCGAGCCACAGCACCCACGCGACGAACCCGGACAGGTTGAGCCGGCCGACGCTCGCCACGGCGTGGAACCGCGAGATGGTCGCCATCGACCCCTTGTCCTTGTAGTGGAACGGCTCGCCGGTCGGCTCGCCCTGCAGCGCCCGGCGGATCTCGCGGGCGGTGTGCTGCCCGCCCTGGATCGCGACCTGCGCCACGCCCGGGAGCCGGTCCAGCGACGCCATGTCGCCGACCACGTGCACCTCGGGGTGGCCGGGCAGGGTCAGGTCGGGCTAGACGCAGACCCGCCCGGCCCGGTCGAGCTCGGCGCCGGACTGCTCGGCCAGCGTCCGGCCGAGCTCGCTGCCCTGCACGCCCGCGGCCCACACCTTGCAGCGCGAGTCGATCCGCCGGCGCGTGCCGTCGCCGTCCTCGACGTCGATGCCGAACCGGTCGACCCCGACGACCTTGGCTCCCAGCTGGACCTCGACCCCCATCTTCTCCAGCCGGGCGCGCGCGCGTTCGCCCAGCTCCTCGCCGAAGCCGCCCGGCAGGACCCGGTCGGCGGCGTCGAGCAGGATGACCCGCGCCGACGTCGGGTCGATGCGGCGGAAGTCCCGGCGCAGCGTCTGGCTCGACAGCTCGGCGATCTGACCCGCCATCTCGACCCCCGTCGGCCCGGCTCCGACCACGACGAAGGTCAGCAGCTTCTCGACCTCGGCCTCGTCCCACGCCAGCTCCGCCAGCTCGAACGCGCCGAAGATGCGGCCCCGCAGCTCGAGCGCGTCGTCGATGGACTTCATGCCCGGCGCGAACTCCGCGAACTGGTCGTTGCCGAAGTAGGACTGCCCGGCCCCGGCGGCCACCACGAGGTGGTCGTAGCTGGTGACCGTGACCCCGTCGAGCACCTGCGACCTGACGGTCCTCGCCGTCAGGTCGACGGCGGTGACGTCGCCCAGCAGCACCGTGGCGTTGGGCTGGCCGTTGAGCACCTCCCGGGTGGACGGCGCGATGTCGCCCTCGGACAGGATGCCGGTCGCCACCTGGTAGAGCAGCGGCTGGAACAGGTGGTGCGACGTCCGCGAGACCAGCGTGATGTCGACGTCGGCCCTGCGCAGCCCCTGCGCCGCGAACAGCCCGCCGAAGCCGGAGCCCACGACCACGACGTGCGGGCGTCCGGTGTTCCGGACGGGGGCGACCCGGGTGGGTGTGGTCTGGGTCATGCTGGCCTCCGATGCGGGCCTGTCGGCCTGCTGCTCGCTGGGTGGCTGGAGGTCCCAGCGTCCCAGCGTGCCGCCGCAGGTGCGAGACGGGGGGACCGGTCGCCGTCGCAGTGCAGCACCCTGTCCCGGTGAGCCGCACCCCGCACCCGCCCGCCGTCACCGACCGCGACCTGCCGGTGCTGCTGGCCGTCTACGGGACGCTGCGCCGCGGCTGCCGCAACCACCACGTCCTGGCCGGCAGCGAGCACGTCGTGGACGGAGCGGTGTCCGGGCTGCTGCACGAGATGGTCGCCTCGCAGCGCCTAGACTACACCTACCCGCTGCTCGTCGTGCCCCCGCAGGCCCGCGCGGACGCGCCGCGCGTGGTGGTCGAGGTGTACCGGGTGACCGACCCGCAGGTGCTGGCCCACCTGGACGTCCTGGAGGCCTACGACCCCGCGGACCCGGGCGGGTCGGAGTACGTCAGGACGCTGGTCCCGCTGCTGGCCGCCGACCCGGTCGTCGTGCCGTCGGGACCGGGGCCGACCCAGGTGCAGGTCTACGCCTACGCCGGTGCGGTGGACGTCGCCGAGCAGGGGCCCGTCCTGCCTGGTGGCGACTGGTGCACGCACAAGGGTCGGCTCGGGTAGACAATGCCAGCATGAGCGCAACTGCTGACGTCGGAGTTGTCGGGCTGGCCGTGATGGGCAGCAACCTCGCGAGGAACCTGGCTCGCAACGGTCACACGGTGGCCGTCTACAACCGGACGACGGCGCGCACCGACGCGCTCATCGCCGACCACGTCGCGGACGGCAACTTCGTCCCCAGCGCCGAGCTGGCCGACTTCGTGGCCTCGCTGAAGACGCCGCGGTGCGTCATCGTCATGGTGCAGGCCGGTCGGGGCACCGACGCCGTCGTGGACGCCGTCGCGGACCTGATGGAGCCGGGCGACATGGTCGTCGACGGCGGCAACGCCCTTTTCGGCGACACCATCCGCCGCACCGAGGCCCTGGCCGCCCGCGGTCTGCACTTCGTCGGCGCCGGCATCTCCGGCGGCGAGGAGGGCGCCCTCAACGGCCCGTCGATCATGGTCGGCGGCTCCGACGAGGCCTACGAGACGCTGGGCCCGATCGTCGAGAGCATCGCCGCCGTCGTCGACGGCACCCCGTGCGCCGCGCACCTCGGCACCGATGGGGCCGGCCACTTCGTCAAGATGGTCCACAACGGCATCGAGTACGCCGACATGCAGCTGATCGGCGAGGCCTACGACCTGCTCCGCAACGTGGGCGGTCTCGAGCCGGCGGCCATCGCCGACGTGTTCCGCGACTGGAACACCGGCGAGCTCGACAGCTTCCTCATCGAGATCACCGCCGAGGTCCTGGGCCACGTCGACGAGGCCACCGGCCGTCCGTTCGTGGACGTCGTCCTCGACCAGGCCGGCATGAAGGGCACGGGCACCTGGACGGTGCAGACCGCGCTCAGCCTGGGCACCCCCGTGAGCGGCATCGCCGAGGCCGTGTTCGCCCGCGCGCTGTCCAGCCACCGCGAGACCCGCGACGCCGTCCAGGCGGCCTACGGCGTGTCGACCGGTTCGTCGCTGCCGACCCCCGACGACGTCCCCGCCTTCGTGGAGGCCGTCCGTCGGGCGCTGTACGCGTCCAAGATCGTCAGCTACGCGCAGGGCTTCGACATGCTCGCGGCCGGCGCGAAGGAGCACGGCTGGGACCTGGACATGGGGACCATCGCGACCATCTGGCGCGGCGGCTGCATCATCCGGGCCCGGTTCCTGGACCGGATCACCGAGGCGTACGCCGCCGACCCGGGTCTGGTGAGCCTGCTGGCCGCCCCGGTCTTCGTCGAGGCCCTGACCGGCGCCGGCGAGGCGTGGCGCGAGGTCGTCGCCACCGCGGCGCGCTCCGGCGTCCCGGCCCCCGGGTTCTCGGCCGCGCTGGCCGCGTTCGACGGCGCCCGTCGCGACCGGCTGCCCGCCGCGGTCATCCAGGGACAGCGCGACCTGTTCGGCGCGCACACCTACCGCCGGGTGGACCGCGAGGGGTCGTTCCACGTCATGTGGGGAGAGGACCGCCGCGAGGTGCAGCCCTGATGGCCCGCAACCTCGACCCCAAGGCCCGTGAGGCCAAGCTCGAGGCGATCCGTCGGCAGAACGCCGCCGACGCCAAGCGTGCCCGCACCCTGTCGATCGTGGCGGCCGTGGTCATCGCGGTCCTGGTCGTCGTCGTGGTGGTGGTGATCGCCCTGACCTCCCGCGGTGGTGGCGACGACGAGGCGCTGGAGGTGGTGGCGCCGGAGGGCACGGTCCTGACGGTCGCCGACGACGAGAACAGCGGTGGCTTCGTCACAGGCGAGGAGGGCCCCGTCGAGATGGTCGTCTTCGAGGACTTCCAGTGCCCGGCCTGCAAGGCGTTCGAGGAGATCTCGGGGGCCTACGTCGCCGAGCTCGCGGCCGGTACCGACGTGACGGTGGTCAAGCGGCCCATCAGCATCCTCGACCGGGTCAGCGACACCGAGTACTCGACCCGCTCCGCGGCGGCGGCGGCCTGCGTCGGCAGCACGGGTGACGACGAGGCCTACGAGGCGTTCGCCGCGACCCTGTTCGCCGAGCAGCCCGACGAGGCCGCCGCCGGCGACGGGCTGAGCGACGAGCGGCTGACGGAGATCGCGGCGGACGCCGGCGCCGACGTCGGTGACTGCATCGCCGACGGCACCCACCTGGGGTGGGTCGGCGCGACCACCGAGTCCGCGAACGCCCAGCTGGAGCGGCTCAGCACGCCGACCGTCCTGGTCGACGGCGAGGTCGTCCCCGGCACCGAGAGCGGCCCGCCCGGTCCCGACCAGCTGCGGGCGGCGGTCGACGCCGCCTCGGCGGGCTGACGTGGCCACCGAGGGGTTCACGGGAGCCCCTCTGGGCCCGGGCCGCGACGTCGCGGTCGTCGGGGGCCGCGTGGTCCCCGTCGACGGCGATGTGCTCGAGCGCGGCACGGTCCTGGTGCGAGACGGCCGCGTCGCCGCCGTCGGCCGGGTGGACGACGTGCCGGTCCCCGACGGCGTGCCGGTGCACGACGCGGCCGGGCGCTGGGTCCTGCCCGGGTTCGTCGAGGCCCACGGCCACCTGGGCATCTTCGAGGACGGCGAGGACTGGCCCGGACGCGACCACAACGAGATGACCGACCCCAACACGGCCCGGCTCCGGGCGATGGACGCGGTCAACCCGGCCGACATCGCCTTCGTCGACGCCCTCGGCGGGGGCGTGACGTCGGTCGTCGTCAAGCCCGGGTCCGGCAACGTCGTCGGCGGCCGCACGGTGGCGCTGAAGACCTGGGGCCGCACCGTGGACGAGATGTGCTTCCGGGAGCCGGCCAGCCTCAAGAGCGCGCTGGGCGAGAACCCCAAGCGGGTCCACGGCGACAGGTCCCGCCTGCCCAGCACCCGGATGGGGATCGCGGCCGTGGTCCGGGACGCCCTGGACCGGGCGCTCTACCACCGCGCGCAGGACCTGCAGGCGGCCGACCGCGGCGAGATCGGCCCGCCGCCCGACCCCACCAGCGACACCCTGCTGCTGGCCCTGGACGGCAAGGTCCCGTGGTGCCAGCACGCGCACCGGGCCGACGACATCGCCACGGCGCTGCGCCTGGCCCGGGAGTACGGCTACCGGCTCGTCCTCAACCACGCCACCGAGGGCCAGCTGCTGGCCGAGGAGCTGGCGGCCGCCGACATCCCCTGCCTGGTCGGTCCCACCCTGGGGTCGCGGTCCAAGGTGGAGCTGCGCCGCCGCACCCTGCGGACGCCGGCCCTGCTGCACGCGGCCGGGGTCCGGGTCGGCCTCAGCACCGACCACCCGGTGGTGCCCATCGCGTTCCTGGTCCACCAGGCCACCTTCGCGGTCAAGGAGGGCCTCCCCGCCGACGAGGCGCTGCGGGCCATCACGGTCAACCCGGCCCGGTTCCTGGGGCTGGACGACCGGGTCGGCTCGCTGGCGGCGGGCCTGGACGGGGACGTCGTGGTCTGGGACGGCGACCCGCTCGACGTCATGAGCCGGGCGCTGACCACCTACGTGCAGGGCCGCAGGGTCTACGACTTCGACGTCGAGGCCATGGTGGGCCGCGCGGCCGACCCGTGGCCGTGACGTCGCGCCGCGCCCCCGTCCTGCCGGGCCGTCCGTGAGGGAGCACCTGCCCTCGGGCCAGGTCCTGCTCGGGGTCGGCATCGGTGGCGCGCTGGGCGGGGCGGCCCGGGTGGGTGCGGGCCTGCTGGCCGCGTCCTGGGTGCCCGACCTGCCGGTGTGGGTCGTCCTGGTCGCGGTCAACGTGGTCGGCAGCTTCGCCATGGGGCTGCTCGTGGCCCGGGGCGGGGCGTGGGCCGCCCCGGCGCTGACCACCGGGCTGCTGGGCGGGTTCACCTCGTTCTCCGGCTGGGTGCTGGACGTCATGCGCCTGGCCGAGTCGTCCCCGTTGCTCGGGCTGCTGGTGCTGGTCGGGGTCCCGGTCGCCGCCGTGGCGGCCTGCGCCGTCGGGCTGGTCGCGGGCGGGGAGACCACGTGACCGGTCTCGAGGGCGACGGTGGCCCGTCGGTCGCGGTGGCCGTGGCGCTGCTGGCCGTCCTCGTCCTGGCCGCCGGTCTGGGCGCCGTCCTGAGGGCGGTCGTGACGGCGCGGGTGACCGCGTCCCGTTCGCGGCGCACGAGGCTGCTCGGCACGGCGTGGGTCAACGTGCCCGCCTCGGCGTCGGCCGCGTTCGCGCTGGTCCTCCAGCTGCGGCTCGACCTGCTGCCGGGTGAGGCGCCCGCGGCGGTCGCGGTCGCCGTGGTCGGCGTCCTCGGCCTGTGCGGCGGCCTGTCGACCTACTCCACCCTCGCGCTGGAGCTGTCCCGCTCCGTGCTGGAGCGACGCCGCCGCGACCTGGCCCTGCAGCTGGGCGGGGTCGCGGTAGGTCTCGTGGCCGGCCTGTTCGGCGCCGGGCTGGCCGGCGTCGTGCTGCTGCTGGTCTGAGCCTCGGTCAGGCCTCGCCCGCCAGCCGCCAGTCGATCGGCTCGGCACCCTGCTCGCGCAGCGCGGCGTCGACCCGGCTGAACGGCCTCGACCCGAAGAACCCGCGGTCGGCCGACATCGGGCTGGGGTGGGCGCTCTCGACCCGGGGGACATCGCCGAGGAGCGGGGCCAGGGTGCGGGCGTCCTTGCCCCACAGGACGGCCACGAGCGGCCCGCCGCGCCCGGCGAGCGCCCTGATGGCCGCCTCGGTCAGCTGCTCCCAGCCCTTGCCCCGGTGCGACCCGGCGTCACCCGCGCGCACCGTCAGCACCCGGTTCAGGAGCATGACCCCCTGCTCCACCCACGGCGTCAGGTCGCCGGTGCGGGGCACCGTCAGACCCAGGTCGGACTCCCGCTCCACGAAGATGTTGCGCAGGCTGCGGGGCAGCGGCCGGACGTCGGGCGCCACCGAGAAGGACAGCCCGACCGCGTGCCCGGGCGTGGGGTACGGGTCCTGGCCGACGACCAGGACGCGTACCTCCTCCAGCGGCCGCTCGAAGGCGCGCAGCACGGCCGGGCCGGCCGGCAGGTAGCGGTGGCCGGCGGCCACCTCGGCCCGCAGGAACGTGCCGAGGGACCGGACGGTGTCCTCGTGCGGGGCGAGGGCGGGCAACCAGGACGGGTGGCCGAGCTCGGAGAGCGGGCGGGCGTTCACGCCCCCGATCCTGCACGATCGGGGGATGACCACCCTCGAGCAGGTCCGTCACGACCTCACCCGCACCCTGGCCGCGTGGTCGGTGGCGTCGCTCGCCGGCGGGGCGGTGCTGGCGGCGCGGCGCGGTGGGCCGCGTGCGGCGGGGTTCGCGCGGCAGAGCGTGGCCTGGGGGGCGATCGACCTCGCCATCGCCGCGTCGGGCGCGGTCGGGGCTCGCGGCGGTGTGCAGGACCGTCGGGCGGAGACGGTGTCGCTGCGGCGGCTGCTGCTGCTGAACGCCGCGCTCGACGTGGGCTACGTGGTGGTCGGCGCTGCCCTGGTCCGGGCCCGCACGGTGCGCGGGCGTGACAGCGTCGGGGACGGAGCGGCGGTCGTGGTGCAGGGGGCGTTCCTGCTGGCCCTCGACCTGAGCCACGCGGCCCGGTTGCGAACTACAGCCCTGTAGTTCGTTGCTAGTCTCGGCCCCACGGTGCCGGTCGGGCCAGGCCCACGGCGCAGGGCGCACCGGGACCAGCGAGGTGAGGCGTGGACGAGGACCTGAGCGAGCGTGACCTGGCCCTGCTGGACTTCGAGCGGCAGTGGTGGAAGCAGCCCGGCTCCAAGGAGCAGGCGGTCCGCGAGCGGTTCGGCGTGAGCTCGACCCGGTACTACCAGCTGGTCAACGCCCTGCTGGACCGCGAGCCCGCGATGCGCCACGACCCCATGCTCGTCAAGCGGTTGCGCCGGGCGCGGGCGGAGCGGCTGCGCACCCGGGGAGCCCGACGGCTGGGCGCCCAGGCCTGAGTCGTCACACCCCGCCGGTGGGCCGCTGCGCGGGGAGCGGGTCGTGGGGGCGGTAGCCTCCGACCCGATGGACGACCTCGCACTGCCGCAGCACCATCGCTCCGGCGCCCACCGCGCCCGACGCCACCCCCTCCTCGTGCTGCTGGTGACCCTCGGCACCGTGGGGCTGGCGTCCGCCGTGCTGCTGTGGGCCCTGCTCTCGCTGGACGTCCTGGGCGTCGGCGACGAGCTCCGGCGAGCAGGCGGCGCGTCCTCGGTCGCCCCGGCCGACCCGTCGGCCGCCGCCACCCCGGCCGCGACGGCGGTGGCACCGTCCTCCGAGCCCTCGGCCGCCCCCACCGCGGAGCCCAGCCAGGAGCCCAGCGCGAGCCAGGAGCCGAGCGAGGAGCCCGAGGAGGTCGTCGACCGGGCGTCGCCGCTGGACGTCCTCAACAGCACGGCGACCACCGGGCTGGCCGCCGCGGCCGCCGAGGAGCTCGAGGAGCTCGGCTGGACCACCGGCGAGGTCGGCAACTACGGCGCGGACGAGATCCCCACCACGGTGCTGTACCCCGAGGACTCCTTGCAGGCCACGGCCGAGGCCGTGGCCGAGGCGCTGGGTGTCGGTGAGGTCAGCGCCTCGGACGACGTCGACGTCCTCACGGTCGTGCTCGGCCCCGACTACTCCGCCTGAGCCGGCGCAACGGCCGGACCCGGTACCCGCCGTCGGCCAGCCCGGCGGCCTGCTCGAACGCGTTGGCCGAGTGCGCGTCCCCCGTGCGCAGCCAGGACCACAGCGACGCGAGGCCGTAGGCGGGCAGGAAGCCCAGCGGCCCGCACCACCGGGCCCACTGCGTCGCGTGGCGCGCCTCGTGGTCCAGCAGCCGGGGCTGGGTGTCCATGACGTCGACCGCCGCCAGACCGGGGCGTCCGCGCCGGAGCAGGACCACGTCACCGACGCACACCGCCCCCGCCGCCGGTGCCGGGAAGCGGCGTGGGTACGCCGGGGCGAGCCACAGCCCGTGGGGGCCCGGCCGCAACGTCGCGCCGTTCCGGCGGGCCAACCACAGGCCGAGGAGCGTCGAGCCGTTCAGCAGGTTCGCGGTCCGGCGACGGGTGGCACGGCGTTGCTGAGCGAGCTCGGTCGGACCCACCACGTCGCCCATGGTGCACCTCGGGGCGGTTTGCCACTACGCTGGCATCTGGTTGAGCACGACGGCCCCCCCGGGGGCTCGAGGAATGAAGCACCGCTCCGGTAGCTGAAGACCGTTCGCGTGAGACCCGGTGTCCCGATCCCGGGACGCCGACGACCCGGGATCTCCGGGGCCGCGCAGCGGCACCATCAGCAACAGGAGCAACATGGCTCAGGGCACTGTCAAGTGGTTCAACGCCGAGAAGGGCTTCGGCTTCATCACGGTTGACGGCGGCGGCGCCGACGTCTTCGTCCACTGGTCCGCGATCCAGGCGCAGGGCTACAAGTCCCTCGACGAGGGTCAGCGCGTGGAGTTCGAGATCGGTCAGGGCCAGAAGGGCCCCCAGGCCGAGGCTGTCAACCCGATCTGATCCGGCCTCCGGCCCTCGTGGTCGGTAGCACGGAGACGCACGGAGACACACGAAGGGCGGCACCCGCGAGGGTGCCGCCCTTCGTGCTGCCCCGACCCCTCAGGGCGCATGTCCCGGCCTGCGTCGTCCGGTACGCAGGCCGGGGCGTCTCAGGTGGCGGACGCCCGCATCGCGGCCACTACCTCGCGGCAGAAGGCCGGCAGGTCGTCCGGGTTGCGACTGGTGATGAGCGGACCGTGCCCGAGACGGTCGACGACCACCTCCTCGTCCACCCACTCGGCGCCGGCGTTCGCGAGGTCGGAGCGCAGGCTCGGCCACGAGGTGACCCGGCGCCCGGCCAGCTGACCGGTCTCGACCAGCACCCACGGGGCGTGGCAGATGGCTGCCACGGGCCGGGTGGTGGCCAGGAAGGCCTCGGCGAAGGCCACTGCGGCCTCCTCCGTCCGCAGGGCGTCCGGGTTGGACACCCCACCGGGGAGCACCAGGCCCACGTAGTCGTCCGGGTTCGCGTCCGACAGCGTCACGTCGACCGGGAACGTCCCGGCCTTGTCCAGGTGCTCGAACGCCTGGACCTCGCCCGCCTCGGGGCTGACGAGGACCGGCTGGAGCCCGGCGGCCTCGACGGCCTTCCAGGGCTCCGTGAGCTCGACCTGCTCGATCCCCTCACCCGCGACCAGGAACGCCACCTTGCCCGTCGGGGCCTCCACCGCGCTCACGGGGTCGCACCCTCGGGCGCCGGGACGACGTCGCCACCGGGCCCGGCGGGGGCCCGCAGGAGGCTGTCCTCCAGACGGTCCATGCCGAGCACCAGCCCGAGGGCCGTGGACGGGACGAGCAGGAGGAGCAGCGTGGTGAGCATGGTGTGGGTCTCCGAGGGGTGCGGGGTCCGTCGTCTGGCTCGCACCGGGTACCCGGACGTCTGCCGCGCCAAACCTCGCCCCGGGCGCGTTTGCACTCTCGATGCCCGAGTGCCAATAATGAGGGCTGGCACTCTCATGCCGGGAGTGACAACAACTCAGGGGTCCTGCACGGGCCCCGGGGACCGGCCAGTCGAGGCCAGCGGCAAGGCGGGACGTGACCGTCGGCCGTTGTCCGTCCGTCGCGGGCGACACCGGTCCATGCCACCCACCGTGTGCGGAGGGATCACCACCAGATGGCCAAGATCATCGCTTTCGACGAGGAAGCCCGGCGCGGCCTCGAGCGGGGAATGAACCAGCTCGCTGACGCCGTCAAGGTGACGCTCGGCCCCAAGGGCCGCAACGTCGTCCTGGAGAAGAAGTGGGGCGCACCCACGATCACGAACGACGGCGTCTCCATCGCCAAGGAGATCGAGCTCGAGGACCCGTACGAGAAGATCGGGGCCGAGCTCGTCAAGGAGGTCGCCAAGAAGACGGACGACGTCGCCGGTGACGGCACCACCACCGCGACCGTCCTCGCCCAGGCGCTCGTCCGCGAGGGCCTGCGCAACGTGGCGGCCGGCGCCAACCCGATGGCCCTCAAGCGCGGCATCGAGAAGGCCACCGCGGCCGTCTCCGCCCGTCTGCTCGAGATGGCCAAGGACGTCGAGACCAAGGAGCAGATCGCTTCGACCGCCTCGATCTCCGCTGCTGACACCCAGATCGGCGAGATGATCGCCGAGGCCATGGACAAGGTCGGCAAGGAAGGCGTCATCACCGTCGAGGAGTCGCAGACCTTCCGGCTCGAGCTCGAGCTCACCGAGGGCATTCGCTTCGACAAGGGCTACATATCGACCTAATTCGTCACCGACCAGGAC
>JBBSQH010000061.1:0-26699 GCA_038258055.1 Actinomycetales bacterium
GCGCCAGCAGGTTGGTCTGGGCCGCGACCCCGTTGATGCGGGTCGCGATGGCCTCGATCTCGCCCATGGTGGCCGTCAGCCGCGCGATGGTCTCGACCGACTCCGCCGACCGGGAGTCGGCGTCCAGCGCGGTCGCCGACGCCTGCCCGGCCGCGGCGGCGATGGAGCCGCTCGCGGCTCGGAGCTCGTCCAGGACGCTGGTGGCTGTGCTGACGTCCCGGCTCAGCGTCTGCCCGGCCGCCTCGAGCTCCACCATGCGTCCGGCCACGTCGGCCGCGCGCGACCGGTTGACCTCGAGCCGGCGCACGGACCTCGCGGCGGAGGCCTCGCGTTCGGCGGCCAGCCGGGCGAGGTCGTCGGCCCGCGCGCGCTGCGCCCGGTCGGCCTCGTGGCGGCGGGTGGCCTCGGCCTGCTCGGCGAAGCGCCAGCCGAAGGCCAGCGCGGCCGACTGGGCGAGCAGGAACACAGCATGCAGCGCCGCGTAGGGGACGGGGTTCTCCTGGGCGTGGTGGGAGGAGAACACCGACATGGGCGCGACGAGCGCCATCAACGAGTGGTGCAGCGCGACGTAGAGCACCGCGGTGAGGAACGGGGCCCAGGACTGGTAGAGCGCGACCACGGTGAGCAGGACGTAGAACGAGATGTGCAGGTCGGTGAGACCGCCCCCGGCGTGCACCAGCACGCTCGCACCCAGCATCAGGGCCAGGCTCACGGCGCTGCTGCGCACGGCCTGGCCCGCCCCGGAGCCTGCGACGAGCAGCAGCGGCAGCACCGCGGCGAGCTCGAGCCACACCATCAGCTCACCGGTGCCCCGCAGCAGGGCCAGCGCGAGCAGCAGCGGCACCTGGACCGTGGCGACGACGACGATCACGCGGTGCCGCGCCCGGAACACGTCATCGGTCAGGGGGACCCCGCGCGGCAGCCAGCCGGCAGGGACGGGGGGTGCTGTGCCGTCCGTGGACGTCGACGTCATACCAGGGGGATCGGCCGCGGGACGTCTCACCTGAGGGAGCCCGGCGGGCGGCCGCCCCGGCGGTCGGTTCAGGCGAGCTCGCGGGCGCGGGCCGGCTGCAGCGGCACGCGAGGCAGGTCGCGGGCGGCCACCTCGGCCTGGATGACCCGCAGCTGCGCCAGGGTCAGGTTCTCCGCCTCCAGCAGCCCCTCCGCGACGGCGGTGAGCAGGGCCCGGTGGCCCGTGAGCAACGCCGTGGCCGCCGTGTGGGCCTCGCGCAGCAGCTCCTCGGCGACCTCGCGGACCTCGCGGGCGACCTCGCCACCCATCCGGACGGTGTCGTCGTCCACCAGCAGGTAGCCGTGCCGGGACATGCCGTACTTGGTGACCATCGCGAGCGCCCGGCTGCTGGCGGCGGTCAGGTCGCCGTGGGCACCCTGCGTGTACTCGCCGTCCAGCAGCAGCTCCTCCGCGACCCGCCCGCCCATGCTCACCCGCAGGTCCGCGAGCGCCCGGCCCCGGGTCAGGAACACGTCGTCGTTGCCGCTCATCCAGGTCACGCCCCCGGCCGGGCCGCGCGGCACGATCGACACCTGGACCGGGTCGTCGGCGTCGTCCAGCAGCAGCGCCGCGACGGTGTGACCGGCCTCGTGCCAGGCGGTGACGCGGCGGTCGAAGTCGGTGACCAGGGCCGAGGTCCGGGCGCGCCCCAGGGCCACGGTGGCGACGGCCGCGTCCACGCAGCCGTCGTCCACGAGCGTGAGGTCGCGGCGGGCGGCCTCCATGCAGGCCTCGTTGACCACCTGGGCGAGCTCGGCGCCGCTCATGCCGGGCGTGCGGCGGGCGACGGCGACCAGGTCGACGTCGTCGGCCATCGGCCGGGCCCGGGCGTGCACGGCCAGGATCTCCGTCCGACCCCGACGGTCCGGGGCGGGTACCTGGATCTGCCGGTCGAGGCGGCCGGGGCGGGTCAGGGCGGGGTCGAGCACGTCGGCCCGGTTGGTGGCGGCCAGCACGATGATCCGGTGGTCGGTGTCGAAGCCGTCCATCTCGTTGAGCATCGAGATGAGCGTGTTCTCGCGCTCGGTGTCGGCGCCGCTGTGCCCTGGCCCCTCCGAACGGGCCCGACCGATGGCGTCGATCTCGTCGATGAAGATGATCCCGCCGTCGGAGTCGCGGGCCCGGTCGAACAGGTCACGGACCCGCCTCGCCCCGACGCCGGCGTAGGTCTCGACGAAGTCGCTGCCCGCCAACGGGAAGAAGGGCACCCCGGCCTCCCCGGCGACGGCCCGGGCCAGCAGGGTCTTGCCCGTGCCGGGGGGACCGACCAGCAGGGCCCCGCGGGGCGGGCGGGCGCCGACGCGGGTGAAGCGCTCCCCGTCGCGGAGGAACTCCACCAGCTCGCGCATCTCCGTGATGGCCTCGTCGCAGCCCGCGACGTCGCTGAACCGGGCACTGGGCACCGCGTCCACCTGCTTGCCGCGCCGGCCCCGCATCTTGGTGGCGCCGGTCAGGGCCCCGCTGCGGACGCCCCACACCAGCCCGACGACCAGGGCGACCATCACCAGCAGCGGCAGCAGCGTGGACAGCAGGCCCGGCGCCCGGAGCGGGTCGGTCTCGACCTCGGCGCCCGCGTCGACGAGCTGCTCGGTCAGGGTGCCGGCGTAGGCGTCGGGGAAGTCCGCGGTGATGCTGGAGCCGTCCGTCAGCGTCAGGACGACGCTGGCCGCGCCCTCGTCCAGCCGCGCGGACTCGACGTCACCGTCGGTCACGGCCTCGACCGCCTGCGACAGCGGGACCTCCTCGGGGCCGGCGGGGCGCACCTGCTGCACGACGACCCCGGCCGTGGTGGCGACGACGACCAGCCCGGCGGCCAGCAGGACGGTGCGACGGCGCCGGGACGACCGGGCGCGCTGGTGGTGCGACTGCGGGGAGGCCATGGCCTCCTCATCGGCACGGGCGGTCCCGTCCTTCACCGCCCTGGCGCGGCCGCACCGCCGTCAGGCAGCCCAGGACGGACAGACCCCGACCGGACATCACGTCCGGACGGGGTCTGGTCACTCGTGAGGGCTGAGCCAGGTCAGTCTCTCGTGGCGGTGACGGTGGGATTTGAACCCACGGAGGAGTCTCCCCCTCACACGCTTTCGAGGCGTGCTCCTTAGGCCGCTCGGACACGTCACCGCCGAGAAGGGTACAAGGCCGACGGGGGTGGCCCGAACCCGTCATGCGACCGGGCGTGCCGGCCACCAGGGAGGACGACTCGGCCCGGACCAGGAGCAGCTGCCGTCAGCGGCCGACTTCTCCTCCGTGGTGGCCGCGCAGCCGGCTCAGGGACGACGCCGGCTCAGGACGGCGGCGCGCCCAGCCCGAGCCGGGCCCGGACCTCGGGCCGGCGCAGGGGCGGCACGGTCGCCGGGGGCTGGCGCCGCGCGGGCAGCTGGTCCAGCAGGGCGGCCGTGGTCCGGGCGACCTCGTCCACGGCGGCCTCGAAGGCGGCGAGGACGGCCGGGGGTGGCTGCCGCACCCCGCTGACCTTGCGGACGTACTGCAGGGCGGCGGCGCGGACCTCGTCGGTCGTCGCGGGCGGCTCGAGGCCGCGGAGCTCGGTGATGTTGCGGCACATGCGGCCCATCCTGCTCCGGTCGGGCGGCTGGCGGGAGGGCCTGCGTACCGACGAGCGACACAGAACGGGGTGTCGACGGCTCACGACCCCCTGAGGGGCTCGTCGTGTCGCTGGTCGGTACGACCCGACGGCCGACCGGCTCAGCGGCGGTCGCGGAAGAACGTGCGGAGCAGCTCGGCGCAGCGGGCCTCCTGCAGCCCACCGACGACCTCGAGCCGGTGCAGGGACAGCGGGTCCCGCGCCAGGTCCCAGACCGAGCCGCACGCACCGGCCTTGTCGTCCCAGGCCCCGAACGCGCAACGGCCGACCCGGGCGGCGACCAGGGCACCGGTGCACATCACGCACGGCTCCAGGGTGACGACGACGGTCGCGCCGGGCAGGCGCCAGCCCTGCCCGAGCGACCCGGCGGCGCTGCGCAGGGCGTCGACCTCGGCGTGGGCGGTCGGGTCGCCGGTCTGCTCCCGGCGGTTGCGGCCCTCGCCGATCACGGCGCCGTCCGGGCCCAGCACGACCGCCCCGACGGGCACGTCGTCGTGGTCCAGGCACCGCCGGGCCAGCTCGAGCGCCCGGTCCATGGCCGCCAGCTCGACCGGCGTCCCGGGCCTCACGAGCACGGCCCCACGAGCACGGCCTCACGAGCACGGCCCCACGAGCACGGCCTCACGAGCACGGCCTCACGAGCACGGCCTCACGAGCCGCTCCACGGGACGCAGCGTCAGCGCAGGGTCTCGAGCAGGTCGAGGAACCCGACGCGCTCGCCCAGCTCGCCCAGCGCCCGGGCGGGGTCGTCGGCGTCGGCCTCGACGATGGCCTTGAGGCTCTCCCCGCCCACACCCAGGTCCTCCAGCAGCGACAGGTCGCCGGCCCAGGGGACCTCGGTCAGCTTGGGGGCGTCCTCGTCGGCGACCGGCGCCGGCTCCTCGTAGTCGTCCTCGAGGCCGGAGCGGTACGCCTCGTCGAAACCTGGCCCGACCAGCCCGGCCGCCCGCAGCGACCCGGCGTCCGCCCACACGTCCGGGTCGGCGAAGACGGGGCCGTAGGTGCTGGCGCGGGCGGCGGGCAGGTCGCTGACGAACACGCGGGCGTCGTCCTCGCCGTCCACGCGCACCAGGGCGAACCACTCGTCCTCGCGCTCCAGCAGCACCAGACCGGTCGAGCCGTCGACGCTGTCCCGCACGGTGTCGACGAGGTCGTCCAGGCTCTCGACCGTGCCCAGGTCGGCGTCCCGGGACGTCCAGGAGCGACCGGCGGGGACCAGGAGAGCGGCGAAGTACGACACGTCCTCATCCTGTCACCAACCAGGCACGACGTGTCAGTCCCGGCGCGGCTGACCCGTGGGTCCCGGCGGGTCGGTAGCGTGCGGTCATGCGCGTCCACGTCGCCGACCACCCGCTGATCTCGCACAAGCTCACGACGCTGCGGGACGTCGCGACCGACTCCCCCACCTTCCGCCGGCTGGTGGAGGAACTCGTCACGCTGCTGGCCTACGAGGCCACCCGCGACGTCGTCACCGAGACGGTGCAGGTCACCACCCCGCTGACCACGACCGAGGGGGTCCGGCTGGCCTCGCCGAAGCCCATCGTCGTCCCCATCCTGCGCGCAGGGCTGGGCATGCTCGACGGGATGAGCCGGCTGCTGCCCACCGCAGAGGTCGGGTTCCTCGGCATGCTCCGGGACGAGGAGACCCTGCAGCCCAAGACCTACGCCAACCGGCTGCCGGACGACCTGTCCGGCCGGCAGTGCTACGTCCTGGACCCGATGCTCGCGACCGGGGGGACGCTGGCCATGGCCGTGGACTTCCTGCACGACAAGGGCGCCCGCAGCATCACGGCCATCTGCCTGCTCGCGGCGCCCGAGGGCCTGGCTGCGCTCGAGGAGCACGTCTCGGACGACGTCGACCTGAACGTGGTCGTCGCGGGGCTGGACGAGAAGCTCGACGAGCGCGGCTACATCGTCCCCGGCCTCGGCGACGCGGGCGACCGCCTCTACGGCGTGGTGTGAGCCAGGTCGGCACGGCACTTCTGCCCGGCATCCCCGGCCTGGCGTCCGGCGTGGCGGGTGGACGCCCCGGTGCCCGCATGAGGATGCTGGGCGGTCGGGCGAGCGCCCGGACGGCGACGAGCGACGGCGAGGCGAGGTGCACATGCTGAAGAAGGTCCTGAAGTGGGCGCTGTGGATCTTCCTGGTCTTCCTCGTCTACGCGATCTTCCAGAGCCCGGAGCAGGCTGCGGGGATCGTCGTCGGGGGCTTCGAGGGGATCGCCGCCGGCTTCGACGCGGTGTTCACGTTCTTCGACGAGGTCCTGCGGCAGTCCAGCGACACCCCCTGACCGATGGCGCTGCGTCGCCGGCGTGACGAACCCGCCGTGAACCCCGTCTCCCGACGGGGTGACGAGCGGCCCGGCGCCGGCCCGCTGCGCCGGCACGGCCGTTCCCCCACCCCCGCCGTGGTCGGCCCGGGTCGTCCCCGCCCGCCGAGGCCGTCCATCCGTGAGGCGCTGCCCACCGTCGAGTGGCCGCTGCCGGGCGAGAAGCTGCCACTGGACGAGCCGGTGGCTCCGCCCGCCTCCAAGGGGACGGACCGGGCCCAGGCGATCGTCCGCCGCAAGCTGGGGACCGGGCTGGTCCCGGGCGAGAAGGTGCTCGTGGCCCAGCACCGCCACCCCGTGCTGCTGGTCGAACCCGTCCTGACGTCGATCGCCGCCCTGCTGCTCATCGGCTGGGTGAGCGACTACCTGGGCGACCTGAACGCCGCACGAGGGGCGCTCATGGTCGGCTGGCTGGTCCTGGTCGGCCGGGCGTTCTGGCGCTACTGGGACTGGAGCTACGACTGGTTCGTGGTCACCGACCGACGGCTGCTGCGCCTGCACGGGATCTTCGACAGCAAGCGGGACATGATGCCGCTGATGAAGGTCACCGACATGGCCTTCGAGCGACCCTTCTGGGGCAAGCTGTTCGGCTACGGCCGGTTCGTGCTGGAGTCGGCCGGACGGGACCAGGCCCTGCGCGAGATCTCGTTCGTGCGGGACCCTGAGCGCGCCTACGAGCTCATCTGCCTGCAGATCTTCGCCCGGCCGCCGTTCCAGGGCGACCGGCAGCCGGCGCCCGGAGGCAGCCGACGGACCGAGCGGTGAGCGAGCTCGTCCTGCTCGGCACCGGGTCCGCCGACGGCTGGCCCAACCCGTTCTGCGGCTGCGCGTCCTGCCTCTCTGCGGCCAGCCGCGGTGAGGTGCGGGGGCAGAGCGCGGCGCTCCTGGACGGCACCGTCATGCTCGACTGCGGACCCGAGGCGCCGCGCGCGGCTGTGAGGGCCGGGACCTCGCTGGCGGGGGTCCGGCTCGTCCTGCTCACCCACTCCCACCCGGACCACACCTCGCCCGCCCCGCTGCTGTGGCGCTCGTGGACCCAGGCAAGCCTGCCGCTGCTCGTGGTCGGGCCCGGCGACGCGGTCGAGGCGTACGAGCCCTGGATCGGGCCCGACGACCCCGTCACGCTCCAGCCCGTCGTGGCCGGGGACGAGGTGGTGGCGGCCGGCTACCGGTGCCGCGCGGTCGCCGGGACCCACGAGGTCCCCACCGTGCTGTGGGACGTCACCTGCCCTGACGGGACGTCCCTGCTGTACGCCACCGACACCGGCCCGCTGTCCCCCGCCGCGCTGGAGCGGGTACGAGGTCGCGGCTACGACCTGCTCGTGCTGGAGGAGACGTTCGGCGACCTGACCACGCACGGGACCGCCCACCTGGACCTGGTGACCTTCCCCGCCCAGCTGGCCGAGCTGCGACGCGTCGGGGCGGTCACCGCGGGGACCCGCGTCCTGGCCACGCACCTGTCCCACCACAACCCGCCCACCGACGAGCTCGCCGCGCGGCTCGCGGCCTGGGGCGCAGAGGCACGGTCGGACGGGACCCGGGTCACCCTGGGGGCGTCGACGGTCGTGGGCACGCGACCGGCCCCCTACGCCCCCCACGCCCCCGGCGTCCCTCGACGGACGCTGGTGCTGGGTGGGGCCCGCTCGGGCAAGAGCACCCGCGCCGAGCAGCTGCTCGCGGACCACGACGACGTCGTCTACGTGGCGACCGCGGGGACACGGGACGGGGACGCGGACTGGCAGGCCCGCGTCGCCCTGCACCGGGGACGCCGTCCCGAGGGCTGGAGCACGGTCGAGTCGACCGACCTGGTGGCCCTGCTGGAGCAGGACGGACCGCCGTTGCTGGTCGACTGCCTGGCGCTGTGGTGCACCGACGCCCTCGACCGGGCGGGCGCGTGGGACCCGGAGCGGTGGCACGACGGCGACGCGCAGCAGGTCTACCGGGAGCGGGCCGCCGACGTGCTCCGGGCTTGGCGGTCCACGCCGCGGCGGGTGGTGGCCGTCAGCAACGAGGTGGGCTCCGGGGTGGTGCCGGCCACCTGGTCCGGGAGGGTGTTCCGTGACGAGCTGGGTCGGCTCAACGCCGCGGTGGCTGCGGCGAGCGAGCGGGTCGAGCTGGTGGTCGCCGGCACGGTGCAGCGGCTGCGCTGAGGCGCCGACACCCGACCGGCCCCCGGGGCTGTGGCGCGGGGTCAGAGCCAGCCACGACGGCGGAACACGACGTACAGCCCGACGCAGAGCGCGGCCATGAGCCCCAGCACGGCGGGGTAGCCGTAGCGCCAGCCGAGCTCGGGCATGTGCTGGAAGTTCATGCCGTAGATGCCGGTCACCAGCGTCGGGACGACGAGGATGGCGGCCCACGCCGAGATCCGCTTGACCTGCTCGTTCTGGCGGACCCCGATCTCGGCCAGCTCGGCGGCACGCTCGTTCTGCTCCTGCGCGACCAGGCTGGCCGACACCATGAGGATGTCCGACAGCGCCGCCCGGAGCGCGTCGACCCGGTCCACGACCCGCCGCGCCCGCTCCGCCACGGCCCGCAGGCGCTGGGCTCCAGCGCGGCCGCTGTCCCGCTGGGCCTGCTCGGGGAGAGGCTCGAGAACGTCGACGAGCGGGTGGGTGGCGCGCTCGAGGGCGATCACCTCGCGCGACAGCTCGTAGATCCGTCGCGGCGCCTCGGCGGCCCCGCCGAACACGGCCGACTCCACCTCCCGCATGTCGTCGTCGATGCGGTCCAGCACCTCGGCGTACCCCTGCACGACCAGCCACGCCGTGGCCGCCAGCACGTCGCACCAGCCGGGCGTCGCCGGTGGGTGCGGGTACGCCCGCAGCACCTCGCGCACCGCGTCCACGTCCGGGCCGTCCTCGTGACGGACCAGGACCGCGCCCGACGACATCACCAGCACGACGTGGCCCAGGTGCACGGTGCCCTGCTGCTCGTCGTAGGTCGCCGGCCGGAGCGCGACCAGCAGGTCCTCGCCCAGGACCTGACGGGTGGGGCGGTCGTGCCGGGCCCCGGCACTCCGCAGCGCGGGCAGCCCGATGCCCGCCTCCGCCGCGGTGTCGTGCTCGCCCGGGGTCAGGTAGCCGACGACGTCCAACCAGCGCAGCCCCGGGCGGGGACGACCCGACGCGTCGCCGGTCGCAGGAGGGCTGTTCGTGGTGCTCAGTCGCCCGGGGGCGTCGTCGGGGTGCCGGACGGCTCGGTACCGGGCTCGGGGTCGCAGTCGGCCGCGGGCTCGGCGTCCGTGGGCGACGGGTCGGGCTCGGTGCACGGCGGGAGGCAGGGCGCGCCCTCCGGGTCGGTCGACGGCGGCGGGGACTCGCCGTCGGTCGGCACGGGCTCGCAGGTGGCGGGCGGCTCGCTCGGCTCGGTGGTCGGCTCGCTCGGCTCGGCGCTGGGCTCGCTCGGCTCGGGGCTCGGCTCCGCCGTCGTCGGGGGGTCCGTCGGCTGCGTCGGCGAAGGCGACGGCGTCGACGGGCTGGTGGGCCCGCTGGAGGGGGGCGGGGTGGGGGTCGGCTTCGGGGTGGGTCGCACGGTCGTCGCGGGCTTGGTCGGCGGCCGCGTCGGGGACGCGGTCGGCGGCTGCGTCACCGTCGCCGAGGGGGTGGGGAGCGGGCGATCGGTGCGCGACGGACCGGGCGTCGCCCCCGTGCCGGGCGTGAAGACCGGTCCGGGCGTCCCCGCCCCCGGCCTGCCGCCCACAGCGCTCGAGGGGGGCGGCGACCAGCCGGCCGGCCCTGGGTACCCGTCGGCCGTCGGGTAGTACGGCTCGTCGTAGGTCGCGTCCCCGTAACCGGCGTCCGGGAAGGCCGACGGACCACCGTCCCGGTAGCTCGCCGCGGTGGCCAGCACGAGCTGGACGTACTCGGTGGAGTTGTTGTAGCGCCGGACCGCGGCGGCCGCGGGGCCGGGCTGGTCCAGACCGCCGTCGCCCGAGCAGAGGTACCGGGCCGCGGCCAGGGCGGCGTCGTCGATGTCCTGCGGGTCCTCGACGCCGTCACGGTCGCCGTCGCTGCCCCAGCGCTGCCACGTGCCCGGCAGGAACTGCATCGGGCCGAGCGCGCGGTCGAACTGCGTGTCGCCGTCGAGGGCGCCGCCGTCGGTGTCGCGGATGACCATCGTGCCCGCCAGCGACCCGTCCAGGCGGACGCCCAGGACCCCGGGCACGGAGCGGCCGTCGGCGGTCACCGTGGCACCGCCGTACCGGCCGTGGTTGGACTCGACACGACCGATCCCGGCGATCAGCGCCCAGTCGATGCCGCAGGCGGGCTGCTCGCGGGCGAGCACCTGGGCGGCGGACCGGTAGGCCCGCAACGTGGCCGCCGGGATGTCGCCGGTCGCGAGGCCGGACGGGACGGCCGACGCGAGGTACTCCCCGCCCAGCGCGTCGAGCTCGTCCGCGAACGGGTCCGAGAACGGGTCGCCGTACTCGTCGAGGCCCTCCAGGTCGGCGTCCGGCAGGGACGAGGCCAGCGTGCCCGCCGAACCCGCCGTCGGGCCGTCGGGGCGCTGCGTCGTGGGACCGCCGCCGGTGTCGAGCCGCCCCAGCCCGCCCTCACCGGCGGCGAAGACGTCGGACGGGGCCTGCGGCGCGAGACCGGACGGGTCGGCGAACGCGGCCGTCAGGGCGATGCAGCTGACCCCGAGCACGGCCACGAGGGTGCGCGCCGCGCGGGGAGCCCTGGACGTCCGGCGGAGGCGCCTGCGACCGGCACCACCACCCCCGGTCCCCGTTGCCGAAGGCATCCGCCCCTCCAAGTCCTGCTGCACGCACGAAAGTCATCGTGAGGATATGCCCATCACGGAGGGCGGGTGTACCCCTCTCAGCAACAAACTCGTGAACAGCAGGCGAACCGGCCGTCCAGCAGGGTCGGCGACGGCTGCGGCGTCTCACCCCTCGTCGCGAGCCGGCCCGCCGCGCGGCTCCGGACCCCGGCCGGAACCGCCGCCCGGCCCGTCGCCCGCGTCATCACCGTCCCCCTCGTCGCCGCCGCCCTCGTCGCCGTCGCCGCCGTCCCGCTCGTCGCCGTCGCCGTCGCCGCCGTCCCGCTCGTCGCCGTCACCACCGCCGTCAGCACCGCCGTCTCCACTGCCGTCAGCACCGCCGTCGCCGTCGTCTCCCGAGGTGCTGCCGTCCTCGGGCGGGGCCGGGTCCTCGTCGGCGGTCCGGTCGGGCTCCTCGCCCTCGGTCCGGTCCTCGGCGGGACCGGATCCCGGCTCGTCGCCGCCCTGGTCCTCGCCCCCCGGTGCGTCGGAGGAACCCTCGGCCGGCCCGTCGCCGCCCGCGGTCGTCGGCGCGGTGGGCTCCTCGGTCGGCAGCCCGGCGGCCACCGCCTCGGCGGCCGCCACCACCAGGTCGGCCCGGGCGTCGTCGAGCACGCCGTCGGCCCGGGCGGTCTCGCTCACCTCGACGAGCGCCGCGAGCGACGACCGGGCCGTCTCCCAGTCCTCGGCCGCGACCGCCTCGACCACCTGCGTGTGCAGCTCACCCGCCTCGGGCAGGTCCTCCGAGACGGGTGCGGCCTGCGCCCCGCACCCGGCCAGGAGCACGGCGACGAGCCCGACCCCGACGAGCGCCGCCCGACACCGGCTGGGCCCGGTCACCCGTTCACCGCCCGGTCCAGGTCCTCCATCAGGACCTCCAGGGGCTGGTCGCCGACGGCGGGGTCGACCGCCGCGGTCCGCGTCGCGTCCAGGACGGTCCAGGTCAGGATCGCGGCGATGACGAGCAGGACGACCAGCATGGCCATGACCACCGGGCTCGGTCGCCGTCGCCGAGGACGTCCCAGGTCGCCGGGCACCGGCCGGGCCGCCCGGGCGGGGGCCCGGACCGGGGCCGGCGGGTGGGTGCCGACCCTCACGCCGTGGGCCGCCGACGGACGCCGGGTGCCCGTCATGACCCGGGCCTCGGTCGGCGGGCGGGCCGGCGGGCGCGGGGGGTCGGCGGCGAGAACCGGCATCACTCGCGTGGCGTCGGTGGGCACGGCGGGGCGTGGCGTCGCCGTCCCGGACGAGCTGTCCGGCGCGCCGCCGAGCTGCCGGAGGACCTCGGCCACCTCGACGGCGCCGGGCCGGTCCTCGGGTTCCGTCGCCGTCATCCGCCGCAGCAGGTCGCTCAGCTCCTGCGGCAGGCCGTCGGGCAGCCGTGGGGGGCGCTGCAACCGTGCCGGGGCGGCCTGGGTGGGAGGGCCGGGGTAGACCCGCTCCCCGGTCAGCGCCTCGAGCAGGACCAGGGCCAGCGAGTAGACGTCCGCCGCCGGGGTGACGGTGCTGCCGGTCACCTGCTCGGGCGCGAAGTAGGCGGCCGTGCCGATCGTGAACCCCGTCGCGGTGTGACCGTGGTCCACCTCCATCAGGCGCGCGATGCCGAAGTCGGACAGCGCCACGCGGCCGTTGTCCCCGATCAGGACGTTGGCGGGCTTGAGGTCACGGTGGACCACGCCCCGTTCGTGCACGTGCGCCAGACCCGACGCGATCTCGGCCCCGACCCGGGCCACCACCGGGGTGGTCCACGGGTCGCCGGCCGTGACGGCCATGGTCCGACCCTCGACGAGCTCCATGACCAGGAACGGCCGGGCGCCCGCGGTCCCGGCGTCCAGCACCGTCACGAGGTTGGGGTGGCTGAGGCCCGCGTGCGTGCGCATCTCGGCGGCGAACCGCTCCAGGGCCGCGGGGTCGGGCTGCTCGGACCGCACCAGCTTGACGGCGACCTCGCGGCCCAGCAGGTCGTCGCTGGCCCGGTGCACGTCGGCGACCCCGCCCCGGCCCAGCAGCGGACCCAGCCGGTAGCGCCCGGCCACGACCTGCCCCGCGTCCCCGGGTCGGGGGTCAGCGCCGTCGCCCGAGACCCTGGTGGTGCCCTCGCCGTCCACTCGCACCTCCAGTACGCCAGGGTTGGTACCCGATCCGCTCGGCACCGAAACGGTACGAGCCCGGGGCAGGACCCAGTGAGGTAGGTGCAGCGTGGCCGGTGACGTCGCCGAGCTCCTGGGGGTGACGGTGTTCGCGCTGTCGGGCGGGCTGGTCGCCGCCCGGCGCGGGATGGACCTGTTCGGCGCCGTGGTGCTGGCCCTGGTCGCCGGGCTCGGCGGCGGGGTGATCCGAGACGTCCTGCTGGGGGCGACCCCGCCCGCCAACCTGAGCAACGTGTGGGCGCTCGGCCTGGGCACCCTCGCCGGCGTCGTGGCGTTCTACTGGGACCTCGGGGTCGACCGCTTCCGGCGGGCGGTGCTGGTCCTCGACGCGGGCGGCCTGGGGCTGTTCACCGTCAACGGGGCCGTGACGGCGCTCACGGCGGGCGCCCCACCGCTGGCCGCGGTGTTCCTGGGCCTGCTGACCGGCATCGGGGGCGGGGTGCTGCGCGACCTGCTGTCCGGGCAGGTCCCCGTCGTCCTGCAGGACGACATCTACGCGCTGCCGTCCCTGGCGGGCAGCGTGGCGGTCGTGCTGCTGTGGCAGGCCGGGCTGTGGGGCGTGGCCGCGAGCGTGCTGGTCGCCGCGTCCGTCTTCGCGGTCCGGCTGCTGGCCCGGATGCGGCGCTGGCACCTGCGGCGCACGAGCACCGACCCGCCGGCCTGGCCGCAGCGTCCGCCCCGGGCCACGTGAGGAGGCTTCCCACGACCCAGGACACGGGCCGCTGCGGCCGATACCGTTCGCAGACCTCGCCCGAGGAGCTGACATGGCCTTCCGTTCCTGGCCCCCGCGCCGCGGCACGACCGCGTCGCTCCTGCGCAGGCGGCGGCCGGACGCCGAGGGCGAGCTCGCCGCCTCGTTGTCGTTGCTCGCGGCGACCCTGGACTCCACGGCGGACGGCCTCCTGGTCGTGGACCTCGACGAGGTCGTGGTCGGCCGCAACGAGAAGTTCGCCCAGATGTGGCGGCTGCCCCCGGAGCTGGCCCGGGCGTCCGCCGGGGCCGACGACCGCCCCGTCCTGGCGTTCGTCGTCAGCCAGGTCAAGGACCAGGAGGGCTTCCTGGCCCGGGTCGAGGAGCTGTACGCCCACCCCGAGGAGGTGGCCACCGAGGAGATCGAGCTCGCCGACGGGCGCGTGTTCTCCCGCTACACCCAGCCCCAGCGGATCGACGGCGAGGTCGTCGGCCGGGTGTGGAGCTTCCGGGACCGGACCGCCGAGCGCCAGCTGGAGCAGGACCTGCGCCGGATGGCCTACCACGACGACCTGACCGGCCTGGCGAACCGTGCGCTGTTCATGCAGCGCGGCCGGGCGATGGCCGAGACCGCGGAGGCCACCGGGCGCCCCCTGGGGGTGGCCGTCCTCGACCTCGACAACCTCAAGGACGTCAACGACCGGCTCGGGCATCGGGCCGGGGACGAGATGCTCCAGCTGGCGGCGGCCCGGCTCACCGCCGCGGCCCGTCCGGGCGACCTGGTGGCCCGGCTCGGCGGTGACGAGTTCGGGGTGCTCATGCCGGACGCGACGACCGCCGCGACGATGACGGTCCTGCGCCGGATGTCCGAGGCCATGACCGCGCCCGTCGTGCTCCTCGGACGACCGGTCCGGTCCTCCCTGAGCGGTGGCAGCTCGGTCGCGGTCGGGCGGGTGTCGCTGGAGACCCTGCTCCACGAGGCCGACCTGGCGATGTACCGGGCCAAGGCCGACGGGCGCAACCGCGTCCGCGCGTTCGACGTCGACGTGTCGCTGGCGGATCCCCGCAAGGCCCTCGCCGACGTCGAGCAGGTGCTGGCCGACCCGTTCGCGCTCACCACGGTGCTGCAGCCGATCTGCCGGCTGTCCACCGGCTCCCTGGTCGGGCACGAGTCGCTCACCCGGTTCCCCGGACGGGACCACCGGCAGGTGGGCGAGTGGTTCGCCCTCGCGCGCGACGGCGGCCACGGGCCGGCCCTGGAGGCCCGCGCGATAGGCCTCGCCCGTGCCGGCCACGAACCGTCCGCCGGCTCCTACCTGACCGTCAACGTCAGCCCCTCGGTGCTGGGGAGCCCCGCCGTCCTGGACGCGCTGGGCGGCGACCTGACCGACGTCGTGGTGGAGGTCACCGAGGACTCGCGCCTGGACCTGACCGAGCTGGACCGGTTGCTGGCCGGGCTGCGCCGACGCGGGGCCCGGGTGGCGATGGACGACACGGGGGCCGGCTACGACGGCCTGCGACGGCTGGTGCGGCTGCGGCCGGAGATCGTCAAGCTCGACCGCGAGCTGGTGCACCACGTGCACGACCGCCCCGAGAAGCGCGCCCTGGTCGAGGCCATGGCGTCGTTCTGCCGTCAGACGCGGACCGACCTGTGCGCGGAGGGGATCGAGACCGTCGAGGAGCTGGAGACGTTGGCCGACCTGGGGGTCGACCTGGGTCAGGGCTGGTTCGTGGGTCGGCCGGCCGGCCGCCCGCCCCCGGTCTCGCCCCTGGCCGTCGAGGCCTGCCGGGTCAGCGGGGCTCGCCGGGCGCCGGGTCGTTGAGCAGACCGACCCGGTCGACCTTGCGGTGGTACCGCGTGCCGGCCGCCCCCCCGAGCAGGGCACCCAGCAGCGTGATGACGAGCACCGCGCCGGCCGCGACTGCGCCGGCCGTGGTCAGGTCGGCCGTGCTGACCGGCAGCCCGACGCCCTCGACCTGCGACAGGACGTCGAACCGGTCCCCGGCCAGGTAGCCCACGCCGGCCAGGACCGCGGAGATGACGACGGCCCAGAGCCAGACGGCCAGGCCCTGCTTGAGCCCGTCGAAGCGGGCCATCCGGCCCGCCACGTAGCCCCCGCCCACGTAGGCCAGGAACAGTCCGACGCCCACGCCCACCAGGGCGACCACTCCCGCGGTCGACAGGTCCTCCGCGGGGACGGTGCCGTCGCCCTGCACCCCGGTGGTGACGCCCAGGACGACCCCGACCACGCCCAGCAGCCCGAGCAGGAGCACGGTCAGACCGACCGCGACGAGCCAGCCGAAGAACGCGGACCCGACGTGAACGCCGCCGTAGGCGTCCTTCTCGCGGGCCGCGACGTCGTCAGGGTGGTTGGTGAAGAACGTCGTGCCCGGGCCGTGGGGGTCGGTCGGCGGTCGCTCGCTGGGGCGGACGGGAGCGGCGGGCGGCGGGGGGACCGGGGGTACCGGCGGCCGGTCGCGCTCCGGCTCGAGCGCCCGCTCCGGGCGGGGCATCGGTCGGGTCCGGTCGTCGGCCGGCTCCGGCTCGACGGGATCGACCGGCTCGGCCGGTCTGGCGGACCCGTCCGGCCTGGTCGCGTCGTCCTGGCTCATGGTGGTTCTCCTCGCGGCAGGGTGGGCCTGAGGTACCCGTAGCGCCGGGCACGAAACGTCGGGCAGGCTGGGCCCAGGGTGCGGTCGCAGCTTCTCGGGAGGACGCCATGGCCATCACGCGTGGGTTCGGGGCACGACGCCGACCGGCTGACGAGCGGCTGCCCCCGGGGCAGTACGACACGGGGTCCGGCTGGCCGGTGCTGACGGCCGAGCTCACCCCCCGGGTCGACCTGGACAGCTGGACCATGACCGTCGACGGCCTGGTCGACGGGCTGGCGTCCTGGACCTGGGAGGAGATCCACGCCCTGCCGCGGTCGGAGTACCACGGCGACATCCACTGCGTGACGACCTGGTCCAAGCTCGGCACCTGGTTCGCGGGGGTGTCGGTGGACACCCTGCTGGAGCAGGCCCGGCCCGGGCCGCTGGCGCGCTTCGTCCTGGCCACGTCGACCACCGGCTACACCACCAACCTCCCCCTGGCCGACGTCACGGGGGGCAAGGCGTGGGTCGTCTGGGAGCACGAGGGACGTCCGCTGCCCACCGAGCACGGCGGGCCCGTCCGCCTGCTGGTGCCCCACCTGTACTTCTGGAAGAGCGCCAAGTGGATCACCCGGCTGACGCTGCTCGACCGGGACGAGCCGGGGTTCTGGGAGCGCAACGGCTATCACGACCGGGGGGACCCGTGGCGCGAGCAGCGGTACCAGGGGGACTGACGTGACCGGGACGAGCGAGCCGACGGGGCCGACGGGCACCGGCGGGTGGGCCACGGGCGGCTGGACCACGGGCACCGTGCAGGAGGTCCGACGCCCGGGGCCGGGGGCCGTGGTGCTGCGCCTGGCGGTCGACGCGCGCGACGACCACGTGCCCGGGCAGCACTACGTGGTCCGCCTGCGCGCCGAGGACGGCTACACCGCCTCGCGCTCGTACTCGGTGGCCTCCGACCCCGGAGACCCGTTGGTCGAGCTCTACGTGGAACGGCTGGACGACGGGGAGGTGTCGGGGTTCCTGGCCGACGTGGTCGAGCCCGGGGACCGGCTCGAGCTGCGCGGCCCCATCGGCGGCTGGTTCGTCTGGGACGGCGTGCACCCGCTGCTGGCGGTGGGCGGGGGCAGCGGGGTGGTGCCGCTGGTGTCGATGCTGCGTCACGCCCGGGCCGAGCAGCGGCCCGACGACGTCTGCCTGGTCGCGGCCGCCCGGACCGCGGACCGGCTGCCCTACGCCGAAGAGCTCGTGGGCGGCTGCCAGGTGGTCGCCCTGTCCGGCGAGCCGTCACCGACCGGCCGACCCGCCGGACGGCTGGTCGAGGCCGACCTGGCGCCGCTGCTGCGCCCCGACCAGCAGGTCTTCGTGTGCGGGTCACCGGGCTTCGCCGAGCACGCCGGACAGCTGCTCGTCGGCCTGGGCGTGGACCCGCGGACGGTGCGGGTGGAACGGTTCGGCCCCAGCGGCTGACGGCCGGGTCGGTCCTCGTCCGGTCGGGTCCGTCCCGGCCCCGCTCAGCCGCGCAGCAGCACCCGCAGGTCCACCGCGGGGTCGGCCAGCACGTCCGGGTCGACGGCGACCTGCCGGGCGACCAGGCGCCTGGCCGCCCGGGCGGTGCGCGGGTCGTCGATGCTCACGGCCCCGGTCAGCCGGCCGTCACGCCAGCCGAGGAACGCGGCCGGTCCCTGGCCCGGGGTACCGCGGACGACCGTGCGGGTGCCGGCCGTCGGGTCGCCGACGACCTCGACGTGCCGGTCGTAGCGGTCGGTCCAGAACCACGGCGCACCCCGGTCGGGCACCTCGAGCCCCAGCAGCACCGCCGCGGCGGTCTCGCCGTCCAGCCGCGCCGCGTCCCAGTGCCCGCCCGGTGCCGCGACCACGCCGTCGTGGCGTCGTCGGGTGCCGTCACCGACGGCCAGCACGGCCGGGGCGGAGGTGCGCTGCCGGTCGTCCACCACGACCCCGCCCCCGTCGGCCAGCAGCAGGCCGGACGACCGCGCCAGGTCGTCGACCGGCACCATCCCCGTGGCCACCAGGACGGCATCGGCCGGCAGCAGGGCACCGCCGGCCAGCCGGACCAGCAGCCCACCGGCGTCCTCGGAGACAGCCGTGACGGCGGTGACGGTGTCGCGCAGCACGCTCACGCCGTGCTGGGCGTGGTCCGCGTGCAGCAGCCCGGCCACCTCCGGACCCACCACCGCGGCCAGCGGGAGGGGGTCGGGGTCGACCAGGGTCACGGTCACCTCGAGCGAGACGGCCGTGGCGGTCACCTCGGCCCCCACCAGACCTGCCCCCACCACCACGAGCCGCGCCCCGGGCCGCAGCCTGTCCCGCAGGGCGCGGGCGTCGTCCAGCGTCCTGAGGACGGTCGCGAGCTCGACGCCGGCGAACGGCGGACGGTGCGCGGAGGCCCCCTGGGCCAGGACCACCGCGTCGGCGTCGACCGTGGTCCCGTCCGACAGCCCGACCCCGGCACCCGTCGGGTCCAGCGCGACCGCCCGCACCCCCTGCCGCACCTCGACGTCGTGCTCGGTGAACCACTCCGCGGGGTACAGCCCGAGCTCGCCCTCGGTCGCCGTGCCCGCCAGGTAGGCCTTGCTCAGCGGCGGCCGGTCGTGCAGCACGGCCCCGGCGTCGACCAGGACCAGCCGGCCGGTGTGGCCGAGGCGCCGCAGGGCGGCCACCGTGCTGACCCCCGCGACCCCACCCCCGACGACCGCGACCGCGCCGGCCGGAGCAACCTCGACGGATGCGTCAGAGACGCCGGGCACGGGGCTCAGGCCTGGCCGTCGGGCGCCTCGCCCGGGAACAGCCACACGGCACCGTCGCGCACCTGCACCTTGTGGCAGCGGGCGGCCTTGGTCGCCGGCAGGGACAGCGCTGCGCCCGTGGCCAGCGAGAACCGGGCCGCGTGCAGGGGGCACTCGACGGTCCCGTCCTCGACCCAGCCGTCGGCCAACGACGCCAGGGCGTGGGTGCAGGTGTCGTCGAGCGCGTAGAACGAGCCCTCGTCGTTGAACACGGCGACGTCGTCACCGGTGCCGACCACGTCGCGCGGCACGAGCCGTACCCCGCCGTCGTCGATCTCCTCGACCGCGCAGACCCGCATCCCGTCGCTCACATGACCTCCCGGTCGTCCCGGCGCCACCGCTCGCACGCCGCGCCAATCTCACCACGCAGCGCGCCGACCGGCCCGCGGCGGGGGGCCCACGACCTCCTGGCGGGTGTCGTCGTCGTGCCAACCGGGTACCCCGTGCCCGTCCGTCCCGCTCGTCACTGGAGGTTCCATGACCGTCGTCCTCGCTGTCGTCTGCTCCGACGGGGTCGTGATCGGCTCCGACTCCCAGATCACCGAGAGCAGCCGCGGCATGAGCTTCCCCGCGCAGAAGCTCCACCCGATGGGCGATCACGCGGCCTGGGGCGGCAGTGGCGCCCGCGGTGTGCTGGAGGACCTGCGCCCCATCCTGGACGGCGACGCGGCCGCCATCGTCGGGGCGGCGAACCCTGGGGACGAGATCCAGGAGCGCGTGGTCCCGATCCTCAAGAAGCACTACGCCAACTACATCGAGGACGTGCCCGGCGAGGGCGACGGCGGCGGGGTGTCGGCGTACGTGCTGGCCGCCGGCATGAACGACGGCAAACGGTGGATCGTGGAGATCACCCCCAACGGGCTGATCGGCCGCTACGACGACGTCGGGTTCCACGCCATCGGCTCCGGGGCCGCCATGGCGCAGCAGGCGGGTGCGCTGCTCAGCCACTTCCGGATGACGAAGCGGTCGGTCGACCACGGCGTCGTCGCGGTCGTGCGGGTGCTGGACGCCCTGGCCGAGACCTCTCCCAGCGTGGGCGGGCCGATCGACGTGGCCCGCATCGACGAGAAGGGCGCCCACCACCTGACCGACAAGGAGGTGGAGAAGGCGCGCAAGGACACCGCCCGCTGGATGGCCCGCGAGCAGGAGGTCCTGGACTCGCTCCTCGACCCGGCCTGACCACCGCAGACCCGACCGGGCCAGGGACCTTCGTCCCTGGCCCGTCGCCGTCGACGGGGGCACGGTCGGACGATGGGGACTACGACGCGACCGCCGGTGGAGCTGAGCGAGTCCGAGTGCTGGGTGCTGCTGCGCGAGGCCGTGGTGGGTCGGCTGGCGGTGTCGGTCGACGACGAGCCGGACGTGTTCCCGGTCAACCACGTCGTGGACCACGGCAGCCTGGTGTTCCGCACCGCCGAGGGGACCAAGCTGTCCGCCGCAGCCGGGCGACCGGTGGCCTTCGAGGTCGACGGCTACGACCCGGCGTCCGGCCAGGCGTGGAGCGTCGTGGTCAAGGGCCGGGCACGTGAGGTCACCGAGCTGTACGACGTCCTGGACACCATGGGCCTGCCGCTGTCGCCGTGGCACGCCTCGCCCAAGCCCCGCTTCGTCCGGGTGGAGCCGTCCGCCGTCACCGGCCGCCGGTTCCACACCGAGGTCCCCGACCGGACCTGACGGCCTCGCGTCACGCCCCGACGCCGAGACGCTGCGCCAGGGCCATGGCGTCGAACGGGGCCCGGACCTTGACGTCGTTGTCGAAGTAGACGAACACGTCGCGGCCGGACGACTGCCAGCCGCGGACCCGCTCGGCCCAGGCGTCGAGCGCGGCGTCGTCGTAACCGCTGACGTAGAGCTCGGCGTCGCCGTGCAACCGGGCGTAGGCCACGTCCGCCGTCTCGTGGTCCAGGAACGGCCAGCGGCCTGCGGTGTCGGCCGTGACCAGGGCGACCCCGTACGCGCGGGCCAGGTCGACGAAGGCCGGGACGGCGAAGCTGTCGTGGCGGACCTCGACGGCGTGCCGCAGCGGCCGGTCCTCCTCGGTGGTGGTCCAGGCCCTCCCCTCGAGGCGCTGGTCGTGCTCACCTGCCAGGGCCGCGGCCGCCGCAGTGGTGCGCGGGAGCAGGCCGAAGAACGTACTCATCCGCTCGACGTCGAACCCCAGCGTCGGCGGGAGCTGCCACAGCAGCGGGCCCAGCCGGTGCTCCAGCGCCAGCAGGCCCGAGCCGAGGAAGTTGGCCAGCGGGACCCGCACGTCGGTCAGCTTCTTCATGTGGGTGACGAAGCGGGGTCCCTTGACCGAGAAGACGAAGTCGTCGGGGGTCGCCGCGGCCCAGGCACGGTAGCTGTCGGGCTTCTGCAGGGCGTAGAAGGACCCGTTGACCTCGATGGTGCGCAGCCGCGACGCCGCATGGGACAGCTCGTCGGCCTGGCGCAGCCCGGGCGGGTAGAACACCCCGCGCCACGGCGGGTACGTCCAGCCGGAGATGCCGACCCTGGTCTGGGGCACGGCCGTCATCCTCGTCCCCTCAGCCGCTTGCGCGCACCTGCAGGACGTCGGCGAACCCGTCGACGTCCGCACCGTCGGCCCGGCTGACGAAGGGGTGCTCCCCCGCCGTCGCCGGTGCCTCGAAGGTGATGAAGGTCCGGGCCGGCACCTGGACGTCGAAGGCGTCGTCGAGGGCCGTGATCGTCGCCGCCTCGTCGCTGCTGTTGTAGACCGTGACCGGCTGCCCCGGCCGGACCGGCGCCGCGACGTGGAACCGCTCGGCGTCCACCAGGACGGAGACCGAGAGGTCCCCGTGGTCGTGGCCGCTCATGTCCTCGGCCCCGCCCTGGTCGCCAGCGTCCTGACCGGCGACCGCGCCGTCGGCGACCGCGCCGTCGGGGTCCGAGCTGTCGGGGGCCGCGCCTTCGGGGGCCGAGCTGTCGGGGTCCGAGCTGTCAGCGGCCGAGCCGTCTGCCGCCGCGCGCCCGGGACCGGCCTCGGCGCCCTCCGCCGTCACCGGCCCGCCACCCGCGTCCGGGACCTCGTCGGTCGGGCTCGGGGCCGGGGAGGCGGCCAGCGCCACGGACACCGCGACGGTCACCGCCATCAGGCCGACCTCGACCAGGCCGAGGCGCAGGAACGAGCGGGGGAGCCCGGCCGCCAGGGCGGGGACGGTACGACGGCGGTGCCACCAGCCCAGGCCGGCCAGCGTCCCCAGCAGCAGCGTCTTGACGAGCAGCAGCCGCACCCAGCCCTCCCCGGTCCACGACCACGTCGGTGCACCGGCGACGAGCAGCGCGGCGACCACCCCGGACACCGTGAGCAGGACGACGCACGCCAGCGCCAGCGCGCTGAACCGTCGCACCACGGTCACGACGGCCGGACGGTCACGTCCGTGCAGCAGCACGCCGACCAGCCCACCGACCCACAGGCTGGCCGCGACCACGTGCACCGACAACGAGACGACGGCGGCGACGTGGTCGGCGGCAGCCGCGGAGTGCCCCGCCAGGACGACCGGCACGACGACCGCCGCCAGCGCGAGCAGCAGCAGGACCGGGGCCGCGTGACGGACCACACCCCGCCCCGCCGCAGGCCCGGCCAGGAACGCGCAGCCGAGCACCAGCGCGAGCAGCAGCAGCCCGACCCACATCGAGGACCGGCCGACCGGCAGCCCGGTGAGCAGGCCCGTCACGCCCTGCACCGACAGGTCGGTGACGGGTACCCCGTACAGGGAGCTGGCGGTGAGCACCAGGGCCGCGGCCTCGGCCAACAACCAACCGGCGGCGGATGCGGCGCTGCCCCGCAGGGCCCCGACCGCTCCGGCGCCAGGTCCCGTCGCCGTGGCCGGCCCGAGCAGCGCGGCGTAGGTCAGCTGCCCGACGGTGAGCACCGCCAGCACCC
Source organism: Actinomycetales bacterium (assembly GCA_038258055.1). Lineage (GTDB taxonomy): Bacteria > Actinomycetota > Actinomycetes > Actinomycetales > JBBAYJ01 > Aquipuribacter. Next base: position 22,839 of record JBBSQH010000061.1, read on the forward strand.
GGACCAGCAGGTCGACCACGGGCTGGCCCCAGCCGGTGACCGCTCCGGCGTCGGGCAGGCCGGCCGTGGGCGCGACCGGTCGTCCGCCGCCGACCAGCAGCGCGGCGACGAGGACACCGACCAGCAGCAGGCCACCGGCGACCAGCTCTGCGAGCCCCACTCGTCTCGACGCCACGGCACGCCGTGGCGGTCCAGCCGACACGAGGTGCCGTCGTGGCGCGACCTCGGGGTGGAGGGCCGCGGGCAGCAGCGCCACGGCTCAGACCTCGCGGGCGAAGACGATGATGTTGTCGTCGAACCGACCGCTGCTCTCCACGATCGTGCCGCCGCAGGTGATGAGCCGCAGCTCCGGACCCTCCGTCGGGCCGTAGACCTGCACGGTGGGGAAGGCGTCCTTGGGGAACTGCTGCAGGTCGTAGACCTCGAAGGTCGCGACGCTGCCGTCCTCGCGGCCGACCTCGACGGTGTCCCCGACCTGCAGGGTGGCCAGGTCGAAGAACACCGACGGACCGCGCGCGGCACTGCTGACGTGCCCCTCGATCACGGCCGGCCCGACCTCGCCCGGGCGGGGCGAGCCGTCGAACCAGGCCGCGGAGTCGAAGTCGTCGCCCTCGGGCACCTCGAGCGAGCCGTCGTCCCGCAGCCCCAGGTGGAGCAGGTCGGAGCTGACGTCGATCGCGGGGATCGACACCGAGACGGGGGCGGCGACGGGCGCGGCCTCCTCGATCGGCTCGACCGGTGCGACGGACGGCGCGACCGACGGCGCGGCGCTCGGGGGTGACGACGCAGAAGGCTGCACCGCGGGTGACGGTGCCGCAGGTGATGGGGAGGCCGAGACGGCGGCGAGCGCCGGTGGCGTGGGGGTGGCGCCCCGGTCGGACAGCCCCAGGGCCACCGCGGTCCCCCCACCCACGAGCAGGGCGACCGCGAGGGCCGTGACGGCGACCCGGCCGGGACGCCGGGCGGAACGGGCCTGGCCCGACCGCCCGACGTCCTGGCTCATGTCAGCGACCGATCAGGACTCGGTCGCGGTGCGACGACGCGCGACGAGCAGCGCGCCACCGGCGAGGAGGGCGGCCACGCCGCCACCCGCGACGGCGAGGTCGGCACCGCCGACGGCGGCCTGACCGGTGTCGACGCCACCCGCGGGCACCTCGTCCATCTGCGAGGCCGAGACGACGCCGCACAGCGCGGGGTCGGTGGCCTCGGTGGGCAGCGACGGGTCGAGGTCGGAGACGGTGTCGCCGTCGTAGGCGCCGGAGCCGTCGTGGTCGACGCCGTGCACGACGACGACGGACTCGCCGGACAGGATGTCCTCGGCGACCTCGGCGGTCACCTCGACGTCACCGCGGGAGTAGCTGACGTCGTCACCCACGCCGAAGCGGTCCACGGCCAGGCCGGAGTCCGGCGACGTGTCGCCCTCGGTGGTGAGCGACACGACGATGCCGCCGTAGAACGGTGCTCCCTCGCTGGTGTTGATGGTGCCGGAGGAGTCCTCGTCCGCGTCGGCGGTCGGGCACTGGTTCATCGCGTCCTCGCCGTAGTGGATGTGCGCGGCGTGGGGGGCCTCGGCGAGCAGGCCGTCGTAGGCGAGCGTGAAGCTGAGGGTGGTGCCCTCGACCTCGATCATCGCCTCGCCGGAACCGGGGGCGTCGTTGAGCGGGACGGGCTTCAGGTCGCCCATCACGGAGCCGGCCTCGGCGCTGGAGGCCAGGGCCGGGGCGCCCGTGAGGAGCAGAGCGGCGATGCCGACGGCCGGTGCGGCCAGGAACGTACGGGAGATGTTCATCGGGGAGGATCCTTCCGATCGCACCCGCGTCCCGCTGTGGGCGGACCGTCAGGTGTGGTGACCCCACGTCAGTGGGCGGTCGGAAGGGGTTCGGAGCCCGACCGCCGGCGGATTGCCGCCGCGGGCCACGAGTTCTGCGACCGGCCGGTCAGCGACCGGCGACGGTCCCCGGTGCGGAGCGCACCTGGCCCACGCCCTCGCGCTTGGCGCGGTACATGGCGGTGTCCGCCTCGGCCAGGAGCCGGTCGGCGCTGAGGGCGTGCTGCGGGCTCAGGGCGATCCCGACGCTGCCGGACAACCTGACCTCGACCGGGCCCGCGGTCAGCGGCTGCTCCAGCGACCGGACGAACCCGTCGGCCACCCGCGCGGCCACCCGCGCCGCCCGCTCCGGGTCCAGGTCGGACAGCACCGCGACGAACTCGTCACCGCCGATCCGGGCCAGCAGGTCCCCGCGGCGCAGGGCCGCGTCCAGCCGCTGCCCGACCTGCGTCAGCACCGCATCACCGGTGGCGTGACCGAACGTGTCGTTGACCTGCTTGAACCCGTCGAGGTCCAGGAACACCACGGCGACGGCGCCACCGGTCCGGCCCGCGCGCGCGACCGACGCCTCCAACCCCTCGAACAGGGAGGTGCGGTTGGCCAGCCCGGTGAGGCCGTCGTGCGCCGCCTGGCGCACGAGCGCCTCCTGGGCCTCGACCCGGGCCGTGACGTCCAGCTGGTAGCCGAGGTAGTGGGTCGCCGTCCCGTCGGGCCCGAGGACCGGGGAGACCTGCAGCTCGTTCCACCAGGTGCTGCCGTCCTTGCGGTAGTTGCGCAGGACCGTGCGGTGCTCCTGGCCCTCACGCAGCGCGCGGGACAGGGCGGCGACCTGTTCCGGATCGGTGGCGGCCCCCTGGAGAAGCCGCATGTTGTGACCCAGGAGCTCCTCGGAGCTGTACCCGGTCAGCCGGGTCAAGGCGGGGTTGACGAACACCGCCGGCATCTCCGGGTGGACCACGTCGACCACGGAGACACCGCCGACGGCCCCGTCCAGGGCGCGCGTCAGCAGGTCGGTGGGCAGTCCCGCGGAGGGGGGCAGGACGGGGGCGGCGCCTCCGGCGCGGCGCGGGGTGGCGGCCCTCTCGACGGCCGGCACGGCCTCGCGCTCGCACCCCGGGCGCCCGGGTCGGCCGAAGTACCAGCCCTGCCCCAGGTCGACGCCCAGCTCGAGCGCCGCGGTGGCCTGCTCGGCGGTCTCCACGCACTCGGCCAGGACGAGCCCGCCGTAGGAGTGGGCGATGGTGACGATGGCCTCGACGACCGCCGAGGCGACCGGCCCGGGCAGCTCCTGGACGATGTCCTTGTCGAGCTTGACGACGTCCGGCTGCAGCCGGACCAGGGTGTTGAGGGAGGAGTACCCGGCCCCCAGGTCGTCCAGGGCCACCTTGCAGTTGCGCGAGCGGTAGTACGAGAACACGTGCTCCAGGTGGTCCAGGTCCTGCACCTGGTGCCCCTCGGTCACCTCGAACACGATCTGGTCGAGCCGCACCCCGGCGGCGGCGGCGGCCTGCTCGGTGGTGCGCAGGCAGACCTCGGGCCGGTAGATGGACGTGGGGACGAAGTTGATGAACAGCAGGTCGTCGCCCAGCCATTCGCCCGCGTCCCGCAGGGCGGTGGTGCGCCCCACCCGGTCGAGCAGGTTCGTCCAGCCCGCGGCCTCGGCGGCCGGGAACAGCTGGTCCGGGTACACCGGTGACCCGTCGGCGGTGACGGCACCCAGCAGTGACTCGTGGCCGATGGTGCGACGGTCGGCCAGGTCCACGATCGGCTGGTAGACGGCGTGGAACGAGCCCGCCTCGTCGGCGAACAGCGGCAGCAGCGACGCGTTGTCCACCCGGGCGCCGGCCGCGGCCAGGGTGGGTGCACCCAGCGCGGCGGCCAGCAGACCGGCGTCGTGGGGGGGGGGGGGCCCGGCGCCCGCGCCCCCGGCCGCCGACACCCCCCCGCAGCGGGCCCCGGCGGCCGCGCCCCCCCGCCCCGCCCCCCCCGCCCGCGGGCCGGACCCGCCGCCGGCGGGGCCGGGCCGCGCCCGC